>JALHMY010000037.1 GCA_022843805.1 Fuerstiella sp.
TCCTTGTTGAAATCCGTCCTGATTCGCTGTGATATCGAATCTACGTATTTCCTCAGGGAATTCTCAGGCCTTTTCGAAAATATCAACCGCACGAGCGAAGGAGTTCGCTTGGTTGAGGACTAGTGCTCTGTCAAGCTTTGAATTTCGGGTAGTGGACCTTGCTAAAGGTCCTGTAGCGATGGGATCTTTGGCAAGATCCACTACATTCAACCCGAACTCTTTGTCTTGACGGAGCACTAGCGAGACTCTGCGCTGAGATCGTGGTCTTCGATCTTCTTGTGCAGAGTGTTCCGGTTGATCCCCAGTCTTGTGGCCGTTCGAGTCTGTACTCCCTGGCACTGCCGCAGGACCTGCAGGATCAGTTCCTTTTCGACGACGTTAATCACCTGATTGTACACATCGTTGGAATCTTCACCGACCTGAGCGACCCGGCGACTGACAAGTTCCCTGCACAGTGTATCCAGGTCTTCAGCCGCCCGGCGTCCAATCCGTACGGGCGCAAGGCCACGTACATGCTGTGGAAGCAAATCGGCCCCAATTTCATCATTGGTCGACAGAACCAGAGCTCTCTCAATGTAGTTTTGCAGCTCTCGAACGTTTCCGGGCCAGTCATACTGAATCAGATACCGCAGTGCTTCCGGAGTGATTCGGGGAACCGGCAGTCCATTTGCCATGGAATATCGGCGAACAAAGAAGCTGACCAGATCCGGGATATCTTCCTGGCGGTCTCGAAGGGCCGGAAGAAAAATGGGGATGACGTTCAGACGATAAAACAGGTCTTCCCGAAAGCGGCCTCTCTGAATCTGATCCTGGAGATCCACGTTGGTCGCCGCGATGACCCGGCAGTCAACTCGAATGGTTCGAGTATCGCCGACCCGTTCAAACTCGTGTTCCTGCAGCACTCGCAGCAATTTTACCTGGAGCTGGTAGCTGACCGAATTGATTTCATCAAGGAATACGGTTCCACCGTGAGCCGCTTCAAACCGTCCTGTCCGCGTCTCAATTGCGCTGGTGAATGCGCCTTTGGCATGCCCAAACAGTTCGCTCTCAAGCAGGCTTTCTGACAGCGCTCCGCAGTTCACTCGGATAAACGGACCGGTGGCCCGGGGACTCAGTTCATGCAGCGCACGAGCAATCAGTTCTTTTCCCGTTCCCGTTTCGCCGGTCAGAAGCACAGTTGCCGAAGTCGGGGCGACTTTGCGAGTGACCCGATACACTTCCTGCATCGGCTCGCAGTCGCCGATCAGCCCGCTGATTAATCCTGTGTCTGCCTTCATGCTCATTTTCTGGTAAAAGGTCCCACCGCAGTTTTTCCTGTAATGCCAAAATTGTCAGCATCGCGACTGGGGAATCCACTCTTCTGATTCGATGGAACGAATATTACGGACTGCCAGGAAATCTCCAACAGTGAATGTGCCTGTTTCCTGAACAATGGAAGCAAGTCTTGCCTTAAATCGGGCATTTTTCCGGTAAATTCGCCGTGATTGTTAAGGATCAGTGATTTAATGACGCTCGCCACGCCGCATCAAAATTCCTGATTTGTGGTACGGAGTCGGGATGTTTGTCGTTGAACGCAGCGTCGGAGTGCTCTGTCAGCCTTTAAAATGTAGGTTGGACATTCCTGTCCGACTGCACTTTGACGGGCAGGAATGCCCAATCGTACCCCAAAATGAAGTATTAACAGAGCAGGAGGCAATGATAGCCGTGTGATTAGTTGCGGAGAAATTCCCTGAAGAACCCGTTTTTCTTTCCTGACGCGGGCCGTTAACCTCCTGCATCGTAAACACGCTTTTTTAAGGTGACTCAGCAGAAGACGATGTGGGACGATGAAAGCAATTCGCCTGGAAGAACCCAAACATTTTGCCCATGTGGAAATTGACGAACCAGGTTCGCCGGCTGCCGGAATGGCGCTTGTTCGGACGCATCGGATGGGAATCTGCGGCACCGATCTGAGTGGATACCTGGGGAAATTTCCATTCTTTCGTTATCCAAGAATTCCGGGACATGAGCTGGGTGTTGAAGTCCTGGAGGTTGGCGAAAACGTAACGTCGGTCAGGCCAGGCGATCGATGCAGCGTGGAACCTTACATGAACTGTGGTCATTGCTACGCCTGCAGAAGAGGGAATGGGAACTGCTGCACATCGCTGAACGTCATCGGTGTCATGGTTGACGGCGGGCTGTGCGAGCGATTTCTGATACGAGCCGACAAGCTTCACCCTTCCCGTCATCTTTCTTATGAGCAGCTGGCGCTTGTGGAAACACTGGCAATCGGATGCCATGCGACCGACAGAGCTGCACCGCAAAAAGGTGACCATGTGATGATCATCGGTGCCGGGCCAATTGGGCTGGCCACGCTCGAGTTCACCCGATTGAGCGGTGCCACAGTGACCCTGATGGATATGGTGCCCTCAAGGCTCGAGTTTTGTCGCCGGAAGTATGGAATCGAACATACGATCCATTTTACGGGAGATGGTTCCGAGCTGGAGCAGATGAAGCAGATTACCGGTGGAGATATGTATGCGGTTGTTACTGACGCAACGGGAAATCGCCACTCAATGTCAGGTGCACTAAAGTATGTGGCTCATACCGGAACGCTGGTCTATGTGGGAATCACAACCGAGGAGATCACCTTTACTCATCCCACTTTGCATCGACCGGAAATGACTATCAAAGCGTCTCGAAATGCAATGCCGGCAGACTTCAGCCGGATTATCAGGCTGATTGAAGACGGGACAATTGATACGGCTCCGTGGATTACTCACCGAACATCGTTTAACAACATGATAGAGGAATTTGAATCCTTCACTCGACCGGAAACAGGCGTCATTAAAGCGGTCGTGGAAGTGACATAGAACGCCATTCTGCCGGAAGGTTCAGACGCATTCCCTGGTTCAGTACCAGATTAGCCGATCATCGGCGAATCAGCAGCGGATGAATCAGTCGAGTACCGACCCCGCAAAAGAGATTCCTGTTTTTCCGGACGGAAAGAATGGACGTGAGTGCATCTGCTCAGATTGAACTGGAAGGTGTGCGCGTTCACAACCTGAAAGGAATCAGCGTTCGAATTCGGCGAAACGCGCTGACGGTCATATGCGGGGTGAGCGGATCTGGCAAGAGCAGTCTGGCATTCGATACGCTTTTTGCCGAGGGGCAGCGGCGATACATCGAGACATTTTCGCCATCGGCCAGACAGTTTCTCGACCGTATCGAACGTCCGGCTGCTGACCGCATTGACGGCATTCCTCCGGCGATTGCGATCCGTCAAAACCAGCGGGTTCAGGGGAACCGCAGCACTGTGGGCACTCGGACGGAGATTCTCGATTATCTGCGCCTGCTTTTTGTGCGTGCCGGAAGTTTGTTTTGCCCCGAATGCGGATCTGAAGTTGTCAGTTTTACGGCAGAATCGGCGGCCGCCTGGCTGCAGGAAAAGCGTCGCGGCAGTCGAGCGATGATTGCGTTTCGAACGCCTGCGGAGTCAGTTGGGACGCCACAGGAGTCTTTTTCCTCACTGCTGCAGAGCCTTCAGCAAAGGGGCTTCAGCCGAGTGCTGTGTTTCGGCAGAGTGCAGAAAATTGAGAGCCTGGCTGCTGAGTTACTGACTGGATCCGAGCACTCGATACCGTCCGAGCTGACCGTAATTCTGGACCGACTGCAAATCAATGAGGAACAGTCTGAACGACTGACTGAGTCTCTGGAGACAGCGCTGATTAACGGCGACTCTGAATGCATTGTTTTCCTGCCGTCTGGTCGTTCCGCGTCGAACGCCGGGGCAGCCGAAGCGAATGCGATTGTGGCGGAGACTGATAATCCTGTGAGCTCAACAGATCCGGCCGCAGTATCGGAGTCACATCGAAATGCGGGACCACCTTTTCGGGTTACAGAGATCGACGGCAATGTATGGACCGAGTTTCGGTTTAGCGGACATTCAAAGTGCGGGACATGTGGAAAAACTGTTCCGGAAGCTGTGCCCGAAATGCTCAACTTTAATTCGGTTATTGGAGCGTGTCCAAACTGCCGGGGAACCGGCCTGGTATCTGAAACGACAGCGGATGATAAAGCGTCATCGGCACCCCGAACTCGTGCGGGTGCCCGGAAGACTCGAGTCGAGAAACGATCAGTCGTTTGTCCGGTATGTCACGGCATCCGGTTGAACCGTGATGCAGATGCGATACAGCTGTCTGGTCGGCGTTTTACTGAGATAATGTGTATGGAGCTGACGGACGTCTCTGCCTGGCTGCAGCAAACGGTGGCTGGATTTGCTGACCCCGGGGGCAGGACTCTGCGGTCGGTTGTGGCGCAGTTACAGGACCGGCTTCGGTTTCTGCTGGAATGCGGAGTGGGCTATGTCACGCTGAATCGTGCGATGAATACATTATCGGGTGGCGAAGCTCAGCGGGTGATGCTCACTGCCGCCCTCGGTTCCGGACTTGTCAGTACTCTGTACGTTCTTGATGAGCCGACGAGTGGCCTGCATGCTGATGACACTGAGAAGATCATCAAGGCGGCTCGACGTTTAAAGAACAGCGGAAACACTCTTGTGGTCGTTGAGCACGATCCACAGTTTATTCTTGCTGCGGATGAAGTGCTGGAGATTGGGCCGGGAGCCGGAGTCGCTGGCGGGCAGGTGGTGTTTCAGGGAACGCCGACTGAGCTGCTGGATCGTGGGGACTCAGCGACAGGTCAGAAGCTGAAACAATATCTGGAGCAGCAATTGCATGCCGCCCGGGATTCCGCAGGTTCAGCGTCATCTGCTGCAGGGACGGCTCAGCGTTCTGTTCTGAAACCTGCATGGACCCTGCAGACACGGGAGATCTTGCAGCCGTCGTCAGAAGAGATGCACTGGATCGAAGTCGAAGGGGCATGCTGCCACAATATTGTGAACCTTGATGTGCGTTTTCCTCTGGGGCTGGTTATTGGTGTGTCGGGCGTGAGCGGCAGCGGGAAGAGTTCACTGATTGTTGATACTCTTTATCCTGCCTGCTGCCGTGCCCTGGGCCAGGAGTGTGAAACCGATGGTGACGGAACTGTTCAGCGGCTGAAGGGACTTGAAGCCATTGATCAGGTGATGCTGCTGGATCAGCGACCGCTGCAGAAATCCAGTCGCAGTATACCAGCCACATGGATTGGGGTGTTTGACGATATACGAAGGCTGATGGCAGAAACGCACGAGGCAAAGAAACGAAACTACACACCGGGTTCGTTCAGTTTCAACAGTGCCAGGGGCGGGCGTTGCCCGGTCTGTGAGGGTCTGGGCATTGTGACAATTGACATGCAGTTCCTTGCAGACATAGAAACGATCTGCGAGCAATGCCAGGGACGCAGATTTCGTCCGGATATTCTGGAAATTCGATACCGGGATCGGTCGATTAACGACATTCTGGAAATGACGGCCGACGAAGCATTCACATTTCTGAACGGAAATCGTCGGATACAGCAGCGTTTGAATGCTGTACGGCAGGCCGGACTTGGATATTTGCGACTTGGACAGCCCTTGTCCACAATGTCGGGTGGTGAGGCTCAGCGTCTGAGAATCGCATCTCTTTTGGCAGGCACACCAGTGGGTGAAGAAGAAACAGCAGCGGCGAACCGCAGGGGATCAGCGATTTCCCGGACTGGACGCACGCTTTTTCTGCTTGATGAACCGTCTGCCGGGCTCCACCTACAGGATATTGACCGACTAATCGATTGTTTGCAGTATCTGGTCCGAACCGGACATACAATCATTCTGGCAGAACACGACAATTATTTGCTGTCGCGAACGAACTATCTGATCGAAATGGGCCCCGGAGCAGGCTCCCAGGGTGGGAGAATTCTGCGTGAGGGCCTTATGATCAGTGGCTCAGCGTAACAGGACTGGGTAAGAGGATTGAATGTGTGGAGGCGATTTAGCCTCACTTTGGAAATCACTGGCGGATCCGACTGAATAATCCGGGAGACAGCATTCCATGTCGTCGCTGATTGAATTGCGACAACTCACCAAGGACTACGGCAGCTTTCGCGCGCTGCACGAAGTCAGTCTGGATATTGAACAGGGAGTGACAGGACTGCTGGGGCCAAATGGAGCCGGAAAGAGTACTCTGATCAAGGTGCTGCTGGGCCTTGTGCGGGTCACCAGTGGCAGTGGTCATGTTCTGGGCATACCTCTCGGAACGAACACGGCTGCGATTCGTGCAAACATTGGATATATGCCGGAAGACGACTGTTACATGCACGGGCTCACTGGCATTGAAACGGTTGAAGTCGCTGCCCGGTTATCACGACTGCCGGCGACGGAGGCATTGCGCCGCGGGCATGAGATCCTGGATTTCTGCGGAATGGGCCAGGAGCGTTATCGAAAGGTGGAGACGTTTTCCACGGGGATGCGACAAAAGCTTCGATTCGCAATGTCGATTGTACATGACCCGAAGCTGCTGATTCTGGATGAACCCACATCCGGTCTGGACCCTCAGGAACGTGATGCCATGCTGAATCGCATCCGCATCCTGTCCCGCCAGTTTGAAAAATCCGTGATTTTGTGTACTCATATTCTGCCGGACGTTCAGACCGTCTGTGATGCCGTGACGATCCTCGCGGGGGGGCGAGTTCGATTATCCGGCAGACTTGAGACCCTTTGCACGGTGAAGGATCCCTCGCAGGTGGTGCATCTGCTGGAAGATGCACACAGGTTTGCGGCGGCCCTTCAGGATCGTGGAGTCCGGGTTGACGTGACAGCACCAAGGCATCTGCGTGTTCACGGAGAAGTGGGCGCTCTGAATACCGTTCTTTGGGGAACTGCGGCTGAGGCGGGTGTCACGATTCGCAGTATCCAGCCGTCCCGAAATTCACTGGAACAGATTTTTCTGGACGCAGTCCGCGAGGTGCATGTTGCCAATACATAACCTGGGTTATCGAGCATGGCAGGGAACGCTGGGAGCTTTTGGAACTCGCTGGATTGTCGTTGCGGAGATTGGGATACGACGAGCATGGCAGAGTATCTGGCTGAGACGAATTCTGGTCTTTGCATGGATGCCGGCAGCGATGATGGGATTTTTGATTTTTTTGTATGAACGTTCTGCGGAGGACGGTGGACCATCCCCTCGAATGTTTCAGGAACTGTCCCGAATGTTGTTGCGGGGAGGAACGGAGGATCCGTCACTTTCGGATCTGTTTACACCCAACGCTGTGTTTCAGTCGAAGGAGTCGCTGGCTGAGAATCGACATCAGTTCTGGTCGATGTTACTGCTGGCGCTGTTTGATCGATCACAGGCATTTCTGATGATTCCGATTGTGGGACTGATATCACCGCCTCTGATTTCGCAGGATGTCAGGTCGCGCGCTTTTCTGCTTTACTTTTCCCGTCCTCTGTCTCGAACTCAGTACATTCTGGGTAAAGCGGCGGTGGTGATGTTTTACACATCCCTTGTCACTCTGGTTCCGGGGCTGCTGCTGTATACCGTTGGCGTTTTATTGTCTCCGTCGCTCAGCATTGTCCTGTACACGTGGGACATTCCATTGCGAGTTGTGGCCGTGTCGGCGGCAGTGACGATTCCGTGTACATTCCTGTCACTCATGTTCTCCTCGCTGACGACGGAGTCTCGATTCGCATCGTTCGCTTGGTTCAGCGTCTGGATATTTGGTTTTGCGACGTACGTCGCTGTTATGGGGCCCTTATCGGGTTCCGGCAGCAGTGTGCTGATACAGTGTGTCAGTCTGTTTCACCTTTTGCGCGATGTTGGCTCGTGGATACTTGACGTCAAAACGGATGTCAGTGACATCCAGACACGGATGGCCGTGCTGATCGCACTGACCTGTATTTCTGCGGCGACTCTCTACCGGCGAGTGTCGGCTCCGATGCAGATTTAATGTGAGAGGAAGGCTGGCGAGCCGCATATGATCGAGTTTCAGAACGTTACCCGGATGTATGGAAAGGTGCTGGGTGTCAACGACATCAGTTTGTCGCTGGCTCCGGGCGCTTATGGTCTTTTGGGGCCAAATGGGGCGGGAAAGAGCACGCTTCTGAATCTGCTCATCGGGCAGCTTCGGCCAACTCGGGGAACGGTTCGAGTGTTACAGCAGGATCCTCGAAACAATCATGAACTGATGCGGCGTATTGGATATTGCCCCAGTTTTGAGGGAATGTACTCGGGTGTGCGGGGACTGGAATGGGTCACGTTTCTGCTGCAAATGCAGGGCTACGGTCGACTTGAAGCAAATTGCCGTGCTCTGGAATGCATGGAACTGGTTGGAATGACGGAAGGGATGAATCGTCCGATTTCCGGGTATTCGCGCGGAATGAGGCAGCGGACCAAACTTGCGCAGGCGATTTCTCATGACCCTGAGCTTTTGATTCTGGACGAACCACTCAGCGGCCTTGATCCTATTGGGCGTGCTCAGATTACTCAGCTGCTCAGGGACTGGATCAGCATGGGGCGCAGTGTGATTATCGCCAGCCATGTACTGCATGAAATTGAGGCGCTCACTGAGTCCTTTCTGCTGATTTCCGGAGGTCGGCTTCTGGCATCCGGAACGGCTGAGGAGGTACACGAATTGTTGTTTAATGTGCCTGTGGAAATTCATATTCGCTGCAATGACACACGAAAACTTTCATCCATTCTTTTACAGAATGAAATTGCAGATTCTGCAAGAATTGGACGGACGGACTCTGGTGACGAAGTTCTTGTTCTGACAACAAGGCACAGCCGACAGTTGTCCTCTACCCTGCCCCACCTGATCCTCGACGACGATCTTCGTATCTATGAAATGCGGACTGCGGACGATTCTCTTCAGTCGCTGTTTAATTCCCTGATGAAGATACATCGAGGTGAACTGTGACCCGGCTGCTGGCGGTTTTCTTCTATGAATGGCGGCGAAGTCTGACGATGGTCCGGCTGGCATGGTGGTTTCTTCTGGCTGCGTTTCCTGCAGCACTGGTGCTGCTGATTCGCTTTCAGGAAGATTTTGGTTTTATGATGACACAGCAGGAGATCGACACCGTCTGGTCGATACTTCTGTACATGCTGATCCCCTGCGTCTGCTGTGCGATGGGCGTTTTTCTGAATGCAGCGCCGGCGGTTGCCGGTGAACTGGAACAGCGCAGCTGGATCTATCTTGCGACACGTCCCAGAGGAATTCTGAATCTGCTGCTGGGAAAATATGCTGTGGCCGTCGTCTGGGCGGCCTCCTGTGGACTGGTGGGCATCACGTTCGCTGCCGTGGTCAGCGAAATTGATCTGTCAATTTTTGGCGTGGATCCTCCGGCGCTCAGGACGTCCGATGCGGGGACTGAAATGCGAACCGCGGGTAACGGGTCCCCGATGCCCGAACCCGAGGTTCCGGCGGTTGAACGCAGCCGCGGAGAAGTGTTGTTTCGACTGTGGTTCACGATGGCTCGCCTGAGTATGTTGTCTGCCATGTCCTATGGAGCTCTGTTTCTTTTCATTGGCGCCCTTTTTCCGAGGCGAGCCATGATATTCTGCGTCTTTTACATGGGGCTTGTAGAAGTGGTTCTGAGCCTGATTCCGGCCATCATCAATCGACTGACCATTCAGTACCGACTTCGCTCGCTGATGATGAACTGGGCTGAACCGGCTGGCCGCGATCAGATGCAGGACAATATCTTCTTTCGATATGTATTTGCTGAGGGCAGCAATTTCGAGCAGATTTTGTGGCTCTTTGGACTCAGTTCGATTTTCCTGACGGGAGCAGTGGTGGCCGCACATGTGAAGGAGTTCACCAGTGCGTCGGAAAGTGATGTCTGAAGCGTCTCTATGTCGCATTCTGTCCCGACGCTCTTTTCTCAGATCAGTCTCATTGAAATTTATCCGGACGGTTCGGTGCTGCTTTGTTGTCGTTCTCTGATTCTTCACATCCGGGTCGAGATGTGGTCGTAACAGGAATCGGGCTTGTTACGCCTCTTGCTGTAACCCGGGAAGAGTCGTGGAGACGGCTGCTTGTCGGCGACCGGGCGGCGAGGTATCTGCTTGCTGAAGACGTTGATTATTTTGAACAGCTGACGTCGCTGCGTGACCTTCGTCGAATGGGTGCACCCGTCGATCATGCGGAGGTTCGGCGTCGGCTGAAGGACTCGGGACTGCTGCTGGACGTGGACTCACGGGTCAGACAGGCGTGGATTCAGGAACCCGTTATAGCGATGACCCTGCTGGCACTTCAGGAAGCAGCGGACGATTCCGGAATTTCGCTGAGCGATCCGGGCAGCCAGCGACGCGGCTGCTTTGTGGGAGCCAGCAAGGGAGGACTCCGAACGGCAGAAACACTCGTTGCCGGCCACGATGATCCCGACGGTATTCTCTGGAACCATGCATTTCAGGTTGACGGGGCTGCACGGGCAGTCGCAGCAGCTGCACGCACATTTGAGGCCATGAGCTGCCCTGTCGCTGCGTGTGCCACGGGGCTGATCAGTATTCTGCAGGCCGCTTCAGCAATTTTCAGCGGACAGTGCGATGTCTGTTTTGCCGGAAGTGCCGATGCGGCTCTGCGTGCGTCCGTATTATCATCATTCCATCGGCTGCGAGTCACTTCGCGAAAACAGCCACCCGAAGATGCATGCTCTCCGTTTGATCAGTCCAGAGATGGTTTCGTGGTGGGAGAAGGAGCGGCCGTGCTGATTCTGGAATCTCGTCAGCATGCGGTGTCGCGCGGATGTCGGCCGTATGCAAGAGTGACAGCCGGAGGATGGTTAAACGATCCGACCGGAATGACGCAGATTGATTCAGACGGTACAATTGTCGAAGAAGTGCTGCGGCGCACCATGAATTCAGTAACAGTTCCGGGCGGCGGCGGTCACTTTCGGGATTCACATAAAGATCGCATTGACGCCAACATCGATTACATCAGTTTGCATGGCACAGGTACAGAATCGAATGACCTCGCCGAAGCAAACGGACTGATGCGTACCTTTGGAAGTCGGATACCATTCTGTTCGGCACAAAAGGGAGCGACCGGCCATCTGCTGGGTGCAGCGGGCAGTACTGAAGCGGCCTGCACGATTCTTGCACTGCGTGATCAGATTGTTCCACTGACCAGCAATCTGATCTGCCAGGATGCTCGATTTCATCTGCCACTTGTCACATCACAGAGTCAGCAGGCGGTTCTGCACCGGGCATTGAAGTTATCGCTCGGGTTTGGAGGACATGTTGCCTGTGCCATTTTTGATCGGGAGCCGCAGGAAACATGAATTCTGAGATTTCGCAGTCGATTCTGTCGTTACCTGTCACAGTAGAATTGTGCGCCGGCAGCGTGGACGATGTTGAACTGGCAGCTGAATACGGCGTTGACAGAATTGAACTCAATTCGGGAATTGCCGTTGGAGGGCTGACTCCGTCCATGGGGCTCGTTCGGGAATGTTGTCGGATGTTTCATGGACCGGTGATTGCGATGGTAAGGCCACGTGAAGGTGGTTTCTGTTATTCCGAACTGCAGTACAGGCAGATGCTGCTGGATGCAAGGCTGTTGCTGGAGCAGGGAATCGATGGAATTGCCGCCGGGTTTTTGAAAGCGGATGGCCGCATTGATCAAACGCGGTGCAGCGATTTTCGGACGCAATTGCCGGGTTGCTGTCTGGTCTTCCATCGGGCGTTTGATGTTCTTCCATGTCGAATGACCGGGCTGGCTGAGCTGATTGAGAGTGGATGGAATCGAATCCTGACGAGCGGCGGACAACGGACGGCCATGGAAGGTTGTTCGAGTCTTGCCGAGCTTCACGCGGCGGCATCCGGCCGGATCGAAATTCTTCCTGGTGGTGGAGTTCGTCCTCACAATGTCGGTGCGATTGTTACGGCAACTGGCATTCGGTCCGTCCATACGGCACTGGGGATTCGGCATGAGGATCCGTCGACTCGACACAATCCCGAATTAAGTTTTGGTCCGATCACGGATTCAGAAAGTGGCATGTATTCGGGAGTGTCTCGCGAACTGCTCGCCGCCATGATGGATGTAGTGCGAAAAGGAAACATTAAAGGCAAGACAGACGAAACACACGACAGGCACCCGTCATGACTGAAGAGGCAGAAAACGACGACTCGCTTCTCATACGCCTTCCGGTGATCGAAGACTGCTCCGGTTGCAGTGCCTGCTGTCAGCGAACTCCGGTGCCTCCGTTTTATCCTGGTGAAGAGGCCGTTCTGAACGTACCGGATGATCTGCTGGATGCTGTTCGTGAGCGGATCGCCGCAGACCAGCAGTTTGAGCTGTTGCCATGCGTCTGGCTGGACATGGATGCGGGACTCTGCCGACATTATGAACTGCGACCGAAGGCCTGTCGCGACTTTCAGACCGGCAGCGATCTTTGCCGACTGTCGCGATGGGATGAGGGGCTGGACCGTTAACGGTCTTGCAGCGTTTGAGATTGAACCAGCCCCCCCACGAGCTCGCCTCGTGGGCTCGCAGGGCCTTTGCGCCAGGGCCTTGCCTGCGGGACCTGGCCGTTCGAAAACGCTTCCCCTGGCGCAGAGGCGAGGTAAACCCACGAGGCAAGCTCGTGGGCGAGCAATCGCGTTCCCCCAGCCCCCACGAGCTTGCCTCGTGGGCTCGCAGGGCCTATGCGCCAGGGCCTTGCCTGCGGAATCTGGCCGTTCGAAAACGCTTCCGCCTGGCGCAGAGGCGAGGTAAACCCACGAGGCAAGCTCGTGGGCGAGCGATCGCGTTCCCCCAGCCCCCACGAGCAAGCCTCGTGGGCTTGCAGGGCCTTTGCGCCAGGAACGAGTCCGCGGAACCCGCACGTTCGAGGGAACCTCAGCACGCAGAAGGATCAGTCGAACCATTCGTCCTTTGGATCAAATTCCGGCAGGACCACAATCAGCACTTTCATCTTCCCTACGGCACGGTGGCGTACTCCGGGTGGAATGACAATGCACTGGCCCTGTTTGACTGAAATGATTTCATCGTCCAGCTGCATGCGGGCATCTGGCTGACATTCAAGAAAGAAATAGGTTTCCGTCAGTTTTTGGTGGTAGTGAAGCCGGGCGTCTTCGCTGATTTCCGTTACGTGGATGGTGCCGGGGAATTCCGGCACACCGTGAAATGCACGTCGAGCAGTTCCGCAGGGACAGGGGACTCCCTGGATTTGTGAAAAATCCGCCATTTTCCAGCGCCGGACGACAGTCGGCGAGGAACTGGAGTCTGCCGTGGAGGAAATGCTGGTCACGATTAGCCACCCATACCCATGCGGTTAACGAAGATGTCCAGATACATCACAAACACAAACAGTGAAATAATAAAGAGGATACCGACGGCATGTGCCCAGCCAATAACTCGGGCATTTGGTTTACGTCGGGAGATTCCTTCCCATAGCAGGAACACCATATGTCCGCCGTCGAGTACCGGAATGGGAAGGAAGTTGATGACCGCCAGGTTGATGCTGAGGAAACCGAGGAATAACAGCAGGTCAGTAAGTCCGTGAGCTGCCACCTGATAGCCGATGTTGACAATGCCCAGCGGACCGCTCAGCGAATCCCATGGCAGATCCTTTCGAACGAGCGACCGCAGCGTCAGATAAATGTTAATCCCCGTGTTGCGTGTTTCACGCAGTCCGAGCCAGAAGGCGTCACCGAGAGATTCTGCCTTCTGGAGTTCCGCTGCCGCTTCCCAGCCGTTGATTCCCGGGTCAGCCAGAAACCAGTCGCTGACACCTTCGGTCTCGGACAGTGTGCGATCAAAGGACTTATCGCCGTCTTCCACAAAGATTCGAATGCTGTGCTCGGGAAGTCGCTGAATAACGGAGAATGCCCATGCCCAGTTGATATCTTCCGCTGTTCCGGGCTGTTTCTTTTCGAGTCCTCCAAGCAGCAGGGTCCTTGGTTCTGACGCATCCGTTGAACTGTCGTCCCCTGCCGGAGCGGAATTCTGCTGTATCAGTTCGATTTTGGTAATCTTTTGTCCTTCGCGGAAGACTCCGGCCCGTTCTGCTTCCGAGCCAGGTACGATTCTGGCGATACTTGGCTGAATCTGAAAGGCTGCTCCGATGGCTGGAATCGCCAGAGGAGTGGTCTGGAAAGCCGGTTCTTCCACCCATCCCGGAGTGTCGTCAGGAATGAGCGTCAGTTCCTGTTTTTGAATGCCGGTTGCGGGAGTCTGCTTCTCCACAGTGAGTTTGACTTCGGTGCCCGCATGTTCTGCGAAATAGTTGGGAAGGCGGAGTGGGTCATAGTCGCGACCGATCACCATTCCGTCGACGGCAACAATGCGATCTCCCGCCTGCAGTCCTGCTTTTTCAGCGATGGATCCTTTTCGAACGGCTTTGACAGGTCCCGTTGCCATCCACAGCCCAACCGACTTGACTTCAGTGGGTGGTAACACAACTTCCACCTGCGAAGCTGGTGACTCGGTTTTGCCATCACCTTCCGACCGTTCAAACACGAAGGTGCGAGGAACACCAGCGTATTTTGCGGAAAGGCGCTGCATCTGACTGTAAGTGGTGACGGGTTCAGACTGGATCGAGACGAGCCGGTCGCCGGGCAGAATTTTCGCTGAAGCTTTGGAAGCTGGCAGGCCGGGTGTTGCGACTTTTTCAGCCTCGGTAACGCGGCGACTGATCGTTGGCGTATAGGATGGGGAAACGCCAATGGAACGGCCTGTGGCCCAGCGTTCCGGAGCAATCGTTTCGTCAAATTCCGTACCGTCCTCATGCACTCCCTGAATGCGGAGTGACCCCATCGACAATTTTACGGAATTAAAGATGTCACTGAAACTTCGGATCTCGGAACCATTGATCGCGGTCAGGCGATCTCCGGCGCGGACCCCGGCAGACCATGCGGGGAAACCAGTGACCACTGAGCCCACCAGTGGAGACGTTTTTTCGACTCCCATGCGATAGCACAGCATAAAGATCATGAAACCGGTGACCACATTCATGATCACACCCGCCGAAATGATGGCCATTCTCTGAGGAACGGTTTTGGCGGAATAGGCTCGGGGATTCTCAGCAATTTCGTCGCTGGTCATCTGATTGGAATCCATATCATCCTGCCCCAGCATTTTGACGTAGCCGCCAAACGGCAGGGCCGAAAGGGCATATTCCGTTTCACCCTTCTGGCGACTCCAGAGAATTGGGCCAATGCCAATGCTGAAGCGTTCGACATGCACGTTGCACCATTTTGCGACTGCAAAGTGGCCCAGTTCATGGAAAAAAATGACCAGCCCCAGGCCGAGGACGACCGCCAGAGCGTTCATCACTTTGGCACCGATCGCCGAGATGTCTATTGCTGCAAGCAAATCCAACGCTATGTGTTCCACCGAACTGCTTCCTTCCGAGCCCAGCCATCCAGGTTCAGTAATCGATCCATGGACGGATTTGCATCGTATTGATGATTGCGGAGTATTTCTTCCGCCACCTGTGTAATTTGATCAAAACGCAGCTCGCAGTTTAAGAATCGAGCCACAGCCACTTCGTTTGCCGCATTCAACACCGCTCCGCATGTGCCACCCATATCGGCTGCCTCGAATCCAAGCCTCAGAGCGGGAAACGCTTCAAAGTCCGGTGGATGGAATTCATGCACATGCGAAACATTCCAGTTCATCTCCTGGCACGTCGTTGCCAGTCGCTCAGGCCACGTCAGAGCATATTGTATCGCCAATCGCATGTCGGGGGGAGACATTTGCGAAATCACTGAGCCGTCGCAGTATTCCACAAACGAATGAACGACCGACTGAGGGTGAATGACGACCCCTATTTGGGAGGACGGGATACCAAACAGCCAGCGAGCTTCAATAATTTCAAGGGCTTTGTTCATCATCGTGGCGGAATCGACTGTGATCTTGCGTCCCATCTTCCAGGTGGGATGATTCAACGCCATTTCCGGGGTGACTTCGCGAAGCTGGGCCTTTGTCCGGCCTCGAAACGGTCCCCCACTGGCTGTCAGGACAACTCGGCGAAGATCCTGTTTTCGGCCGGCCTGCAAACACTGGAATACCGCGCTGTGTTCGCTGTCCACAGGCAACAGCCGTGCACCCGTTTCTGCCGCTCGTGACATCACCAGGGATCCGGCAACAACCAAAGTTTCCTTGTTGGCGATCGCAACCCGTTTTCCGGCGTCCACTGCGGCCCAGGTGGCCGGAAGTCCGGCTGCTCCCACAACGGCCGATAACACAATGTCAATGTCTGGCCTTCGCACCAGTTCGGGAACCACTTCCAGATCATGAAACCACTGCGTTCTGGCTGGTTTTGAGGGGCTGCTGAAGCCAGACGTATCGCATACCTGATTTACAGCAATCGCCGCCCAGTTCGGCTGAAATTGTTCAACCTGCTGTTTCAGTTTTTCAACACTGCTGAATGCGGTGAGCCCCGCAGCGCGCAGCCTTCCTGGGTGCTGGCGAATCACATCCAGACAGTTTGTTCCAATGGACCCGGTGGCGCCGAGTACCGCGATGGACTGGACAGAAGACACTTTGAATCCCGGGGCAGGCGCCGCAACGTGAAACGGCAAAAGAAGTTAAGCGGTCATGTGGAGTGGCAGGATTCTAGGCTTGAACGACATTCTTCACAAGGCGGCTCAATCCGGAGTCCTTTTAACTTTCAAGGCGAGTGGCAAGTAAGGACTTGTCCAGAATCAACTTCGTGTTTTGTGCTGATGGAATCGCCGTCGCTGCAAAATCCCGTCGACGGAGCGACGGGTGTACAGTACACCCGTCGCTCCGCCGACGGGATTGCAAACGGGAGGGCGAAGCTCCTGCTGAGCCGGGAAAAGCTCGGCTCGGCAGGAGCCTCGTCCTCCCGCTAAAACAACTTTGCTGCTCGCCTTACCACGGCCACCATCGCGACTTTTTGCGAGTTTGCCGCTGCATGTCATCCGGCCCGGCCGTTGGGGAGAAGCGATTTCCCGGGGTCGGTTCGTCCCATTCCGGAGTTGCAAGATCGTCCGGGAATTCCGATGTTTCTCCCGGATGATCCAAATTCAAATAGTTCGGCCCCGAAGTCTGAGTCACACGGCCATTGCCCATGCCTGATCCGTCTGGTCGGTCAGGGGAACGCTGCATTGGTTCAGAACTGCTTCCAGGTGTCTGAACTGCATATGCTGCCTGTCGACGCAGTACTTCGCCAACGTCGACCACCTGGACATTTTGTCTCACCGGAATGGCCCACAAATCGCCGGGCAACTGACAATTGGTTTCGATTTTGTCGAATCGAAGGCCGAGCTCGGTGTCCATTTCAGGAAATTCCAGTCGCACGGTCTGAGGGAGCAAGTGCCCCTGAAACGATTTATGATCTTTGAGTGTTGCTCGAACGAGAGGCTTGCGTTCGTGGTCATAGATGACATGTTCGCGAATCAATCCGCTGATCGTGTCGACCTTGATGACCCGGCGAAGTGAATTTCCCCGATAGTCGTCCGTGACCGACGTCAGCCACAGCTCCGGAGCACCCGCTGGCCCTGTGGACAACTCGAATTTTTCCGGATCCAGGGGAACAACACCGAGAACTTCCATCAGCCAGTCCGGATCAATACGAGGAACTCCCTTCACAAATTCCTGCATCAATGGAGCGTCTTCGTGCTTCCATGTCAGCAAATTGCCGTCGCCTGGCTGAACATAGAACCAGCACCGTTCGGTGTTGGCACCGAGGTCAGCATGAGCGATCACGCTGGAGGCGGAAAGTCGAAAAAAATTGGGTGCCTGACAGGCAATGTTGCCGGAAAGGCGGTGAGGCATACCGCCGGGCAGACGCACGGAGACCGTTGTATCAATGGAACGCCACTGATGAAGTCCGCTGATCTGCCGGTTCAGATGATCGGTGAGGTCGATGCAGGTCATCGACATGGGCAGCACCGGGTTCACGTGTCGTGTCTGCTGCATCTGCGGCAACAGGTTGCAGCCGGAGATCAGCATTAACGCAAGGGCGTGAGCAATGCATTTTCTGATCATCGGTTCGTCCCTGAACAACAGATTCGCAGGCAGGCTAGGCGGCCGTACTTTTTCCTGATTCAAACAACTGCTGCTGCAGACGCTGAATCTGATCTTCCGAAAGCTCCTCTTCCGGAACATCAAATGGTCCCTCTCCGCCACTGCCTGCCAGACGCATGGTCGGACGATCTTCTGTCTGAACGACTTCTTCCAGAATCAGTCGTCTTTTTCGCAGAAGCAACAGAGACAGAACATATCGATACTGCTGCTGAACGACGTTCGGAGAATCATTCAACTGAACGAAATAGTCGAACAGTGAGTCCGGATCGAGCTTCAGTCGATGGTTTTCTGCAGATGCCGGAATCATGCACTGCCAGTGACCAATCGCGCCATCCGGCGGACCGTGCCACTCTTCCATCGAATAATCCTGACGAACCAGTTTGCCATCCTGTTCAAGAAGTACGGACCAGCACGTTTCCCCGGGCTGGAATGCTCTTCCTGACTTAAAACAGGATCTCGAAACTGGGCGAATATTGAAATCCATTTCCCTGATCGCCTCATGACCGGACAAAAATTCCGAACAAAACGCCGCGTTTGAATGCACGAGAGCGCGCATGGTGTTTCGGAACCTGTCGCATCGTAAGTGGTTTTGTAATTCCAGCCAATAGGAAAAAAAAAGCCGCAGAATCCCCGATCCTGCGGCTCTCCAAATCTCAGGATAAAGAGTTTGGGTTGGAGGTAGTGGATCTTGCTAAAGATCCCCTGGCTGCAGGACCTTTAGCAAGGTCCACTACCGGAAATTCATAGCCTGACAAAGCACTAGTAGCAATGACCGCCGCCCCATCCGCCATGTCGATGACCATATCCGTAGGATGGATAGACAGGGGCGTATCCGTAATTTCTTACAGGATAACCATAGCCACGCGGCATTCCGCCAATCCATGGGCCATTGCCCCATCGGCCGTAACCGCCATGGCCATATCCACGGTTATATCCGACATTGAACCCGCTTCCGTAGCCGTAGCCTGAACCAACCGAAATGGACAGACTGGTTCCGCGACGCGGGCCATGAAAGGCCATTGCATCGGAACTTGTTACAGCCAGCAATGCACCCGCAGCAAACAACAGCAGAAGAACTCTTTTCATCTCTGAAACTCCTCAAAATGAGTTTGAAAAATAGTCACAGGCAGCCATGAACGGATTGTTCACTCAGGGGAAACTGTCCGTGACGATTTGCTCTGCACACGGCTTCGGTGAGCTCTGCCATACTGCATCCCGCAGAATGACATTCTGTTCACTGAAGCAATCCTGATGGAAAACCCGGTCGTCCCGCCGCGTAAGGCGATCGCAGGACGGTGTCCCCGCTCAAAGACTAGCCGCCCCTGCTCCGTGGAAGGCCAAAACGCTTTTGCTGCAGTACGACCGGGCTGTTTCTCCATCTTGTCTCTGTCCATCCCTGACTTGTCGTTCCCTGACGCAATCAGGAAAAAGCCAATGCCATGCCAGAACTTGAGCAATTCTTTTCTGAATTCATAAGTTGAATGGGCAGAGCAGTTTATGGAGAGTCGAGTTATGCGGCGGCAGGATTCGCCGAATTTCAGACTGTCTTCATGGTGACTGTGTGTGGTGTCGAAATGAGTACATATTCTGAGGTCGGTTCGTTGCTTTTCTGACGAGCCCTTCATTTGTCGTTTAACCCGGATTGGTATATTTCAGTGGTTGCTGCAGAACGGAACTTTGGGCTTTTTTTTGGAACAGTGCGAAAAACGATGAAATTCCTGATCACCAATGACGACGGGTACGATGCTCCGGGGCTGGCCGCTTTGTACCTGGCTCTGAAACCACTGGGTGAAGTTGTTGTTGTGGCTCCCAGCACGTGCCACAGTTCGAGGGGGCATGCGGTCGACACGAAATCTCATATTCGGCTTGAACGAAAAGTTGTCGATCCATTTGGGCCGATCCATATCGTCCACTCATCGCCAGCGGACTGTGTCCGGGTAGGACTGAGACATCTCCTCGATACGCCGCCCGACTTTGTTGTTGCCGGCATCAATCCCGGAGCCAATCTGGGAGTGGATTTGTTCTATTCGGGAACGGCCGCTGCGGCGCGTGAAGCGGCTCTGCTGCATGTTCCGGCGTTCGCACTTTCCCGATATCTGCATCCCGATTTCCCGGTGGACTGGAACATTTTGAGTCAGCATGCGGGGCGAGTGGTGAAGACGCTTTCGGCAAAGCAATATGCGCTGCCGACCGGACATTTCTGGAATATCAATTTCCCTGCTGTTCGAAATGAACAATATCCCGAAGAAATTCGATTTGTGCCGCATGGAACTGATCCTCACGCGGTCGCATTCAAAGTCGTCGAATCCGATGAAAACTCGCAGTTGCTCGCCTATTCAGCTGTCTACCGGGATCGGGGACGATCAGACGTATGTGACGTACGTCATCTGTTTGAAGACCGACTGACTGCGACGGCTGTGGGGCCACAGCTGACTGCTCAGCAGTATTTCCCCGTTAACTGTCAGGTTTCACTGGATGGCGCAGTCTTCCCGAATTGACTCCGGGCGGAACAGATGTCAGGATGCTGTTCTGGCTGGTGCCACGAGAGGAATTTTAGCTCCTGGATCATTCATCCTGCACTGTGAAACATGTACGAACACCTGACTATCCTGAGCGGTCGAGCAAACCCGGACCTTGCGAGAGAGATTGCGGGGTACCTGGGAATTTCACTTGGCCATGTGGACGTTGGGAATTTTCCCGACGGTGAAATCAGTGTGAAGCTGAATCAGAACATTCGCGGGTGCGACGTGTTTCTGATTCAGCCCACGTGCCCGCCGGTGAATGAAAACCTGTTTGAGCTGCTGATTATGATTGATGCCTGTCGGCGTGCCAGTGCGGCAAGGATCACGGCGGTGATCCCGTATTTTGGCTATGCTCGACAGGATCGGAAGGATTCCGGGCGAGTTCCCATCACTTCGAAGCTGATTGCAAATCTGATTGTGCAGGCGGGCGCACATCGGGTACTCACCATGGACCTGCATGCTGCTCAGATACAGGGGTTCTTCGATGTTCCGGTAGATCATTTGTATGCAGCACCTATCCTGGACAAGCATTTTCGATCGCTGAATATTCCCCGAGAGGAACTGGTGATCGTGAGTCCGGATGAGGGCAGCATCAAGCGGTCACTTCAGCATCTGGATCATCTGGGTGGATCACTCGCGATTGTTGACAAGCGTCGCGCGAATGCGCTGGAGACTCGCCAGGCAAATCTGATCGGCGGTCCGATCACCGGCAAGACCGCGCTGATCTTTGATGACATGATCACCACGGCGGGATCGATTTGCGGAGCTGTTGAGGTGGTGCGGGCTCACGGAGCCAGGCGGATCTATCTGGGAGCAACTCATCCCGTACTTTGCGGGCCTGCCATCCAGCGACTGCAGAATGCAGGCGTGGACGGCATCGTGGTAACCAACAGCTGCCCGCTGAGCCCGGCTCAGAGACTTTCCAACATTACTGTTGTGAGCGTGGCCGAGCTTCTGGGGGAAGCGATTCGGCGAGTACACCGCAATGAGTCGGTGAGCTACCTGTTTGACTGAGAGCGACAGGAACTGCGAGTCTCGGAGAGACTCGCCTACGTGGTTGCGAGGAAATTTCTGGCGACGTCACGAATTCGTGGGGGCGTCTTTTGAATTAGAAATTCGTTTGGCTGCCGCTGCGTGTCTGGTGACAAACAATGATCGAATAGCATTCGTGTCGATGAGTCCCACGTAGGCGAGTCTCTCCGAGACTCGCGATTCCCCGACCGCGCCCCGCACATCAAATGTGTGTTCCCCCGTCTCGGAGAGACGGGGGATCCGAGTCTCGGAGAGACTCGGCTACGTGTGTGCCAGAAAATTTGTTGCGGGGTCCCGAGTTCGCGGGGGTGAGGCGTTCCTGGAATTAGAAATTCTTTTCGCCGCCGCTGCTGGCCGGGTCGCAGACGATGATCGAATTACAGTCGCAGATATCCGGATTGTCGTTATACCGGGCACCTGCTGTTGCGCCCTTGATACCGCCATGCTTTTTGAAGGATGTGATTCCGCTGGTCTGATAGCTTTGATCCAGGTTGCCGATGGCATCGCCAAGGTCGCTCAGTTCGGCCACGACGGCACACTGCAGTTCCACAAGTCCGACAATCATACCTATGACCAGGATTGTGGCGATCAGTACCAGTTCGGCGGAAAGGATAATTCCGACTTCGTCTTTCCACAGTGCCTTCAACATCTTCGTTTGCCTTTCAAATCGTTTTCAGAAGGTTGGGCCGCAACAATTTTCCATTCGGATTTGAAATCCGTGAATGGTCTGACTGAAGCTCGCCGTCAGTTCCGGCAGAGGACACATCGCGGTGTCAGTCAATGAAGTTGGGCTGCCGGAACTGCTCACATTCAGAAGCACGGCAGATACCAATCGAAGCGGCGACGGGCTGTGGTGAGAAGGCAACAACCTTCGAATGGCGAGGTGGACAACGATCAGAGCGGCCATCCCAGCTCAAAAATGTGGCTTCGGAATTCCTGATGCTGTTACTGAAAAGCAACGTTCTGCGTCGGGGTTCGCAACATCTGACTTTGCGCTTTGTACAGGGAGCTGTGACCGGGGAACGAGTCTGGTGATGCAAGAACGCAACATTGGCGGCGCGTTCCGGAGCCAGGAGTTATTTGAACATGGTAAGGTCCCGTCAGCGGCTCTGCGGAACGGGTGAGAGCATGTTTAACAGTTGCTGATGGCGATCCGCCTGAGACTGATTTCCGATCGTTTGATACATTCTGATCAGCGTTGCGTGCAGGTCAGGACGGAATGGCTGGATGCGGGCCGCATGCTCTATCGACTCAATTCCAGGTTTTTGCAACCCAAGTTGAAAGCGGGCGATTCCCAGCAACATCCAGTCTTCGGAATTTCGTCGCAGCTGAACGAGTTCTTCCAGAGGGGCGACAGCTCGAGCAGAATCGCGGGCGTCGAGGTAGCAGTTGGCGGCAATCAGCAATGCATTGATTCTTTCGCCAACAGTAATTCGGGAGCTCTTTAACGCCTTTGAGGAATACTCCAGTGCCACAGACGTTTGATTGTCTTCAAACGCTAAGCGAGACAGAGCAGCGTAAACATCGCCGTCGGCACTCTCACTGTTGAGCACACTGTTCAGCAGCTGGCGTGCTTCCTGGCGATAGCTTTTCGCGGAACCGGGATCCGATCGTCGGCCGCTCAGCTCCAGATAGGCGAGTCCCAGGCATCTCGCCTGCTCCGCCTCGGAGAGGTTTGATAATTCTCCAAACGGCACAAGTTTTCCTCGGGCAGCGATGCCGGATTTGACGGAATTATCGCCGCGATGGATTCCAATGCGATGGTGGGTAAATGCAATATGAGGAATGTCTGTTGAAACCTGTGGCATGTGACATTTCAGACAGTCGTTTGAAAACGGCTGTTTTTCCCGTTCCTCCAGGCTTATGCCGCAGTCAGCGTTAGAGTGACATTCAAGGCATTTGCTGCGATAGAAACCAGCCATTGCTTCGGGAGGCTGGCTCAGATGGGATTCATGGCAGGTGGCACATGACAAATCTGCGGATTGTTGCCAGCAGCGACTGGCGTGCATCTGTTCAACATGTCCCACAACCTTCATTTGCCCGTCGCTGTCTGCCAGATGGTAATCGATGCGGATATTGGTCAGCGGCATTCCCGGACGAAAATCACTGACAGCACGTCCGGACCGCAGGACGGTAGCGTCGCCTCGCAGGTGGCACTGTGCGCAGATCGCTTCCTGCATTTCTCTTGTGAGTCTTCCAGGATGGACGATCGTATCGTCGGCTTCCTCGACTGTTGCGACAGTCACGCCTGGCTTCGATAAGGTTTCCGGCGGGCTGAAGGCGACAACAGACGCCCGATTTTTCCATTTTGTCACATGCTCCGAGCCTGGACCATGACAGCGTTCGCACCCGATTGCCGTTTCATGAATATCGAGACGGTTTAGAGCTCCATCGATCGGCGTGAACTGGCCCACATGGCAAATCAGGCAGCCCTGATCGGCCGCTCGTTCAAATCCCATATGTCCGGGATGATCGTATCCGGGCGACATGCTCCACTGTCGGGTTGACGTGTACCATGTCACGGGAGATTCCATCAGAAAGCCGTCCTGTTCCACAAGATACGTTCGGCTGTGGCGTCCCGATCCCACGAGATATTTGAGCGGTAACTGAACACGCGGGCCGGAAGAATCATCCGGACTGTGGATCGGCGTGTTGGAGATATTAGCACTTGTTGAGGCAGCGTTCTTTGACAGGTCGGAGGCTGCTGATTCGGAATGCCAGAGCTGGTCTCCTTCACGGTAGACCGCGTACTGACGGCGCGACTTTGTATGGAAAAACGAATGATCGGCTGGTTCGGAATTCGGGTCGACGACACTCATGGCACGACTATGAGCTGTCTGAAGGTATGAATGATGCTGGTTTGTGTGGCAGGTTGCGCAAACTGTCGAGCCTACATAGGTGGAGGAGTTGTGGAACGGAGTCGCCGCGGCAACTGCCGCCGGTTTCTCGCTGACCTGTGCCGGGGTCGTCGGGGTTGGGGTCAGTTCGGCAGCGTTGTCAGGTTTGACGAACGGTGAGACAGACCGGAAGTGCAAAATTGTTCCGGCTGTGATGACGGCGACGGCGATCAGGAAAAGCACGGACTTAATTCTTGTGTGCATTTTCGGTCACTATTTTCCTATTTTGCGGGTATTCAGGGAGTTTCTGATCCCGGGTAAACGACGATCTTACTGTAACAGAAAGTTTTTAGCGTGCTGATCTCGTGGTTTGTTCTGCGTTGAGGAAACTGGGGGAGTTCTGACTTCTTGCCGACCCGGAAATCCGGGCTATTCTGGACGCGGGGAGTAATGAGGTATCAGATACTGCAGTTCTCTTCCGGACAAGACAGTTAGCGGAGCAGCGCCAGCTGCCGGGCGAGTGTATTTAGAACAGCACGTACTCATCATACGGTTTGCGCCGTACGGCTATTTTGGCAGCAAGCCTGACTAAGTCTGGTATCGCAGTGCATCCCAGGAGACGGGATTCACAGACGTTAGGTCGGTCATCAGAAAAGCCAGCCTGGGACACTTTTTTTAGCGCTGTTAAGTTATGTCTTTCTTCAGAAATGTCCGGCAGTACCATTGTATTCCTGAAGTTCGGAATGCTTCAATTTCCGTTGTCTTCGGGCTTGATTGCGTTTGTGAATTTCTATTCGCCGCTCAGTGATTGAATTTGCGGGGTTAGAGGCGTTTGCTGTGCTCGTCTGAAGTGGATGACTCCGGGAAATTTATGAAGTAACCGGGGGGGATTCGGCGGCAGCGTTTCTGAACACATTCTCGGAAGTTGATCTGGGTGGCAGGCATCGGGGATGCCTGAAGATTAGGCAGTTCGATGCTTTTTCCTGCCGGCCCGTTTCAGGGAAATGCAGCAAAAACCGGCATTAATGTAAGAATGCACAGTTTCCGGAATATGAATTGCTGGGTGGTGGTCAAGTGTTGGCAGGGATCGGATGTGTCGGCGGATTTCGGGAAGTCTGGTTATCGTAGTCAGTGTTATCTTTGTGTTTTTTGAACAGGTTTCAGCTCAGTATTGCCTCTCATCGTCCGTGAGGCTGGTCCGTCTTTCGTTTCAGGAGGTTTTCTTATGAGAAGTGTTCGACGCGCTCGAGGCTTTACGCTGATCGAGTTGCTGGTGGTCATTGCAATTATTGCGATTTTGATTGCTTTGTTGTTGCCTGCGGTACAGCAGGCTCGCGAAGCGGCCCGCAGGACCGAGTGCAAGAATAAGATGAAGCAGTGGGGGTTGGCGCTTCACAACTACCATGACACACATGGAGTGTTCCCACCAGCGTTGAATGGATCGGGTCGATTCAATTCTGCAGCTTTTTATGTAGGTAACAACCGAGTCCAGAACACTTCCGGATTCGTTTTTCTGCTGCCATTTATTGAGCAGGCACCGGCATACCAGATGTACGATTTCAATCAGACGGGAAGTCTGTCGAATCCCTACAGCATGCCGATTGCTGGTAATGTCTCTATCAATCCGAACGTTGCGGTAACCTCAATTCCAATGCCTGCTCTGAGCTGTCCGTCGCATCCGCAGGCTGGCGAAATGTCGAGCTCCGGCGTTACGAATCAGGCTGATTTTTATAGCCGTGAGAATGCTCGCCGTGCCAGCTACGCTTTCAACACCGGAAGCATGACCGACTATAATGCTCCATGGCACACGTTTAACAGTGACATTCGTCAGGGTGCTTTTGGCAACAATGGCGCTGCAAAAATTGCTGCTCTGACAGACGGCACGACCAACGTGATTCTGCTGGGTGAAGCATGGGGTGGCGGACGTTACAAGACAAGTGCTTCCTTTGGCCCATGGGGTCTGTCGGGAACTCATACCTGCTGTCACTTGTACACACCTTCTAACAGCAGTTCAGCGTTGACGCTTGCCAATATCACCGATCCTGCGTCGATGTTTGGCCCGCGTTTCAGAATTAACGCGGCGTATTTTGAAGTTGCTTCCGGCATTCCAGATGCACAGAAGCGTCAGTATGCATGGGGTTACGGCAGTGGACATACCGGCGGATGTCAGGTGACTTTGGGCGATGGTTCAGTCCGTTTCCTGAGTGAGAACATGGACATGCTGGTCTTCTGGAGACTGAACTACATCCATGACGGTCAGGTGGTTGGTGAATTCTGACAGAGTGCTGACTTGAACATGGTAAGGTCTTGTTTGTCGGCACGGATCACTTTTGTGATCCGTGCCACTTTTTCTGGTAGCGCAAGCGTCTGAGTAGCAGTGGCGTTTGAGTCGTGATAGATTTGTGGAGTTGGCGAAATCGTTTTTCTGATACAATGGTGCTGCGACCTGTGCATACCTGTCTGATAGTCCTGACGGATATCAGCTTTTCACTTTGGTATTGTTTTTGACGCTCAAACAGTGAGTTTCTGTACGATGCATCGTTTTCAAAATTTTAATGGCTTTCGCTTTTCATCTGCTGTTTTGGCTTGTGTTTTAATGGCGGGTTGTGGAGAGGCGCCGGCCGGGCGAGGCGTGCCGGTTGAAGGCACAGTCACGATGGATGGCAAACCGCTGGACGGTGCTACGATCACCTTCATGAACGATACCTTTGCTGGTTTTGGCCGAACAGATGCAAACGGCAAGTATCGGCTGGTGCAGGGAGCATTGCCAGGGGTTAACAAAGTGGTGGTTTCCAAGCTACCACCGGGGGCCGTTGATCCGACAGTTGTACTCGATCCGGAAAATGGGATTGACGCTGGTCAAATAGAAGCCCAGGCCATGGGCAGTGGCAAAAAGGTTCAGGATCTTAGGCCAAAAGACCTGGTTCCAGCGGATTACAGTGACCCTGCAAAGACTAAACTGACTTATGATGTGCCTGCTGGTGGTTCAACCGGTGTGGATTTCAATATCTGAACGGCGATTGATGATGTGAACCGGTCTCCCTGCAAATCCGTCTCGTCGTGAACCAGGGAATTCATTGTTCATGAGAATGTTCCTGGTCTTCGCACTGACTGCGTCATTGTTGCCCGGGTGTGGCTCAGGGGTAAAGGATTCTTCCGCTGAGCCTGCCGTTTCAGGCCAGGGGGGAATCCTCAGATTCACCAGCGTCGCGACAGATCGCGGACTGATTTTTTCGCATCATCCGGGAAAAGAACGCAGGTACTATTTCCCGGAAATCATGTGTGCCGGAGCGGCATTTTTCGATTCAGACGGCGACAATGACCTTGATGTGCTGCTGATTGATGCACGTGAAGAGACGGAACCTGCGGGCATTGCTGGCACCCGATCATCCTGCCGATTATTTCGGCAGGATGACAAACGGTTTCTCGATGTCACAGAATCCGCCGGGCTGACTGACCATGGCTATGGCATGGGTGTGGCCGCTGGTGACGTCAATAACGATGGTCGGCCGGATTTTTATGTCACATGTGTTGGCGCCGATTCGCTTTATCTGAATCTGGGCGAGAATCGTTTTCAGAACATTTCTGAAGCCGCTGGCATCCAAAACGACCGCTGGTCGGCATCCGCATGCTTTGTCGATTTTGATCGTGATGGCTGGCTTGACCTGTTTGTCACGAACTACGTTGACTATCAGCCTTTTGCTCCGTGTCGAGATGGTTCTGGCCGCGACGATTACTGTAATCCGGCGATCTTTCCCCGCACTACAGACAGATTGTTTCGTAATGTTACAGCGAATTCCTCCGACGGCAGCCCGAAGTTTATTGATGTCAGTGTTGCTGCGGGTATCGCAGGCCGTGCGGGTGCTGGTCTGGGTGTTCTTTGCGGTGATTTCAATGGTGATTTTTGGCCCGATCTTTACGTGGCTAATGACGGTCATGCCAACTTTCTGTGGATGAATCAGCGAGATGGCACGTTTCGCGACGAAGCCGTGCTGATGGGTGTCGCCAATGACGTTGTTGGCCGTGGACAGGGCAGCATGGGGCTGGCGTCCGGTGATTTGAATGCCGATGGTCTCCCGGACATTCTGGTCACAAACCTGGAAGGCGAAAACAATGCTGTTTATGCCTCGGTGCAAGGCGGAGTCTTTACAGAAATCTCACGTGAGCTTGGTCTGTTTGGCCCCAGTCTTCCGTCAACAGGTTTTGGCGTTGTGCTTGAAGATTTTGATCATGACGGAGATTTGGACGCCGCCGTGGCGAATGGTCGAGTTCGCCGACCTGGCGACGCAGATCAGACTGCGTCGAGGTCGAACGGTAAAACCGAATCAGGGCTCGATGTTTTCTGGAACGATTATTCGGAGCGGAGCCAGTTGTTCGAGAATGCTGGTTCCGGAGGGGAATTTGCAGAGCAGGCTCATCCCGACGATCAGTTTTCAAGGGACCTCGCTGTCTCTCGTGCCCTCGTAAGTGGTGACTTTGACAATGATGGTGATATTGACCTGTTGAGCACTCAGATTGCCGGCCCTGTGCGTCTGTATGAGAATCAGACGGCTTCCAAAGGAAACTGGATTTCGATTCGAGTGATCGATCCGGCGCTGGGTGGGCGCGATGCCTATGGCAGTGTGGTTTCCGTGACGGCGGATAAGAGTCGCGTTTCACGGTATGCGAATCCGGCATCGAGTTATCTTTCATCCTGCGATCCTCGAGTCCACTTTGGAATTGGTGGCAGTGACAGGGTGGATCGCATTGATGTGATCTGGCCGGACGGAGTTGCTGAGGAGTTTCCGGAAGCCCTGGCAAATCAGTTTCTGATTCTGAAGCGTGGCGAAGGAAAGCGGCCGTGAGCACTGAGCCACCACTTTCGCAGAATTCCAGGGACTGTGGAGGCCGTCTGCCTGCTCGTCCGACGCGTTTCGTTATCGCTTTCGGCATTGTGATTTTTGCCGCCGTTGTTTTATCCGCGATTGGATTTTGGAACTTCAGGCCGGCTAAGAGTCCGCCGCAGGTGGATTTGTCGCAGGCAAATGCTGATATCGCTGCCTTAATACAGAAATCACGTGAACAGGTCATCAATTCCCCCGGAAATGCGGCCGCATGGGGGCGGCTCGGGATGGAATTGTTCGCTCACGAGTGGGAAACCGAAGCTGCCTTTTGTTTCGAACAGGCAGCGGAGTTGAATGGCAGTGAACCAAAATGGCCTTACCTGCACGCATTAACCGTTATGTCGGGGGACCGGGAGAAAGCTGCCATACTGCTGCGGCAGGCGATTGGCAGTCGAACTGATTTTGGAGTGGCTCGAAATCGACTTGGGGAACTGTTGCTGGAAAGCAATGCGCTGAAAGAGGCGGAGGCTGAACTGGTGATCGCTCATCGTTCGCATCCGGATGCACTTCGACCATTGCTGGCACTTGCCAGAGTGGCATGGCTCGGCGGGCGACCTGACGAAGCCAAACGCTGGGCACAGGATGCGGCAGCAAAAGATCCTTCACTCCGATCGGTGCATGAACTTTTGGCAATGATCTGCCAGGCAACGGGTGATCGTGCAGCTGCTGATCGCGAAATGAAGATTGCGGAAAGCCTGCCGGACAGGCCTCTGGAGTGGGACGATCCGATCGCCGCCGACGTCCTCTCCCGCCGCCGTGATACTCGCTGGAAAAGTATGCAGGCTGAAGAACTGCTGGCATCCGGCGACTATTCGCGCGGAATTCGGCTGCTTCAGCAGATTCTGACTTTGGACAAAGGGGAGCCGAAGGTCTTCAGCATTCTTGGCCGTGCACTGACCGAAGTGGGCGACCTTCAGTCGGCGATGATTGTATTGACGGACGCGGCTACTCTTCATCCGGATTCTGCTGACATTCACTTTCAAAAGGGCAGTACACTATTTCTGCGAGGCGAGTTTAATGCTGCTCGCGAGTCCTTTGAGAACGCCATCCGCTTAAAGCCGGATTTTGCTCTGGCACTTTTTAACCTCGCAAATACTATGGAACAGCTGGGAGATTCGGAAAATGCGTTAGCCGCATATCGGCGGTCGGTGGCCGCACAGCCCTCGCTGGTACCTGGTTACACCGGAGCAGCAAAAATCCTCGTATCTCGCGGAGAAAAATCGGCGGCAGGAGAACTGCTTCAGTCGGCTCTGATCGTTTCACCCGGAAATTCGACGGTTGCAGACATGATGCGGGAATTGTCCGAAACTGAGGCGACTCCGCAGGAAACCGAAAAAAAGTCGGACTGACTGGCTTTCAGGAGAACTGAACGATGCAAATGAACCTGAATCGTCGTGAGCTGCTGTCATCGGCGGGCTGTGGATTTGGCGCGCTTGCGATGCAGGCCCTGACGGCAGATGCCGGCGGTCAGGCAGCCGCCAGCGAGGATGTCAAAACGTCTGACGTTATCACGGGCCAGAAAAAGACCGATGAGACACTGGGCGAAAAACCGCCAATGTATCCGGCTCGTGCAAAACGCATCATTTTCATTTTTATGCAGGGTGGCCCCAGTCACGTGGATACGTTTGACTGGAAACCTGAACTGCAGAAGTCTGACGGCAAGTCGATCGATTTTACCGGTGTTCGATTCGGCGATTTCGGGCAGCAGACAAAGCAGACACTCATGCGCCCGTTGTGGCGTTTTTCGCGCCATGGGGAGTGTGGGAGAACAGTGTCCGAGCTGTTTCCTCACATTGCTCGCCATGTGGATGACTTGTGTTTCCTGAACGGCATGCATACGGACGGAGTAGCACATGGTCCGGCAACTCTGTTTCTTCACACCGGCGCGACAAATCTGATCCGACCATCGCTGGGTTCATGGCTGATGTATGGCCTGGGCACGGAGAATCAGAATCTTCCTGGATTTGTCCTGCTGCAGCCATCGGATGAAAAAGGTGGTCCGCGAAATTATTCGAACGCCTTCCTTCCCACGGTCTGTCAGGGGACACCTATTGGTCGATCGTGGAAACCGATCGATCAGATGACCATCGACCATATTCGTAACACTCAGCTGCCTCCTGGCATTTCCACCGAACGATTTGCTTTGACTCAGCGATTGAGTGAGCTGCAGCTTGACAGGCGAACCGACCATGACAGTCGTCTTGATGCCGTGATCCGCAGTTACGAGCTCGCCTGGAAAATGCAGGCAAAGGCGCCGGAGTTGCTGGATCTGTCGGGTGAAACTCAGGCGACCCAGGAAATGTATGGAATCGGCGAAAAGGCGACGGATGAGTTTGGGCGACAGTGTCTTCTGGGGCGAAGGCTGTCAGAGGCGGGAGTTCGATTTGTGCAAATCAACTATGCGGACGAATCTCCCAATCCTCGCTGGGACCAGCATTCCAATATGCCGAAACATGAAGAGCATGCAAAAGCCACAGACAAACCGGTCGCTGCGTTACTGGCCGATCTGAAGCAGCGAGGACTTCTGGAAGACACACTGGTATGGTGGGGTGGAGAGTTCGGACGTACCCCGTTTTCTCAGAGCAACGACGGTCGCGACCATAATCCGCGAGGCTTTACCGTGTTTCTTGCCGGCGGAGGTGTGAAGCCGGGGTTTTCGTGGGGAGCAACCGATGAAATCGGGCATCTTGCGGTCGAAGGGAAAGTGCATATGCACGATCTTCATGCCACCCTGCTTCATCTGATGGGGATTGATCATGAACGGCTGACATTCCGACATGCTGGCCGGGATTTTCGACCCACAGACATCTACGGACGTATTGTGCAGGACATCATTGCCTGACGGGCAGGAATGCCCATCGTACCCCAAAACGAAGTATGGACAAAGCACTGAGGCAGGCTTAATGAACCCGGAATTTGACCAGGAGACAATGGCGGCGGCCGTCAGCCTGATTGAGATTGCACTGACCGAAGATCTGCGTGACCGAGGGGATTTGACCAGTCTTTCCACGATTCCTGAAGAGTTGTCGGCTTCGGTCAGCATTGTGTCCAGAGAAAACGGAGTTCTCTGTGGTGCGCCCCTGATTCCTCTGGTGTTTCAGAACCTGAACAGCCGAATGGCGATGAGCTCGCAAGTCACGGTGGATCTCGCCATTCCGGATGGAGGCAGCGTTAAACCCGGAAATCGGATCGCGAGTATCAGCGGGCCAGTCAGAACATTGCTGACCGGTGAACGGACTGTGCTGAATTTTTTAATTCACCTGAGCGGTGTGGCGTCAAAGACGCAGGCGTTTGTGCAAAAAGTTCAGGGGACGAAAGCCGTCATTCTGGATACTCGGAAGACTCTCCCGGGTTATCGGCTGCTGCACAAATATGCGGTTCGCTGTGGAGGAGGCACAAATCATCGGATGGGGTTGTACGACGGAATTCTCATCAAGGACAACCACCTGGCCGCACGTGGTGATCAGAGAGTCTCCGCAGCCGTTTCGGATGCTCGCCACTACATGCAGTTGCATGGAATGAAATTGCCGGTGGAAATCGAAGTGGATACGCTGGAGCAGCTTCGGGATGCTCTTGATGAGAATCCTGAAATCGTACTGCTGGACAATATGGGGCCGTCCTTGCTGATCGAGGCCGTTCGAATGCGGGACACGATGGCACCGAAGACAAAGCTTGAAGCGTCCGGACGAGTGACTCTGGAGACAGTCAGAGCCATTGCTGAAACGGGTGTCGACCGGATCAGCATTGGTGGTTTGACTCATTCTGCACCGGCGCTCGATCTTGGCTTTGACTGGCCGTGGGGCTGAACGCGGCAAAAACAACGGGTGGGAGCTGGATGATCATGGAAACGGGAGTATTAAACGGCGCGGTGTCCCGGCTACGAATCCTGGTGATCTGTCTGATGACGGCGGATGTCGTTCATTCAGACGAAGCTGTCGACTATCTTCGGCAGGTGAAACCCCTGCTTCAGGAACGCTGCTTTGCCTGCCACGGAGCACTCAAACAGGAGAGCGGGCTGCGGCTGGACACATCGGCACTGGCAATTCAGGGCGGAGAAAGCGGTCCGGCAATAGTGCCCGGTGAGGCCTCTGCAAGTCGAATCATCAGCCGCATTTCTTCTGCAGACCCGGCAGACCGGATGCCGCCGGAAGGTGAACCTCTGAAAGGCGAGCAGATTCGACTGATTGAACGGTGGATCTCGCAGGGTGCGATGGGACCAGCAGACGAAGAGCCTGAGCAGGATCCTCGCGCTCACTGGGCCTTTCAAAAACCTGTCCGTCAAGCGGTGCCCGCTGTGTCTGATCCGGACTGGGGTACGGCATCGATTGACGCGTTTCTTGCAGCCGGTCATGAACGACATGATCTGAAGCATCAGAGCACTGCGGATCCACTGACGCTGTTGCGCCGGATTTCCCTGGATCTTACTGGTTTGCCGCCAACTCTGGCTGAGCAGGATGATTTTCTGCAGCGCACGTCCAAAGAAGGTTTGGAACCAGCGTATAAAGACGTTGTTGATCGCTTACTGGCGAGTCCGCAATATGGCGAGCGATGGGGCCGACACTGGATGGATATCTGGCGTTACAGTGACTGGTGGGGTTTGGGGGCAGAAGTACGCAATTCTCAGAAACACATCTGGCACTGGCGTGACTGGATTATTGAGTCTCTTAATGAGGACAAAGGTTACGATCAGATGCTGCGCGAAATGCTGGCTGCTGACGAATTGTATCCCAATGATCTCAGCCGCCTGCGAGCCACCGGGTTTCTGGCCCGCCAGTACTTTAAATTCAATCGCACGTCATGGCTGGATGAAACCATCGAACATACGTCAAAGGCGATGCTGGGGCTGACCTTCAATTGCTGCAAGTGCCACGATCATAAGTATGATCCCTTTGAGCAGACAGACTACTATCGGCTGCGAGCCGTCTTTGAGCCATATCAGATTCGAATCGATCAGGTTGTCGGCGAAACCGATCTCGAGAAAGACGGAATTCCCCGGGCTTTCGACTGTAACCTGGATGTGAGCACTTTCGTTCACATTCGAGGTGACGATCGCAATCCGGACAGCAGCAATCCCCTGCTTCCCGGAATTCCGAGTGTGCTGTCGTTCGACGAATGGAAAGTCGTTCCTGTTTCATTGCCCGCAGAAGCCATTCACCCTGGATTACGCGGTCATGTGGTGCAGAATTACCTTGGTGCCGCTCAAAAGAAACTTGCAATTGCTCAGCAGGAACTCGAACAGGCGAAAGCGGACCTGGTCCGGATTGAGTCAGAGGGAGACGCCGGGGCAGCCCGGACAGTTGATGGCGGGGCACCGAAGGAGGGGCAGTCGAAAACCCCGGAAGAAGCGAGTCTTGCGCAGATCGCTGCAGAGAAGCGAGTGGCCTTATCCAAAGCGGAGCTGGAATCGATTCAGCATCGTGCAGCTGCGGAACGTGCACGTGTGGATGCACCCGAGACAGAGCAGACTTTGTTGCTGGTTAAGCAGGCTGCCCAAAGCGAACGTGCGGCGGACGTTGCGAAGGCCGAAGGCGATCTGGCTCAGGCAGAACTTGCATTGCTGCGAAAGGCGGGAACAGACAAGCTTCCGGAGATAAGCAAGCAGAAACAGGCGGCAGAGCAAAGACTGCAGCAGGCTCGAAAAGCGCTGGACAGTCCGGGAGAAACGTTCACGCCACTTGCGGGGGCCATCAAGACTCTGGAGTCAAATCTTGAAACCGAAGAGTCTCGAATGCGACCGTTTCCTCCCAGCAGTACTGGTCGACGGACAGCGTTTGCATCATGGATCACAGATGAGCGAAATCCGCTGACAGCAAGAGTGGCGGTGAACCATATCTGGATGCGGCATATGGGGCGTGCGCTGGTGCCGACCGTGTTTGACTTTGGTCGCAAAGGCACTCCTCCCACACATCCCGAACTCCTGGACTGGCTGGCGGTGGAGCTGATGGAAAGCGGCTGGAGTATGAAACATGTGCATCGTCTGGTCGTTATGTCGCAGGCATATCGCATGTCGTCGAGTGCCGCGGGTTTCGATCAGAATGCTGGGGCGGATGTCGGCAACCGATTCTATTGGCGGGCGAATCCGTCGAGAATGGAATCGCAGGTTGTTCGAGATTCGCTGCTGCTGCTGGCCGGGCAGCTCGATCTGACCGCCGGGGGACCGTCGATTCCGGTGAAGGATGAAAAGTCGCGGCGCCGCAGTCTGTACTTTGTGCATTCGCACAATGAACATCAGAAATTTCTGGCGATGTTTGACGATGCCAGTGTGCTGGACTGTTATCGGCGAGCCGAGAGCATCGTGCCACAGCAGGCGCTGGCTCTGGAGAACAGTGAGCTGGCATCGACAATGGCGGCAAAGATCGCTGAAAATCTGGCGCAAGGCAATTTAGCCGAGACGGACGAACAGTTTTGCCGTCTGGCATTTCGGCTGTTGCTGTGTACTGAGCCGAACGAGGAGGAGTTGCAGCTGGCATTGAAAAGTCTGCAAAAGCTGACAGAGGCGGCGACGACTGCAAAGCGTGAGCAGCCGGATCGTTTCGCTCGACAGCTGCTAGTTCTGGCACTCATCAATCACAATGATTTTGTGACGATCCGATAAAAAAAGCTTCTGTTAACAGAAGCTTCAATGCGCAAGACAGGACTTGAACCTGCACGGTATTGCTACCACCAGCCCCTCAAGCTGGCGCGTCTGCCGATTTCGCCACTTGCGCTTAGGATTGATTGTGTGGCGGGGAGGATAACAGCCAAATGGGACTGTGTTCAAGTGGCAACGGGTATTGGTATTCCGGATGTCACGAAATTTGAACCTGCCCTTTAAGGCGAGCGGCAAAATCGTTTTTACCGGGAGGGCGAGGCTCCTGCCGAGCTTTTCTCTTTACCGGGAGGGCGAGGCTCCTGCCGAGCTTTTCTCGGCTCAGCAGGAGCTTCGCCCTCCCATCTTCGGCTCAGCAGGAGCTTCGCCCTCCCATCTTCGGCTCAGCGGGAGCTTCGCCCTCCCATCTTCGGCTCAGCGGGAGCTTCGCCCTCCCATCTTCGGCTCAGCGGGAGCTTCGCCCTCCCATCTTCGGCTCAGCGGGAGCTTCGCCCTCCCATTTTCGGCTCAGCAGGAGCTTCGCCCTCCCATTTTCGGCTCAGCGGGAGCTTCGCCCTCCCATTTTCGGTTCAGCGGGAGCTTCGCCCTCCCATTCGCCGCTCGCCTGACAGGACCATAGACACAATTGGCAGGATTGGGTTCACTGGAGCACGGAGATCGTGGAAAAACGGGGCAGCCGGAGGAGAAACGGCAGGCCGTCTGTTCCTTCACGAGCCTGCGTTCGCTAATCTGGATGCAGCCGTCACTGGCGTGTTTTTCAGACTCTGCTTTCTCATCATCAGCAAAAACAATCGGATTACATGACCGAACCACTCCATTTTATGATGGGTCAGTTTCAGGCGATGATTCCCTGTGACCGAGCCTATTCTGCTCGCCATCTCTGGCTGCAGCCGATTTCCGGAGGAGTTTACCGTGTCGGATTCACATCGTATTCCGTTCGGTTATTGCAGGACGTGTATTTTCTGGAATGGTCGGTGGATCCGGGGTCGATGGTAAAGGAGAAGCAGGAGATTGGCGAGATCGAGAGTTCCAAGGCGATATCGTCCATGTTTCCTCCATGTGCCGGGCTGATTGTCGACTTCAATCCGTCTTTACTGAACGACCCTTCAGGAATCAATGCGGACAATTACGGAAATGGCTGGCTGTATGAATTTCGGCCGATGGCAGAACTGCTGACGCCCGAACAATACATTAAAGTGCTCGAATCTGGCTGGGAGAATACTCAGCGGGCCATCAAAGGCCAGATGAACGAATGACCTCCAAACCGGAATTTCGGTGAAATAACATGGCTGGAACCAAAGTTACCGTTGTCATAGCTCAGGCCCAGGGACGAAATCCCGTCAAGCGTCAGCTGGAAGAAGACATCGCTACTGCTCTGATGATGGAACCGGGTGTTGATGTTTCGCTGGTGCCCCATCTGTATGACATGCCTCAGGATCACACGGGCATGTTGTATCTGCGATCGGTGCCAGGTAACCTGGTCGTGCTGAGCTGGCTGTATGAGCGAGCAGCCAGGTGGACGCTGGACAGAGCAAACATCAGGGGTCACGTGGGATTGTCGCTGCTGAAGTCAGCGGACGATGAAGACACTGACGAAGACGAAGAAAACGTATCTGATGCTGAGGAAGAAAACCGAGGCATCGGCAGCGTCGGTGTTCCTGATCGGCGAGTCTACTGTATTGATCTGAGAATCTCTGAAGATCCTCAGGTATTTATACGCGAAATTCGTCGTATCGCTGAAGAAAATTCGATGCAGGTCGTGGACCTGATGAGCTGGATTGGGGGAAGTCCAAACCAGCAGCAGCTGCAGCGATATCTGCAGCCCGAGCGAATGCTGGAAGCTCGACGTGCTCTGGACAGTGGTGCAGCCAACCACGTTGATAAGGCTGCCCTTCCTGAAGATACATCTCGTCGCTGGTATCCGGTGATCGATTACAGTCGCTGCACGAACTGCATGGAATGCATCGACTTCTGTCTGTTTGGTGTCTACGGTGTTGATCAGCTGGACAGAATTCTTGTCGAGCAGCAGGATAACTGTAAAAAGGGCTGTCCTGCCTGCAGTCGCGTGTGTCCCGAGAATGCCATCATTTTCCCTCAGCACAAAACACCCGCGATTGCCGGTGCGCTCGGAGAAGTCGGGGGTCTGAAGATCGATCTGACTCAGCTTTTCGGAGGTGACTCCGGAGAATCGGCTGTGGAAATGGCTGTGAAGGAACGGGATGCCGAATTGATTCTCGCCGGTCGCGACGCTGTGGGAATGAGTATTGGCATTAAGCAGGCGCATCAAACGGAAATTGATGATCTCATTGAGCAACTGGATGCGCTGGAATTCTGATTCAGGTGCAGTTCACTGCCGTTTGCGTATTGCTGTCATGTGACGGTGAATGTGCTTTGTCTGCCACAGAGGTTTGTCAGTCGGTAATTCGATGCCTGCAGACGATTTGCAATGCCCGGCCGGAGATGAGACTTTTCCGACACATTCGTCTGACGCTTCGACACGGGCCAGCGCTGATGCTGAACGTTCCGATAGCGGAACGGCGGAAATCAGAACTGATGTGCTGACGGGTCGTCGTGTGATCGTGGCTGCTCGACGAGCATTGCGGCCCAATGCCATTTCTCCTGATCCGTTACTCGATCGAGCGAATGATCCGTTTGCCACCGGATTTGAAACCGAAACGCCGGGAGAACGATTGTCGCTCAGGGCCAGGGATACGGAACCCAATCAGCCTGGCTGGCAGTTGCGACTGGTGCCGAATCGCTATCCATTTCTGACCGATCGCCGATTGACCGGACATTCATCACCAAACAGTTCGCCGTTTTTTCCGTCGGAGCTGGCGACGGGGCAGCATGATGTTGTGATTGAATGTCCCGGGACAGTCACGCGACTGACTGAACTCACCCCTGTGGAAGTCGTTTACATCATTCAGGCATGGCAAAAGCGTGTAAAGCAGCTGAGTGAAACGACTGGTATTCGAAGCGTGTCAGTTTTTCGGAACGAAGGATACGGCGCCGGTGCGTCGCTTGCTCATTGTCATTCACAGATCGTTGGCTCTGAAATTCTGATGCCTGGAGATGTGGAACGTGTTCGGCGAGCAGCAGAACATCATCGACAGACCGGCCGTGAGCTAACCGGCGACCTGCTGGACGCGGAACTCCGGGATGGCCGTCGTATTGTTCATCGATCCGGCCACATGACGATACTCTGTCCGTTTGCGCCACGCACAGCATGGAACATCCGCATTCTTCCGCATACGACAGTACAAAGCAGCTCTGTTGCAGCCTGCCAGTTTGAGTCGATGGGTGTCGATGTCGTGAGGGAGCTGGTCGATCAGCTGTTAACGGCCGTCAGAGCTATCGAGGCATGTGTGGGAGTTTTTTCATACAACCTGACACTGACATTGCCTCCCGTGGGCGGTCCCCTGCCCTGTCGCTGGATGCTGGATATTCTGCCGAGAATTTCCCGAAATGCCGGATGGGAGATGCTGACGGATGTGGAGGTTGTTTCGACGGTCCCTGAATTTTCGGCGGCCGAGCTGCGCCAGCAATGGATGAGGGTCTCGCAACCGGCCAATCATCAGCCTGCGAACCATTCACCGGCAAACCATCATGTGCAGCCCGATCCGGATAGCCTCGTCTGGCGTTCGGCTAACTGAAATCTGGTCGCTGGCAGAAAGATTTCAGGGCAGAAAAATGAATCGCAGTGGAGCCTGGCATTCCAGTCTGAGCATCTTTCATGGTGGGGACTTCGGAATCTGAGGACTCACATGTCAGCTGCGGCGACGTTCACGATAGTCCAGCTGTCCGTGCCAGCCCAGTTTTCGATGCAGGGTATTGTAGTAGCTGTGGCCGGGCAGTCGGACGAGCTTAAACGTTGGGCCGGCTTTGCGAATAATGATCTGATCGTCGCGATGAACCGGACGCCGGATCTGGCCGTCAATCACAACTGTAACTCCGACGGGCGGGTCTGTGACCGAAAGACAATAGGTGCGGGATGCGCAGTCAACAATTGGACGAACGCTCAGCGTATGCGGACAGATGGGGGTGATCGCAAAGACCTGAAGTTCCTGTCTGAGTATCGGGCCGCCGGCCGAAAGATTATGGGCGGTTGAGCCAACGGGCGTGCTTACGATCAGACCGTCGCAGGTAAATGTTGTGACATCTTCCTGATCGATCAGCAGTTGTATGTCAAGCATTTTAAATGACCCACCGGAAGTGATGGTCACCTCATTGAGTCCCAGGTCAGTATGGATAGCTCCGTTGGGACCGTGGTGCTGACATTCAAACATCAGGTGTTCGGCAACTGTATATTTTCCTGTCTTCAGAAGTTCCAGTCCATCGCGAAAATCTTCAGGACTCAGATCGGCAAGAAAGCCCAGGCGGCCAAGATTGACGCCAACGATCGGGATTTGCCGAGGCCCCAGCTGACGACATCCCCGAAGGATTGATCCATCTCCACCCAGAATGACAACCAGATCGGCGCTGACATCGGGAGGAATATCCTGATTTCGAGCGAACGCACCGACCACTTCAATGCCGGTCGCGTCGCGGAGGAATGGTAACAACTCCTGCCACGCCTTCTGGACCTCCGGCCGGTCGCTGCCGGTCAGAATGATTAATCTGAGATCGTTCCCAGCCATAAGGGCGCCTGTTGGTTCTGTAATTTCAAAGATTCTGACTGTCAGAAATTGCCTGAGAATTCAGGACAACTGTTAATTCGGCATGGTCAGGAAGACGGAATGACAGCATGTCATGTGGACTGAGAAGAAAATATGAATCTGAAACAAATGTACGAACCGTTCGTCATACCGCGATTTGCATCGAACAGCGTATCCGGGAATGTAGGTTTTGTGCCTGAAAAACAGAATTGAAGCGGGAAATTGCATCGTCGAGAAAACTGGCCACCGCGTCGACTTTCCTGATTCTTCAGTCGACTCAGGTGCTCAAATCTGCCAGGCTCATCCGCTGTTGATGTGATACGGCAGGATTCGTGCAGGGTTTATGAAGCCCTGCGGAGTTCTCAGAACATGGCAGGCAGGACTCCGGAGCTGCGGCGTGAATCGACGGTAGCTCCTGACTGATTATTATCAGAAGCAGCAGCAGCGAATCATGGTTTCCAGAGACAAACTATCCGGCGACAGCGTGATTGTGGTAACCGGTGCCTCAGCTGGAATCGGGCGCGAGATATGTTTGCGTCTCGCTCGCCGGGGCGGACGATATGTTCTGGCAGCTCGTTCCGCCGACAGGCTGGTGACGCTGCAGGCAGAATTGCGATCATTGGGCGTGGAAAGCCTTTGTGTTACGACCGACGTATCAGATCCGAATGATCTGGAACGTCTGGTTGAACAGACAATGAAGCAGTTCGGTCGGATCGATGTGCTCATCAATAACGCGGGAGTTGACTGCTTTTGTGAGTTTGAGAAGTTAACCACGGAACAGATACTGCAAACAATCGAAATCAATCTGACTGGAAGCATCCTGCTGGCTCGACTTGTCGTTCCCATCATGCGAACTCAAAGCTGCGGCGCCATTATCAATATGGCGTCGACGGCCGGCAAACACGGGCCGGCTTTTGGTGCTGTGTATGGGGCAACCAAAGCGGGGCTCATTGGCTTCACGCAGGGACTCCGTGGTGAATTGTTGCAGCATGGGATCAGCGTGACAGCAATTTGCCCGGGCTTCACCGAACACGGCGGGATCTACGATCGAATCGTTGAAGCCACTGGAAAGCAGACATCAAAATTTGTTGGCGGGACAACAACTCAGCAGGTCGCTGCGGCCGTCGAAAAAGCGATTGACAGCGGTGTACCGGAGATGATCGTCAACTGGCCGCCAATGCGACCCATCTTCCTGCTGCGAGATCTCTTTCCCCGACTTGGCGAAAAAATTATTCTGATGGCTTCCCGGAAATTTCTGAAACGTGCTGCAATGACGAAAAACGAAACATAATGCGGCTCAATTTGAAGTACAGACCAGTTTCATCATGACCACGACCGCAGCAGGTGAATCCGATGAGCTGAGTCATGAGCGTCGAAATGTGATTCTGCTCGGCGCCAGCAATCTGACGATCGCGTGGCGACAGATTGTCAGTCTGTTGCAGCAGGGTCTGGCTGAGCCTGTGAACCTGTTTGTTGCTCTCGGAATGGGGCGGTCCTATGTGAACTGGTCCAGGTTCATGTTTCGACAGCTGCCCGGTATCAGCTGCTGTCAGCTATTCGAAGATTTACGAAGCCTTCATCAAAGTTCGGTTTCGCATCGTGTGGCATTACCCAATGAACTCGCCACGTTCGAGCCAGGTCTCAGTCCCCTGGTACTTATCACGGACGTCGGAAACGATCTGGTTTACGGAAGGCTGCCGGAAGCTGTTATATCTGCTGTCGACAGCTGTGCTGAGAATATCCGAAGGTGGAAACCGCAGAGCCGGATTCTGATCACCACATTGCCACTGCATTCGATACAGCGGCTGTCGAAGCTCCGTTTTCTGGTGGCGAGGACGATCCTCTTTCCCGGATCGCAGCTGACGTTGCCTGTCATCGCTGAACGCGCCGAGGAACTGGATCGTCTTGTCCGACAGTTAGCCGAACGTCACCAGATGAAAATTGTGGAACCACTCGATCATTGGTACGGACTGGATCCGATTCACGTGCGGAGTCATCTGCGAACGGAAGCCTTTCGATACATCTTTGAGAACTGGTCAGAGTTTTCTGCCGCTGAAGTTCAGCGGGACGTCATCGCTGCAGCTCCAGCGCTGCCGAAGGTTGTCGAACGAATTGTCTGGGGACGCAGGCAGTCGACGGAGCAGCCCTGCTTTCTCGCCGATCGCCTCAGCGTCTTTGGATACTGATCAGATTCGGACACAGCTCAAAGTCGCCGCGAGTTTCCGGGAGGCGCACTGCAATTTGTGAGACCCCCGGCCCGCGGGGCCGACTGTACGCCCGGCATTTCCACCCGCCGCATTCGTGACTCTGAAAAATGCAAAGACCTTTCTGAGCTCGCAGGGTGCGGACTGGTTCTCCGGCGTTATCCCTGCGGGCCACTGGCGGCGACTTCCGGCGCGGATTCCGACGCATACTTTTCGAAATTCTTTCGGAACAGTCCGGCCACTTTCCGAGCGGTCTTCTCAAACGCTTCCTTATCGCGCCATGCCAGTCCCGGGGACAGCATCTCTGCAGGAACACCGTCGCACTGAGTGACAACGTTCAGACCAAGAATGGGGTCGGTTTGCATGTTTGCCGTACGCAAAGCGCCGGAGTGGATTTCATCAATGATTGCCCGAGTAAACCGCAGGGGCATGCGACTGCCGATGCCGTAGGCGCCGCCCGACCACCCAGTGTTCACAAGCCACACTGCCGAATCATGCTTTGAGATTTTTTCGGCCAGCAGGCTGGCATAACGTGCCGGGTGGCAAACGAGGAAAGGGCCACCAAAACAGGGTGAGAAGGTCGCCTCCGGTTCGGTGACCCCCATTTCTGTCCCGGCAACTTTCGCGGTGTACCCGCTGATAAAGTAATACATGGCCTGTTCGCGACTCAGTCGGCTCACCGGTGGAATCACACCAAAGGCATCACACGTCAGAAAGATGACATCTGACGGATGAGTGGCCACGCAGGGGATTCTGGCATTCTTCATATGCTCAATCGGATAAGCGCCACGCGTATTCTGAGTGATGGACGTGTCATTGAAGTCCACATGGTGGTGGCCCTTGTCGTAAACCACGTTTTCCAGTACCGCTCCGAATCGCAGTGCGTCGAAGATTTCCGGTTCGGATTCCCGAGTCAGATAGACGGCCTTCGCGTAGCATCCGCCTTCGATGTTAAAGATGCCTTCGTCGGACCACCCATGTTCATCATCGCCAATCAGCGCTCGGCGCGGATCGGCCGAAAGAGTGGTCTTGCCGGTACCTGACAGTCCAAACAGCACCGAAGAGCGACCATTCTGCCTGTCGCAGGTGGCCGAACAGTGCATTGAAAGGATCCCACGTTTGGGCAAAAGATAATTCATGTAGGTGAAAACCGCTTTTTTCATCTCACCTGCATATTCAGTGCCCAGAAGTACGACTTCCCGTCGTTCAAGACTTAAGTCAACACTGGTTCTCGAAGTCATTCCTGTTGTGTAGCGATTCGCAGGAAATCCGCCAGCATTGTAAATTACGAAATCGGGTACACCAAACTCAGCGAGTTCCGCGTCTGTGGGACGAATCAGCATGTTGTGCATGAATAGCGCATGATAGGGGCGAGCACAGATGACACGTACTTTCAGCCGAGTTGATGATTCCCAGCCCGCATAAGCGTCCACGCAATAAATCCTTGGGCGAGTATTCAGGTAGTCAACGGCTCGCTCACGGTTAATGGAAAACGTCAGCTCATCCTGAGGAAAATTCACCGGGCCCCACCAGACGTCGTTTTCAGAGTCTTTGTGACGGACCACGCGTTTGTCTTTGGGAGATCGTCCCGTTTTTTCACCCGAATAGGCGATCAGGCAGCCCGTATCAGAAATACTTGTTCCCGATTCATGGCGAATCGCTTCTTCATAGAGAACGCTCGGGCTGATGTTGCGGCAAATGTCTCGAACGGTGATACCGTGCGCAGTCAAATCAAACGGCTTTTCCAAGGTGATTCGTCCTTCCGAAAGTCAGTTCTGTCGCTGATCGACTCGCTATTTACGTGAGCGGCAAATTGTTTTTACCGCGAGGGCGAGGCTCCCGCCGAGCCGATCTTACCGGGAGGGCGAGGCTCCTGCCGAGCCGATCTTACCGGGAGGGCGAGGTTCCCGCCGAGCCGATCTTACCGGGAGGGCGAGGCTCCTGCCGAGCCGATCTTTTCACGGCTCAGCAGGAGCTTCGCCCTCCCATGTGTCGCAGCTTTTCACGGCTCAGCAGGAGCTTCGCCCTCCCATGTGTTATTCACGGCTCAGCAGGAGCTTCGCCCTCCCATATGCGCGGTGATTGGTATGTTTTCACCAGCCGGTCGCCTCAACATTTACGCCGACAGTTTATTTTGCTCCAAATACGATAGCAAACTCGTAATGGGCAATCACCATTTTCAAGGCCTGTGTCTCTGTTATGGGGCCAGTGTTTCTCAGGCAGGCGAGTTTTCGAGTCGTCGACAGAGGTCTTCGAAAAAATACGGACGATTCGAATTGCCGTGATTCCTGTTAAAATGAGCAGGCTTGTTCAGCGAGGAAGTTTTGAGTGGCAGTTTCACGGGGCTTCGGCTGGAGTATTTGGCAATCAACGCTTGAGTTGTTCTATGTCTGCGAATACAGTTCAGGCCGTGCGTTGCTGGTCACAGGCTGACTTGAAGATGGGTCGGCTGTGAGACAAATCGGTGATGGCATGTGATACGGCGGCAGCATGTCGCTGGTAAGTTCGATGGACGTGATTCAAGGAGGATTCACGATGAACCGAGTTTCGCTGCGATTGTATTCCCCACCCCAGGATGTGGAAGAACAGGAAACAGACGTCGACAATCTGTCGGACATTATCCCATTTGAAGCGGCTCGCAGAACTCTGATCTTTAGTGCACGGCTGCCGGAGCCAGCTCACCGGGCCAAACTGATTCGCGATAATGCCACGTGTCCCAGCTGTAATCATCAGGACATTGAAGTCCTGGAACTGGAAGACGCCGTAATCAGCTCCAGAAGCCGACTTCCGATACCGGGCACCGCCACAATCGTGGGATTTCACTGCAATGACTGTGGCGTGGAATGGCCGGTCTACGAAATTTCTCGCAGAAATGGGTGAAAGTTCGTCCCGAAATGATTCAACGAACGCATAGAATGCCTGTATGTCTGATGGACTAAACACCGGAAACTGAAGTCGAAGGGTCTTTTGATTCGGCCGATGAATTCATGAGTTGGTTTCACCGAACTACTGGCCGAGCAACCTGCGATACCCTTTTTCGGGGTTGTCGTGTTCGAAAGCAGTGGAGCCGCATTCGTGAAGCGGTTCCGGCTGCGGTTATGTGGCTGCTTTTTGTCTGTCCGATTTGGTGTCCTGCGGCCACGTTCTTTTCGAGCGTTCAGGCGCGCGGTCAGGAACACGGATCGTTTCAGCACCTTGAGCATGATCTGTTTCGGCAAAATGACTTTCAGCGATTGCTGGGTCGTGCAGGCGACGCAATACGTGACGGGCAGCTATCGGCTGCCGCAGAGATTCTTCAAACGATTCTTTCTGCGGAGCAGGATGCTTTTCAGCTTGATGCGGATGTGAAGACGGTGACCAGCATTCGTGCGAATGCGATGTCACTGCTTTCCGAATCGCCTGAAGGAATGAGAACCGCATGGCAGCATCTGGTCGGGCGGGCTGCAGACTCTGAGCTTGCGTCTGCCGTTCATTCAGGAAACCGGATCGCAATCCGTCGAGTTGCCCGTAAATTTCCTTTCACGCAGGCGGGTATCAATGCGATCGTTCTGAGTCTGGTTGAATTTCGCGAACGGGGGGAACTGGATGCAGCTCGCCAGTATGCGGCTCACTGGATCGGACTGTATGAACGGCATGAACGATGGCAGGCACCTGTTCGAAAGGTTCAACAAACGATTGGCCGTCTGAATTCCCCGGATGGCTCCGCCGATCTTCTGCGCGCCGGAAATCAGACTCGGCCGTCGTTGATGATGCGGAAGGTTCCTGAAACATTGAGTGCTCCATGGCCAGTCCCGGTTTGGACATGGAACGCTGCAGGTGGCAAGCCCGGCGGACTTAACGTGGATCTTCTGAGCAGTGACAGTCAGACCGGCAGGGTTCAGAGTGTTGCACAGGAGGCCTCGTTTTCGAACTGGGTACCGTTGATCAGAGAATCGTCAATCATTGTTCGCAGTACCAGGCAGCTGCTGGGTTTTGAGAAGTTGTCCGGCAAGCTGATCTGGATGATGGATACCGATACCGGCCCCGGTTTTGCTTCTCCGAAAACTGCTGATCTCCCGAACGACGGCCTTTCCGGCACGGAGGAAGAATCGCACAGGGCTGCAGCCGACTGGACAACTCCTCGTTCCAGTTTTGGCTTGTTATCAGGTGACGACCAATATGTTTTCTTTGTCGATCATTTTCGATCACCTTCACAGCTTAGACAGTCGGCCGAGTATCCTGATCGCAGACGACGTTTTCGCGCTGGGCGAGGTGATATTCTTGCCCCGGGCTATCAGGAATTTCCGGACCTGCCTCCTCCCGCGACGCCGCGCGCCGGTGAGCGGCTGACGGCCCTGCGTTTTTCAGTGGGCTCCGCAGTACCGGTCGTGGCATGGACGATCGGTACCGTTCCGGAACGTCCCTATCTGATCCGAACCCATCAGTCTGATCAGTCTGATCAGTCTGATCAGTCCGTTGATGCTCAGCCTGAATTGTCAGCTCCGGCAGGCGAATTGCCCGCGGGCGAGTTTGCTGACCACCAGTTTCTGACAGTTCCCACAGGCAATGATTCTCATTTGTTCGTGCTCACCGGTACAAATGACCGAGTGTGGGCCAATTGCATCGCGAAATCGACCGGTCGTCTGTTGTGGCGACAGCCAGTCATTTTCGATCAGGATCTGATGATTCACCGGCTGGTCAATGTACCGGAAACAGAGAAGTCCGATGCCTGTCTGCTGCATGAAGATCTGGTCATCTGTGTGATGTCTTCGGGGAACGTCGTTGGGCTGAGCCAGGCAGACGGTCAGCTTCGATGGGCAACGAACATTCGTGAAGAGAATCAGGGTGCGGGCACCGTGCCGTACGGAGTTCTTGATGACGGGCGAACCGGAACAATTGCCTTTCTCCCCCTCATTGGGCAGTCAAAGCTGATTTGTTCGTGCTTTCAGTCCAACAGCATTTTTGCACTGGATCTTCTGACCGGGCGGATCCTCTGGAAGGCACCCCGGAATTCCTCGGGTGAAGCCGGGATTTCGAGTCAGCCGGACCATTTTGCGGCCGGCATTTTCAGGGACCGCATTATCCTGCTGGGATCTCGACACTGCAGATCTATTCATCCTGATTCTGGTGAGCAGCAGTGGATTACGGAAGTGATCCAGCCAACCGGGCGAGCGTGGTGTTCGAGTGATCGTTGTCTGGTACCTGAATCAGACGGTCGCATCGCAGTGATCGAAACAGAGACTGGAATGGTCAGCCGTGTGGCGCCTTCACTGCTGCCCGATGGTTCTGCCGGCCAGTATGGTTCGATTGCCGGGGATGAGGAAATCGTTGCGGTGAGTCTCCCGGATTCTGTCTCCGTGTTCCTGGGCTCGGATGCATTGCTGAAGAATCCCGCGCATGTGGAGATGCTTGCCAGCAAGCCGATGCTCAAATACCTGGTTATGGCGCAGGCACAGCTGCTTGCAGGCAACACACCGGCTTCACTGGATGTATTGAAGGAAGCGATTGGTGGTATGCCAGCGGACGAAGATGCGGTCCCCCTGCACCGTTTTGCTGCAGAACTGCTGTTGCAGGAAACGGGGAAACTCCTGTTTTCCGGTCAGACTGTCGCGACCGGTGCCTCAAGCCAGTCGATCCTTTCGGAAGAGTCCGTCGCCCGGCTGCAGAGCAGCTTCAGACTGCTCGACCAGCTAAAGTTGTCGGCGTCCGAGCAGGCTCGCCGTGAATTACTGGCCACCGTATGTCATATCCGCGAAATCGCTTTGGACAGACCGATTTTTAGCGGCGTAAGGGCTCGCGATCTGGATATTCCAATTACAATCGACGGAGACTGGCAGGCTCAGCTGCTGCTGGCAATGGAAGCGTTTGAACCCAATCAGCCATTCGACAGTTCCGTTGAGCAGTCCTTTGAGCAATCAGAACACCTCAGTCCACAGCAGGCAGAAAAGGCAATTCTGTTTCCCGACCTGCTGGGGAAGGGGCAGCAGTGGAGGAAACGAAGCGAGATTTTGCTCGACAATGACAGTCCCGAAGCAGCCGAATTTCTTGCACTGACCGGAATTCGTCATCAAAGGGAAATGGGTATCCCCCCTGGCGAGGATGATCTGCGTTTATTGAAGAATATTCGAGCATCCCGTCTGTCGATTTCAACATTCAAGCCGGCGGATGTCTCTGCCTCGGCTGGTGTGAACGCGGATTCTCGCAAACCTGCTGTGAAGAACGCTGATGACTTCCCTGTTGTTCGAACGGTGTCATTTTCACAGAAACCTGTACTGCGAACCCCCGACTCATTCTGCATGGATGTGGTTCGTTATCGGTCCAATCTGCGGATGCCTCATCAGGGAGTGTTGCAGTGGCGAATGAACAATGAGTTGAGTGACAAAACAGAGATCGCCGGTTTCGACATGTTCGATGGTGCTCGGACAGATCAGATCACCGTGCCATTTGCCGTGCAAACATCCCGGACTGCTGAGCGGCAGGTTCTTGCTCCCGGAATTACTCTTTTGTGCGGCAGCAATGATGTGGCCGTGGTCGGAGCTGCTCAGCCAGGTTCGGCGAGACTTCTCTGGCACCGACATGTCAGGGAAGAACCGCTCGCCGGAATTGTCGGAGTTATTCCCGGCCCTGTTGGCCCTGATTTTGTCGTTTGGCAGTCGGCTCGCCGACTCCATTGCAGTCATCCGCTCACAGGACGAACGTTATGGAGTCGGGACTGCCTGCAGTCACCGGGAAACAGTTCATCCGGATCAGCTCATTCTCTGTTCGGTGACGAAAATGTCATCATCGTCATGGGGGCGGACGAGAAAAGCTACCGACGGTACCGCACTCGGGATGGTCTCTTCCTGGGCGATGGAAGCCTTCAGATTGGTCGTGGAAGTACGTCCGCATCGGTCGGTCGAAAACTGATCTATTCTGATGCGAACGGCAGGCTGAGGATCTTTGACGGACTGACCGGTGAGGATCCATTGTCTGACGCTCCACCAATTGAACTCTACAGCGCAGATATTCCCATCAGGGTGTTGAACGAAGGTCGAATTGTCACTGTCACGCGTCAGCATGAGATTCTGGTGCTGGATACGTTTGCTGACCGGGAGGTATTCCGCACTTCGGTCGCTTCGCAGATGAATACCCGATTTGTTTTCGGATTCGTCGCATTCGAACGTGACGGCAGGCTTTACGCCGGTTTAAACGACGAACATGCGTTTGGTCAGCAGTTTCGGGCGGCACCGGTCTTTGGCGAACCGCGAACGGATTTCGGACGGCTATTCTGTCTTCATCCGGAAACGGGCCAGCAATTCTGGTCCACGCGAACAGACCCCTCTGTTGTCCTGAATATCTTTGGAGAGAACTGTCCGCTGCTGATCACATGGACCAGAATGGTGAGTCTGGAAGATCAGTCGAGAATTCGATCGTCGGGTTCTCTTCGACTAAGAGTTCAGGACACAAAGACCGGAGAATACCTGCTCGACCGAAACAACCTGGCGTTTGATCTGCCCGTCCGAGGTGTGTATCACCAGGATGAAGGCACCGTTCAAATATTTCTGCATGGGTCGCTGATCACGCTGACGCTCGACGACCGTCTGAACGAAATCCCGTCGCTCACTGAGTCGCACTGGTAGCACTGCATCTCGCGTTGCCGGTCCACTCAGAACTTCAGGTAGAAGTCTCGTGTCAATTCGACATATTCGGCCGAGTATTCCCGATGCTGATCGCTTCGTACGATCAGGTTTGCTGCAGGGTGCAGGATGTCCGGTGGCTGCTGTCGAAATTCCAGCAACGATCGGGTGGGAAGCTTGCTGCTGATCGCCTGGATGTCACAGCGGCGATGACAAAACAGGTTTTGCTGCATGGCAAGAGCCCGAAATCGCTCCACGGAAGAACATGGCAGAATGACGCTGAAAAATCCCTGGGGAGACAATAACCGTTCGACCGCACTGATCAATTCCTGATATCCCAGAGAGACGCTGTGCCTTGCGCGATTTCGGGGCAGTGAGCAGGTTGTTGTCAGGTCATGAAAAAAAGGCGGGTTCGAGACGATCAGATCATATGGGCTCGTCGCCTGAAATCGTGTGATGGAATCAGTGATGACTTCGAGGCGATTGCTCCACGGGCTGGTTCGGAAATTGTCAGCTGCCTGCAGAGAAGCGGATTCGTCAATCTCCACTGCCTGAACAATACTTTCCGGAAAGCGCTGTGCCAGCATCAGTGCGATGACTCCGCTGCCGGTACCGATATCCAGGATTCTTCGCGGGTCAGTCGCTGCGGCCCATGCCCCGAGCAGCACGGCATCGGTATTCACCTTCATGGCACAGCGATCATGCTGAACACAGAATTGTTTAAACTGAAACATGAATCTGACAATAGCGTTTTAGAATTGCGTTGTCATTTCGACAGAGAGATTTCCTGGGCAAAAACATCTGGAGTGAGGCTGCACGCCTTTGGTATTGCCGCCGCATTCGACGGACGATGTGCAAAGTAGCCATCACTCTCCGAGTGACGAATTGCGATTCCCTGTCACCTTTTCAAAGGCTATGTCAACCTGATGCACGATCAGGCAGAAACGGAGAACAGGAAATCGCACCGGTCGCCGCGCTGCCTGGTTCAGGTATTGAGAGTCTGCTTTCCGGCTCCGGGATCATTCGTTGTACGCCGCCAGTGAACTGGCTATCGCCATGCGCAGTGGCAGCAAATCTGCAGGAGGTTAAATCGGGATTTAGGTCGCTGAGGAATTCGCGGTCTTCATTGTTTCTTAATCCGGAAAAGCTTGCTAGCTGTGTTCGGTTCGCTATTTTAACTCCCGGTTTTTCCAATATTGACTTCGGGAAGGTGATAAAATGCGTACAGTTCAATTGGTGTTTGTGTTATTCATTGTAAGTGCGATGGCTTCAAGTGGATATGCTGGAGTGCTTTATACGCAGGATTTCGAGAATCCGAATGGATTCGTGAATGACGGGGGTGATATTAATATATTCAGGAGCATCAACCAGCTGTATGGCAGCCAGCCAGTTGGGTTTGTATTCTCTCAGAGTTTCACGACTGAGACCTTGCTCGTTGGTGGCACTCAGGCATTTGGCCGCGGGTATGTCGACCCCGATGGACGTGCTGGCAAATATGTAGTTGGACAATTGTCAGATGTTCAAAACGACCTGCTCGGACTGGCATTCAACGTAGGAGCTTTCAAGTTCCTGAACGTAAGCATGGACATATCAGGTATTGATCTTGACCGCTTCGGAGGACCATTTGTACCGGCATCCGGTTTTGCACCCGCTTTTCGATTCAGTTTGTTTGACAACCCGTCCGGAGCACCCGGTATTGGTGGTGGAACACTTTTGGACCGATTTGACGCAACTGCCCCGTTCAATCCGCTTAAGAATAGTTTTCTGTGGACAAAGGTACTCAATGGACTCGATGCCTCAAAGTCAGTCAATGGCAATGTCATACTGCAAATCGATGTGCTTTCCGGTGGTTACGCAGCATTTGATAACATCGTGGTTTCCGCCGATGATGTGAACATTGGTGTCGTTCCCGAACCCTCAACGATGGTCATATTTATGGCCGCACTAGGATGCTGCATGGTCCGTGGGATGCGCCGCCCAGGCGTTAAAATCTGACTCGCAGGTGAGGGCAGCAGTAATCGTATTCTGCCAGCGAACTCACTGGTTGTGAAAAAAAGATTACCAGGGCGAATGAGTAGTGAACTCAACGAGGAGGACCGACTCATTCGCCCCTGGCCTTTGCGTGACCAAAGTAGCCATCACTCTCCGAGTGATGCATTGCGATTTCCTGTGACCTTCGGCATCAACCTCTGTGTTCAAGCCTTCTTGGGACCTGGCGAACAATAAGTTAGCACCATAGTCGCCTTTCGCTCCGCGAAAGAACATCCTTTTGCGGAGCAAAAGGCGACACTTATTGTCTGACATCGCCTCACTGGTGCTGGATGGTGTCCGAAGTTGAAGGGCATGAATAACGGCATTGCGCTGCTATGCGCGATGTTGGATGGTATACTGAGGGAAAGGACACAAACAATGATCGAGATCAGATACACTGGCGACGCGCTTTGGCAAAGGATTGAACGTGCTGTGGAAAAAGTGAAGGACCGATTACGATGCGTCACCCGTGCTTTGAATGCCGCGAATATCCCCTACGCAGTGATTGGCGGAAACGCGGTTCAGCACTGGGTGGCTCAGGTCGGCGAATCGGTCGTCAGGAATACCCGTGACGTCGATATTATCCTCAATGAATCTGATTTGGATCGGGCTGCTGGATGAAAGCTGGCTCGAAAGGCTTTCACCAGAACTGCGGCTGCGAATGGAGGAATTGTTAAACGATCCTGACGGGTAGCCATTGAGGTCATGCAATGACGTTTCGTGTCATCATTTTTCCGCATTGTCATCTGTTGGAGAGTTTCATGTTATCTGTATTCGTTCCGGGCAACGAGATTCTCATGCAGAAGGAGAGATAAAGGGCCCTCAGCAGCCAGGACTGCCATCACTTGATCGATCCTGTATTGATTCTGATCGTCAGCGATTTCGCTGATGTCCGGCAGGTCGCTGACATCCGCTGAGCCGCTGTTGTCGATCGTCGAAGTCGAAGGTGCACCTGGCTCGGATCGCCCTGTACGTGGGCCACTGTTGGGTGGCTTCGTTTCACCGGATGTCAGAATCAATGCGTTAAACGAGTTGGAGATATTTTCTTCGTCAAACGAATCCGGTCCTGCAACGGCTGGCTGCATCGGCACGTTCAGAAAGTCTGCATCAGCAACAACGATATCGCGGGCGATGCTCCATGGACTCATCTCTCCGGTGGAGCTTACGGCTCTTAGCCAGACTCGGTAAGTTCCTGTCGGCAATGGTGTGGAAGGCATGAAGGATGTTCCCGTGAGTTGCGTGTTCCGGAGATAGCCGGATTGAATTCCCACTCGATCGATCCACAGTTCATATCGAACAGCTCCCTCTGTCGTTGACCATGTGATGGTCGGCTGGCCCATTGAACTTCCGGAAGTCACAGTCACCGTCGGCCGACCGCCGACGAAAAGCGGCTGCGGTGTCGACCAGAGGCTGCGCATTCCGGAGGAGCTCTGGGCCAGCACCTGCCAGCGGTAAGAGCCATCTGCAAGACTGGCTGGAGGAGTCCAGCTGGTTGTGGTCAGACCAGTTTGAGTTGTCACGACTCCATTCACTTCATTGACCAGCCGCACTTCATAAGTCTGCGCACCTGCAACGCCGGTCCAGGTGAAGGTCGGGCGGCGGTTAAAAGTTGCGGAAGTCGGGCCAGTGACTGCAGGCGGAGCAACGATCAGGATTTCGGTCATGTTCAGCCATGGTGTCGTAACGCCGCCTGCGTCACGCCCGCGAACCCAGATTCGATAAGTACCCATCGGCCAGTCTGTTGCTGCTGTCCACGCAGTCTGTGTCCATGCGGATTCGTACACAAACTTCTGCTGGCCTGTTGTGAGATTGTCGATCCAGAGTTCATAGCTCTGTGCACCTGGTAACGCGGCCCATTGAATGGCTGGGGTTGCGTCTCCATAGAATCGATCCATAGGCTGGACTGCAACAGGCGCACCGATCATAACATTGTATTGCGGGCTCCACTCGGAGCGCACGCCGTTTACATCCACGCTTCTTCGCCAGACCGCATAGCGGCCAATGTCAAACGGTGTTGACGGCGTCCAGGAGTTCGTTGAGGCTGTTTCCTGCCGCCAGGGATTGACGCCGGTCGTCAAATTCGCGAACCAGAGTTCGTAAGATACGGCTCCCTGTGCTGGCGCCCACTGGAATGTTGGAGTTAGCGTATTTGCGGATGCTCCGGGTGCAGTAAAGCCGGACGGCAGGTTGAACCATGTTGTTGTGTCAGGCTGGTTCGGCAGAGGTTCTTCGTTACCCACCTGATCCACGGCAACACTGTAGAACTGATAGGTTCTGCCATGACGGCCGGTGAATACGGCAGAGGCCGCTGTTGTCTGGCTTTGCCAGATCGTGAATGGTCCGCCGTTCTCCGACACATAAACATTGTACGCGGCGATCCCGGAACCTGCCCCATCAGTTCCCGACCACGTGACATTATATGCAGGCGTGGTGACAGGATAAGGCAGCGCGGTCACACTGCTCGATGGGCGATTCAGGTCGACTGTATTGAGCCAGGTATTGGTCACAATCGGGGCCTCTGTATCAAAGACAATTGAGGCCTGTCCTGTGTATTCGGTGCCACTGACAGCGCTGGATTTCGGGGCAATAGTGTACGAGACAAATCCCTGGCCACGGCCCGTCGCATCATCAGGCAGAAGGAAGCCGGCGAGTCCATCCCATGGGAGGTCGAAAGTCACGGGATCCAGAGATCGGAAGGTCCAGCTCAGCTGGCCAGTCGCCGAGTTAAACAGTGCAGTGACTTCAACGACAAGGCCGCTTGCCGGATCAGAGACGCGTCCTGTCCATGACTTTAGTCCTGCGGGGACGTTCATCACGACCTCGCCCCAGCCGAATTGATTCAATTCGAACGAATCCCAGTTGAGATCCGTATCCAGCTGCTGCGTGACGAACACTTCCTGAGCGGGAGCTGCGGCTGTGGGCACATTCTGGAAGTAGATCGTGTAAGGGAAAAGTGAGGGCGTTGTCAGGAATCCCGCAGCGCCTGTTCCGGCGGGCCCGACGATCTCGTTCGGGTCACCGGGAGTCCTCTGTTCGCTGGTCTCAAGGTCCCTTTCGCCCTGTTTGCAAAGAGAAAGGTAATACAGAACAAGATCAATGGAAGGCTCCTCTCCGGGATTGTCGAGCCTCCATGTATCGATCAGAGTCTTCAGGCATGGATGCAGTCCCGAAATCCTGTCGATCTGCTCTCTGGTAATATTCACTGGTTCGGAATCAGAGTTTTCAGTTGCGATGATTACCCCTATCATGGGGCCTAAAAGAGCTCTGCCGTTTAGGATCGCCTGACGAGTTGCGGCCATAACGCCCTGAGCAATGGGCGGACCTATTTCAGCAAGTAACTCGGCACTCGCGATAAAAGTGTCGACGGCAACCAATCCTTCGCCGACGGGACCAAGTGACGATCCGACGATTACCTTTCCGCCCTGCTTTGTTACGAGGGTCCTTAGTTTACGTTTCACATCCCCCTGCAGAACAACCTTTAGTATTGGTTTGAGCGGATCAACTGCTCCTTCGCCTGTAAGGCCGGAAGGGTCGATTGTTGTAACCGGCGCATTATCTGCATACCGATAAAGATTGACATCGCCGCCCTGAAATCCGATGGGATCAGGCTGAGTGAATCGGCCCGCTGCGGAATCATATAGTCGTGCTCGCATGTCGAATCCGGTGGTCCCGCGCTGCGAGACGCCCCACTGACCGTTGAATGTGTAACGATTCGTCGAAACGGCCGTACCAGTGGCCGACAGAATCTCCCCGAACGGCAGATACCGATAACTGGCCGAGACACTGCCATCCTCTGCCGTCAGTGCTGTCGTATTGCCGGTCATATCGAAATGATAGTAGCTTTGAGTACCCGTGTTCGAAAATCTGGCTTCGAGGCCGGTGCCAGTTACATACGATGCGGTCTGATTGCCGCTCACGTATTCCGCCAGCACATCGTTGAGACCATCGACTCCGCCCAGTGCGTCCATCAGAAGTTCGGTTCGCGTTCCGTTCAGTGTCACGGCCGATCGATGGCCCAGCGGGTCGTATTCAAACTGCCAGATGTTGCTTCCATCAGTGATGGTGGCCAGCCGATTTCTGCCGTCATAGGAATACTGCAGGCTGCTGCCGTCAGTCCTGACCATCGAGATCAGATTGCCATCCGCGTCGTATTCAAACTGCTCGCCGTTCGGTCCGGTCTGGTACTGATTCAGCGAGTTTGTCGAATATCCCGCTCGATTACCGACCGCATCGGTGTCATAGCGGTGAATTGTAGTGTCCGGAAGTGTGACGGCGATCAGCTGTCCCTCGGGATCATACTCCCAGGAGGTGAGACCTGCAGCATCGGTCATCGAGATTGGTCGATTGTACGAGTCATACACATAGTCATTGAAACCAATCACTGCCGATGTGTTGTCACGGTGTTCAATGCGAGTGAGCTGACTGAAGCTGTTGTACGTGTAAAGCGTCGATGCACCGTTACTGAATGTCCTGGACGCCAGTTGTCCGGTTGTGTTGTAAGTGTAGGTGACCTGTAAACTGCCGTTGCGGCTGACGGTTGACAGATTCCCGATGCTGTCGAATGTGTATTCGATGGTAAGTCCATCAGAGGTGCTGATTTGATCCGGTCGGCCGCCTGCATCGTAACGGTAGTTGACAAAGCGACCGTTCGGATACGTGATTCGAGTGATTCGATCGGTCGCATCGTAGGTGAATGTGACTGTACCTGTGGATCCATCGCTGCTGGTTTCCACGAGTTGTATCAGATTGCGACGAGCGTCGTATGTGTAATCCTGCCGTGAGCCATCGGAGAACTCGCGACGAGTGATCAGGTTGCTGTTGTTGACAGTGTCGAGTGTCCAGCGGCTGCCTTCGGTCTTCTGCAGAAGTCGATTGCCACGGGAGTCGTAACCATAAAGCTTGTAGCCGCCATCCGGATTCACCAGACTCGTCAAAAGGCCCTGGCTGTTTCGAAAGAAGTCCGTAAAACGCCCGATGGCATCGGTGATTCCCTCAGAGAACACACCGGAAGAATCATAGTCGATGTCTGTATCATGGCCACTGGGCGATGTCAGGCGAGTAATGTTTCCGGACGCATCCCGCACGAGTGATATGCGAGAGATTCCCTGTCTTACTCCGGTGAGCCGGCCAGCGTCATCAAACCGAAGATCGGCTGTCTGCCCATTGGATTCTGTCAATTCCGTGGCCTGACCGAATTCACCTTCCAGCCATGAAATGGAGCGTCCGGATGCATCGGTGACAGTGACTCGGCCGAGATGTGACGGGCCGCCATAGGTGTAACTGACTGCCTGCAGATTGTTGGCCAGCGAGGATTGCCGGAGACGGCCGACTGAGTCATAAACGAAGTTCGAACGCACGCCATCGATTCCGATAACACCGGAAATTGTCCACGCTTTCGGTCCGGTTGTGTCATTGTTCCATTCGTATGTGACAACGCCGGCGGACGAGGTAACTGACGTCAGTCTTTGCTGAGCGTCATAAGCAAAAGTTGTGACTCGGCCCACAGGATCAGTAGTAGAAACGATTCGTCCGTTCGCGTTGTACGTAAATGTTGTCACATCGCCGAAGTGATCGGTCAGGGTCGTCAGTCGTCCGGCGGTATAACCGGCGGTGACGCGAACTCCCAGACGGGATTCGGTGTAATCCCATTTTCCATCGGCTGAGTAAGCCGTGATTGTTCCGTCGGCTTCGGTCAGGATGTATCCCCCGCCACTGCGATTCGACAGCTGCCCGCGATCTGCACCATATCCGATAAAACTGCTGCCCGATCGCCGGAATGACCGAATCGAAAACCCGGTGATCAGGTCGACGTTACCATCAGCGTCAGTTACGGCGCGGAGATCCAGAGGGTTTTCAGTGCCTCGTCCGTATGCCGTCAACTCGAATCTCTGATGAATCAGCCCAAATCGGTTGGCCTGCTGAATCAGGTAGGCCATCGTTCGAGACAGGTTCAAAGTCGAAAGGCCGTCCTGGGCCAGAACTGCGGCCGCGCTGCGAATGGCGTTGCTCCAGCTTTGCAGCGTGTTGCCAACAAGAGCTGACAGTGCTGGTCGGACGGCGTTTGTCCATGCTTCAGCAGAAATGAAATCCGGACGGTAAACATCCAGCATGGCGGTTGTAAGGGGCAGCTGACTTTCCACTGGAAAGACCGCGCCTCCCGCTCCGATTCGTGACTGAATCGATGTTTCCGCGATCGCGGCTGCTGCCACTCTGGTGAATACATGCAGACCGTTGGCTCGCGGCAGAACAAAGAGTCGCAGCGTTACAGTTTCTCCCGGCGCATAATTATCCGCACGGCCGCTCTCCTTAACTGCCAGCACGCTGGCAAAGTCTTCCGATGCCTCTGTTTCTCCCACAGGCAGAAATGCGCCATTGTCGGTAATCAGCTGTATCACAGGAGCTGGCTGACTTCTGGTGCTGTTGTTTTTTACCGTTACCAGAACCGGGATGTTGCGGAATGGTCGAGTGATCTCAGGCATATTGACTTCGATCTGCCAGTTCGGCATCCTCGCCCATGCGTCAGCTGCTGATGTGCCGCCCGACACGACCGTAAAACTCTTTCCGGAGTACACGACAGGCGCACCGCCATTGCTGGCAGAGATCTGGAATGGTCCGCCAATGCCCAGATTCGAGAATGTGATTGCCGCTGTGGTTGAGTCAACAAGAGTGACGCTGCTCGCGAGTTGAGTGCCAAGGCGGAACTGAGTGGCTGAGGTGAATCCGGTTCCTCGTACCGTCAGCGACAGAGCATCGGCAACCAGCAGCTGCGAACTGATCGACGCTTCGTTTTCGATGCCGAGGAGGCTCAGCGATAAGTTGTCTGCTCGAGTCACCGCGATGCCGGGAGCTCGGCTGATCACGGAAACGTAGTATGTTCCGGCAACGGGTTCATCCATCGTGACGCGGGCAATGCGATTTCCGCCTTCGACAATGGCGGACGCTACATAGGGGTCATCAGATCCACCGGTCGGCAGGCTGTCGCGTCGAATTCGAATTTCCCCGGCATCGTCTGCCAGAAATGTTGTCATCACCTGAATCGTCGTCGCACCGGTGGGTATGGTTAGTGCATAGTATACCGGCTCGCTGGTCGGAGCGTTGCTGTTAACGTTCACTCCAAACGGCAGGGCTTCTGCAGCAATCTGAATGGTGGAGGATGCAGGACGAGTATTGTTGGATCGATTCAGGTCCAGCACGACTCCGGCGGCATCAGCAGCAGGAATCACGAACCAGCGGCCCGGACGATTCGGTGCTGTGACAGTCTCCGTAATCGTGATGCTGCCAAAAGCCGACAGCGATGTTGTGGGGGCTGATCGCTTCAGCGGCAGATCGTGCAGATCGAGAATAGAGTTCTCAGAAAGAAACAGCAAATCTGTCCATGGGCCGCTGATAGTGCGATCCGTCAGATTGCGAACGGTGTACTGAACCTGAAACGTCTGGCCAGGACTGAGCGGCCCCGATACGCCCAGCAACTGAACGTTCTCGATCGTCAGGTCGGTGGCGATCGAAGAGAGTCCCAGAGTCACTGTGTTCGAGGTGACAGTCGCAGCCAGCCCGTTCACTTCGATGTCATCAAACGTACCGTTGATTGCTGACGCCGTGACAACATCAAAGCGATCGGTCTCCAGCGGCTGAAAGCCGTTTTCCAGTCCTGTGATCAGTGCTCCTTCAAGTGTTGTCGTACTGGTAGTGCTGAGCCGCCCCATGTTCGTCGTTCCACCCACCAGAGTCGTCAGCGAACCTGTGGAACTTTGCGCAAACGCTCCATTGACGGTCAGTGTGCTGTTGCTGCCCAGTGTGATTTCCCCCTGATTTTCGAAGGCACCGCTGCGAGTCCAGTTGGCGCCTCCGGTCAGAGCGAAGTGTCCGCGGACAGTGGCCAGTTCTTCCAGTCCTGTGAACTGACTGCCTGCTCCGTCGAGGTGCAGTTCACCGCCGAGGGTTGTGAAGAATGAGCCGGCGGAAGGAAAGTCGATGCGACTGCCGTCGATGATATGCCAGTCACCCGCCAGCGTCGTCACTCCTGATCCATGCGCCGTTTCTCCACGCGGGGCACTGATCGTGAGGAATGCTGCGTTATCCATCGAGACAACGCCCTGGTTCTCGAAGCGAGTCTGAATCCAGGCGCCGCCTCCGTCCATTCGCACCAGTCCCTGGTTCACGAACAGCGGCGACTGGCTCACCTGCACACCTCCGTTGAACACGCCAGGAACCTGGCTTCCGTCCTCCAGAGTGACTGTGCCGCTGGGGCGATTGATCAGTGTGCCCCGTCCCTGGAAGAGCTGGTTCAGCTGAAGCTGAGTTCCGCTCTGAACGGTCAGAGTCCCTTCATTGATAAGTTCACCCCACATATGTCGTGATCCTGCAGCGGGACCAATCCTCAAATCCCCCTCGTTCACGAGACGGCCGAAGTTCGTGCCCGCATCCCAGATGGCCATTCCCGTCGGGAAATCAATGACCGCATTGTCCCACCAGTTGCCACCCAGCCGGATCGTACCGCCACCTTCTGCGGTATAGCGCCCTGAGTAGCGGGGAGAACCGGTGGCTGCACTGCCATTGGACAGGTCGAGTGTTGCGCCAGGAGACACAACAAAGTGTCCGCCTTTGCTGAAGCTCTGCTCAGAGGGTGTAGAAGACCAGTGACGGAGGCCCGAAAAATCGAGTGTCCCGGCAGTCACTTCGATGCGACCTTCCGGTGAGTTCTGCAATAACAGTCCGTCCCAATACGCAGATGCCCCCGGAGTATTTGAAATCAGTGTACCGCTGTTGAACAGGTACGAAGGTCCAACTCCATTGATCCAGGCCGAAGGAATATTTGCATTCACGGAACTCAGGAACGTTACTGTTCCGCCCGTTCGGTTGTCGATGGCAGAACCCTGTAAGCCGAACCCGCTGCCAGCAGAGGATGTATCAATGACGATGCTGCCCTGATTGTGAATCGTGGCTGCTGACATGACGGCTGAAGTGTGTTCGGCAGGCTCAAACTTCACCACACCCGTGTTAACGAACGGATTGAAGGTGTAGGAGGTAAACTGACCCGGTGTACCGATTCTTCCCCGCACGACTTTGAGTTCAGAGAGATTGAAGACACCGCTGCCGGCAATCTGCGTACTGCTGCCGTTACCCGAAAGAGCTTCCAGACGCAGCGTTGTGGCCACAGAGTTGAGAGTATGGCCATTGGGGTACATGACTCCCGCGATATGACGCCATTCACCACCTCCCGTCAGCAGAATGTCATCAAGGATCTGCACCGAAGCGGATGTTTGAAGTGAAGCCGATGGACTGACTTCGATGTCGCCCAGAAGGTCCTGCTGAGTGCCACCGAGGTTGAGGGTGCCGCCATCGATTTCAATTCGACTCCCGGTTTGTGATTGAATGCGGGACGAAATGGTCGCGTTGATTCCAGTGCCAGTCTTGCGGATCACTCCATGGTTCACCAAAACAGGCTGGCCCCAGTCCGATCGGATTGCGCTGTCATTGATCAGCTCAATGACCCCCGTGGCGCTATTGGTGATCGCTCCGGTTGCCACAATCGGCCAGCTTGTGATGAAAGGACCATTCTGCAGTCTGAACGTACCGTTGTTTGTGAGGGAGCCCCAGAGACGAGGAGCACCATCGCCCACGGAATTGACTCCGACGGGCACATCAATATTGAGCGTTCCATTGTTGATGAATCCGCCCAGCAACAAGCCTCCCTCGATCGTTCCTCCGTTAATGGTGAGAGTTGAGACGCTGGTGTTGAGTTGCAGGTTGGGGGCAGTGGATTCCCAGTTCAGTGTGCCGATCGTGAGGTTGGCGTTCAGACTCAGGCTCGGTCCGCCTGCAATGATGGCTGTGTCATCAGCATCCGGGAAACCCTGATTGGTTGCACCCAGATCAACGTTCATCCAGTTTCGAGCATCCTGCCAGACATTCGATGCGAATCCTCCCTGCCACGAATAAGTGGCCAGCACAATACGTTCTTCCAGGGACTCAGCAGCCGGTCGCCGGTCCCGGGAAGAACGCTTTCTTCGAAGTGCGGAGCTGCTGCGGTGGGTAGAAGGCCCGTTCGCCCGTCCGTTGGCTTCAAAGATTTGTCGTGCTTTCCTGATGAACGCCTGAATCATGGGAGGTCTCGCCGCCAGAGTATTCGGGAAAAAACCGACTGCGGCGTCCGTACGGCTGACGTTCCGGTCGTGTGACAGAAGTGGCCCGATTTTTCTGAAGAATTCGCGATTTCCCGTGTTTTTTGCGGTTTACGGATCAATTTTGCGGATGAATCAGGTGGCTGAATCAACGTATACTGAGAAATGATTTTTGGTACGGGATTGCGAAATATCAGGATTGCGAAATCAGTGAATTCTGTAGAGTTTGCCGAGAAATGTAGTTGGCCAGACAGGTGATCAGACCGGTGACGCAGGTTGTTGAAACGAAAACAGTGATTCCAGGTTATGAGCTCCTGAACCTTTTGGGGCGTGGGGGCACAGGCCGCGTTTTCAAAGCTCGTGATCTCAAACTGGGTCGCACCGTCGCGATTAAGCTGCTGATCGACTTTGATGACGCAGAGCAGGTGGCTCGGTTCGAAGAGGAAGCTCGAGTCGTTGCCAACCTGACCCATCCCAATATCGTACGGCTGATTGAATTCGGTAAGCTTGCCGATGACGCTCCCTATTGTGTGATGGAGTATGCGTCCGGAGGCTCGCTGGCGGACGTGCTGCGAGGAAAACCGGTCCGCTGGGAGTTTGCCGCCAGAACTGTTCTGACACTGGCGCGAGCTCTCCAGGCCGCTCATTCCGCGGGCATCCTGCATCGTGACATCAAACCAGGGAATGTTCTGATTGCCAGTGACGAGGATCTCGATAGCGCGAAAGACCCGGCGGGAGTTTCGTTTTCACAGACTTCACTGCGCATTACCGACTTTGGGCTCGCTCGACGAATCCAGGCACCTCAGCATATCACTCGAACCGGACAAATGCTGGGTACGCCTGGCTATACGGCGCCGGAACAGATTTCCGGAATGAGCAGCAACCCCGGGCCTGGCACGGACATTTACTCGCTGGGCTGCGTCCTGTTCGAACTCATCACTGGCCGACCGCCGTTTATTGCGGCTGATCCATTTGACGTGATGATTCGATCCATGTCCGATGATCCGCCCACTCCACGATCACTGCAGCCATCAATCCCTGCGGATCTGCAGACCATCTGTTTGAAGTGTCTCGCCAAAACACCGGGTCGCCGTTATTTGTCGGCGACTGGGCTGGCTGATGATCTCGACCGGCTTTTGGCGGGAAAACCCATTCTGGCCAGGCCGGTGTCGAGGATTGAAAAGCTTTCCAAATGGATTTCACGCAATCCATGGAAGTCAGCGGCTCTCGGGCTGCTGCTGTTACTTACTGCGGGATGCATTGCAGGCATGGTGGCTCTGCAGTCTGCTTACAACGAAACGCTGAGTTCCAATAAACAGCTGAAGATCGCGATTCAGGAATCAGACGAGTCCTTCAGGCTGACGCAGGATGCTTTGGATCGAGTTGTCAATCGTGTTCGCAATGACCTGTATGAGGTCCCTCAGGCCACCGGATTGATGCATCAAACGGCCATCGATTCGGCCGAGCTGAATCGCAGGTTGTTTAAGATGCGCCCAAATGACCTGCGAGCGGCTCACAATCTGATCGATGCGCTGGAGCAGCTGGCGACTGCCGAATGGGTATTTGGAGATGTGTCAAAAAGTGTTCAGGTCACCGCAGAACTCGAGTCATTGCTGAATAACCTCGTCAAACAGCACCACAACAATGAACGCATTGATGTGGCTCGGGCGAAACTGCTGCTGGAGAAAGTTCAGTTTCCTGCAGATGGAATGATAGCCGTGCAGCGACAGCAGATTGAGCAGGAGGTTGGTGCGGCTTTCAGGCATCTTGAAGAGACGCATCCCAAATCTCTGCTGGTTGGTCCGCTGCGAATTCAGGAAGCCCAGTACCAGATGAACAGGATTTCTCCGGAAGAAGATCCGGAGGCCTTTGTTCGGAAGGGGAAACGTCGGCTGGATCTGACGTTTCAGAATTATGAACTGCAGCCGGAGGCGGCGAGATCAGAAGCAACATCCTGGGTCATCATGGCCTGCATCGCTCTCGCTGATGGGTTTTCAGTGCTTGGTCAGCATGAAAACGCTGCCCAGTACTTTGGACTGGGGATTGAGCATGCAGACAAATCTCCTGAAATTGGGGCAGAGCGAAATCACCAGCAGCAGAAAGCCACTATGCTGACCGGACGTGGTCTCGCGCTTGCTCGCTCAGGAAGAATGATGGAAGGTTCCGAAACGGTTCAGCAGGCACTGGTGTTGATTCGAAAGCTGATTGAACACTTTCCGGAAGATCAGGAATATCTCAAAACACGAATCGCCGTTTTGCTGGCACTGGCCGAAATCGATCAGCTGGCAGGCAATCCTTCACCGGCTGAGCGTACGGGCTCGGCGATTCTGGAGGACCTGAATGCACTTGAAGCAGCAGGCTATCCGGCTCAGCTGCTGACGAAACTTCGCTCACGTGCCGCAAAACTGCAGTCCGGGCCGCCTGAAAGCTCACCCAAACCGGTTGATAACAGAGAATAGGTGGCGAGTGGCCGACGAACAGATTTCAGATGAATATCTCTCCGATGAATATATTGATGCGATCAGAACTCGCTGGAGTCTGGTGCGTCTGGCCCATTTGAACGGGCAGGGATTCGATGCGAGTCAGGCGAGACAGCGACTGGTGATGCGTTACGCTGCTGCGATTCGCCGCTATGCCGGTGCGATCGTTCGAGATCAGAATCATGCGGATGAGATTTCGCAGGAAGTCATTGTGCGGCTGATTCGAGGCGACTTCAGCGGGGCCGATCCTCAGCGAGGACGTTTTCGTGATCTTCTGAAAACGGCAATTCGGAATCGAGTTCGCGACTACTTTGCTTATGAGGGACGTCGAAGGTCGGCGTCACTTGATTTCGAAATGCCTGATGACGACAGCGAAGATCGGCTTGAGCAGCGCTGGCTGCATATCTGGCAAAAAGCAGTATTCGAACAAACGTGGATCCGACTGCTCGACGATGAAGGCGGAAAACAAACACCCGGATATCTGGCGCTGAAACTGCGGAGTGAGTACCCGGACCGATCATCCGAACAGCTGTCGGAAGAACTCAGTCGCCTTACAGAAATTGAAGTCAAAGCGGATCGATTTCGTCAGTTGCTGCATCGGACACGAAAGCGTTTCGCTGCATTACTCGTCGATGAAGTCAGGTCGTGCCTGGATGAGGAATCCGATGAACGCCTTGAAGAAGAGCTCAGTGCACTCGAACTGCTCGAGTTTTTGCGGGACCAGCTCCAGCCTTAGGCTCAGCGTCGACCGCTGGCCAAAAAAAATCGATGTTTTCCCAGGTCTCACCCAGGCAAAATAGCCGTCACTAAAGTAGCCGTCACTCTCCGAGTGACGCATTGCGATTCCCTGCCACCCCCGGCGTCGATTTCCACGTTTGATACGGAAGTCAAAAAGGGGGGCACGGCAGAATCTCCTCATCGGCATTTGCGGCCGGAAACTGTTGGTTTCCGGCCGGTTTACACCGGCCGCTCGCCGGTGCGCTCCGGTGACACAAGGTCCTGAAGACGCAACGGAAGAAATGTCCCAGCGGGCGTGAGGCTGTAGACCAACTCGCATTCTTCCGTAGAGCCCCGAAGCGACGACAGTCTGAAACTCCTGCCGCCGCATTGCGGCTCCGATCGCCTTTGTATCGTCTGTCTGCGGGTGCAGGCCCGCGCTGACCGGATTAAAACAGAGCGGTTGGCGGTGGTGATATTTGCAATCCTGGTGCGTTCTACTAGACTTTCGTACCGATATCGCTTCACAAAAGCAAAAGGACTGCACTGTTAATATTCAGCACGTTGTGGATATTCAGTCGGGCCGGTTGCATTGCCGGAAGCGAGAGAAAACGGTTGGGCGAGGACTTGCCCTTGAAAGTGTATGCGATGTCGCATATTTCACCGACTTCTCATTCGCTCGCAAAACTGTGTGTGGGCGGATTTCGGACTTCAGAGGGCGAAATGTGGACATTCCCGCGCTGCCTCCGCTATTGATTTACGGAGCGATTTTGGTTGGTTTCGTAATAACCAACATGGTGCTCGCTCATTTGCTGGGCCCAAAGAAAAAGACGGTCGTTAAGGACATGCCGTACGAATCGGGCATGGATCCGGTCGGTGACGCTCGCCAGCCGTTTGACGTGCGCTTTTATCTCGTGGCAATCCTGTTTCTCGTATTTGACGTTGAACTTCTGTTCCTGTACCCGTGGGCAGTCAGCGCCTACAGTGAACTGGGGATCCCCAAAGAGTTGCGGGATGCCGTGTTTGCAGTCATGGTCGTCTTTATGGCAACTCTTGGCCTGGCTTGGGTTTATGCACTTCGAAAAGGGGTGTTCCGATGGCGGTAGGGTTGCCTGAGAACGTTTTTATGACTCAGCTGGACGCGGCGGCCAGCTGGGCTCGGTCGAATAGCTTGTGGCCAATGCCATTTGCTACGGCCTGTTGTGGAATTGAACTGATGGCGACTGCCGCGTCTCGTTATGACCTCGCCCGGTTTGGTGCAGAAGTCATGCGATTTAGCCCTCGGCAGTGTGACCTGCTGATTGTGGCTGGGCGAGTGGTGATGAAAATGTTGCCTGTGCTTCAGCGAATCTGGCTGCAGATGCCTGAGCCCAAGTGGTGCATTTCCATGGGCGCATGTGCCTGTTCGGGCGGGGTTTTTGATACCTACGCTGTGGTGCAGGGAGTGGATCGGTTTATTCCGGTCGACATGTATGTTCCCGGCTGTCCTCCTCGGCCGGAGCAGCTGCTGGCGGCAATCATCGACATGCAGGCAAAGGTTCGTCGTACCGGTACGGTTGACGGGCGGGAGTTTCTGGATCGGACAACTGCCATGGGCCCTGCTCCGTTTGATGCGGACGAGTTGCGGCGAGTGAAAGATGCGGCCTTTGTGCAGCTGGGCGGATTTTCTCCTCTGGCAATGCCGGGGAAGAAGTCATCGGGATCTTCGGGCTCACCTGCTGCCGGTGGAGTGGTGACGAATGGTTGAGCTATCCGTTCTGCAGACTCGAGTTGCCAGTGTTCTCAAGGAAAGTCAGTTTCGGGATAATCGCCGAATTGACGTGTCTTCCGGGGATGTTTTTGGGTTGCTGGGTGTGTTGAAGCAGGAATTTGGCTTTGACATGCTGATTGATATTACCGCCGTGGATTGTCTCGAATATCCGGGCGCAGTCGATCGGTTTATGGTTGTGTATCAGCTGTTGAATACCGAATCCGGCGAGCGGCTGACGGTGCGAACGTGGCTGAACCTTCCGGATCCGACGCTGCCGTCGGCCTGTTCGTTGTGGCGGGGCGCAAACTGGCTGGAGCGCGAAGTTTACGACATGTTCGGGATCGGATTTACCGACCATCCGGACTTGCGACGAATTCTGATGCCGGAAGAATTTGTTGAGTATCCGCTGCGAAAGGATTATCCGTTGAAAGGTCGGGGAGAACGGCACAATTTCCCCGTGATTACTCGATCGGAAAGTTAAGCATCTGCGTGCATCATCTTCCTGGATGAACAGTGCCCTGGATGAGCAGAGTCCTTGATGGGGGCGGCCTTCAGCGAATTTGATGAAGGTGAGTGGTCGGAGTTGGGGTGTTTCAGATTTTTTTTCTTCTTCCTCAGTGACGCGGTTTACCGTCGATGCCACTTTCACCTGTTGATCCCGATGCAGTCGATTCGTCTGAGCGGGAATATGTCTGGACCCTGAACTTCGGACCGCAGCATCCTGCGACGCACACGACTCTTCGTCTTGTGCTGACGCTGGATGGAGAGCGTGTACTGAATGCGGTACCTCATATTGGGTATCTGCACAGTGGTTTTGAGAAGCTGGGTGAGCATCTGGATTTTAACCAGTATGTCACCATCGTGGACCGCATGAATTATGTTTCGCCGCTGGCCAACGAAATTGCCTGGCATCATGCGGTGGAAAAGCTGCTGAACATTGAACTGACTCCCCGATGTCGGTATCTGCGAACGATTCTTGCTGAGCTGATGCGTTTGCACGACCATCTGCTGAATGTGGGCACGACGGCGCTGGATCTGGGTGGATTTACCGCGTTTCTGTATGCGTTTCAGCAGCGAGAAAAGATTTACGACATTGTGGAAACCGCTTCCGGGCAGCGTTTTCACACCAGCTACACGCGAGTTGGCGGTGTGCTGTTTGATGTGAATAATGAATGGGTTGACAAGGTTCGCACGTTCATTCAGGACCTTCCCCGAACTCACGCGGAAATCCATCGCCTGCTGACGAAGAATCGGATCTTCGTGGAGCGAACCAAAGGCATTGGATATCTGAGTCGTGAGGATGCCATCAACTTCAGTGCGACCGGGCCGGTGGCTCGTGCAAGTGGCGTCGCCCGCGACCTTCGCAAGGATGAGCCGTATCTGGCCTATGCCGATCTGGACTTTGACATGGTGTGCTCGCGCGGAGGCGACTGTTACGCACGTTATCTGGTCAGAATGCAGGAAATCCTTGAGAGTCTGAAGATCCTGAAGCAGGCGGTTGAGAACATTCCGGCCGGGCCGGTCAACATTGACGTTGTCAGCGATATTGTTTTGCCAGCCAAACCGGCTGTGTATCGAAGTATTGAGGGACTGATTCAGCATTTTGAAGTGCTGATGCCCAACAGAGGTTACGACGTTCCTCTGGAACAGGTTTATGCAGCAACCGAATCACCAAACGGTGAGCTGGGGTTCTATCTTGCCGGAAACGGTGAAACACGTGCTTACAGAGCGCGAACCCGTCCGCCGTCTTATATTCACTTTGGAATGTTTCCCCATATGATCCGGGGTCACCAGCTGGGCGATGTGGTGGCAGTGCTCGGAAGTATCAATATCATTGCCGCCGAGCTGGATCGTTAGGTGAAGGCTGTCTCACGATGAGTGTTTTGACTGAAGAGCTTCGGGAACGAATCAAAGCGGAGTTTCCAAAATATCCCAGTAAGCGGGCGGTGACGCTGCCAGCGCTGCACATTGTTCATGATGCGATGCGAGCTGTTTCCACTGGGGCGATTGAGGAAATTGCCGAGCTGCTGGAACTGCATCCCAGTGAAGTTCATGACACGATGTCATTTTATAATTTCTTTAAGGACGAGAAGCATCCGCTGGGTCGGCATCGGGTCTGGGTTTGCCGCAGTATTTCCTGCATGCTTCGTGGTGGCGAAGAGTTGCTGGAGAAGCTGGCGGAAAAGTACGGCGTTCATCCCGGACAGACAACAGCTGATGGAAAGTTTACTCTTGAGTTTGCTGAGTGTCTCGGTGCCTGTGAAGGGGCGCCCTGCATTCTGCTGAACGACGAATGTCACATGGATATGACTGATCAGTCGGCAAGTGAATTGATTAATCGTCTTTGAGTTCTGTGAGTTCCGTGTTTTTTTGATCCGTGTTTGAGCTGATCCTGATTCGGCTGGCGGCGTTTGGCAAAGATTATACGAATTTTCCCCGTGTATTCGAAATTTCGGTTCCGATATGGCAGTTTTTGAACCCGTATTACTGGCTCGTATTAATCGGCCTGACAGTGCAACGCTGAAGTCCTATCAGGCGGATGGCGGATATGCGCGGCTGAAGGAAATTCTGAGCATGGCTCCGGCCGATGTGACGAACATCGTGAAGGATTCCGGGTTGCGCGGTCGCGGGGGTGCCGGATTTCCCTGCGGGCTGAAATGGACGTTTCTGCCCAAGGATCATCCAGGTCCGATTTATCTGTGCATCAATGCGGATGAAAGTGAACCTGGTACGTTTAACAACCGTATTTTGATGGAGAAGGATCCTCATCAGCTGATTGAAGGCATCATGATTGCCTGCCATGCCATTCGATCGAGCAATGCATATCTGTACCTGCGTTACGAATATGGGACAAGTTATCGGGCGCTGGATGCTGCCGTGAAGGAGTGTTACGGGGCCGGTCTGCTTGGGAAGAACATTCTGGGGACGGGATTCAATCTGGATATCGTTCTTCATCGGGGAGCGGGCGCTTATATCTGCGGTGAAGAGACCGGGCTGATTGAAAGTCTCGAAGGCAAGCGTGCGTGGCCTCGGATTAAGCCGCCGTTTCCAGCGATTGAAGGTTTGTTTCGCAAGCCAACAATTGTAAACAACGTAGAAACTCTGTGCTGCGTGACTCAGATTCTGAAACGCGGAAAAGAGTGGTTTCAGTCAATCGGAGTTCCCCCGGATCCGGCAAACCCCAGAGATCCAGGCAGTTACGGTCCAAAACTGTATTGTGTCAGCGGCCACGTCAATAAACCCTGCTGTGTGGAACTGCCACTGGGAGTCACGGCTCGCGAACTGATTGAAGAACATGCAGGCGGAGTCTGGAAGGGGCGAAAAGTCAAGGCCGTCGTTCCAGGCGGTATCAGCATGGGATTCCTGTCCGCAGCAGAATTGGACACGAAACTGGATTTTGCAGGACCCGGCAAGGCTGGTTGTCTGGGACTGGGGACAGCAGCGGTTGTCGTGGTGGATGACCAGACCAGCATGGTGGATGTGTTATACAACTGTTGTCGGTTTATGTCCCATGAATCGTGCGGCCAGTGTACTCCGTGTCGCGAGGGAACGTCCTGGATGACTCGGATTCTGGAGCGAATTCGAGCGGGTCAGGGAAAAGTTGAGGACCTGAACCTTCTGACGGAGGTGGCAGGGTCGATGGGAATTATTCCGGGGACGACGATTTGCGGATTGTCGGATGGGGCCGCCTGGCCGGTGAAGAATGCCATCAGCAAATTCCGTTCCGAATTCGAAGAATACATTACCAGTCGTCGAGCCTCAGTGACGTCGGCTCAGCGACTGATGGCGGCCCACTAATGCTGCATGAAATTTTGGGAATGGGCAGTCGATGCCTGATGGCGGGTAATGCCGTGCCAGAGTCAAACAATCTGATCGAAAGCGTTCCATGGCCACTGTGATCGTCAACAATACACCCGTCGAGATCGGTGCGGACGAACGACTGAACTGTATTCAGGCGGCCGCAAAGATTGGCGTCGAAATTCCGGCTTATTGCTGGCATCCTGCGTTGTCGGTCGTTGCCAGCTGCCGTATGTGCCTCGTCGAAGTTGGTGATAAGAAGCCCGACGGCACCGTGCAGATGCAGCCAAAACTTGTACCCGGCTGTCAGACTCCGGCGAAGGACGGCACGGTCATCATTTCTGACAGCCCAAAGGTGCAGGAAGCCAGAAAAGCGACGCTGGAATACCTGCTGCTCAATCATCCTCTCGACTGTCCAACCTGTGATCAGGCGGGCGAATGCTTTCTGCAGGACTTCAGTTATCGATATGGCCGGGGTTACAGCCGCCTTCAGGAACCCAAGAACGAAAAACCTGATAAGGATCACATTGGCGATCAGATCACGCTGTTTACTGACCGCTGCATTATGTGCACTCGCTGCGTGCGATTTACTCGGGAGATCAGCGGAACGAGTGAACTGCAGGTGGTGAGTCGGGGGAGCCATGAGGAAATCGACATTTTCCCGGGGCATCCTTGTGACAACAAGCTGGCAGGGAATGTTGTTGATATTTGTCCGGTTGGTGCTCTGTGCAGCAAGGACTTTCTGTATAAGCAGAGAGTCTGGTGGCTGAAGACAGCCACGTCTGTTTGCCCGAACTGCAGCACGGGCTGCAGTGTTCATGTGGATCAGAATGAAGATCACGTTTATCGCCTGCAGCCGAGGCCTAATCCTCTGGCGCAGGGCCACTTTATGTGTGACGACGGTCGTTTCGGCTGGAAATACACACATTCTGAACAGCGACTGGGATCGCCCGGTTTGAGAGCGAGCGGGCAGATTGTTTCAAAAGACTGGGATTCCGTCCTGCAGTCTGTACGAGGAGCTCTGAAAAAGGCGGCTGAGTCCGGTGCCAATCGAATTGGAGCAATGATTTCTCCGTGGATGACGGTTGAGGAGGCGTGGCTGCTGTGCAGTTATCTGACCGGACTGTCGCCAAAAGTGACGCTGGCGATGGGGCCTGTGCGTATTGTCGGAGAAGATGATCATTATCCAAAGGATGTAAAAGGCCGCGCTGTCGAGCCAGTGACATTTACAATTCGGGCGGAGAAGTGTCCGAATCGTGCGGGCGTTGAGCTCGTGTTGAAGCATTTTGTTAAGGAAGTGATTCCAGCCGAGGAATTGCTTCGTCTCGCGGCATCCGGCCAGTTCAAGGCGGTTTGGCTTGTGGGTGGCGATCCGGATGGCTGGATTTCGGAATTGCAGGCAGAAGCGTTTTCGACGACTGACACCGTGATTGTTCAGGATTTTCTGCCTTCACCCGTGATTCGCCATGCAACTCATCTTCTTGCATCCGGCACGTTTGTCGAACGTGAGGGCGTGTTTGTGAATCATCGCGGGCTTGCTCAGCTGATTCAGAAGGCCGTGCGATCTCCGGACGATGCGCGACCTGATCACAGAATTCTGTGGGATCTGGCAGAACGTCGAGGACTGTTTAACGGGGATGCTCTTCGAAAGGAAATCTCGGAAGCAGTCCCGTCGCTTGCATTGCTGGCGAATTCGTCTTTAGCAGAAAATGGTGTGATACTGAGATGACAGAGATTCTGGTAACACTCTTGACGGTGCTTGTGGTCGTTGGGGCGATTCCCGGCGTGTGCAATTACCTGATTCTGCTTGAACGAAAAATGGCTGCGTGGATGCAGGACCGAGTAGGGCCGAATCGCGTTGGTCCCTGGGGGCTTTTACAGCCACTTGCGGACGGCATTAAGCTGTTGCTGAAGGAAGAAGTGATTCCAGGGCACGTGGATCGTGCGCTGTATATCATGGCACCCATGATCTCGGTTTTCACGACCATGCTGGCGCTGGCTGTCGTTCCGTTTGGTCCGGTGGAAGACGCTCCCTGGTGGCTGCGATTCATCATCGCACCCAATATTGATATCGGTCTTGTATTTATTTTTGCGATCACCAGCCTTGCGGTGTATGGGATTATTCTGGGCGGCTGGGCATCGAACAGCAAATACAGTGCGCTCGGTGCGCTCCGTGCAAGTGCTCAGGTGGTGAGCTACGAGATTCCACTGGGAATGTCGGTTCTGGGCATTGCACTCATGTCCGGAACGCTGAATCTTGAACAGATTCAGTCGCAGCAGGCGGCGGCTGGTTTGCTGGGTTGGAACATCTGGATTCAGCCACTGGCCTGTCTGATCTTTTTTACCAGCTCACTTGCGGAAGCCAACCGACTTCCTTTTGACCTTGCAGAATGTGAGCAGGAGCTTGTCGGCGGATGGCATACGGAATACAGCGCTCTGAAATGGGCTCTGTTCTTTCTGGGCGAATATACTCATGTCATTACAATCAGCTTCCTGACTTCGATTCTGTTCTTTGGTGGCTGGCACTTCCCGGGCATCGCCACTGCGGAAAGTACCTACATGTTTGCCTGGCTCGTCAAGCTGATGGTGCTGATGACGAAGGTTTTCATGTGCATTATTCTGATCATGCTGCTGCGATGGACCATTCCGCGATTTCGCTTTGACCAGCTGATGGAACTTGCATGGAAGATCATGATTCCATTGTCGCTGTTCAACGTGGTGCTGGTCATGATCTGCCGACATTTTGAGCTGAGTAATGTGTGGCTGCTGACGGGATCCGTCACGATGTTCTGTGTCTGGGGTATTGTCAGTACGAATATGCGGCGGAGTGAATTACAGGCAAAATCACCGGGTTATCGAATGGCGGCAGCCGCACCTGTGGCGGCGACGTCAGCAGCGAGTGGTGGGCATCATTAAAATATCACCAGGATTCTGAATTCCTGCGAAATCTGTCGAAATCTGTTTTCAACCATGCTCCAGCTGGAGCAGGACAAGTGTTTTATGTCTGAATCATCGAAGCAAGTGAAATGGGTCGAGGAGCCGGAACTGGGCTTCTGGGAGGCCACATTTGTGCCGGCGATCATTCAGGGTCTGAAAACGACTCTGAATCACGTCATCAGTCACAAGGCGGTTACCGAAGAGTATCCGGAAGTGAAGCCTGACCTGCCTCTCCATTATCGGGGTGTGCATCGGCTGAATCGTGATGAGAAGGATCGAGTAAAGTGTGTGGCCTGCATGTTGTGTGCAACCGCCTGTCCGGCTCGTTGCATCACGATTGAGGCAGCACCTGCTCCAAAGGACTGGCCGGATCGGGACAAGTTCCCAAAATCATTCGTTCTGGATGAGCTGCGTTGTATTTATTGCGGGATGTGTGAAGAGGCCTGCCCGGTTGACGCGATTGAGCTGACTCATATTTATGATCTGACCGGTGAAAACCGTGATGATCTGATGTATGACCGTGAAAAGCTGCTCGGCGTGTACGACGAAACGAAAGACAATCCCCGGGATCCGGTCCGTACGAAACGCGGAAAGCTGGGTGCTGCTGCCGACTTCCAGGGTCTGCCGACACTGGGGCCGGCGACTGACGTGGCCGGTAACGACCGATCTGCACGGACAGGCACTTCCGGAGTCATCGCCGGTTCGGGTGCACCCGCGAAGGAGAACAGGTCATGATGCAGTGGATGACAGGGCACCCGGTATCGGTTTTCGGACTCATTCTCTGGGCCGCCGGGATTTTGTGGCTGATGCCAGGAACAAAAATCGCCGCATCCCGGCCGAGAATTCCTGGCCTTGTGATGTCCACTCTGGGCGTACTCGCTCTTTGTGGGTCAGCTGGGGCTGGCCAGAGTGATCTGGCCGCCAGTTTTCTGTTCTGGCTGTTTGCCGTTGGTGCGCTGGTATCTGGCGTCCTCATGATTACAGCGACCTATCCGGTGTATTCAGCACTTTGGTTTGCTGTGGTCACGTTATGTACCTGTGGCCTGTTCGTGCTTCGAAGTGCACCGTTTCTTGCTGCGGCAACAATAATTGTCTACGCAGGAGCCGTCATTGTAACGTTCCTGTTTGTGATCATGCTGGCTCAGCAGAGTGGCGCAGCGGGTTATGACCAGACGTCGCGTCAGGGAAAAATGGCGACGATTTCGGCCTTTGTGCTGCTCGGAGCTATTGTGATGGCCGTGCAGACACCTGCCGCTGCCGGAAGTCCGGTTGTGGCTGGTGATGCTGTGGCAGGTGATGCTGTCGCCGCTGCACCTGCAGTTTCAAACCCGGCGACCGTTGCGAATACGCTGAGTCTGAAGGATGAACAGCATGAGGTTGGGAATCTGAAGGGACTGGGGCGGTCGTTGTTTGGAGATTATCTTTACGCTGTGGAAATGGCAGGTACGCTTCTGCTGATCGCCTGCATTGGCGCTATCGCAATTGCACCGCGCAGAGAGCAGGGAACATTATAATGGGTGACGCGGACCGTTTTCTCATCGTCGGTGCAGGACTGTTCGTGCTGGGCGCGATTGGGTTCGTGACTCGTCGCAACCTGATACTGATGATTCTGTCAGCAGAGCTGATGCTGCATGGCGTTTCACTGACCCTGGTCACATTTGGTCATCTGCATGCCACGAATGAAGGCCAGGCATTCACGATCTTCACGCTGACGGTCGCTGCCTGTGAAGCCGGGCTGGCGCTTTCACTGGTACTGCTGCTCTATCGAAATTCCGGATCGCTTGATATTCAGCTTTGGTCAGAACTTCGTGAATCGGATATGCCTGCTCCGGCCGGTGGATTTCCCAAAGAGGAGCCCGGTACAGAGCCTCGCGTGTCGCCAGGTTATGACGGTCTTCCCAGGCTGACTCCAGCGGGGCGAGTGCCGACGGATCCATCCCGGTCGTCGAATGCTTCTGCCAGCACTTCGGTTCGGACATAGGTAAACAGCAATGTCAGAAACTACCCAACAATTAATTTTATGGCTCATTCCTGTCGCCCCATTGCTGTCGGCGCTGATCACAGCGCTGGCTGGTCCCGGGGCGCTGCGTTACAAGAGCCACCTGCCCTGCTGGACGGCTCTGGCCGTTTCCTTTGTCTGTTCGCTGATTCTGCTCTTTCAGATTCTGCCTTCGGTGAGCCAGCCTCGTACTGTGGCCTCGGAAACGACCACATCTGAATCTGCAGAGTCTGTCGCCATTGCTCCGGGAGTCACGGCTGCTGTTCGACCTCAGGTAATTGCGGTCGGGTATGAATGGTTTCAGGTGGGTACGCTGAATGTGCGGATGGATCTGCGAGCGGATTCCATGACGGCCATCATGCTCTGTATGGTAACGGGTGTGAGTCTGCTGGTGTCGATGTTCGGTTCAGGTTACATGCACCATGATCCGGGTTACCCTCGATTCTTCGCCGCTGTTTCGTTGTTTGTGTTTTCGATGTGTATGCTGGTGCTGGCCGGCAGTTTCCTGATGTTATTTGTTTTCTGGGAAGCTGTGGGGCTTTGCAGTTATTTGCTGATCGGTTTCTGGTTTCAGAAACCGGCGGCAGCCGCCGCAGCGAAAAAGGCGTTTGTGGTTAACCGAATTGGTGACTTTGGTCTGATCATCGGAATATTTCTGATCTGGCAGACGTTTGGTTCGCTGTCGTTTGAAGAAGTCTTTGGAGGAACGGCGCTTCTGAACGCCGTTGCGGAGACTGACCCGGGCCGGATTCAGCTGATCTGTCTTTGTCTGTTTCTTGGGGCTATGGGCAAATCAGCTCAGTTTCCTCTGCAGGTCTGGCTTCCGGACGCGATGGAAGGTCCGACTCCCGTGAGTGCCCTGATTCACGCGGCGACGATGGTGACCGCGGGCGTTTATCTTGTGGCGCGGTGTACTCCGCTGTTCGTTCTGGCTCCGGGCGTGCAGTTATTTATTTGTGCCACGGGTGCCATCACGGCGGCGATTGCCGCATTGACAGCTCTGACACAGACAGACCTGAAACGAGTGCTGGCCTATTCAACGGTGAGTCAGCTGGGCTTCATGTTTATGGCTTTGGGTTGCGGAGCTGCCGGACCGGAACTGGTCACGGCTGCAGTGACCGCAGGGATGTTTCATCTGTTTACTCATGCTTACTTTAAAGCCCTGCTGTTCCTTGCAGCCGGAAGTGTCATGCACGCAATGGGCGATGTGATTGACATGCGGCGGTTCAGTGGGCTGAAGAAGGCTTTGCCGATCACACACTGGACGTTTCTGGCTGGTGCTGCTGCTCTTGCAGGAGTGCCTTTGTTGTCCGGCTTCTGGAGCAAGGACGACATTCTGGCGGTCATTGGTGAGGCCACTCACAGCGCTCAGTATGGAACGTTCTTCAGAGTGATTCAGATCGTGGCCTCCATCACGGCGTTGCTGACAGCGTTTTACACCTTTCGCGCATATTTCATGACGTTCTGGGGCGAAGAGAAGTTTCCGGAAGAAGCCGGACACCATCCTCACGATGCGTCACCTGTGATGGCCTGGCCTCTGGGAATTCTGGCTGTCTGTGCCGTGGGCATCGGTTTGCTGACCGGGCCGACTCATCTGTTTGCCGGAACCCTGCAGCGTATTCAGGGACTGACGGCTGTGGAAACGCACGGATTGCACTGGGGAGTGATGGCTGTCAGCAGTGGGATAGCGATTGTCGGCATTGGAGCAGCCTGGTTTCTTTATGTATTGTCGCCAGGTATTCCTGCATCTCTGGCTGCGGGCATGAAGCCGCTGTACCTGATTTCAAACGGAAAGTTTTTCCTGGACGAGATCTTCCAGTGGATCGTTGTGTTTCCACTGCGAAAGCTGGCAGCGTTGGCTGTGTTATTCGATCGGTTCGTCATTGATGGAATTGTGGATGCTGTGGGAATGGTCCCGCGAGCACTCAGTGTCCTGCCCCGACAGCTGCATGGTGGGCTCGTAGAGTCATATGCCGGTGTGATGTGGGTGAGTGTGGTCGCGGCGGTGGTTGTGGTGTTGAGTCTGTTCTGAGGTTAGATGGCAGAACCGGTATGATTGCACTTTTGTTCCTTTCGCTTGCGGTACCGTTTGCATCGGCAGTTCTGCTGATGCTGTTTCGCGGTTCGCTGAATCAGACGTCGTCGCGGCTGCTGGCACTCAGCGGAAGCGTCGCCACGCTGTTTCTGTCGCTACTACTACTTGCTCAGTATAAGACTGTGGTGTTGAAGCCGCTGGAGACCGGGAATCGGCCTGCGGTGTCTTCCGCCAGTGAAGCATCAGCAATTCGACCGCGGGCCGAGTTTCGGCACGAGTGGCTGAAGATTACTGACAGCAGTGGTAAAGTGACTGCCCGGCTGGAAATGTATTTCGGTCTTGACGGTATCAGTGTTGCCCTGATCGCACTCACAACACTTCTGACAGTTTCCAGTGTGTTGATTTCATGGGAAGCGATTAGTGATCGGGCGTCGGAATTCTATGCGGCGCTGCTGATCCTCGAAACAGGGCTGATCGGCGTCTTCTGTTCGATGGACCTGGTGATGTTTTATGTGTTCTTCGAACTTACTCTGATTCCTCTGTTCTTCCTGATTGCCATTTGGGGAGGACCGGATCGACGAAAGGCTGCCGTCAGGTTTTTCCTGTATACGCTGGCAGGAAGTTTGATCACACTTTCGGGACTGGTTGCCCTTGTTGCGTGGGTCGCCCGTGCCGGACTGACAAGTCCCACATCGCTGCCTGCACTGGCAGACTGGCTTGCGGCAAATCCTCTGCCTCAGGCACTTCAGATTTCCTTCTTTCTGGCTCTGTCTGCCGGCTTTCTTGTGAAGGTACCCGTATTTCCTTTTCACACCTGGCTGCCTCTGGCCCACGTGGAAGCTCCCACCGCGGGTTCTGTTCTTCTTGCCGGAGTGTTGCTGAAACTGGGGACCTATGGTTTCCTGCGACTTTGCCTTCCCATGTTTCCGGACGCATGTCGAGTTGTCGGGTTGCCAATGATTGGACTGCTTTCTGTCATTGGAATTCTTTACGGTTCTTTCTGTGCGCTGTCGCAGCGAGATATCAAGAAACTGGTGGCCTACAGCAGCGTCGCCCACCTGGGATTCTGTATGCTGGGACTTTTTGCTCTGAATACTGAAGGGATCACCGGTGGTGTTCTGCAGATGGTCAATCATGGATTGTCGACCGGTGCTCTGTTTCTGATTGTCGGCATGATTTACGAGCGTTATCACACTCGCATGCTGGACGATATCGGGGGGCTCGCAAAGCGTCTTCCACTGATTGCCTGCAGCATGGTGTTTATTTCGATGTCCAGCATTGGACTTCCGGGGCTGAACGGATTCGTCGGTGAATTTCTGTCACTGGCAGGAATGTTTCGTTCGTCTCCGGTTTATGCGGTTCTGGCAACGGCGGGCGTGGTTCTGGGAGCCTGGTACCTGCTGACCGCGGTTCAGCTGGCGTTTTTTGGTACGCTGCGTGAGCCGCATCAGGATGATTCTCATGGACACCCGCATGTGATCACTGACCTGAACGCTCGGGAGTTTACCGCGCTGGCACCGCTTGCTGCACTTTGTCTGTGGCTGGGAGTTTTTCCTGCGTCACTGATTGAACTGATTGAGCCGGACGTTGCTGCCCTTTCAGCACTCTATCAGGACGCTCCGCCGGTACCTGTTGCGGTCAACCCGGTCTCCGGACTGGTGCCTGCAGCAGTTCCGGTACCACAAGTATTGAGTCTTTCACAGCGAATTATCGTTGCCGACTGAAGTGTCTAAGGACGTGTTTACGTGGAACCATCATCGATAATTCCTCCAACGATTTATGACGTGATTAATCAGGCCACTGGGCTGATTATTCCGGAGATCATACTTCTGGCGACGGTCTGTCTCATGTTTTTGGCCGGCCCGTTTCTGGTGAGCGAAACGGGTCAGGCTCCGGCCGGACTGCGTCATCGCTGGGGAATTCTTTCCCTGCTGGCCCTTTCTTGCGCATTCGTTGCGTGGTCCAATACTTCTGTAGTGGAACCAGGGGCAGGTCCGTTCCGTTCGGATGCGCTGGTCTGGTATGTGCGGGGACTCTCGCTGACCGCCGGAATTCTGCTGACTCTGCTGCTGTGGGACCAGATCGATGACGGTAAAGCGGCGGAGGCGCATGCCTGTCTGCTGGCGATCATTGCCGGAACGAATTTTGTGACGATCGCCAACGATTTGGTGACCGTGTTTCTGGGGCTGGAACTGGTCAGCATTCCAACCTATGTGCTTCTGATTCTGCCGCGCCGAGACTGGAAAGCGCGTGAAGCAACGATTAAATATTTCCTGCTCAGCATTTTCTCATCGGCGCTTGTGCTGTACGGTCTGAGCTGGGTGTTTGGTATCGCAGGAACGACCAATCTGACGGCGATTGCAGCTCGTGCTGCCGACGTACAGTTTGATGTCGATCGTGGCATGTTCAGGATTGCCATGCTGCTTGTGATTGCCGGACTGAGCTTTCGAATAACGGCCGTGCCCTTTCATTTTTACGCTCCGGACGTTTTCCAGGGTGTGACGTCGTCTTCGGCGGCCATGTTATCGTTCATTCCAAAGCTCGTTGGATTTTCCGCTTTGCTGCGATTGCTGTCTGTCAGTTTTGGAGCCACCAGCCTTGCTGTTTGGACTCCTTCAGAAGTCGTCCGGTTTATCCTCGCAGTACTTGCTATCGCAACGATGTTTGTTGGCAATCTGCTGGCGCTGAGGCAGACTAATATTTTGCGGCTATTAGCGTACTCCAGTATTGCTCACGCGGGCTACATGCTGGTGGGACTCGCCGTTGGTGCCAATCTTTCCGGGACGAGTGGTATTGCGGCACTGCTGTTCTATGTGGCGATTTACGGAGTGATGACGCTGGGTGTGTTTGCGCTGCTGACAGCGGCCGGATCATTCACGAGTCCGATTAAGATGCTGTCAGAACTGTCAGGTCTCGGGAGAACTCAGCCGGTGACCGCTCTGCTGATGGCAGTCTGCGTATTCGGTCTCAGTGGTCTGCCGCCGACAGGCGGGTTTCTTGGAAAACTGAATCTGTTTTTGGCTGCCTGGTCAGATGGTTCAACAACCAGCCGGGTGCTGGCAATAGTGCTGGCGGTGAATGCGGTGATTGGCGCAAGCTATTATCTGCGAATGATCGGTCTGATGTATCTGGAACCTTCCAGCGCCGAGCAGTCGACCGGGCCGGCAATGACTCAACCCGCCGCGCTTGTCGCCGGGATGTTCTGTGCGGCGGCGACCCTGATTGTGTTTGTTTCGCCGCAGTGGCTGTGGGATGCAGCAACGTTGCTGGCTAAATCCTGACTGCAGTAAAACGAACGCAATTTCATTAGTCGAGCGACAAAATCGTTTTGCCCGGGAGGGCGAGGCTGGGATGGTGAAAAGACGGCTAAGTGCGTGATTTGGGTAGTTTTAGACTTGAAATACTGTTACGCGCCAACGTATTCGTTTTGTGTCAAACCCACGAAACGAAGGAGCGTAACAGTGGTCGCATTGTCCCCATTTGTCCCTCGACATTTCAAGTCGCCTTTGAGAATCCTGTGTCGTGTTTTCTTTCATTCTCGAAACCACTGGCAACAGGTTGCGGAAGCTCGAGGCGCTGAGATTCACCGCCTCAAAGCCCAGCGTGATCAGGCGCTGCGAGACATCCGGACGCTCCAGGGACGGCTGGAGGCCTGCCAATTGCAGGCTCAGCAGGTCCAGCAGCCTGTCTGGCACAGCGACAGGCCGCTGTCAGGCCATCAACATAGTGCCCGAATGATTGCTCTGTGCTGTCAACTCTGCCTGCTGGTCGGTTTCCGAGCCACTCCGAAAGTCCTTCAGTGTGTCAGCCATGCATGCGGTATGAATCTCAGGATTCCATCGCGTGACGTCGTCAGAAACTGGAACTGTCGCAACGGTGTCGCGATGCTGCAGGAGCCGAACAAAGCCCCGGACTGGATCTGGATGATCGACCACA
>JALHMY010000038.1 GCA_022843805.1 Fuerstiella sp.
TACCTCCTCCCCCAGAAAAGCTGGGGGAGGTCGAGCGAGCGGCAGCGAGATCGGGAGGGGGCCGGGGAAACGACCAAACGCTTTCCTGCGATCTTACGCCAGAGACGGACGAGTCTTTGCTACGGCGGAAGCCATCTGCTTTGCAAATTCTCGCACGTTCTCTGCAGACTCTTCCGGTGTGCTGCCTTCGGCTGCTTTTCGGACAACCGCCGATCCAACGATGACTCCATCCGCCACCCCTGCCAGAGCCTGCACCTGATCCGGGCTGCTGATCCCAAAGCCAACAGCAAGAGGCAGCTGAGTTTGTTTTCTGAGCTGAGTCAGCTGGGCCGTCAGTTCCGCGGGCAGTTCACGCCGGACACCAGTCGTTCCCGCGACAGAAATACAGTAAACGAAACCGGATGATGCAGCCAGAATTTGTTCCGTACGGGCGGCCGTGGTTGTGGGGGCAATCAGCTGCACCAGATCCAGTCCGTGCTTTCTCGAGATCGCCGCCATCTCCTGTCCCTCATCTGCCGGAAGATCCGGAACGATTAAACCGCTGAAGCCGGAACTGGCCGCCATCGCCGCAAACGGCTCCACTCCGTATCGGAAAATGATGGCAAACGAAACCATCGCAAGTACCGGTGGCAGTTTTTCGGTCTGAAGAGACTTCATCAAATCAAAAATTCCGTGTACCGAAACGCCATTGTTCAGCGCTCGAGTATACGATGCCTGAATCACGGGACCGTCAGCAATCGGATCGCTGTATGGGAATCCCAGTTCAATCAGATCGACCTGAGCGTCTCGCAGCGAGAGCAACACATGACCAGTGGTTTTCAGGTCAGGGTCCCCAGCCGTGATAAAGGGCATGAATGTCATTCGCCCGGCACACCGAGCCTGTTCAAACGCAGCAGAAATCCGAGACATCCAGATAGTTTCCAGCAGATTAGAGAATTCCCCCGGAGTGATAACATTCACCGGATACGACAGCCTAACCAGATCACAGAACTGAGCCAACCGAATCACCCGCCGATTCTCACCGAAAAGCAGGTGAATCTGACGGAAACAGTGAGACTTTTAACGAAAATCTGCTTCACACTGCCGCGTTTCGGGTTTCTCTGCTTTTGCGCAGAAGAAAGACAGAATCGATTGACAACGGCTTGTTAATGTAGATTTTTACGGCCAGAATGGAGAATGCATCAAGCTGGTCTGACGGCCGTCCAACACCACCCAGACAGTTTGTACGCCTGAATCGCTGCACTCCTTCTTTAAGTACGAGCACCCGCCATGAAAATTCCTGCTCGATCGATGATCATTCTCGCCTTTGCCTCCAGTTCTCTCTGCTTCCTTTCCGCAGAACTCCCGGCACAGAATGGGAATGCCGCTGCTTCCACTCCGACAGAAAAAGCGGCCGTAACGCCGGAAAAAGCTGCCGAAACAAAGCCAGCCGATACACCGGCAGCCGACACAAAGCCAGCTGAAGCAAAGCCGGTGGACGACAAGCCAGCTGATGCAAAGCCGGCCGATGACAAAGCAGCGGAGAAGACTCCTGCGGAAGGACATTCACTGCATGGTGAAGTCTTTAACGAGGGACCACGTCAGGCCGCGTACCTGATGCAGGGCGTTGGGCTGGTGCGTTTCCCTGTCACAACGAAAAGCGACGAGGCTCGCAAGTTCGTCGAACAGGGTGTCGCGCAGCTTCACGGTTTCTGGTATTTTGAATCCGAGCGGTCGTTTCGTCAGGCCGCAATGCTGGACCCGGATTGTGCAACCGCCTACTGGGGCATGGCCATGTCCAATCGCAGCAACGCGAAGCGGGCAAAGGGCTTTATCAGCGAGGCAATGGCGAGGAAGGACAAGGTCTCGCGTCGCGAACAATTGTATATCGAGGCATTCGATCGGTTTATCAATGCCAAATCCGACAACGACGAAGAGAAAAAGAAGAAGTCGGAACGCTACGTCAGTGATCTTGAAGATCTGCTGCTGGAGTTTCCCGAGGACATTGAAGCCAAAGCGTTCCTGTGCGAGTTTTTCTGGGGAGCTCGCGGTGATGGGCTGCGTATCACTTCCCATCTCTCCATTGATGCAATGATTCAGGATGTGCTGGATCAGGAACCACTGCATCCGATTCATCATTATCGCATTCATCTCTGGGACACTAAGAAGCCGGAGAAAGCCCTTGAATCCGCCGCTCGTGGTGGACTGTCTGCTCCCGCAATCGCTCATATGTGGCATATGCCCGGCCATATTTATTCGCGAGTTAAACGTTATCACGATGCCGTTTATCAGCAGGAAGCGTCAGCCCGAGTTGATCATGCGCACATGATGAAGGATCGCGTACTTCCTGATCAGATCCACAACTTTGCCCACAATAACGAGTGGTGTATCCGGAATATGATTCATATCGGGCAGGTACACGACGCCATTGCTCTGGCGATGAATATGATCAGCATGCCGCGTCATCCCACTTACAATCACATGGACAAATTCGGCAGCTACAAATACGGTCGCCAGCGGCTGCTGGAAGTGCTGACAACTTACGGCCTGTATGAAGAGCTGATTCGATTTTCCCGGACATCATGGCTGGAAGAAACCGGCGATGCGAAGGAGGATTTGTCCAGGGATCGGGCTCTGGGGGCCGCGTTTGCCATGACCGGACGTGCGACCGAGGCTGTTGCAGTTCGGGATCGCCTTCAAAAGATGCTCGACGAAGAAAATGCAAAACTGAAGGAAGCGGGAGATACTGCTGAAAACAAAGCCAAAGAAGAAAAGAAGGACGAAAAGGCCGTTGAGAAAGCTCGAAAGGACGCAGAAGAGAAGTTTCGCAGCCGGACAGGAGATATCGAAAAAGCAATTCATGAAATTGATGGCCGACTTGCTGTCGCTTCGAAGGAGTACGACAAGGCACTCGACCTTCTGAAGAAAGCGGGCGGTGTTCGTGCAGAAGACCAGGTCGCTGTCATGCTGCTGGCCGGAAAAACTGATGATGCAGTGAAGAAGATTCAGGAACATGTACAATCCAATCAGATGGAAGTATTGCCCCTGACGGCTCTGGTCCAAACTCTGTGGGCGGCTGGTAAAAAGGATGAAGCAAAGAAGGCGTTTGAGGATCTTCGTAAGATCTCTTCAACGATTGATCTGGATGTTGCTGCCTTCGCCAGACTGGCACCGATCGCCGCAGAACTGGGATTTCCAGCCGACTGGCGAACTCCCGCCGAGCAGATGGCAGACATCGGGGCTCGACCGGATCTGGATTCGCTGGGACCATTCCGCTGGCAGCCCGTCTCGGCAAATCAGTGGACACTGCCCGACGTGGAATCCAAATCGCGTTCGCTGTCGGATTACCGCGGACGTCCGGTCGTGGTGATCTTCTACCTGGGTTACGGCTGCCTTCATTGTGCTCAGCAGTTGCAGAAATTTGCTCCAAAGTATGCGGAATTTCAGGCAGCCGGTCTTGATGTCGTGGCGATTAGTACTGACAAACAGGAAAACCTGAAAAAGGCATTTGATGACTTCGAAGCCGGGTTTCCCTTCCCGCTTGTCGCTGACCCGGAAATGACAGTGTTCAAATCGTACCGCTGCTACGATGACTTTGAAAAGGCGGCGCTGCATGGCACTTTCCTGATCGATGGCACCGGAAAGATTCGCTGGCAGGACATCAGTTACGAACCGTTTATGGATCCCGATTTTGTGTTGAAGGAAGCGAAACGACTACTGGCCGCAGATCAGCAGACTCCCTCAGTAACACCGGCTGCGGTGACGGTGAGATAGTCGGCTCATCGGAAATCCAGTACGTTGTGTCAAACCAGTTTCCATGCATCGAAACGAATCCGCAACTGGCCTTCGCAAAGTGTCTGTTTCGATGTGCTGGATTCCCTGTGGCCAGCTTGTGTAAAATGCCGTCGTTAATCACGGATGTGATCAGATTAAAGATGCTTCGTTCCTGACAGTGATGTTGCTTCAAGAGCTAAGTCGATTTGCAGGAGACTGGACATGGCGGTTATTCGATATTCGGTTCCGATGGTTGTGCAGTTGCAGAATCCCATTTGCTGGGTGGCTTGTGCCGCTATGATTCTGGGCTGGAAACGCGGTCAGTCGGTAACGATTGGAGATCTTTTGAATGGATTTGATCCATCAAATGCGTGTATTCCGAATCCGGCAGGCAGCAGCTGGGACCGCATGTATGGAATGCTGGCCGGATGGGGGATCACATCAATCGGCCCTCAGATTTGTCCGGCAACCGCATTTATTACCAACACTCTGTCAGCTCATGGACCGTTTATCCTGACCCATTATACCAGTACGCTCGCTCCCAGCGTCACTGGTCCGGGAACGCATGCAGTGGTTATATCAGGTATCGATACTGACCGGGGACTGTGTTATTTCGAAAATCCCTGGGGCACTTCCAACAACTCCGTTGCCATCACTACGATATTGCAGGAAATGGAAAAGCTGTGGCTGCTGAACCTTCGATCTGTTGCTTACAATACCGCCGGATCGATCTGATTCCCAAGTCTTGCCGAAAGTAGTCGAGCGGCAGGTGTTTCATTTGCCCTCAGGCAATGCGATTCGGTACCGGCCGACCATTTGTTGGTAGTGCCGAGGTTTGCAAACTACCCCTCCAGCAACCACGCATCGGCCCTCATCCGCAGGGGCCAATGCGTTTTTTGGCTGACTACGCCATCGATGGTGATCCAGGTTGCGCCGTTGTCGAGCATAATGTCAAATGCTGAGACAATGTTATGAATGAAGCCGAAGAACTTCGTGTCACCCACGTACATTGCCGGACGATAGCTGGCAAAAAAAACGTCTCGACTCAAACTCATATTGCACTTGCCAGTATCCCTGACGGTTCGTAACGCCGTCAGGATCATACAGGAATCGCGACGCTTTGAGCGGGCCTTGCTCTGCCGGAACCCACCACGCGGGAGACAATTCATAAAGAGAGTCTCGTATGTGTCTGCTACCCCAAACGACCGTGGAGGATGACGGAGGGAGAAATTGCTGAACGAGTCGATCAGTGTCGGATTCTGACGCCTGAAATCGCCACCACAAATTATAGCCCTGCTCGGCTGGGGCAAACCGAATTGATATCGAAGCGGCTCCGACCGGGTCGAACCAAAGACCGTCCAGGTCAGTCTGAAACTCGTCATGATCGCGATCCACGAATTCAACAGGCGCAGCGAACTCATGTGCGATTCGGCCCGTCATCGCCAGCAGGCGGACGCGAGTTGTGGACTCCAGATACGACAACACAGACTCAAAATCAGGTTCTTTCGTTTCTGATCTGCTGCCAGACGGAACGAGAGTCAGGCCGTACGTTGAACAGAGAGAGCACATTCGACGCAAAAAGTGTTCAGCTTTGGCTCTGTTTCGCATGTCAATTCGAAATTCGAACCTGATGTCGTCCCCTCGGAAAATCGAACAATCGTGGTCTTCACCTGCTTCCGTACCTTTCCATGCGTTCCACGTGTCACTAAACCAGTTTGCCCGAGGCAGCAGCCGATCTAATTCGCTCGTGATCGACGCGGTCATGGATCTGTTGAAAGGACTCGCGTGAAATCCAATCTGATAGTCTGCCATGAGTTCACTCTGATGTGCAGCTGCCGGCCAATGAATTGCGATCAATGCGTATGGCGATTAACCGACACATCGATCGTGCGTTGAACTTTTCCGCTTTGTGGATTGGGTGCATGGGGCTGGTGATGATGATCAGCCCTGTGCGGAATCAATCAGGAGCACTCGGCGGTGACTGGCAGTTTATCGGTGGCGGCTGGAGTTGTCACCCGGAACCTGGGACCGATGACAGAATCGGTCCCGACGACGATGCTGTCTGTCCAGTCGCCGCAGTCTTCTCCTGGACTGCGGCAGCCTGCTGCCACTTTCGAGTCCACAGCCTGCTGTGGACAACCACTTGCAACCTGAACATCGCGGGCACAACGCCAGCAGGATTTCCGGCCCCAACCGACCCGGCGCCCATTGGCGTGGACTTAGTGTCGTCTTTCGCTCCGCGAAGGAAACCCTGCTTTGGCGAAGCAAAAGTAAAGCGTTCAACGACAAATGAAGTGCGCGCGATAGAAACGTGTAGTTGCACAGTGGCACGACGTTCGGCAGCACTGCGTTCAGCACCTGTTCGCATCGCCGACGCTCCAGTTGCGGGGCATTGATGAGCAACATCGTCCGGTCATTCCCGATCCGAGCCCCATGCACGACTCGATCCTGCTTCCCCGATGAATCGCTTCCCGGTTGCCACACTTCGGACATTTGTGAGACGACTGAGGAGCTGCCATGCGGAAATCAAATCCTCCGTCTTTTTGCCAGCAGCCCTGATGTTCGTAGCCTGATACCCCGATCGCACTGTAGAGTGCCCTTGTGGTCATTTCGGATCTCCTGATAAGTTGAATTTGTACACTGCTCATCAGACCGACTTGACCAAATCCTGTAAACTCTTACCACCACCGAAATTTACGTCGCGTACTTCATTTGTCGTTGAACCCAGGAACTGAGAGTCGAATGTGGCATCAGGGGCTCCCATAAAACTAGTCGAAGAGCACATTCGGCGGTTTTTCGCGGGGCACACAATCACGGAACATCAGTGGACGCTCGGACCTGTGCCGGATGCGATGCCTGAGTTCCGGATCCTGTGTGCAGGGCCGGGGCCGCGTAGTGGTTGCTGGACTTACCTGTCAGTCGGCACTTCGGAGATCACACACCACAGTTCCGGATTGCTTGAATTCTTTGTCGCAGCACCATCCGAAGATCTGCGTCACGTTGAACTCGTCACGATGGTTGCGTGGTATCACACGACAAAAGGACTTGGATGGGGACATACGATCCCGATTGGTCACCCGTGGCTGCCAGGTTCATTATGCGATCACCTATTGATCTCAAGACCCTATCCATTTGGCCCGGAACTTGAGATATTTAACTACGATGGTGGCCACGTCCATGTTCTCTGGCTGCTTCCGATTACATCAGCAGAACGAGAATTCAAAGTCACCAATGATATTGAAGCCCTGGAACAACTATTTGACAATGCAGCCATTGAGTACTGGAATGCATGCCGCAAATCGGTCGTTTAAAGATGATGCATAATCTATAAGCCTTTGACTTTGCGCTGGCGTCGAAAGGACTGAATGGGTCATTGATAAGAAACCGATGGAGGAGTTCCTCGGGATTTTAGCCAGGCATTTCAGGATGACATCCCCTGCGTGGTGGGCGGCCACCGTTCCTGGGGAGTACAGACCCATTGATCGCAATTCGTTGTTCGACGGAAATGCTCCAATGACGTATCGTGGCACCCAACAGGAATCGCGACAGCGTTATCTCGCTGCATACAATGCCGCCGAGGCATCGAAGTATGACTCCTGGATTAACTCCATGGCCCCATCGGATCATGACGCCTGCGTTGCCGACTTAAAACGCTGCATCCAGTTTCGCAATGAAATGGACGTGCTCGACGCAGGCAGCGGCACGGGTGCCCTGTGCCTCGCCCTGGTTCGGATTCCCGGACTTCGGATTACGGCGCTTGAACCCTGTTCGGCCATGAACGACTTGCTGATATCGAAGCCAGAACTTGAAGGGATTGCGACCGTCTGTGGCTTCTGTGACAGTATTGATGACTTATCGCACTTTCGACCGGATTCGTTTGACCTGATCTCATCGCGGCAACTTGCCAACTGCCTGTTCGATCCGCTTGCCGCGTTCCGAAACTGGATCCATTGGTTGCGTCCCGGCGGCTCTGTGGTGGTCATGGACGGGCTGTTTGACCGCGATGCGTGGTCCGGAACGTGGGATGGTATGGTTGACACACTTCCGCTGTCTGCCTGTCGGACTACTGCGACCGTGCCGTACCTGCTCGAACAGGTCGGCTTTCGCATCGACCATGTTGGGCCGATGGTCCACACAAATCAATTGCTCTCGACCCGAACTCCTCGCTACATCGTAGCGGCAACCAAACCCGGTGGATAAAGAATAAGCCTTTGCCTTCGGCCTGGCGTCGTTAATCGAGGGACGAAATCCGGGCAGTGGCATGCGCAGTTGTCGCTCGCGATTAAGATCAATCGGCATGAAACCGGTTGGAGTCGGTGGGCTGGGGGTGACAACCCGTGTCGCCGCCGGTAAACTGCCAGAAACCGCCGAGTGCCCGTGAATGATTCCGCAGAGGGCTGATAACCATCGTCAGCATCTTGCTTCAATCCGCAGATTGGAAAAGTTCAACGCACGATCGATGTGTCGGTTAATTGCCGGGCGCATCGATCACAATTCATTTATTTTGCAACGCAGGTCCTCAGTGAACGACGGTGACGCCAATTCGTTACAAGCCAAAGTCGAAACAGCCAGGATAGTGGTGGACCGCCTGGTGTCTGTTTCTACTGGCTTTGAGTCTGACCAGTGGATGGAGAAGTTTCGCACGGTACAGACTGCACTTGCACAAGGGAGGTTGAAGGACGCGATTGTAGAAGAGGCAAGGCTCACATCGCGCTGGACGGCTGCGAAGTGGATCGTTTCGCGAGAACTGGCGAAAACTCTTGAAAAAGCGATGGGCGTTCTCTGTCGCCAGGTCCACTATCCGAACCATGTCGAGCCAGTGCTTAAACTCGGCGAACTACCGAATGATGTCGCGGAGTCAGGCACAGTCGCTGATGAATCGGAACGGATTCGGCAGGCATGCAGGGAAGCGTTTAAGCGTGATCCATTGGAATGCGACGACAGGTTCGCGGAGATACTTCGAATGGCTTCAGAACGCGCTCACGCGGAATTGGCCAGTCATCGACGTGGGATGGGCTTCTGCCACGTGTTTTGGGGCCGAAAGAAGAAGAGTGATCGAATGCCCCTCCTTTACGGCCGATACAACTTGTGTGATCTGTGCTCAAAACACAGAACTCATTAAACCACAGATGACACAGATTTTTACAGATTTCAGGGGCGTTTGTGCTTTTTATCTGTGACCATCTGTGTGATCTGTGGTAAGAATTGCCTCGACGTCACATGATGTAAATCGCGTTGCCGCACCGCTGCCAGGCACAACAGAAACATCGCTACCTTGAAAACCACTCGAATATCACTGGCAAATCTGCGAGCCCCCGCGACAAAGGAAGAATCGCTCAGCCTTGCGCTGGACGCAATTTGCGATGCGGCGTCCGGCGGAGCAGGCATCATTTGTTTTCCCGAGTGTTACGTGCCCGGCTATCGCATCGGAACGATAACCCAGCCAACGGACCGAGATTGGCTCGACAACGCATGGTCACGAATTGATGCCCAGGCAGCCGGGCACTCGATTGCGGTGGTCCTTGGTACTGAAAGACCTGACGATGAAGGTCTGCGAATAACAGCCCGCGTCACAAATTCGGACGGAAGTCTCGCGGGCTTTCAGGATAAAGTGCAGCTCGATCCATCGGAAGAATCCACATACCGTGCCGGCTCCACACGGAGAATCTTTCAGTGCGGAGAATTGAAGTTTGGTGTTGTCATCTGCCATGAAGGCTGGCGGTATCCGGAAACAACGCGATGGGCAGTCCGAAACGGCGCACATCTCGTGTTTCATCCACACTTTGAAATCGTCGAAAATGTCGATTATGTGCCGAAGCTGTTTGCAGATCCCGGTAATTCATTCCACGAAAAGGCCATGCTTTGCCGTGCAGCAGAGAATACATGTTACTTCGCTTCTGTAAACTGCGCACTCAAAGGCGCCACAACAACATCGGCCGTTATCGATCCCGATGGAACTCTTGTGACGCATCAACCCTACGGCAAAGAAGGTATCCTTTATGCGGATATTCAGGTTGAGAGGGCAACAGGGTTTCTTGCCAAACGTCTGTTAGCTGATTCTGAGACCTGAGATCGCTGCCCAATCGATGGCGGAGGACCATGCGCTGGACGCGGAGCCGCTGATTGCGTTGTTCCTGAAGACGGTGAAGGCATTGATCGCCTTGCCTCAGAGATGATCTCGCGGGCGATTCTTTCCGTGGATGCATTGGTGGATGCTTCGCATATTGACTGTGCGGCTGTAGACCGGGTAGACTGACAGTGCATTATCAACATGGTCCTGCCGACTAACGGCATTTCTCAACGTCGCGCCGCTGATGTTCAGCCTGAGCCGAGATGAACTGCGGAGGGAGGCAGAGGCGTTTATGGCCGCCGGTCAAGGCACTCTCAGGCGGATCGTGCGTCGGCTGAACTCCGGACGCATTGATCGCAATTCGTTATGCTGCAATTTCGGAATTCACAGTGAATGAGCCATTGAGATAACTCGGAGAATTGCAGTTGATGGCCGCACGGGTGATTGGCAGCGGTATTCAGGCCGGAGAGGGCGTTCCCCACGGAACTGAATACCGCCTGCAATCTGCTGCAGACTCAGACAACTCGTCGCTTCTCCGTCCGCTCAACCAGAACAATGACTCCATCCTGGACAGTCACAGTAACGTGACCATACTTTAAGTCACGGAGGGCATCTTCAATCAGGGTCATTGCCTCACGAGATCCAGCCAGCTTCCGATCATGTTCCTGGCATTTGCCGCCGTGCAAATTGCTCGATTCAGAGTCGATTTTTGACACACTTTGTCTCCGGAAATCATGGCTGCCGCTGCTCAGGGGACTTACCGATCGGAAACTCCCGGCGGGAAATCCGGCGGTTACCCTCTGCCAGCATGCCCACGTTCCGGATCAGTTCATCTTCCTGTCAGATTCGAGGGGACTTCTCCTCTAATGCTAATAAACTGCACAGAGCATGCCGCTAATGGCGGTTTTTAGAACTCGAAGAGAAGTACAATCGTCGCCGCCAAAGCACAGTCCAGCTTCGCTCTGATGGCCGGGAAGTCAGATATGTGCCTCCTGAAGCGAAAAACACTGCCTTTTCGTGGAAGATGTACCGGACCGCGATGCTCCTTCGACAGGGCGAAGACTTCATCGAGACGACGATGAAACAGATAGGAGCACAAGACTGCAGATCGGACTGTCGGCCACGAGGCGTGCTCCAAAAAGCCAGAAGCCAGTATATTTGATGGATGTCCATCAAATATACCGTATGGGTTTCTGGTGATGCTCACGACAGGTTCCGGCCATGGTTTGCACTGATTCGTGCTCCAGCCTGATGCTAACGATGCTGGATCTTCCGAATCGCCTCGGCCAGCTGATCGATTTCTTCACGGGTATTGTATAGAGACAGGGAGGGCCGAACGGTTGCTTCAAGGCCAAAACGTCGCAGGGAGGGCTGCGAACAATGATGACCAGCCCGAACCGCAATTCCTTCCTGATCCAGACGGCGTCCCACTTCTTCTTCCCGATGTCCCCTGAGCACAAATGACAGAACTCCCACTTTTTCAGGGGCCGTTCCGATGAGAGTCAGTCCGTTGATCCTGGATAGCTGATGAGTTGCATACTGCAGCAGTTCATGTTCATACGAAGCGATATTCGCCAGCCCCAGCTGACCGACATAGTCCAGAGCAGCGCCGAGCCCCACAGCATCGGCAACATTCGGGGTGCCCGCTTCAAATCGCGCAGGGGGCTCTTGATACGTTGTCTGTTCAAAAGTTACGTCGCGGATCATATTCCCGCCGCCCTGCCATGGAGGCATGGATTCCAAAACATCTGATTTGGCATACACAGCGCCGATGCCGGTGGGACCAAAAATCTTATGGCCTGAGAAGACGAAGAAATCGCAGTCCATTTGCTGTACATTGACAGGAAGATGTGCCACTGACTGTGCACCGTCAATCAGCACCCTGGCACCCGCTCGTTTGGCAAGCTGTGTCATTTCAGCAACAGGCAGAATTGTTCCCAGGCTGTTCGACGCCTGGGTCAGTGCAACCAGTCGAGTTCTCGGTCCCAGCAGTCGCTGATATTCTTCCATCTGAATCTCACCGCGATCGGTCACCGGAATAACTCGCAGAATCGCACGGTTCTCCTGAGCAATCATCTGCCACGGAACGATGTTGGCGTGATGTTCGAGTGTGGAGAGGACGATTTCATCTCCTTCTCCGATGTACTTTCTGCCAAATGTGTGAGCGACGAGATTGATTCCTTCGGTTGTTCCTCGAACGAACACAATCTGTTCAGGTGTTCCGGCACCCAGAAACTTCTGAATCTTTTGTCTGGCTGCTTCGTAGGCATCGGTCGACCGTGCCGCAAGAGTATGGGCAGCGCGATGAATGTTGGAATTGTCATTTTCGTAGAACGATTTGATCTTCTCGATGACAGCCCGAGGCTTCTGAGTTGTCGCTGCGTTGTCAAGCCAGATGAGCGGTTTGCCGTGCACTCGTTGCTGCAGAATTGGAAAGTCACGGCGTATCTGATGAACATCAAAGGGCCGGGATTTCAGGTCCGCAGCGATACGTGCCGACAACTTCTGACGAAGCCCCTGCAGCAAAGGATCCTGATGACAAAAACCGGATGACTGGCCGGTATGCTCAACTCGAATCCGTTCCACAAAACGTCGCAAACCATCCTTCCCGTCCGACGCTTCAGACAATCCTGGCGGAGACGCCGAGGCCGTCGACTCGGAAAACGGCAATGTTCCTGGAGTACGACTCGATGTGATCGGCAGAGAATTCGCATTCAACCCCCTGGAGAATTCGGAGTCGGACAGTCCTGAAGCAGAAAGCGGGGTGGCGTTACCACCGTTCACCACATCAAAAGGGTAAACCGGTGGCCGGAGGCCAGCCGGTGCCGCCATCAGCACGGGCATCACGGCAGGGCCAGGGGTCAGAGTTGACGGAATACCGGCTGACTGCAGAGGCGGGACGACAGCTGCGGTGGGTACATCGATTACCGGGGAAATGCCCGCCGGAATTCCGCCTGTCGAAGCAGGCGGGCCGACCTGCTGAGCTGCAGGCAGCGATCGAAGCGACGTTCCATCGGGCATTTCCGGCAGCTGCCGATAGAGTCGAGTGGCGATCGCAGCGATCTCATCCGAAGTGATTTCATGCATATTCGTGATTTTCATTACCTGAAGTGTTACTTAATCTTTGACTTCTTATTCTCATAGTCGTGGTAATATCCGACTTCGACATTTTCAAGAATTCCGAGTGCATCGTCGGTCAGCACGGCACAGGAGAAGTAGAGCGTCAGCAGATACGAAGCGACTCCCAGGCTGTCGAGTCCCATGAGCCGTGCAGACAGACTTGGGGTGATCTCTCCCGGGATCCCCGCCTGATGCAGGCCGACAACACCCTGATCGGATTCCCCTGTTCGAACCAGAATGATGCGAGTTGTTCCGTACCACTGATTTGACTGATAGCGGCTCTTCACCTCCAGCTTGTCGCATGGCACCAGCGGAATACCGCGCCAGCTGATGACCGGAGTGCCGAACAGATTCATCGTCACCGGCGGAACTCCACGCCATGTGCATTCACGTTCAAATGCGGCGATGGCCTTGGGATGTGCAAGAAAGAAGGCTGGCTTCTTCCAGACGAGTGCCAGAAGATCATCCAGATCGTCGGGTGTGGGTGCTCCATAACGCGTACTGATGCGCATTGAGGGATCAACCGAATGAATCAATCCGAATCGCGGACTGTTGATGAGTTCCCACTCCTGACGCTCCCTGATGCCCTCGATCGTCAGTCGCATCTGTTCTTCAAGCTGATCATAAGGTCCGTTGTAGAGATCCGAGACCCTCGTATGGACTCGGACGACCGTCTGAACCGAAGACAGTGAATATTCCCGGGGAGTCGCACTGTAATCAACAAATGTCTCGGGGATCTCGACATTCTCGGCGAATCCTGAGACCAGATCGATGTTTCGTTCTCCGTAACGATTTACGGTGGACTGCAGTTCCTGATGCTGGTCGATCGCCTTTTGAAACTCTGCACGCAGTCCGCTCAGTCCGGAGAGCACGGTATCCAGATCACGCCGGGAAAGCGTCAGCAGCACACACGGCGTGATGGTGCGAACGGTCACATCCGACGGACGATCCAGAACCAGATCCATTTCACCGAAGTACTCACCTTCTGTCAGAAGAGCGATGCGAAGATTGCTGCCATGCACGCCCTTGCTCAGCACCTCAACCTGACCCTGAGCAATCACAAAAAACTTGCTCCGGTCCTCTCCCTCGGATATGACATTATTTCCAAGCGACACTTCTTCACGGCGAAAGCCATTTGCCATTCCTGACACAATGGCATCCGGAAGTCCTGAAAAAACAGGAACACTCTTCAGTGATTCCGGCGCGAACGAAACACCGCCTTCTGAGACCTCAATGCCGATTCGTTCGGCTCTGGGCAATTCGATCTTTGTGCGATTGACACGATAGGTTCCGCCATCCACCTGAACCCACGGCAGAAGGCTAAGCAGCCACCGAGGGGTAATTGACATCATCCGCGGTGATGTCTTTGTTGTGTTCGCAAGGTTACGTGCTACCGATGTCGTCACGCTCCGCTGCAGAAGGTTATCAGTCATGTAACTCTCATCTTTCAGGCAAACAGGCCAGTCAGTCCATCAATTTTCAAACATCAGACATACAGGAACCCGGCATTCAGATACCAAGTCCGTCAGCGAAGCCGTGGATGCCTCGACTTTCATAGTCGTGGTAATATCCGACTTCGACATTTTCAAGAATTCCGAGTGCATCGTCGGTCAGTACGGCACAGGAGAAGTAGAGCGTTAGCAGATACGAAGCGACTCCCAGGCTGTCGAGTCCCATGAGCCGTGCAGACAGACTTGGGGTGATCTCTCCCGGGATCCCCGCCTGATGCAGGCCGACAACACCCTGATCGGATTCCCCTGTTCGAACCAGAATGATGCGAGTTGTTCCGTACCACTGATTTGACTGATAGCGGCTCTTCACCTCCAGCTTGTCGCATGGCACCAGCGGAATACCGCGCCAGCTGATGACCGGAGTGCCGAACAGATTCATCGTCACCGGCGGAACTCCACGCCATGTGCATTCACGTTCAAATGCGGCGATGGCCTTGGGATGTGCAAGAAAGAAGGCTGGCTTCTTCCAGACGAGTGCCAGAAGATCATCCAGATCGTCGGGTGTGGGTGCTCCATAACGCGTACTGATGCGCATTGAGGGATCAACCGAATGAATCAATCCGAATCGCGGACTGTTGATGAGTTCCCACTCCTGACGCTCCCTGATGCCCTCGATCGTCAGTCGCATCTGTTCTTCAAGCTGATCATAAGGTCCGTTGTAGAGATCCGAGACCCTCGTATGGACTCGGACGACCGTCTGAACCGAAGACAGTGAATATTCCCGGGGAGTCGCACTGTAATCAACAAATGTCTCGGGGATCTCGACATTCTCGGCGAATCCTGAGACCAGATCGATGTTTCGTTCTCCGTAACGATTTACGGTGGACTGCAGTTCCTGATGCTGGTCGATCGCCTTTTGAAACTCTGCACGCAGTCCGCTCAGTCCGGAGAGCACGGTATCCAGATCACGCCGGGAAAGCGTCAGCAGCACACACGGCGTGATGGTGCGAACGGTCACATCCGACGGACGATCCAGAACCAGATCCATTTCACCGAAGTACTCACCTTCTGTCAGAAGAGCGATGCGAAGATTGCTGCCATGCACGCCCTTGCTCAGCACCTCAACCTGACCCTGAGCAATCACAAAAAACTTGCTCCGGTCCTCTCCCTCGGATATGACTTCACTTCCCAGCGCAACCTCCTCCATTCGGAACCGATCTGCCATGCCGGAAATAATGGTGTCCGTCAAACGTGAAAAAACCGGAACGCTGCGCAGAGATTCGGGGGCGAACCCCATTCCACTGGCAGTCAGTTCAATGTCAATTCGCTCGGCTCTGGGCAATTCGATCTTCGTGCGATTGACACGGTAGGTTCCGCCATCCACCTGGACCCACGGCAGAAGGCTAAGCAGCCACCGCGGGGTAATTGACATCATCCGCGGTGATGTCTTTGTTGTGTTCGCAAGGTTACGTGCTACCGATGTCGTCACGCTCCGCTGCAGAAGGTTATCAGTCATGAAGAATCGAGACCCTTGTGTCTGGAGAATACTGAAGATTGCAGGCAGTCAGAAATCCTGATGCTGCACAGGAGTGTTAGTCGTCGTCGAGACTGAACGGCGGAATGCTGCTAAGGTAAAGAGGCGGATCAGGCACCTGAGGTGTGGTGAACGGTTCAAACAGAGCACTCGACAGATATCGTTCGGTCGCATCCGGAAGAATTGTCACGATTTGCCTGCCAGCGAACCGAGGGTCGGCCGCCATCTGCAGAGCAGCCGTCATTGCAGCCCCGCAGCTAATACCGCACGCAATGCCCTCCTCAGCAATCAGCCTCCGAGCCATATTGAAGCAGTCCGTATCGGACACTGTGACCACCTGATCGATCAGCGAACGATCCAGAATCGCTGGGATGAACCCGGCACCGATCCCCTGAATGCGATGCCGACCGGGCTGACCCCCACTCAGTACCGCACTTTCAGTCGGCTCGACTGCAACAATATGCAGGGGCAACTTTTTCTGTCTTTTCAGATATTGACCAACACCGGTAATGGTTCCGCCGGTTCCAACTCCGCAAACCAGTACATCCACGCGGCCCCCCGTGTCATTCCAGATTTCCGGGCCCGTCGTCTCAAAGTGCACCCGCGGATTCGCAGGATTCTCAAACTGACGTGGCATAAACCAGCCGGATTTTGCTGCCAGTTCTTCGGCCTGCAGAATGGCACCTTTCATGCCTTCTGCGCCAGGAGTCAGCAGTACTTCTGCACCGAAGGCTCTCATGATGACGCGGCGTTCCCGCGACATTGTTTCGGGCATCGTGAGTGTCAGTGGGTACCCTCGAGCTGCACATGCGAAGGCAAGAGCGATACCCGTGTTGCCGCTGGTCGCCTCTACGACACGCATGCCCGGCAAAAGAGCACCGGTCGATTCCGCATCCAGGATCATTGCCGCTCCGATTCGACATTTCACACTGTACGCCGGATTTCGCCCTTCAATCTTAGCCAGCACATGTCCCTTCAGCCCTGAGGCCAGTCGGTTGATGCGGACCAGAGGAGTTCGGCCGATCGTCTGCAGATTATCGTCAAAGACTGGCATCAGATTCCGGAGCCTCCATCAAAGTTTTCACTGCGGAGCCTGGCCTGCGAAACATTGCTGTGCGGCGGGATGCTGTGAGTGAGCCAGACGTTGCCGCCAATGACCGAATGATGCCCAATGGTTATTCGTCCCAGGATTGTCGCACCCGCATAAATGACCACATCGTCTTCCACGATCGGATGTCGCTCGTTTCCCTTGATGATTGCCCCGTTTTCATCGACCGGAAAACGCCTGGCACCCAAAGTGACGGCCTGATACAAACGCACTCGCCTGCCGATTATTGCCGTCTCCCCGATGACAACTCCCGTCCCGTGATCAATAAAGAAACTGTCAGCGATTCTGGCGCCGGGGTGAATGTCGATTCCCGTGAGTGAATGCGAAATCTCCGAGATGATCCGGGCGGTCAGCCGAGCCCCGAGAGTGTACAGAGCATGGGAGAGCCGATGATGCATGATCGCCGTGATGCCCGGATAGCATACAAGCACTTCATCGGCACTGGTTGCTGCCGGATCACCTTCAAACGCCGCCTGCAGATCACTTTCCAGCTGCTGACGAATCGAAGGCAGCTGACCTGCAAACTCCTGTGTAATGGCGATTGCCCGATTTCGCTCGACCTCTTCCTGGTCGTTCATACCGGAAACATACCGCAGTTCCCGCTGTATCTGCTCTGCGAGTTCCCGAAGGGCAGTATCCAGAGTATGGCCCACAAAATAATCAATGCTGTCTCGGGTAAACTGACGTCCCCCGAGCCGAACGGGAAACAAGGCAGCACTCAGGCCCTCCACAATCGCCGTCAGCGTCTTGCGGGATGGCAGCCGCAGGGGATGTCCGACGCGCTGCCGCGCTGCCTGAGATTGTTCACGCAGGACACGCAACTCAGTTACGACTGAATCCAGATTCAGAAGCGATTCAAATGAGCGAGGCTGCTCAGGATGTACGGCAAGGGACGTCATTGAGCCCGACCCTCCGAATCAAACAGCCCCTCAAACAGCAGAGTCGACAAATATCGCTCCCCGGAATCCGGAAGAATGACCACAATTATCTTACCGGCGTTCTCTGGTCGCTTTGCCACACGCACCGCCACCGCAGCCGCAGCTCCGCACGAGATACCCGCCAGAATGCCCTCTTCCACTGCAAGTCGGCGAGCATACAAAATGGCGTCCTCATTGCTGACCTGCTCAACGTCATCCACCATTGACAAGTCAAGAGTGCCTGGGATAAATCCGGCGCCGATCCCCTGTATTTTATGCGGTGCTGGTTTGAGTGGCTGGCCTGCACGAGTTTGAGTAATCACCGGGCTGGAAGCGGGCTCGACAGCGATCGAACGGACGTTTTTCCCCCGAGTCTGCTTCAGATAACGAGATACGCCTGAAATCGTGCCACCTGTGCCGACGCCCGACACAAAAATATCAACCGCTCCATCGGTATCTTCCCAGATCTCCGGTCCGGTCGTCTGTTCATGAATGGCCGGATTGGCCGGATTCCGGAACTGTTGAAGCAATACATAGCGGTCAGGATCCGATGCGGCAATTTCCTCAGCCTTTGCGACCGCCCCCGACATACCGCGAGCCCCCTCGGTCAGGACCAGCTTTGCGCCGTAGGCAATCAGAAGCTTTCTGCGCTCGATACTCATTGTCTCAGGCATTGTCAGCGTCAGCGGTATTCTGCGGGCTGCAGCAACGAACGCCAGGGCAATACCCGTGTTGCCACTGGTGGGTTCGACAAGCTCTTTCCCGGGAGTCAGCAAACCCCGCTTCTCAGCATCCCAAATCATCGCTGCGCCAATCCGGCACTTCACGGAATACGCCGGATTTCGTCCTTCAATTTTAGCCAGTACTGTCGCCGCAGCGCCGTCGGTGACGCGATTCAGCTGAATCAGCGGTGTTCGGCCAATGGACAATGAGTTGTCCTTAAACCAGCGGGCCATCCGGGAATCCTTTCGCGAAAGCAGTCAGCATTTTCTTTAGGCTGGACATAAAAAAAGGCCAGTGCATTCCGTTGATGGGAACGCACTGGCCTCCGGTATTTCCGGTCAGCAGATTCGTCGCATACTAGCCAGCTCATGTGGCTTGTCAAGTTAGTTAAACAGGGTGACTATCGTTCGATCCTCGGGATGCGAAAACGAGCCCAGTCGATACCGAGCTTTCGCATTCTGGCACGCAGAGTGTGGGGATTAATTCTCAGCAGTGCGGCTGTTCCATTGTTGCCTTCGATTCGTCCGCGAGTCGCCTCCAGAGCTGTTTCAATCTGTCGGCGCATGGCATCTTCCAGCGACTGAAGATGTGGCAGATCTTCCCGCTGAAACTCTCTCGCGCCTGCCGCGGGTACCGGGTGTTCGTGCTCGGATCGACGAGGTGACCGACGTTCCGACGTCATCGGTTGCCCGATACCCATGGCTGCTTCAACCTCCAGTCCATGGCCTTCGCCCAGAATTACGGCCCGGTCAATCACTGCGCCCAGCTCACGAATATTTCCCGGCCAGTCATAAGTCTGCATCAGTCGGATGTCCGATTCTGTCGCCTGCACGACGGCAACTCCAAAACGTGTTGCCGCCTTGCGAACAAAGTGATCAACAAGTGCGGGAATATCATCTGGCCGATCTCGCAACGGCGGAATCAAAATGGGAAACACGGCAATTCGATACCACAAATCTTCCCGAAACTGACCACCTGTTACCATCTCCGCCAGATTCCGATGAGTCGCCGCGACCACCCGCACATCCACCTGGATCACTTTGTGGCTGCCAACACGTTCCACAAATCCGTCCTGAAGCACTCGCAGAAATCGAACCTGAGCATCCTGCGGAAGTTCGCCAATTTCATCCAGAAACAACGTGCCGCCGTCGGCCCGTTCAAACCACCCCTGTCTCGCTTCCACCGCGCCTGTAAAGCTGCCCTTCTCATGACCGAACAGCTGTGAATCAATCAGCTCCGGCGGAATTGCTCCGCAGTTCACTCTGATGAAAGGGCCATTGCTGCGCCCACTTCCCTGATGAATTTCGCGTGCAATCACTTCTTTGCCAGTGCCAGTTTCTCCCAGAATCAGAACGGGCACCGTCGATCGAGAACACTGTCGAACCCGATCCATCACGGTTTTCAGCCCGGTATCGGCCCCGATCAGAGTATCAACCATTTCCTGACGACCCAGACGAGTGAGCAGCGTGCGGCGGTCAGCCTCTGCCGCTTCGCGCAAAACAGCGAGTTCGTGTACTCGTCGATCATTCTCCAAAGCAACTCCCAGAGGTTCCTGAAGGGCTCTCAGCAAGTCTTCATGCCGCTCAGTAAACCGTGCACCTTCGTCGGGGATCAGAGTCAACAGACCCAGAGTTCCATTGGGCCCGGCCAGTGGAACTATCAGCAGCGGAGCATCATTTGTCGGCGATGCAAGGAGTGGAGCGATCGGTAATCCTTTGCGCAGTCGGGAGTCCATGCGCGAGACCTCGCCACGTCGAACCCAGGAGATCAGCTGACGAAAATGCCGTTCAGACAATTCCGTGACCGTTGTGATTTCCGCGGCTGACTCCGGGACAGCAGCAGCAACAGATACTCGCTGATGCTCACCATCCAGCCAGTGGATGACCACGCCGGACGCGGGCATCTGCGCGCGAAACATTCCGAAGAATGTTACTGCGGATTCGCCGATCACAATGTGGCGACAGGCTTCTCGCCAAACGTCCAGAAGGATCTTCTGAAATTTTTCCACAGAACAGTTTTCCTGGTCCATCGATTCGCTGGTCTCTTCCTCTGTCATCATTTTCTACCATATTTAACGGTCTTAATCCATCAAATATCAAGGTTTTGCTGGGTGCTGTTGACCGCTGATTTCAAAATCAAAGTCCGGCGTGAGAGATACGGCGAATCGACGGCCCCTCGGCATGCGCTGTGCATTAATTGCGCCGAGACTGTGGAGTCTGCATGCGTCCCCGGCGGGCCTGGACGACGTCATGCAGACCCACGCCGTGCTTTTGCAGAGTTTGCCGCATGAACGGCAATCTATTCCGAAACGCAGGAAAGGGAAGAAGTGATTTGTGACTTGTTCGTTCACGATCGCCATCAGCATCCGGGCAAATCCAGGCAGTGGTCTGCTCCGGGTGAAGACCAGAAATGCTGAGCATACAACGGACCCCTTACGTGCTCTCAGAAAGCCTTTGCAAATTAAGCGGTGCCATGCTGATTCTCAGATGTGTTTGTCATGCTCTCTTCCCGCTCGCTCTGCTCCTGACTTTGGGAGGATGTCAGCAAGGATCACCAGACACTGCAGCCGTACAGGGAATTGTAACGCTGGACGGCCACCCCGTTCACGGCGCCACTATCACCTTTATTCCTTCAAAGCCCTGGAATGCCACTCTGAAAAGCACAACCGATGCTTCAGGTCAGTATCAGCTAACGATTAAAGCATTTCAGTCGGCAGAACTTCCCGGACCTTATTCTGTGCTAATTGAGTCCACAGCCCTGCTGGCCGAACAAAAGGCCGAACACATTCTGCACGGTAAGGATTTCCCTGAGCATCCGATTGCATTACCTGAGCGATTTGGGACTGAAGGCCAGCTGTCGGCTGAAATTCGAAGAGGGCAAAACCAAATCGATTTTCGACTGATGACGAGGTGAGATCACAATTCCAGGGGATTCCGAGCGAGCATAGCCGGCAACGGGTGTTCGCGCTGAATTCTCGAAAGCCATCAGAGATCGCCGAGGATCCATCATATTTAACGGATGCTCGGCAATCGGTAAGCAGGCAAGACGGTCATCCGTGCTATTTAAAGGACCTGCGTCACCGTCATCTGGCGTTAAGACGGAAATTCTCAGTTTATTTGGCTCTGAGAATATAACCATCCTGATCGGCACGACGATTGCTTTCGACGTTGTACAGGTAAGTGATGCAGTCCGGCATGTCACTTTCAGGATGTCAGGCCGCAAGGCGATTTAGGAATGGGCCGCATTCGCGGCAAAGAGTGGAGTTCGTTAATTATGAATGTTGTGGATTACATCCGCGAAATCAGGTCGCTCAGGTTCAGCTCAGATTCCTTTGCCAGCCGTCATTGCTGTTGTTGTCTTCTAATGGGGTTGATGCTCCCGGTGCTGAGTCTGGGATGCGGTGAAAGCCGGGTACCGGTGTTCCCTGTGACAGGGAAGGTGACGTTTGATGGAGAGCCACCGGTGGGTGCGCAGATCGTCTTTCATCCGTCCGGACATACATTGCCTGAAGATGAGGCGGCGACTGGCACCGTAAAGGACGGAGGAAACTTTGATGTCAATATCTATGGAACCGGCGGAGTCCCAGCGGGGGATTATGTGGCCACGGTCCAATGGCGAAAGCTGGTTCAAAGCGATGGCGGATATGGCACCGGACCTAATGTCATTCCGGAAAAATATGGAAGTGCGAAGACATCACCACTGAAAGTCACTGTGAAGCCGGAACCGACCGAGCTTCCTCCGATTGTGATCGAAAAATGATCGAATGAGCTGTTGCTGAATTGCTGCGAACCGGGAGGCGAATGTTTTTCCCGGATGTTTCTTCGTCGAAATCAAATTTCTGTTTCTGAAAGGTGTTTACTCATGCGTCGTTCGTTTTCCGCTTCGCGACTTTCGCCTCGTTCTTCAGCGAGACGTTCAGGTTTCACTCTGATTGAACTGCTGGTCGTGATTGCGATTATCGCCATCCTTGTGTCTCTGCTGCTTCCTGCAGTCCAGTCAGCTCGCGAAGCCGCCCGCCGTACTCAGTGTCTCAGTAATCTGAAGAATATCGGACTGGCCATTCACAATTTTCATGATGCGAAAAAGAAATTGCCCAGCGGTGGTCGCCCTCTGGCGTCATCCACGGTGCGCATTGGCGCGTTTGTCAGCCTTCTGCCTTATCTCGAGCAAAGCGTGTTGTTCGACAAGTATGATACGGCAGTCAGCTGGTCCCACCCAACAAATCTGCCGGTGTCGTCCGTCGTGCTGCCGGTGTTCGTGTGCCCGTCAGCCCCCGCGAAGACCTTTCTCGACCACAATCCGGACGGCGCCACACCCGGTGCACCCTGGGTGGGAATTGTAGGAAACGGTGATTATGGAGCTTCACTGGGTGTGGATCCGGCGCTGGCCGCTCTGTATAACGGCGATTCCACGTTCGCCGCTCTGCCACGAATCCAGGGAAGCATTTCCACGGTTTCAACACCCACGCAGAAGACCAATGGAATGCTGCCGAAAAATTCGTCCATTACCTTTGCCGATGTGAAGGACGGGCTGTCCAACACCATCGCCGTTTGGGAATCCGCCGGACGTCCGTTTGTCTATCAGCGAGGCAATGTTGTCAGCGAAGATCTTTCGAATCATCGTGTCAACGGTGGGGGCTGGGTGCGACCGGCTTCTGACATTCTTTTCGCCGGATCAAACAAGACGGGCACCGCAATTCCGGGTTACAATCTGAATCGAACCAATGGACTGAACGTCGGTGGTTTTTCTTATACCAATACCGGATATCCGGCTCCCATTGGAACAGAAGGTTCAAGTCAGCCCTATTCCTTCCACACGGGCAGCGTCAACATTTTGCTGGGCGATGGCTCGTCACGCTCTCTGAGCGAAGACGTTGATATTGCAGTGGCCGCAGCGTTGGTAACACGAAAAGACGGTGGCCAGGAAACGACTATATCCAGCAACTTCTGAACGCATAAGCTGCGATCAGTTCTGCACGCTGCAGGCATCCGCTTACATCGATCAGATGCGAATCAACTCCGGGGACCCGTCTCTTTCATGGCACTGAGACGGGATCCCCGGTTTTCATTTCTGCCTGACGTTGGGCAACTTCTTTGAACTTATCGATTTCCCGTCCCGGATTCCCATAATCCGTTGAATGTGATGGATTACCGTGACGGTTTTCACGGAAGACTCGAACCTTTCACGGCTGATTCTGCCGCTTTTCGTGTTTCCACCCCTGTTCTCTCACATCAGGCGGCAGTTCCTGCCGGTCAAACTGATTGGCACGGCAAATGCCTTCTGGCGGTCTGTCCATTAAGGAGATCGGCAGCTTTCGAATTACCTTCAACGAAGGTTAGTGAATTGTTTAACCCGTGGCCGACAGGCCAGGTGTTCGTGCCTGGCCTGTCGGCCACGGGTTAAACGAGTTTTCTCTCAGGCGAATCCTTATGTGCCGCTCGCCTAACAGATTATCCGTCCGCTTTGAAATGATCGGGGTTTGGAAATGTTTTTGAGTTTGGTGATTCGAACACAGCGAATTGTACCCGGCGTACTGCTGGTGCTGTTGCTGACCGGATGTGGTGCAGCATCTTCAGAAAGCAATAGTGCAGCATCGGGGAGTGGAACCGAGGGCGGAAAGTCGAGCGCCTCGACCGCTGTTTCGCTGCTGAATGTGTCTTATGATCCGACTCGGGAATTCTATGTGGAATTCAATGAGAAATTTGCAAAACACCTTGCGGGGCAAACTGGCCAGACGGTCACGATTGAACAGTCTCACGGAGGAGCAGGCAAACAGGCACGAGCTGTTATGGATGGGCTGGCCGCCGATGTTCTTACCCTGGCGATCGGATACGACATTGATGTCATTGCGGAAAAGACGGACCTGCTTCCGGAAGACTGGCAGTCACGTCTTCCCAATCGCAGTACTCCCTACACCACAACAATTGTGTTTCTGGTTCGTAAAGGCAATCCCAAAAACATTCGTGACTGGAGTGACCTTATTCGCGACGGCGTTGAGGTGATTACTCCCAACCCGAAGACATCGGGAGGTGCTCGGCTGAATTATCTGGGTGCCTGGGGTTATGCACTTCGAACGAATGGTGGCGACGCTGCGAAAGCGAAGGAATTCGTGGCAGCAATGTATAAACGGGTTCCTGTTCTGGATTCCGGAGCCCGCGGATCAACGACGACGTTTGTGCAGCGTCAGATCGGTGACGTTCTTCTCACATGGGAAAACGAAGCGTTCCTGGCAGTCAACGAGCTGGGTGCCGATCAGGTTGAGATTGTCGTGCCGTCGGTCAGCATTCTGGCGGAACCTCCGGTTACCGTGGTGGATGCCAATGCGAAAAAGCACGGGGTGTATGAGGTTGCTGAAGAGTATCTGAAGTACCTTTATTCTCCGGAGGGCCAGAAACTGGCAGCGAAGCATTTTTATCGACCCTCCGCACCGGAGCATGCGGCAGCGGAAGATCTGGCCCGCTTTCCAAAAATTGAACTGTTCAGTGTTGATGAAGTCTTTGGCAGCTGGAAAAAAGTGCAGGCTGAGCATTTTGACGATGGCGCCAGCTTTGATCAGATCTACCAGCCTGCCCGGTGATCCCCGGAAATATCGCGTTGTGATCACTGAGAAAGACGAATTATGAAATGGAAGTTCAAAAGCTACAGTGTTCTTCCCGGCTTTGGTCTGACGATGGGCTGTACTGTGGTGTGGCTCAGCCTGATGGTTCTGATCCCTTTGTCAGCTCTGTTTCTTCGGGCATCCGGCCTGACTGCCGAGGAACTCTGGAAGACGGTTACAGATCCCCGTATCGTGGCATCGTACAGGCTGACTTTTGGCGCTGCCCTGGTGGCAGCGATGATTAACGCCGTGTTTGGCTTTATCGTGGCGTGGACGCTTGTTCGATACGACTTTCCCTTCAAGCGTCTGATTGACGCATTCGTGGATCTGCCCTTTGCACTTCCCACGGCCGTTTCCGGAATTGCGCTCACTGCGATTTATTCCAAAAACGGCTGGATCGGTCAGTATCTGGAACCTCTCGGGATTAAAGTTGCTTTCACACCGCTGGGGATCACGGTGGCTCTTACATTTATTGGATTACCTTTCGTGGTCCGCACCCTGGAACCTGCCCTCCATGACCTGGAAAAGGACACGGAGGAAGCGGCCGCTATTCTTGGAGCCAATCGATGGCAGACATTCTGGCGAGTGATTCTTCCGGCATTACTGCCTTCTCTGCTGACAGGCTTCGCCCTTTCGTTTGCCCGGGCGATCGGTGAATTCGGGTCAGTGGTCTTTATTTCCGGCAACATGCCAATGAAAACGGAAATCACTTCATTGCTGATCATTACAAAACTGGAACAGTATGACACCACGGGAGCCACTGCAATTGCCTGTGTGATGCTGCTTGCTTCGTTTGTCCTGCTGGGAGCGGTCAACAGCGTTCAGTGGTATATCAGCCATCGTTCACGAGGAGGCAGCTGATATGTCCCTGACGCCCGCATCTGCAATTACTGCATCAGATACCAGCACGAATGCCGCTGTTCCACACCAGGAAACCGTGCCAGTTGCCGTTCAGAAAAATCACAGCCGCTCGGCAGTACAGTCGATAAAGACTTCAACAAACGAGCCTGCATGGATTCGCATTTTGCTGATCGCTGTGACAATCGGGTTTCTCAGTCTGTTCCTGTTCATTCCGCTCGCAGCAGTCTTTACTGAAGCATTGCGTAAGGGCTGGGGAACCTGTCTCGCCAGCTTCCGCGACCCGGCAGCATGGTCTGCCATCAAGCTGACACTGATCGCGGCCGGAATCGCTGTGCCGCTGAATATGGTGTTTGGCCTTGTGGCTTCCTGGGCGATCGCTCGCTTCGAGTTTTCCGGAAAAAGTCTGCTGATCACTCTGATTGATCTGCCGTTTGCAATTTCACCTGTCGTTTCGGGGCTGATTTTTGTTCTGCTGTTTGGCAGTTCCGGATGGTTCGGTCCCTGGCTTGCAAAGCATGACCTGCAGATCATTTTTGCCGTCCCTGGCATTATTCTGGTCACCATCTTTATCACATTTCCGTTTGTGGCAAGAGAGCTGATTCCACTCATGCAGGAACAGGGCAGCGAAGAAGAACAGGCTGCCATCTCGCTGGGAGCAGGCGGCTGGCAGACTTTCTGGCGGGTCACGTTACCAAACGTTCGGTGGGGGCTCATGTACGGAGTGATCCTGTGTAACGCGCGAGCTATGGGAGAATTCGGCGCAGTTTCAGTAGTCTCGGGGCATATCCGCGGGAGAACCAATACTGTGCCACTGCATGTTGAGGTGCTTTACAACGAATACAACTTCGTTGCGGCCTTCTCCGTCGCGTCGCTGCTTGCAGTACTGGCCCTCGTGACACTGGCCATGAAAACTCTGGTGGAAATCCGTCTGGAACGGCAAATGGCAGAAGCACAGGCAACGTCGTCAACACACAGCACATAAGGCAACGACTGCTGAATTTATTGGAAGTTGAATATGAACATCGATATCAGTCGCATCACTCGCACATTCGGTGCTTTTCGGGCACTGGATGATGTTAGCCTGAATATTGGCGACGGCGAACTGGTTGCTCTGCTGGGTCCGTCCGGGTCCGGAAAGACCACACTGCTGAGAATTATCGCCGGCCTCGAAACAACCGATGCGGACTGCAAAGGCTCGGTCTCGTTTAATGAAGTTGACGTTACAAACAAGGCAGTGGGTAAGCGAGGCGTGGGTTTCGTGTTTCAGCACTACGCTCTGTTCCGGCATATGACGGTGTTTGAGAACATTGCGTTTCCGCTGCGAGTCCGGCCGCGATCCACACGTCCCTCCGGAACAGAAATCAGCCGAAGGGTTCAGGAGCTGCTTGATCTGGTGCAGCTTGGCGGACTGGCAAAACGATTTCCTGCTCAGTTGTCAGGCGGACAGCGACAGAGAATCGCACTTGCAAGAGCTCTGGCGGTCGAACCACAGGTACTGCTGCTGGATGAGCCGTTCGGAGCGCTGGATGCACAGGTGCGCAAGGAACTCAGGACCTGGCTTAGAAGACTGCACGATGAAATTCATGTGACAAGCGTTCTGGTTACCCATGATCAGGAAGAAGCTCTTGAGGTTGCCGACAGAGTCGTGGTGATGAATAAGGGCCGTATTGAACAGGCCGGGTCCCCGGAAGAAGTTTTTCATCAGCCAGCAACAAAATTTGTCATGGAGTTTCTGGGTCAGGTAAATGTCTTTCATGGACGAGTGGCTGCTGGAAAAGCGAGCCTTGGGAACCTGACTGTGGAATACCCGGCCTGGCCGCATGAGGAAGAACGAGCAGCCACGTTTTATATGCGACCCCACGAGCTGGATATCCGAAAGCATCCCAGTGATGGAGCCAGTCTGGCTGCCAGGGTGACTCGGGTGAATCCGGCTGGTTCGTCAGCTCGCATTGGGCTGCAGACAGCTGATGGCGTCGATCTGCTTGTGGAGCTAACTCTTGACCGATATCGCGATCTGGACATCAAACGCGGGGATGATGTCTTTGTCTATGCAAGCCAGACACGTGTCTTTGTCCCGGACTATGAAGTGGACTACGCGATCTGAACAGCAGTCGCAGATTGGAATTCATGAGGTTGAATTTCGAATTCGGCAAAAACTGCTGGACGCAGACTTTGAATGATTTTGTCGTCGAGATCGCTTGAGTAAAGATCAACAGAACGGTCGGAAAAGTCGATATCTGTGCTCAGAGGGCATTAAACTCGACCTGACCGTGCTGACCGGAACACCGGAGGCTGCGGCAGCCTTAGCGGCTGCCCCTGGCAGTAACATTACCAATTTCGACCCTGGCTGACCGAAGCACGGAGGCTCCAAGGTGCGGTTTCTCAACAGGTTTGTCCTTTCGCTTGTCGGCGCAGGCTGGCTTTCGTTCGGTATTCTTACCGCTTCCGCGCAGGACGATGGATTCGTACTGATGCTTCGGCAGGTTGCTGATGAATCGGATAACTCGTCAGTTCAGGAAACTGACAGTCTGCTGGCCGTGGATGCCGCCGCGGAAACCGAGCTCAGTGAAGTCCCTTCTGCCCTGCCCCCGGCTTCCCCGGAAGATTTTGAGACACAGCTCCGAGTGCTTCAGCAGAAGCTGCAGGTTCTTGAGCAATCTCATCAGCAGCTTCTTGACGCCGAAGAAAAGCGAAAAACTGCAGACAAGAGCAAAGCATCGTCAGGTGAAAAGGGAAAAGCCGATTCCACTGACAGCAAATCAGCGCCGATTTGGACCGACATGTCCACCGACAAATGGACCGTGAAACTGGGTGGCCACGTTCAGGCCGACTACATCAACTGGGCAAATGCTGATCCCGCTATTTCAGGAACGCAGGATTACTTTGAGTTCCGCCGTTTGCGGCTGGTTGCGGATGGTACGGGCTATGGAGTTTGTGACTTTCGTCTGCAGATGACTCTGGAACCGGAAACGGTTGGCGAATCACCGCCCGGAACTGCAACATCACCTGACGTAAAAGACGCCTACTTCACGATGAACGAAATCCCGTGGCTCGGCAGAGTTCGCATTGGAAACTTCTTCGTTCCATTCAGTCTTGAACAGGTCACTAACGACACAAACAACATTTTTATGGAACGTTCGATTCCGACGCAGGGAGTCTTTGCTGCAGACCGCGAGGTGGGTATCGCCGCCTATAATCAGTCGGACAACCAGCGATTTACGTGGGCGTCTGGCATATTCTTTGACAGTATCTCCGATACGATCAAGGAGCGAATTGATGACAATCAGGGTTACCGAGTGAGCGGGCGCATGACATGGCTTCCCTTTTACGATGAACCATCCAACGGCCGATATCTGATTCATACGGGTGTAGGTGTTCTGCATACTGATGATCAGGACAACCGAGTTCGTGCCCGTTCTCGTCCTCAGATTCGCGAGGGGCCCCGGGTGATTGACAGCGGGGTGCTGGCTGCTGATCGTTACACCACCGGAAACCTCGAACTGGCGGCAGTCATGGGGCGTGTGACGATTCAAAGCGAAGCATTCCTTTCATCGATTTCGCTGACGGGTGCTGAAGCAGTTACGATTCATGGGGCGTATGCTCACCTTAGCTGGTTCATTACAGGGGAAAATCGAATCTATGAACGATTTGGCCAGCATGGTGCGCAGTTTGGTCGCAACGTTCCCTATTCAAATTTCTTTGTGGTCCCCGGCTCCATCAGCCCCGGAGCATGGGAGGCCAAGACTCGCTGGTCTCACCTGAATCTGGATTCAGTCAACGCCGGGCAGTACAACGATATCACTACTGGCTTCAACTGGTACTGGTCGGACCGCACTCGCATTATGTTCGACTGGATTCATCCTGTTACGAGCAGCGACACCACGTTTGGAGAAACGCAGTCCGACCTGCTGGCCATGCGATTTGACTTCAACTGGTAAGGGAGTTGTCAGCGATGCGGAACAGACAAGCTTTATCCCGAAGAATAATCAGTCGACTCCTGCGGGACGGCATACTGGCCGTTCTGACTGGGGCGTCCGGGCTGTCGGTGGCCCGAGCTTTTGCCTCGGAGGCTTCCAACCACTGCTGCAGCCATTGCAGGGCGAACCTGCAGTGTCGCCGAATATGTCGGCTGGTTCGGGAAGACAAAAAAGTTACGATCACCTGCTGGGGCAGCGAGAGTGAAGACTTTTGTGTACCTGGACCGAGCCAGCAGAAATGTGAGCACTGCGAGAATGTCTGTACATGCGACAAAAAATCCGAGGAACAGCAGAAAGTCTGTTCCCAGCCAAAACGCTGGATCTGGAGAGAATGGCAGCCGTCACCGACTGCGAAAATATTCACTCGGAAGAAGCTGATGAAGCGGACGGAAACTAAAACAGTTCCTGGCTATAAATGGGTTGTGGAAAACCTTTGTTCGGCTTGCGCGAGCAGTTGCAGTGACGCTGAAATTGTGCCGGGTGCTGACGTTCCACCAAAACCGACCGACCTTCGGTAAAGTCGCAGTGTTTCTCCGAAGTGGATGGTATGGGACGCCGGAGAACTCGGATGGCGGAACGCCGTCCCAATAACACCCGCACCCCTCCGTTCACCAGCCCCCTCCCGATCTCGCTGCCGCTCGCTCGACCTCCCCCAACTTTGTTGGGGGAGGAGCTGTTTATAACCTCCCCTCCCGCGCAGCGAAGCGAAGTGGGAGGGGAGGTTATGCGGGAGGCATTCGTTTACGGTTTGCCTGGCACAACATGGGCGAATCGTTTACGAAATGCCAGAAAGTCCTGACGAGTTGTCACCCAGAGAAAGCATTTTCCACTTTCATCGGTGCGCACATCCAGGCCCAGCTGAAACTTGTCTCCCAGCAGCATCAGAATGCGGGATGGGGAGACTTTGTCCGGCTTTCGTGAATATTTGAGCTCGTTCAGATTCAGCTGGGCTGCGTTCAATTCCCATGATGACTGAAAAGCAGCAACCTGCAGTTTATCAGCAACAGCTTTGATGAAGCCGCCGACTTCCACATCCTCCACATCAACTTCAATTGACTTGTAATAGTTGGGCAGAATCGTGCTCATCGCTTCTTTGGTCTTCCACCCGACCGGCCAGAGATTGCTCGATTCATTCCCCAGCTCGACTTCGATGAGATATCCTCCGCCAGCGTCGGGATTCTGAAGTGGTCGAAACCCAAGTCCGAACTGCGCCAGAGCGATCGCCAGAGCAGTTCCTTTGCTGAATCCTGTCAGATCCTGCTCCAGACTGTCCACATCATCCAGGACCAGGAACGCTCTTTCCTTCGCCGCTTCAGTGAACGTCAGTCGAAAGGCTTCAGGCAGTTTTAGTGAGTCAATGGCTTCCATGGGCGTTCTCAGAATCACAGGTTCGGACACTGCAGGCGCCAGAAGTCGAGTGACAACGGAAAACTGTTCCGTCGTAAGACCCCAGGTTGGGCTGGATGATGGAGGACCGGAAGCGCCCCAGATGCTGATCTGTTCAAGGAACTCGATTATGGGCTGAGTTCGTGAAATTTCGAATCGACGGTCCTGCATGATAATTCGACCATCGGCTTCCATGATGCCAACGATCAATGCGGTACGAGTACCATTTCGGTCCAGATTCTCAACACGAGTCCGTTCGCCCGGTCGACCCTCACGAAACCGAACGGCAAACCCCAGTTCCTGAAACACTCGCCCCCACTTCTGAGCATTGATGCGGTAAGATGGCTGAGGTTGTGTCAGCACATCAATCTCCAGTGCATAAGACTCCGTTCCGGCAACGGGTGGTTGCGTAAGCTGCCCGGGCAGTTCATCCGCCGCAACAGTGGCACCTCCCGTGATGAACAGGCTGAGCAGGGCAGCAAATGTCAGTGCGGCAGCTTTGATACAGGTCGAAAGCTGTATGCAGCAGCAATGGCGAAGCATTTTCCAGCGACCAGTCGTCAAAGAATTTCGAACACCGTTTTCCGCAACGTTCGTTTTATTCTTCATGTCGTTTCTACCAATCGTTACATAATTGTTGCCACCGCAGCTGACCTGACTGTTCAGGCCGCTCTGAAGGATCGTGCAGTGCTGGCCCATGCGATCCAGTCGGTAACCTCCGCCAGATCAGGCTTTCGGCCGCTGCGAATGATTCGTTCACCTTCCTTTGAATTTGAGAACGGTTCGACAATCGCCAGCAGCTCAAGTGGTTTTCGTCGGGCGAGATCATCCGGATCCGTAATTCCACAGCCGACCAGCAACTGGACATCATGTCCCCGAAGTTCGGGAACCTGACACATAAGACGTGACTGTGCCTGCCACTGTTGAACAACGTTCGCTGTAATTCGTCGCTGGTTCAGCTGCTGAGCAAGCCTGTCAGCATTGATTGTCAGCAGGTCTTCAACAGTTCTCACACCGCAGGACGAAAGCGAATCGGCGGTCTTCGGTCCGATTGAAGGCGCAGAATCCACGCTGCTGGCGCGACTCAGGAAGAACCGGAGATTCCTTCCTCCTGCGGTGGTCATGGCGACCGGTCGTTCCTGCACGGAATGATCGCTGACGGATTCCTGAGAGACAAAGGGCTGAGCGGAAACGGATTTCAGCCGGGCTGCCGCTCTTCTCCGGCGAGCAAGTCGGCGCGCTCTTCTCTGGACGTCATCTCCGCCATCTGAAACTAGTGGCCTTCGTCGAGACAATGATCCGGACTGGCGGATGCGGTCGCGTCTCTGAGGCCGTGCCTGATCCGCGACGCCAGTTTCCGCAGAGGTCGCAGGAGCCGGACGAACGCGTGCCATACTGCGGACGGAAAATCTTGAACGCATTGTGCGTGCGTCCTCCAGTGTTCGGGAGTGCTGCCCCCAGCGAGCCCAGTTGATCGCCTGCTGTCGATCGATGAGTCGGCCTGCACGGCGAAATCTCCCACCTGTTTCCGTTCGCTGAAATGCGGTAATGCGATCAAAGACGGTTTCAGGACGAAGAGCGGCCAGTTCTTCAACTGTTCGAATACCGGCCGCGTAAAGTAGAGCCGCATCACTGCGACGCAGCATTGGCACACGACAGGTAAGTTCTGCCTGCCCCTGCAGCGCTTTCAGACGTTCGGCTGACAACAGGTATCCGCGTGCCCGAGTCAGCTCCTCCAGTCGGGAAATCGGCTGGTTCAGCAAATCATCGACCGAACGAATTCCGGCCGCACGAAGGGCCTCCAGTTCGCTCAGATTAATTCCAGCCAGGTCATCAACATCATGATCCACCTCCAGATAATATAACCAGTTGGCGGTTGAGGTCGGAGAATTCTGACGCAGCTCAGCCGATGGTACCGAAATGGTCTCTGTCGATACTGCAAATACGGGAACCTGAGTCAGCGCAGCCTGGACGGGAGTACTTTCAGCCACAGTGATCAGTTCTGCCGGAGGTGTCGCCACGACTGATACAAAGGTCGGGGTAGTCATCGGCGGACTGATTGTCCGGGCTTCTTCAACATATGCCTTTAAAACCGGGGCTGAATCCATAGCCAGTGAATGCCCGTCGAATGAACGCACGTCTGCACGGAACCTCAGAAACAGATCACGCACATCCTTCTGACAGGTAAAGAAAATGATCTGCTGACCGTCCGCAGCCAGCTCGTTCAGCAGCTGAACGACTGCAGATGCACGAACATCGTCCGACGTTATGAAAACGTCATCAAGAATCAGCGGAACATGACCTCCCGTTTCCTTTCGTACCTGAATGAGCGCCAGTCGCAGTGCAAGAGCAACCTGATGTCGCGTACCCCGGCTTAGCTGAGCGATAGTCAGCGGTTCTTTCTGATGGGATGTCTGCACCAGCAGCTGAGGTGCCAGTGCAGAGCCGAGAATCTGACTGCATTCCCCTTCCGTCAGACGGCTGATAAAAGCGGACGCCAGTTCCAGGGTCCTCGGATGGCAGCGCTGCTTCAATCGTTCAATGACTTCCTTCAGCGAGATCTCAGACTGATCGAGTATTCGTTTTCTATCTTCCAGAAGCACGATCTGCGCATCGATTTCAGCGATCTGTGCCCGCAGGCTGTCAATTTGTTCAAGAGTAGCGGCCGCCGCCATTTCCTGCCGAAGACGCTCCAGCACAGCTCGACGGGCATGACTCGCCTCGTCATGTGCTCCTCGTTCCGCAACAAGGCGAGTGCGTTCTGATCGAAGTCGGGACAGGTTTTGCTCCGTCTCTTCAATCGAGGCGGAAGCATGAATACCGGCAAAACTGCCGGCTTCCGAAGGCCGGTGAATTGAATGGCTGCAGATACTGCTGCCCCGAATTCCGGTATGCACCGACTGCGACAGAGGCGACAACACATCGTCAGCTCGTCCCAGTTCACTTCGCAGGCTGGCAATGCGTTCCTGCAGCAGCAGTTCCATCTGAGCGGCATCGCTGCAGCTTCGCGCTGCCAGCAGGTGTTCCAGAGAATCCTGGTGCTGTGAGACCGCGTCTTCGTGGCGACTCAGATAGCGGCAGAGTGCGGCCATCTCTGTTTTCAGATGGCTGATGGTGAGTTCTTCGTCATTCCAGTCTGCGTCGCTGCCCATGACCCTGCGGCCACGGTTTGCAAGCAACTGCACCCGGTCTTCCAGCCGGGACAACAGCGCACGAACTGAAATCAGTGAATCGGCAGGACGGAATTCTCCATCAGACTTCAAATCCGCATTCAACAGACGTACATCTGACTGCATCGATTCGCGAATGCTTTTCCAGCGTTCCAGACGACTCGTGAGTGTTCGGATCTGAGCATCAATGGAAACGCGATCGAGTGGCACAATATTGCGTCGTCGAAGTTCGACGAGCTGACGTTCCAGACGGTGAATCTCTGCGTCCAGTTCCGCCCGTCGGAGATCGATCCGCTCCATCTGAGCCGTGATACCATCGATTTCACGGATCAGCGACTGCAGTCGTTCCGGCAGATCAGCGCTCGGCCGACGCAGCCCATTCAGTTCGTAGTGCAGTTCCTGCTGTCGACGGCGCAATTCGGCAACACGGTGCAGAATGCCTTCCTGCAGTCCATGTCCGTCCCGCTCTCGAACGGCCTGATGAAGGGCCATCTCCGCGGCACGAATTTCCGGTTCAACAGGGGACAGCCGAGTACCGGATTCGAGACAAAGACGCGTCAGCAGATCAAAGCGGTCGGCATCTTCATAACCGGGTGAAAAGACCTCTCTGAATATCTCTTCGGTCACCCATGACGGGAGATGGTTATCCTGCTGGGACACAATTCGATCATCGTGTACGTCCGTAACTCGAACTGTCTCCTCACCGCTCACTTCGCGAATGCGATGAAGTCGCCTGATGGCCGACGGAGTACGAAAACGCAGCGAACCGCCTTCGGACACGGGACGATCCCCATACCCCGGGCCGCTGGACGAAAATCCGAACAGCAGCCCCCGCAGAAACCTGACAACGGTCGTTTTTCCACAGCCGTTAGGTCCCCAGAAGACTGTAATGCCGGGCGACAGACTGTCGAGCGACAGGTCGCTGAGAATTCCAAACCGATTCAGGTGCAAATCTGTCAGATGCATTGCTTTAAAAATCCTTGAATAATCCCTGAGTTTCAGGCAACACGGGAAAGAAGCGCGAGGCCCGTTACAGTATCAATTCCACAGTGAACGATTCCGGCTGCAGATGTTGAATCATCATTGCGGCTTCGGTTCTTCATGCTCCAGCGAAGGGACTCCATGTTCAGGAACTCCTGAATCGCGAGGGAGCCCTGTGATGTGGTGGAAAACTCGCTCGATTCACTGAATTGAATGCGACGAGGCCAAACGCCGGAATTTCCGCTGTCCAGCTGACTGCGCAGTTCTCGCAGAAGAGGCCCCTCCACCAGTTCACCGACCTGCTGAAGACTGGTTTGCAGCTGGCCGTCCACAATCCAGTCGGCAATCACGGTCCGCCCGGCTGCAGAACTGATCGCACGACTTCGTTCGGCGATTGCCGCGGCCAGCCCCGCCGCATTTAAGCCCCGGTTACAGGTCACTTTTTCCTGTGCATACCGAATGACATCGGTTGCACAAAACTGGGAAGTGATGACCTGTTGCCGCGTGTCGGCTTCGATCAGTCGACATCCAAATGCTCCACATTCCTGCGGCCCCAGGGCCTGAGGAGATCCGGCAGAAATCTCCAGCATTCGATTTCGCAACATCTCCTCCGTGAGCAGGAGGGAGCCGCCGGCACTTCCTGTTCGCGGGATACTTCCTGTTCGCGGGATACAGTGAGACTGTCGAGCCGATGCAGGAAGTTCGACCGCTCCCGCAACCGGCTTCAAAATTATGACCAGCTCTCGATCTTCCGGACGCCTGCTTTCAAGCATAAAATCTGCGAAACTGCCGTAAAACCTGAGGCAACCGGAAGAGTATTGTCCGAAATCAGTCCAGGCCGGCGGAACAGTGTTCCCGTCAGACGCAGCCGGATGGACTTGCATTTCCACGCTTCCGTCCGTGTTTCGAAAAACGTCCAGCCTGTCATGAGGCCCGCAAAGTACAGCATCCAGACACTTCAGCGAGGTTCGCTCGGACGGCTGGACACCCCACAAAACCAGCGGGATCCGTCGGCTTCGCAGGGGCTCAATCTGTTCAGACAACCAGGAGATCGCTGCGTTCAAATCCTCAGCGGACTCCGTCAGCGGTCCCGCAATCAGGAGAAAATCAACGTGCGATGCCATCGCCGTTTCGATCACGTTGCCAACTGACCTGCGAACGGCCCCAGCGGCCACTTTTCGCAGCCAGTCCGGACAATGGGATAAACCGGCCAGCGGTGCTCCCAGTCGAAGATGATCTATGTGGACAAATCGAATCACAGACATCAATGCCTCCCTGCATTGAACCACAAATTCGCTCGTGGCGGACACGGCCAGTCCAAAGCCGAAAATTCCGCGCCTGGTCAGCAATTTAATCGATGGTCAGGTCTCCAGCCAGAGCACTTCGGCAGAATCCGCCGAAGTCGTTTCCCGGATCTTAGCTTCCAAAAATGGTAAAAGAAGCAAAATGGGGCAGACGATCCGCCCTGATGAATGCCCCGAATGTCGATCCTGTTCAGTTCGATTTGCTGTCCGATTGCATCTGGAATGGACTTTGCTACATTCAGAGTTGTTGAAATTCAGCTCGCACCCTTTGAAGCCAGCATCAATGTAGCGCCACCTGATATTCAGTAATCCTTCGGAATTCCGCTGAAAAAGGAACGATTGATGACCGCTTCCCGAAAGACTGCCCAAAAGGCAGGGTCAACTCTGTCAGAATTCGAACAGCCTAAAAAGCGTAAACCCTTTACTGTCCTGCTGGTTGTGGATGACCAGGCGGAACGGGCAGCGCTTGTAGATACGCTCCAGCAACAGAAAATCGAAGTTCGTGACTATATGACGGCAATGGAGTTTTATCGCGATTTCCGCGAAAAAACGCCCGGTGTGCTGATCATGGAAGCACGGTTGCGGGGAATGAGCGGACTGGAGCTTTATGAAAAGTTGTCTGCTGAAGATTTCGAACTTCCGGTCATTTTCATCGCCGGCCATGCCGACGCCCCGATGGCCGTTCGGGCGGTAACCAATGGCGCATTTGATTTCCTTGTCAAACCGATCAAAGAACAGCCGCTGATTTCGGCTGTGATACGCGCGTACAGCTATTACTATGATGTGGATTCCGGAGCAGCGGGCGACGAATTCGAAGAAATCGCCGACGGTATGAGTCGGCTGAGTGACCGGGAAAAGCAAATTTTGGACCACATTGTTGCCGGGCAGTCCAGCCGTGACATTGGTCAGCAGCTCGGGATCAGTACCAAGACCGTGGAAGCTCATCGCGCACGAATTAATGACAAGATGCGGGCAGATGACCTGCCACACCTGATTCGTATGTGCCTTGCCTGGAATGAAGAACAGGCAACCTGAACGAAGCGGGATTCCCGCGGGAGCCATGGGGACTGCCATTGTCCCGGGTGGCGTTTGTCAGTTAATCTGACGGCTTGTCGGAAAATATGGCCGAGTTTGGGCAGGGAGGCCTGAATCGTGACGTTGCACCAGTTATTGCATCATATTCCTGTCGCGGGAGTCGCGGCATGATGCTGCTGCAGAGATACATTCTTGGCGAACTGGTGCGCGTTTTCAGCCTGCTGATCGTTGTACTAACCGTCATGCTGGTCTTTGTTGGTCTGTTCCGTGAAGCATCGGAACGTGGCCTTGGGGCAGTACAAATTCTGCAGATCCTGCCGTTTGTTGTGCCCAGTATGCTGCCGTTTACCATCCCGGCGACGCTGCTTCTGGCAGTGTGCGTGGTGTATGGCCGATTGTCCGGAGATCTTGAAGTCACGGCAGCGAAAGCAGCTGGTATCAGCGCAATGCAACTGCTGAAACCTGCCTTCCTGATGGGTGGAGTGCTCGCGATTGCTTCATTTGGTCTGACGAACTATGCGATTCCCTGGGCAATCGCCAACATCGAACGTATCGTCACGCAGGCCATGGAAGAAATCTTTCTGGATATCCTTGCGACGCATAATCACTTCAGCGATTCCAAAAAAGGTTATTCCATCAAGGTTCAGGGAGTTCGCGACAGAACACTGATCGATGCCACGTTTCGCTACCGGCTTCGGAATCACCAGCAGCTCAATCTGAGGGCGGAATTTGCGAGGATTCAATTTGACCTGGACCGCCAGGAAATTCGGCTTCTGCTGATTAATGCCTCCGGCAGTCGACCTGGATCCGATTCTGCCGGTATGTTCGACCAGCAGGAAATCACACTGCCACTGCCGTCACAGATTCAGAAAGTCAAAGCCCGTCATATGACAGTCAGCCGACTCAGGCAGGGAATTCAGCAGGCTGATGAACGCCTGCGGGCCAGCAATCAGGAACAGGCTCAGTTTGCTGCAATGATACTGCTGACAGGCGACTTTCAGGACCTTGTCGGTGAACAGATCAGAACGGCTTCAGAAAACCAGCGGCTGGCCACGATCGAACAGCGGCGGTTTCGGTCAGAAATTCACAGCCGTTTTGCGATGGCTGCCAGTTGCATCTTTTTCGCACTGGTCGGCGGTCCATTTTCCATGCTGCAGGCACGACGCCAGTTCATCACCAGCTTCATTATGTGCTTCCTGCCCATTCTGCTGGTCTACTATCCGGTGATGTTTCTGGTTTTGAACCTCTCGAAAAGCGGCACGATTGAACCGTGGTGGTCAATGTGGGTGCCCAATACGATTCTTGGAATCGCCTCCGCCATCATTTTGTATAAGGTCGTCCGTCACTGATGGCAACCTTGTCACGCTTATTGTCTGACAGCGCCTTAGTCCAGTACCGACTCTTCCGAGAACGCGGCGTCATCTTCGTCGTCGAAAATCGACCGTTCCGAAGTGAGTTCCAGTTCCCAGGCAGAATCTATTCTGCCCGTGTCGCTCTCTTCACCAAAATTCAAACTGGAAAATGCAGCTTCTGATTGCAAAACAGACTGTTCACGATCGGCAGAGGCTGTGCCGTCCGCTTTTCCCGATCTCAGAATTCCAGGACACAGAACCTGCTGCCCTTTGACTGTAATCGTCAGCTGTGGCCAGATGTCAGAGTGCGTCAGCCGTTCACAGCCATGGGCCGTGATCAGTATCGAATCTCCATGCATGGCGGGGCCGATCGAAGGATGCCAGTACATGGCCACCGGGGCGGAAAGCTCAAAGTCCGAGTCCGGGGTCAGCTGTACTTCACTCGTACGATAACCCAGCACATCTGCCTGGTCGGCCAGCGGCCATTCATTTGCGTGTCCAAACTTCTCATAGATGCGTCGGACTTTGGGCCATACGTCCCGAAGCACTTCGCCATTTCTGGAAAAGAACATTCCGGAACAGTGAACAAGCGCGGACTGCTGATGAGCCTGCAACAGATCTGACGGAACTTTATCCACCGCCACTGTCCTCGATACGGCCACATGCAGGCCCCAGCGACGAGCAACACAGCTGATAATCGCAAACGACTCAATCTGATCTTCGCCGTAACCCCAGTGTCTGAACCGATCATTGCGACCATCGGCACAAACCTGGATTCGAACAGGAGTGACAGTGCGTTTCACCAGCCGATGACTTACTTCACCTGCCACCGCCGCTTCTGTCATTCCCGCCTGAAGATTCCCTGCCGTCACTTCCACCGCATGCACCAGAACCCGACTGAGTTTGCGAAGGCGAATTACTTCAAGTCTTGTCAGAGGTAATCGCATCCGGGCGATTCGACGGGCTGCCCCTTTTGTACCCTCGGCTCCCGAATCACTGACCACTCGACGGCCACGCGATAAGTCATCCACCAAAGCTGAATGAGGCTGAAACCATTCGCGCTGCTTGAGCTGAAATCCCAGACCAAATGCTTCTCGCTCAAATATCTGCGTGGCATCCACCGCATTTGTGGCAAACAGACGAGCATCTTCTGTAACAAACAGACTCGACTGACTGTTCTCAGAACAATATCGGGAAACATCCGCTCCAGCTGCGAACCATGCAATATTCGCAGGATCCTGAAGCAGCAATGCGTCGGCACCGGTTGATGTCAGAAACTGACGTACACGGTCATGCTTCAGCTCGACATCGCTCATTCGGGCCGGATCCTGAATCAGGTGTCGACGACGCTTCTGTTCTTCAAAACCGCCTTCCACCATCGTCGTCTCCCGCTGCCCGTCCCGGATCGCCCCCGCCTCTCTCCCTCCAAACGACTATTGCCGCACAAAGTATACCGCGTTGTCAACGTTGCGCTCCTGTGAATTCCCTTATTGTGGCAGATCCAAATGAGGAGCGTGTGAATCAGGCTCACAATTCATTCAACGGAAACCCCGGTACTCTGACCTGCACCACGCCTCGGTTGATCGCATGGTTCGAACGTCGGCAGACGATTCCTGAACTGCTATTCATTCGTACAGACAGATTTCATTCCGCGAAGGAAGAGGCGAACGGTTTTGCGAACATCGTCCATTGTCGGGATAACAGGCGGAGTAAATCCGGCACACATCATGGGAAGCGGCGGCATAATAATTCCCAGCAATTTGGTTGCCGCCCAGTCAGGATCGGGTACCGTGAGCACTCCATTTGTATCCAGACGAGCCAGATAAACGGCCATTTCCCGAAGTCCTCGCCCGAAACCGGTTTCGTAGATTAAGCGGGCATTGTCCGGGAATCGACGGCCTTCCGACATCAGCAGGAAGCACATACAGGCACCGTCTTCGGACAGCAGAATCTGCATCAGAGCGTGGAAGTACACGGTGAGCATTTCTTCCGGGTCTTTGTGAAGAGCATTCAGTTCAGGCAATGCCGCGAAGACTTCCTCAGCCCGCGAACGAACAGCCTCTTCGAACAGTTTTTCCTTCGAGGGAAAGTGGTTATAAACGGTTGCCTTGGATACGCCGGAGCGGGCAGTGACCTGATCCATGCTGGTTTCTGCAAACCCCTGCGCCATGAACAGTTCCCGACCAGCCTCCAGTATCTGTTTGCGTTTCTGCCCGGATCTGGGCAATACAGCCGGTTCATTCATCGCAGGCTCCCTTCCGCAAACGGCCGGCCAGCACCGAACAGGGCTTCACCTGTTCGAGCGGATGGTTCCATCGACAGACGACCGTCCTGCATCTCAATGATTCGGTCGGCAATATCCAGTACTCGAGCATCATGAGTAACCATGAGAATTGGTCGGTTCTCCCGACGGGCGAGCCCCTGAAGCAGATTAACAACTTCGCGCCCCGACGCACCATCCAGGGCGGCAGTTGGTTCGTCGGCAAGTACAAGTTGGGGACAACCCACCAGAGCTCTGGCAATCGCCACTCTCTGCTTCTGCCCTCCCGACAGCCGCGACACATGATAGTCGAGTCGCTGCCCCAATCCTACCTGTGTCAGCATTTCTTTCGCACGATCCCGACCCTCCTTTTGTGATACATCAGGCTGCAGATCAAACATGATCTGTACGTTCTGCAGAGCTGTGAGGCACGGAAGCAAATTGTGAGCCTGAAAAATGAAACCAATTTTTCGCCGCAAATCCAGCAGATCGGAATCACTCGCACGGTGCAGCGAATATCCAAGTACATTCAGTGTTCCTTCCTGCATGCTTCGCAGTCCGGCAATCAGTGTCAGCAGAGTTGTCTTCCCGGAACCGGACGGTCCGGTCAGAAGCACAATCTCTCCCGGCTGAACATCGATTTTCACGTCAAACAGGATCTGCCTGCGAAGCTCGCCCTGCCCAAATGCAAAGTTGACTCCGGTTCCGGAAATTACGGGTTGTGAATCGTCATCCTGCATTTCGTCACCGCATGAAAAAATCGGCTGGAAGGGTCTGTCAGAAAACATCGGCGGGATCGGCCGACTTCAGCTTTCGAACGGCCAGCATTCCGGAAAAGACACACATCGCCACTGTGATCACAGCCAGAGCCAGTCCGCGGCCTGGCTCAATAGACAATGGAAGCTGAGTAACCCTGCGAAGTCCGGCATACAGAGCAGCGGCCACAAGAGTTCCAGGGATGAATCCAAGTGTCGCCAGAAGAACAGACTGCTCAAACACAAGTCGATTCAGGTATCTCCCGGAGAATCCCATGGCCTTCATGGTCGCGTAATGCGGAAGGTGATTGGTAACGTCTGTGTAAAGGATCTGATACACGACGATAAAGCCGATAAAAAAGCCAACGACCGTTCCGGCTGAAAAAATAATGCCGATGGGAGTGGCGGATTGCCAGTAGGCCAGTTCCACATCCTTAAACTGCTCTCGTGTCAGCACACTGACCTCTTTACCCAGCAACGCCTGAAACTGCTGCTGAACCTGAGGCACGGATACTCCCGGTCGAAGCTTCACGACCCCAATATCAATCTCACCGGAATTCCGCTCAGAAAACAGCCTCAGAAAATTGGCGTGACTCACCACAATGTTCCCGTCGATTCCGAACGATGCCCCCAGATCAATAATTCCCGCCAGCGTCATTCGACGACGATTAATCTCCGGCTCAATGATCTGCTCAAGAGCATTCGCCCCTGCGACTTCGCCAAATCGCGGACGACCCAGACGATCGTAAAGAAATGCGTCTGTTCGCCGCAGATGATGCATCTGCTCTTCAAAACCAGGAAGCGTGAGCGACGGCGTCTGTGTTTCAACCCCATAACACTGCATGGAACGCATTTCTCCATTCCATGGATTCTTCCATTCCACAGGTGCCAGATAAATCGAAAACAGATCCATAACATCGGAACTGCCCCGAAGCCTGTACAGCAGGCGACTTGAAAACTGTTTGCAGTGAAGTAAATGCTCGTACTGACTGTGGATCACGATCAGCTCACCGTCCAGTGATCCGTGAAACACAACCGCACTGGCAAACAGAGCCTTCATCAGCCCCAGCTGCATCCACATCAGCACCACTGAGACCATCACACCCATTACGGCAGCAAACAGCTTCATCTTCTCGTGTTTCAGCTGCAGCCACGACAACGCAATACGCTGCCCCATGCTTATCTCACTTCTGAAACAACCTTCTCGGAAGCATCATGCCGGTGTATGCCGGACTCTGTATCGGATTCCACTGCAGGCCTAGCAGAAGCACCCTCTGTTTCAATGGTGACTTCAACTCGGGCGAATGACATTCCGGCGACAAGCCGCCCGTCATCATCGCGAAGCCGAATTCGAACCTCCACAACTCGCGCATCAGTATCATCCACCGGATCGTTTGATAAGACGTCCCGGCGCCCGATCAGCCGACCAACTTCAATCACCTCTCCCGAGAGAGTCTCTGACAGATTGCGAATAAAGATTTTTGCTGACTGTTGTTTCCGAATCTTCAGAATGTCGGATTCATGAACTTCCGCAACAACGTCCATCTGCCGAGTATCACCCAGGTCGAGCAGACCGTCGGAATCGATGCGTTCGCCCGCACGAGTATTCACTCGCAATACCTGCCCGGTAATCGGACTTCGAATATTGGAAACTTCCAGATCCGCGTCAGCTCGCTGCAGTTCCGCTTTTGCTCGTATAATCTCTGCCTCGGCACGTTCAATATCAACCACACGGATTTCTCTGATGGCTGCAAGTGCTGCCGAATGCTGTCGCAGTTCACGGCGAAGAACAATGACTTCCGATTCGCGAATGTCCACGTCGTCCTGCGATGCGGCTTTGCTCTTAACCAGCTTCTGAACTCGTTCCAGCTGCTTCTCCGCAAGATCCAGCCTCGCCTGAGTCTTCTCCACCAGCGCTTCCTGCGCTTCAATGTCTCCGGATCTGGCGCCTGCCTGAACCTGGGCCAGTGACTTTTCTGCCACTAGTACGGCCGCACGAGCCTGCTCGACATCCGCCAGCTGTCGGCGATGAGAATCCAGAACTGCCAGAATCTGCCCGAATTGAACGTCGTCCCCAACGTCCACCAGCAACTGCTCAACCACCGGAGGTTCCATCACGGAAGGAGCATTCACCTGAATCACTTCACTGCACGGCTCAATCCGCCCCAGAGCACCCACTCCAGCAAGGTCTGCGACTGGTGCTGGCTCGGTTTCGGCAGTCGAATCCATACGGCTGAAGGCCACACCTCCTCCCGCCACAAGAACGAACAGGCACACAAACAGCATTTTTCGCATAGCCCACCCATTTCATACTGAACTGTTCAGTTTATCTATCGATAATACTAAACGGTTTAGTTCAATTAAGGGCTAAAATTCTTGCCGGATTCGGAAAAAATCTCTCAAAATAGCTGCTGCCGCACGCAAAAAACATTCTTCTCTTCAACATCTCGCTGATCGTCAGGGCGAGGTGTTCGCAGCCTGAAGTGCCTGATTCAGGTCGGCGGTGATATCGTCAATGTGTTCAATTCCCACGCTGAGCCGAATCATTTCCGGTGGAATACCGCCTTCGCGCTGCTGTTCTTCAGACATCTGAGAATGTGTTGTTGACGCCGGATGAATGGCAAGGCTTTTCGCATCGCCAACATTCGCCAGATGAGAAAACAGTTTCAGTGCTTCGATGAATCGGCTGCCTGCTGCCGCTCCACCTTTAATCCCAAACACAACCATTGATCCGCCGGAACCAGCGAGATATTTTTGAGCCTTTTGGTAGTTGGAATCGCCAGGAAGACCGGGGTACCGAACCCACTCGACGGCCGGATGATTTTGCAGAAAATCGGCAGCCGCACGCGCGTTTTGACAGTGGCGTTCCATACGGAGCGGCAAAGTTTCAATTCCCTGAAGAAACAGCCAGGAATTGTCCGGTGAAATGCAGGCACCCAGATTGCGAAGCGGAATCACTCGCATTCTCAGGATATATGCCAGTGGCGACAGGGGTCCCAGATCATGCGCCCAGCGCACTCCATGGTAGCTGGAATCCGGCTCATTCATTAAGGGAAACTTTCCGGACTTCCAGTTGAACTTTCCACTGTCAACAACAATTCCGCCGATGCCAGTGCCGTGGCCGCCCATCCATTTGGTGAGTGAGTGAACCACAATATCGGCACCATAGTCGATCGGTCTCTGCATCGCAGGAGTTGTAAACGTGGAATCCACGATCAGTGGCAGACCGTGCTCTTCCGCGATTCTGGCGATGGCCTCCAGATCACTGATTTCCAGACCCGGATTGCTGACGCTTTCACAGAAAAGTGCCTTTGTCCTGTCTGTTATTGCCGCCTTAAAGTTTGCCGGATCTGTGGGATCAACGAATCGGCAGCGGATGCCAAATTGTGGCAGGATATCATTAAACTGAGTAAACGATCCTCCATAGAGATTATTGGCCGAGACGAATTCATCGCCGGACTTCATGATGTTGATCAGGCTGTAAAAAATCGCACTCGTTCCGGATGACAGTGCAAGCGCACCGACGCCGCCTTCAAGTTCGGCCACGCGTTTTTCCAGAACATCCTGAGTTGGATTCATCAGCCGCGTATAAATATTGCCCAGCTCCTTCAGGGCAAACAGGTTGGCTGCATGCTGAGTACTGTTGAATACGTACGAACTCGTTCGGTATATGGGAACGGCGCGGGAATTTGTGGCGAGGTCCGGCTGCTGTCCGGCATGCAGGCAGGCTGTTTCAAATCTCATAGCTCGATCATCCCAAAAAAATTGGCCGATTCTTCCCGAAACCCTTCACGAGCATGACGCAATTTTCTCAGCGTTCCACCTCGTCCGTCATCTCATCCTGATTCTCTCGAAGCAAACGCTAAAGTTCAAATGCCGTCATACAGTCTGGCCTGGCGAATCCCAGGCCTCTGACTGAGACGGCAATGGAATATTGGGCTGCCATTTTGAACCTGAAAGCCGCCCAACTGATCTCAGACGACAGGTTGGAGATAATCCTGGCGATCTGCGCAGTTCGCGGGAGCGGAGAAACACTCGCGCTGGAATTGATGTGGCCCTCAACTGCCGGTTAACGCTACAAAATGCGATCAGGATCGAGCGTGCTTAATCCTCGTGCGTAATGCGGATGCCGGTGTTTGTTTCGTGGACGGAGACACAATTGCAATGCTGCCGATGTTTTCTTCAAAATCCCTGCGGAGTCATTGTCGTCGGTTCAGGTCTGCGAGCACCAGCGTCAGCCTTCTGCAAAGCCTTGAATCTCGCTGCCTGCTGAGTGCATCACCGCTGGCTCACTGGAAATTTGATGAGACCTCAGGTCTGCTGATCAGTGATGAAACTTCCACAGGTGCTGATGGAACTCGATTTGGAGCGTCACCCGGCATCGGAATCGACGGGGGTGCTTTGCTGTTCGATGGCGTCGACGACCGCATTGAGTTTGGGACACAGGGGTCACTGTCGGGCCTGACGGACTTTACTGTCATGGCATGGGTGAAGACCAGTGCTGCGTCCACGGGCGTGATCATTCAGCAAAAAGATGCTCAGGGATTTAACGGTCAGTATCAGCTGCGGATGGAGGGAGACGGAACTCTGACGTTTTCTGTTTTCGGTGATTCCGCAAATCAGTTTGTCTTTGGAACCTCCGTAACGATCAATGATGGCAAGTGGCATCATGTCGCCGCAGGGCGGCAGGGACGCCGCGGGTTTATCCATGTCGATGGAGTCCTGGCGTCTGAGACCTTCGGAACGGTACGCAATCTGAGCTCTTCACTGCGCGTGGCCGTGGGAGCAGATACTCGTGACGGTTCAGGTTACTTTAACGGTCGAATCGACGATGTTCGGGTTTACAATTCAGCGGTGCCATCTGCCGAAATCACAGCCATGGCAAAGATTGTTACTCCCACAGGACGAACGGAAAACCCGTTTCCCGAATTTCGCTGGCCTGCCATTCAGAGTGCGGTCTCATATCAGCTATGGGTTGAACATCTGGGTGCCCCAACCAATCCCGCGTTAACTCAGACACTTAACGCCACCACTTACACGCCAGTCACGGGCCTTGGAATCGGTCAGTACAAGGCGTGGGTTCGCGCCACATTAACGAACACTGCGAAAACTGAATGGGTCTTTGGAACCTTCGAGATCTCCACGCGCGTCAGCGTTCCCTCAGTCCCATCACAATTTCTGACTGCAAGACCGACACTGCAATGGACGGCACTGTCTGGCGCAGCAAACTATGACCTGTGGATTCAGAATCTTACAACCGGTCAGAGTCAGTTCGTACGAAAGAATGATCTGACGACCAATTCATGGACCTCTGAAACGGATATGCCGCTGGGCAACTATCGTATGTGGGTGCGAGGAATTGATGTGGCGGGATATGCGGCCGCCTGGTCTGAGACGGTCAATTTCTCTGTTGCACCGGCCCCGACTCCTCTGTCTCCTCTGATTCCAACATTCAATCCGCGGCCCACGTTTCAGTGGAGCGGCGTGACAGGTGCCACCAAATATGAATTACTGATTCGAAACGTTCGAACAAGTGCCAACACCTTTTACGAGCAGAATGTTGTCGGCACCAGCTGGACACCACCGTCAAATCTCGCGAATGACAACTATCGCTGGTGGGTTCGTCCGGTGGGGACCGGGAACGTTAAAGGTTCATGGTCTGCGATGAGCGAATTTTCCACTGGAGGACGCACCAGTGTGCTGTCGCCCAGCGGAACTGCCAATGGGTCTTCTCCAGTGTTTTCGTGGCGGCAGGTGGATGGAGCAGCCCGATACGAATTGTGGGTTGATCGAATCGGCGTTCAGACAGGCTATATTAATCTGACAAATCTCACTGCCACAAATTACACACATTCCGCCGCATTGCCCGCCGGAAACTACAGAACGTGGGTCAGGGCGGTGAGTACGACCAGTCAGTTCAGCAGCTGGAGCCCTGCCGTTGAGTTCACAGTCGCCGACGCCCAGACCAGCGATACTCCGGAATTCGGGCAGGAGCCGGTGATCACCTCCATCCTGTCGCTCGATCGCCCGTCAGTTTCGGCTGATCGGCATTCGAGATCGGTTGAAGACGAACCACAGCCTGTGGCAATTGATGCGACCAACACCGAGCTGTCAGAGATTCCGCCTTCCGGATCCGGCATTGTCAAAATGAGCGAGCTTCCGTCCGTACCTGCAGCTCATCCGAATTTTCCAGACTCCGCCGTTCATGATGCAGTGATGGCGGAACTGGCGCAGTTCACCGTATCCTTCGCACCGTGGCGATCTGCCTGAGTACTGCCGTTTCAGCGGGTTCATGAATTCTGAAGGGCTATTTGAACTTCTATGTGCAGCGAGGGGCTAGCCAGGTGCGCAGCTTGTCAAGATCCGATGCGAATCCCCGGATTCCTTCAGCAAGTTTTTCCGTGGCCATTGCGTCTTCATTCAGCATCCAGCGAAACGATGGCTCGCTGATCTCAATTCGCGGCAAATCCAGTGCACGAGCTGCCGCTGTGTCCAGACACTTCGAAACGCTGGTGTCGGCTGCCGCCAGTTCAGCGAGCAGCGCGGGAGAAATTGTCAGCAGATCACATCCGCACAATGCAATCACCTGTGCCGACGTTCGGAAACTGGCTCCCATGACTTCGGTATGGTAGCCATGTTTCTTGTAGTAGTGAAAGATTCGAGTAACAGACTCAACCCCCGGATCCTGTTCGATGGGAATATTTTCCACTTTTCGGGCCGTGCGATACCAGTCATAAATACGACCGACAAAAGGGCTGATCAAAGTGACTCCGGCTTCTGCACATGCGACTGCCTGTCCAAAACCGAATAACAGAGTCAGATTACAGTGGATATTGTCCTTCTCCAGCCGCTCCGCCGCACGGATTCCCTCCCAGGTGCTGGCAATTTTGATCAGAATTCGCTCTGAAGAAATCCCTGCACTCCGGTAAAGCTCGATCAGCTCGTAGGCTTTATTGACTGTGCCGGCTTCATCAAAACTCAGTCGAGCATCCACTTCAGTGGAAACACGGCCGGGAATAATCTCAAGGATTCGTACTCCGAAGTTTACGGACAGCCGGTCAATAATTCGATCGATCAACAGGTCTCCAGTGAGCCCCTGAGATTTTCCGAAGCTGATGGCTTCGTCGACCAGACCGGCGTACTGCGGCATCTGAGCGGCTTTGTACAACAGCGACGGATTTGTGGTGGCATCGCGCGGCTGGTGGCGGCCAATCGCGTCAATATCACCGGTGTCTGCCACCACAACAGTATGCAGTTTCAGTTGTTCCAGAGAGTTCACAGCAGACTCCTTTGCTGATCCGCGAGGTTTCAGTGACTTCGGCGAGCGGCAGTGTACCAGAACAAAGACTGCTGCAGGAGTGCAGCAGCCAAAGTCCGCTGATCCCAGCCAGAACTGTGCGGCTGATCGCCTCCTGAATCCCTGGTTGATCGTAACCCTCTGCTGTGTGTTGACGAAACGAAAACACCCCGTGCTGAGTGCGAAGGCTGTCTTCTATCGTCGTATCCAGTCCTGCAGAGCAGTGACCTGCGGCAGGGGCTGCTCCTGAAGTGCGGCCAGAGCGTCCACGATCGCAAGACAGCCTGGAAGGGTTGTCACGCAGGGAACTCCGTAAGCCACCGAAGCGGCGCGAATACGGCCTTCGTCAGTACGAGCACCTTTGCCACTGGGTGTGTTGAAGATCATATGGATTTCGCCATTGGCCATCAGGTCCAGCAGATTGGGGCGCCCTTCCTGAAGCTTGCGAACCACTTCCACATCCAGGCCGGCTTCCTGAAACACGCGAGCCGTGCCGCTGGTACACGCAATCTGGTAGCCCATCTCCCGCAGTCGCCGCACAGAATCGATCATGCGGCTCTTATGACCGGCAGCCATACTGATGAAGACTCGCCCCTGAAGAGGCATTTTTGCCCCCGCAGCGATCTGAGATTTTGCGAAGGCAATCGGGAATTCTTCATGAATGCCCATCACTTCACCGGTTGAACGCATTTCCGGTCCCAGCACAATGTCAACACCGGAGAATCGACTGAACGGGAACACACTTTCCTTTACAGATGTGTATTTGGGTACAATCTCCTCAGTGATTCCCTGAGAGATCAGCGACTGACCTGCCATGACTTTTGCTGCAATCCGAGCCAGCGACCGCCCTGTGGCCTTTGAGACAAATGGTGCGGTACGACTTGCCCGGGGATTCACTTCCAGTATGTATACGTGAAACTGCGAACCATCAACCTTCACGGCAAACTGAATATTCATCAGCCCGCGCACCTGAAGTGCACTGGCGAGCGACCGCGTGGCGTCTTTAATCTCTGCAATGACTGATGCGGGAAGCGAGTGTGGCGGGAGCGCACACGCGGAGTCGCCCGAGTGAACTCCGGCTTCCTCAATGTGCTCCATCACGCCACCGATCAGCGTGGTCACTCCGTCGCAGATTGCATCCACATCAACTTCAATTGCATCTTCCAGAAACTTATCGATGAGCACAGGCTTTTCGGGTGATGCATCAACCGCTTCGATCATATATCGCACGAGCGAAGGTTCGTCGTAACAGATCTCCATCGCGCGACCGCCCAGAACATAGCTGGGTCTGACCAGAACCGGATAGCCAATTCGATCGGCCGCTTTTCGGGCTCCTTCCGTATTGGTAGCGATACCATTGGGAGGCTGTCGCAGGTTCAGACGTTCAAGAATTGCCTGAAAACGCTCCCGGTCTTCCGCCGCATCAATCATGTCAGGACTGGTGCCAATGATGTTGACGCCAGCCGCTTCAAGACCTCGGGCAAGGTTCAGTGGTGTCTGACCACCGAACTGAACAATGACCCCGTCTGGCTGCATTCGGTCACAGATATTCAGGACGTCCTCGGTTGTCAGCGGCTCAAAGAACAGGTAATCCGATGTGTCATAGTCGGTCGACACGGTCTCCGGATTGGAGTTCACCATGATGCTTTCGATTCCCAGTTCATCAAGGGCGAAAGCCGCCTGGCAGCAGCAATAGTCAAACTCGATGCCCTGCCCAATGCGGTTCGGGCCCCCTCCGAGGATCATAATTCGCTTCGTTCCCGGCTTTTTCGCGGGAGTTTCATCTTCCTGTTCATAGGTTGAATAATAGTAAGGCGTGTGAGCCTCAAATTCTGCCGCGCAGGTATCCACCTGTTTGAATGTGGCCACGATGCCCATCTGAGTGCGGAATTTGCGCACATCCATCTGGGATGCATCCCACCATCCGGCGAGCTGCTCGTCTGAGAACCCATTTCGCTTGGCTTCCCGCATCAGATCAAAACTGACGTCTTCAAGTCGGCCGATCTGTCGGATTCGTTCTTCCAGCTTAAGGAGCTGTTCGATATTGCGAAGGAACCACGGATCGATGTCGGTAAGACCATGAATTTCTTCTACAGTGAATCCATCCTTGAGAGCATAGCGAATAAAGAAGATTCGTTCGGCGTTCGGTGTCGACAGTTTGCTTTGAATTTCATCCCGCTGTGGCTGACGGGCGGTACCCCACAAATCCTTCTTTCCGCCGCCCAGTCCAAAGTGGCCAATTTCCAGACCTCGCAGAGCCTTTTGCAGTGATTCGCGGAACGTACGGCCAATCGCCATGGTTTCACCGACGGATTTCATCTGCACCGTCAGAGTTGGATCAGCCTCCGGGAATTTTTCGAATGTCCAGCGGGGAATTTTGGTAACCACGTAATCGATGGTTGGCTCGAAGCAGGCCAGTGTTTCGCGAGTAATATCATTGGGGATCTCGTCAAGCCGATAACCCACCGCCAGCTTGGCAGCGATCTTGGCGATCGGGAATCCGGTGGCTTTGGAGGCCAGTGCACTGGAACGACTGACTCGAGGATTCATTTCAATGACGACCATCCGTCCATCGTCCGGATTAATCGCAAACTGCACATTTGATCCGCCCGTTTCGACTCCAATCGCCCGCATTACAGCGATCGTGGCATCCCGCATTCGCTGATACTCTTTGTCGGTCAGAGTCTGGGCAGGTGCAACAGTGATGGAGTCACCAGTATGCACACCCATTGCATCAAAGTTCTCGATGGAGCAGATGATGACTACGTTATCGGCGCAGTCACGCATCACTTCCATTTCGTATTCTTTCCATCCGAGAATGGATTCTTCCAGCAGGATTTCGGTGATGGGAGACATCGCCAGTCCATGGCGAACCTTTTCTTCGAACTCTCGGATGTTGTAGGCGATTCCGCCGCCTGTCCCACCCAGCGTAAAGCTGGCTCGAATAATGATCGGCAGCCCGATTTCCCTGACAGCTTCCTGAGCTTCATCAATATTCCGGACCACGAAACTTCGAGGAACATCCAGTCCGATCTGCAGCATAATCTGCTTAAACGTATCGCGTTCTTCAGCACGCTTAATCACCTCTTCGCGCGCACCGATCATTTCACATTTGTATTTGTCGAGGATACCACGGCGAGCCAGTTCCATGGCCGTGTTGAGTCCTGTCTGACCTCCCAGCGTGGGAAGCAGTGCGTCAGGACGTTCCCGCTCAATAATTTTTTCGACATATTGCCAGGTAATTGGCTCAATGTAGGTGCGGTCGGCGGTTTCCGGGTCAGTCATGATGGTTGCCGGGTTGGAATTCACCAGCACCACTTCGTAGCCCTCTTCCCGGAGTGCTTTACAAGCCTGAGTTCCGGAATAGTCAAATTCACAGGCCTGACCAATCACGATGGGCCCGGAACCGATAATCAGAATTTTCTTAATGTCGTCTCGCCGTGGCACGCTCGGTCATCCTTAGGTCCGCACAATCCATCTCTGATCGCAACGTCATTTAAATGCGGCCGACCCGGCGCGCAGAAAATTCGCAGAATGTCTCGGAGGGAAAATCCGAAGGAGCCGCGAATCGCCTGCAGCAACAGTAAAAGGCGTCGAACCGCGCAGTATCGTGAACAGGGTACCAGGAAATCGGCTGCGTTCAAGAAGTCCGAGCGCGTTGGATGCTGAAGTTGCCGAAACAGCTGAACAATCATGGATATCTCGCAGGAACTGCGAGGGTTTTTCCTCGCTTTTTCGTTCCTGAGACAATCCCCGCCGATTTGTTTTCAGGCATTCGAATCGGGATTAGCCACGTCTGACAGCCACAGGGCCAGATCCCGCTGCAGCAAAAGCAGACTCTGCCAGCGTTCCCACGCCACCTGGATTTGCCCATCCGACGCTTCTGACGATTCTCGCCCGGCATGAACGATCGAATTCAGCTGTTCATGGATATAGGCAAGAACATCGGCGATTCGAGCGCGCTGTCCCGCTCCCAGAACAGGTGGCAAAGCAGGCCGCTCACCAAAAAACAGCGGCGACATCATTTGTTCAGGATTCAGGTTTTCTGACAGACTGAACTCTGCATCCTCAAGCCCGCCGGCTGGTACTGATCTGGACGACGGCCCCTGCCATGGGAGCAGGGCGGAAACCTCAACCCCCAGCCGTTTCGCGCGCCGGGAAATTTCTTCTTCACTTCCGAACAGCAGTGTACATCGTCCGATCTGCAAATGATCACCCGGCCGAAGTACTCTCAGCTGAACCGGATGACCATTGACGCGGCTGCCATTGGTACTGTGCAAATCTGTAAAAATGACCTGTCCCTGGTCTTCCTGCAGTTTGGCGTGAAGACGACTGACTCGTTCATCATTCAGCTGAACAGTGTTGTCTTCTTCCCGGCCAATCGTGACCGGAGTTTCCAGATTACGAAAGATTCGCCCCCGCTCCAGCCCTTCAAGTACGGACAAAGTGACAAAGGCCATTGTTGTACAGATCTTTCTGACACAGCTTTGGGTATGGGGGAAGAATCACGCGTCCCTATTCTCACACTTCGGCACAAAAAAAGCGACAGACCGGATCAGTGACAGGCGGGGAAAATTCGACTTGCCTGAACAGGGGAATCCCTCCCCTGAATGGGATTCCGCCATTCAGACCATCAGGACTCTTCAGCCATTTCCTGCAGAACCCCACAGACAACTTCCAGACCATCAGACAATTCATCTGCCCGAATATTCAGTGCCGGCAACAGGCGTACAACAGTATTCTGCGTGGCATTAATCAGCACACCCTTTTCCATACAACGCTGCACCGCAGGGGCGGCCGGAATGGAAAGTTCTATGCCAATCATCATGCCGCAGACTCGTACCTCCTGAATGATCGGCAACTTCTGTTTCAGCTGCTCCAGCTGCAGCCGAGTCGATTCAGCCAGTACACGGACATGATCAAGCAGTCCTTCTCGTTCGATGGTCTTTCCGGTTGCCAGCCCGGCTGCCATTGCAAGCGAGTTTCCTCCAAAAGTACTGGCATGCATCCCTGGACGCAGGTCGGCAGCAAATTCGTCACGACATATCATGGCTCCACAGGCCACCCCGCCCGCAAGACCCTTCGCCATCGTCAGTACATCGGGCTGTACTCCGGTCTGCTGCCAGCCAAACCAGGTTCCCGTGCGTCCCATCCCGGTCTGCACCTCATCGAAAATCAGCAGAAGTCCTTTTTCGTCACACAGGTCCCGCAGGCCCTGCAGGAAACCGGGCTCCGGAATCCTGACGCCCCCTTCTCCCTGAATCGGCTCAATCATGATCGCGCACGTTTCGTTGTCGACCAGATTCTTAACCCCCTCCAGGTCGTTCATTCGGGCGTAACGGAAGCCCGCCATCATCGGGCCAAGCCCTTCGTGGTATTTGGGCTGGGCCGTCGCAGTGAGCGCACCAAATGTCCGACCATGAAAACCATGTTCAAAAGTAATGATTCGGAATCGACCGTCCGCGGAGCCATGCAGTCGAGCGAGTTTGATGGCCGCTTCATTCGCTTCGGCACCACTGTTGCAGAAAAATGCCTTTCCGAAACTTCGAGTGCACAGGAATTCTGCAAAAAGTCCCTGCTCTTCAATGTACCAGGTGTTGGGCACATGAATGAGCCGGGCAGCCTGCTCCTGAATCGCCTTCACCACCGCCGGTGGAGAATATCCGAGTATGTTGCAGCCCCAGCCAGGAAAAAGATCCAGATAACGATTTCCGTCCGCATCACGCACGTACGATCCTTCACCCCCAACCAGAGCAATGGGAAGCCGACGGTAGTTCGGAATGACGTACCGATCGAAGAGATCAATAATGGACTGGCTTTTGGAAGAAGCAACCTGCGTCATTCAAGCAACCCTGATAACCTGCAAATACTGACCGAACACTGACGATGTACGAAACACTTGAATATATCACTTGTCAGGGAAATGTGCGAGACGGCACCGATCCCTGCGACACACCGATCCCTGCGACACACCGATCCCTGTGACACAAAAACAGAACGCTCGTTACGAGAATTCAGGTCACGATTTTCTTCAGGTAACGATTTCCGTGCCGACTCCGGTATCCGAATAGATTTCCAGCAGGACGGAATGTGGCATCGCGGCATCCACAATGTGCACTTTTCGGACGCCTGCATCCAGGGCATCCAGAGCAGCCTCAACTTTGGGCACCATTCCTCCGGCAATCGTACCGTCCGCAATCATGGCACGAACCTGATTTCCCGTGACATGAGAAAGTCGTGACGCCGGGTTACTTCGATCCGTCAGGATTCCAGGAATATCACTCAGGAAAATGAGCTTTTCCGCAGACAAAGCTCGAGCAATTGCCGCAGCAGCAGTATCCGCATTGACGTTCAGGCGATGTCCGAATTCACTAAGCGCAATGCAGGGAATGACCGGAATTGTGCCCGTGGAGCAAACCCGTACCAAAGTGTCCACATCAACGTCAGTGACAGTCCCCACATGCCCCAGATCAATCGGCTGGCCGGTTTCATCTTTCAGCGTCAGCTTTTCGGCAGTCAGTACGTTCTCTGTTCCGAAATGCAGTCCCGTGGAACGTGCACCATTTCGACTGATTCGGTCGACGATCGACTGGCAAATGTCTTCCACCAGCACGTGTGACGCAATCTGCAGCGTTTTGTTGTCTGTGTAGCGACGCCCCGCGACAAACCGTGGCACAATCCCGGCTTCGGACATCGCCGCACTGATGGCCTTGCCTCCCCCGTGAACAACCACAGGCTTCATGCCCACTGCCGCCATAAAGACCACATCGGTGAGCAGACTGTCGACCGCTGTCTGATCGTCCAGAGTACTTCCGCCCAGCTTGACCACCACATATCGTCCCCGAAAACGCTGAATCCAGCTCATCGCTTCAATCAGGACTCGCGCTTTGCGAATTGCTTCTTCCATTGGGATGCCGTCAGACAGAGTGCCATCAAAAATTGTGCCGTGCGCCGGAATGTGACGGCAAACTGACCACACATGTTTGATAGCAGTCAATTTGCCCGAGAGATTCTATTCGCCTCGCCGCACTAATGGAAATCGGCCTGCCGTCTGCTGACTGTAATTTCGATGATCGCCGCCGATCGCCTCATCGGTTCCGAAAAATGGGTTCCGGAAAACAGTCAGCAAATCGGGCAAAAGCACTTGTGATTCGCTCTGGTTTGACTAAATTACAGGAGTTCATTTCAGGTGCTGGCAGACAGTCCTTCAATGGCCTGTTGGTGCCAGTGAAAAGGGAAAACGGTATGAATCTGTGCAGACGGGCTCCGAAGGACGCCGCTTTTGTTCAGACTCAGGAAGCCGTTGCGGTCCCGCCGCTGTAATCGGGGACCGGTACTGCATTAGTCCACTGCGAAGACTGTCATTCGTGGCTCCGTCACGTTTCAGCCAATCGTGGGAAGGCGCAGTGTCCGGTATGATCCGAAAGCCAGAAGACCTGCCTGAAATGCCAGCAAATATTGCCTTCGCGGAAGGGCGTTATTGGCGACAATTTTTGTACGGCGTAAGAGTGCATTGTTAGGACCTGGAAAACAATAAGTTACCGCCATAGTCGCCTTTCGCTCCGCGAAAGAGCTTCCTTTTGCGGAGCAAAAGGCGACACTTATTGTCTGACAGCCCCTTACCTAACTGCAGTCTCACGAAACTGAAGTGGTCGGTTCAGAGGCTGTTGTTTTTGACACTTCATGTGCCTTTTGCAGGTCCTGCATCAGGCTTCCTGCGCCGCAGAATTTTTTCGCGTGATGACTCCATTGAAGCAGAGGTTTCGTTCCTTTTCTGCCGGGAGTCTTCCAGTGCCACCGTCTTCTGACCTTCCTGTCGCTCGTTCAGCTCCCGATGATGTCGCGTCTGTCCGTTCGTTCATGACAACCGCAGGGATCTGGGGTCGCCGCAGGCGGTCCGGGTTTACGCTGATTGAACTGCTTGTGGTGATTGCCATCATTGCCGTTCTTGTAGGGTTGCTGCTGCCAGCCGTCCAGCAGGCTCGTGAAGCAGCCCGTCGTACTCAGTGCAAAAACCGGCTCAGGCAACTGGTGCTGGCTGTACACAATTATGCAGACGTGTATCGCGAACATCTGATCCCCTACGTCATCGAAGACCAGCAGCGGCTGAATTACCTGCGGACCTTTTCCGGAGGGCAGGGAACCGCACAGTTCTGGTTCGGCACACTCGATTATGCTCAGGCCGATCCGCAGAAACAGCTGCATTTTGAACGCGGTCCGCTCAGTTCATTTATGGAGACGAGTTACGAATCCTTCCAGTGTCCGAATTTTGGTCCGGCTCAGATGGATACGGTCCGCTTTGGGCGTCCTGCCTCCGGCTTTGGCTTCAACGGCTATTATCTTTCGCGCAGTTCCGGAGTCGAATGGCTGCCACCGACATGGGAGGCACAACTGAGCCGCAAGCCGTTAACCCGTCAGTTTCGCGATGTTCGGCAGACAACTCAGACAATTGTCTTTGCTGACAGTGCTCAGGTGCGAATGACCACGTTTTCTCCGCCAGCGTTCAGTTTTGAAGAGAACTGGCTGCTGGACCCTCCCAGTAATAACTTTCCCACTGTGCACTTTCGTCATCTGGACACCGCCAACGTTGCATTCCTCGATGGCCACGTCGAAAGCCGCTCGTTTGCGTCGCATGTCGAAGTGCCGGGGGATAACTGGCTGACAGCTGAGCAAGCCGACCTTATGACCAAAAAGAGGCTGGGTTTCGTGACTGATGGGAACCTGCAGGATCCCCAGCGACGCGACGAACTTTATGATCTGGAATAATTCCCTGACTCGGCAGCCCGGGACCCTGCAGAGGATAGCAGACGCTCGGTGACTGGTGGCCTTATCTCGAACACGTGACTGTTTTCCGGGCGCACGATTTACACGGAGACTGGCGGTGTATTTCGACGCTGTCGAGCAGTTGCAATGAAAAGACCTGCGGCACCGATACCGTACAGTGCAAGCGAAGATGGCTCCGGGACTGCCGTGGCCGCGGCCGAGAAGTCAAACTGATTGATCGCGAAACCTCCTGTGTTGCCGCCTGGCGCGGAATCCAGGCTGAATTCAATCCTGTGGATAATCCCAAGTCCCTCAACTCCCAGAAAGATCGCCGAGTTGTCATATCCCTCGTTGCTAACGCCAAGTCTTGTGTAAGTTCCGAGCAAAACGTCATTCGAGTCAAACGCAGAAATTCTCGCAACAAATTCTGCACCTGTGTAGCTCGGCTGAATCTGTGCGCCACCGCGAGTGATTCCCTGCGATCCAAAAGCAAGAACCATCATCACAGAATTCGGGCCCGACTTGTCCGTGGCTGTCCAAAGCAGATGGTCTCCTGGGTTAAAGTTGCCGCTCCAGAAATGCTGCACATTGGCGATATCCTGGTCTCGCCGACCAACTGGGTCGCCTGTTGTCACACTTACGAACCCATCGATTCCTCCATTCGACGTAAAGGCTGATGGATTGGGGACATTTGGCTGGAGTTCTGCCGGGCCAAGCGTACCCCAATCCACGAAATCCGTTCCATTCAAAGCCGCACGGCTCAAGACGATTCCAGCATGCGATTGTCCTGAATATGCGGCAAATATCAGCCCTAAGAACGCAATTATCCTGATCTGCATCGCTTTGAATCTTTCGTCGAAAAAATCTTTTCTCCGGCCTGGAATTGCCACCCGGTGCAAATACACTTCGATTCCTGAAGCAGAAAATGTTGCTGCCCTGTTCAGCAAATAACGTCCCTTGCCAAAGCGCAACAGAGTATTCCGGAAACTTCCGAAGAAACGCGGATAAAGGCGAGCGGCAAAAAAATTGTTTTTACCGGGCGGGCGAGGCTCCTGCTGAGCCGTTCTCTTTACCGGGAGTGTGAGGTTCCTGCTGAGCCGTTCTCTTTACCGGGAGGGCGAGGCTCCTGCCGAGCCGTTCTCTTTACCGGGAGGGCGAGGCTCCTGCCGAGCCGTTCTCGGCTCAGCAGGAGCTTCGCCCTCCCATCTGCTTCTCGGCTCAGCAGGAGCTTCGCCCTCCCATCTGCTTCTCGGCTCAGCAGGAGCTTCGCCCTCCCATCTGCTTCTCGGCTCAGCAGGAGCTTCGCCCTCCCTTCTGCTTCTCGGCTCAGCAGGAGCTTTGCCCTCCCATCTGCCGCTGCTCCTCGCTCCTGGCGTGAAAAGCAACCAAAACGCGCAGTGCACACAGGTTTTCCTGGCGGTCCTTAATTTCAGCCGCGCGCGAGCTCACTGAGAATGGTGGCCGACCGCGGGCCGCCAGCGGAAAAGGTAAAAGTGCGGCACAAAGGAGCTGTTTGAGTAATCGTCAGACTGAGCCGATCATTCGGCAGAATTTCGGCGACACGATCTGCCCATTCGATCAGACAAAGATACTCGCCGCTCTGCAGAAATTCATCGGCACCGATGGCCAGAAATTCTTCCACGTCAGCCAGCCGATACGTATCGAAGTGAGCAACCGGGATTCGACCATCAGTGTAAAGCTGCATCAAAACAAACGTCGGACTGTTCACGCGATCCGTGTCCACGCCAAGACCCGCACATAACGCTCGTACGAATCGGGTCTTCCCTGAACCCAGTTCTCCGCTGAGAGCAATGGTCAGTCCCGGGGTTAAAACAGCCGCCAGCTTCTGGCCCAGCTGGTCTGTTTGCTCTTCGCTGCTGCTTTTCAGAATCAGGATTGATCGTCTCCCGTTTCTGCAGTCACGCAAATGTGATGTCGCTGGGAATCACTGGTTTCCGGGAAATCACTGCGAGCATGCACACCGCGGCTCTCACGGCGTTCCAGGGCAGCTGCAGTCATTACCCTGCCGATCAGCATCATGTTCTGCAGTTCCCATCCTGCTGGTTCAGCAAGGTCTCGACGACAAACATAGTTGGCCCAGAAGTCGAGCTGCTGCCTCGCAGCATTCAGGTCATGCTCATTGCGGCTAATGCCAACATTTCGCCACATCAGACTTCTCAGAGCATTGCGAATGTCCACCAGATCCAGTTGTTCATCGCCGTCCGAGCGGCGAGGATGAACGACTGACGGGATTCTCGGTGCAGTGAAGTCATCTGGCTGCGAAGCCGCGGCGGCGGATGCGTTTTGCCCGCATCGCAGTCCAAACACGACTCCCTCCAGCAGACTATTGCTCGCCAGCCGATTGGCACCATGTAAGCCTGTTGATGTGACTTCACCCGCGGCCCACAGTCCGGGCAGATTCGTTCGACCGTCCAGGTCTGTCGTGACGCCACCGACCATATAGTGTGCCCCCGGACGAACTGGCACCCGATCCGTTGTGAGATCCAGTCCAAAGTCCGCACAAACCCGGCGAATATGAGGGAACCTTTTCCGAACATGGTCCGCATTGATATGCGACAGGTCCAGATAAACACACGGATGAGACGTTTTGGCCATCTGATGCGTGATCGCCTGACTGACGACGTCTCTCGGAGCCAGTTCGCCTGCCGGATTGTAATCGAACATAAATCGATGTCCGTTGCAGTCCACCAGCGTCGCCCCCTCGCCCCGCACGGCCTCCGATATCAGATAGCGGGAACTGCCGGCGATATACAGCACTGTCGGATGAAACTGCATGAATTCCATATCACGCACCTCACAGCCGGCACGAAAGGCCAGGGCGTGGCCATCGGCAGTGGCAATCTGAGGATTTGTTGTTTCACGATAGATGGCGCCAGCCCCTCCGGTGCACAGAATGGTCTGTTTTGACCACACAAACGTTCGGCCATGGCTGGCGTTCCAGACCAGTGCTCCCCGGCAAACACCGTCACAGGTGAGCAAATCAATGGTAAAGGTCTTTTGCCAGAGATCAATGTGTGGCGCCTCGCTCGCCCGCCGGTTCATCGCACGCATGACTTCCTGGCCAGTTGCATCACCCAGTGCATGAGCAACCCGAGCATGACTGTGGCCACCCTCAAGAGTCAGTGCGAGCTGACCGTCCACCTTGTCAAATTCGGCTCCGTAAGAGATAAGTTCCCGAATGCGTTCCGGCGCTTCACGAATCACAAGTTCCACAACGTCCGGATGGCACAGGCCCTTGCCCGCACTGATCGTGTCGCTCACGTGGCTGGCAAAGTCATCCAGAGGATCAAGCACCCCCGCAATACCACCCTGGGCGTAGGCACTGTTGGAATGCTGCAGCGCGTCCTTGGTCACAACGACCGTTCGAAGTGAAGGATCAACCGCGAGTGCCGCGCGAATTCCGGCGATCCCTCCACCGATGACGAGAACATCGGTGAACAGATGAGGTACTCGTTTGGGGTCAAACGGTACAAGATATCTTCGAATCAGCGGTACACGAATCTGTTTAGAGTTCATTATGGCCCCAGATCCCAATCTCAAAGGATCAGGAATTTTTTTGAGCACGTCGGATCGCCGCTACAATTTCCTGCTCGATAATGTTCAGAGGATTCAGCGGGGTCATTGGATCATCACAGGCGGTTACGCGGTTTGATGCCCGGTCCCAGTGTACGGGCCCATATTCTGCCGGTACATTTTTTCCTGTCAGCAAATTGCCCATTGCATCTCCCTTGTTGTAGTGCCAGAACTCAAAAGGGAAATGCACGAAACCAAACGATTCAACCAGCGTCATAATCTCCAGACGGTTCGCCAGCCACTCCGGTTCCACAAAAGGTGACCGCATCGGAGTTCGCTCACTCATCTCCAGATAATGATTTCCTCTCCAGATTTCAGTGCCGTCGTCACGGCGAAAAACAGAAATGTCGATCGCCGAACCTGACATATGAGTGCCAACCTTTGGAATATTGGCTATCAGAACCATTGCTCGCCGAAAGACCAGTTCTGTTGGAGGAATCTGGCCACCATATTCCCAGATGCATTTCTGCAAAATCGCATCGAACAGTTCAGGTTTCCGAACCAGCTGCCCCTGCATCTCCAGAGATCGATATCCGTCCTCAACTTTCAGAATCCATCCCCGTTCATTCATTGCGCGACCCAGAGCTATCACGTCACTGACCAGCCGTTCCCGTATAAAGAACACGCGATCCAGATCACCCGCAATTTTGGAAGTGGAGAAAAGCATTTCCACCCCGGCAGCAGTGGCCGCATCGGGAATCGACGCGAAGCCTTCACCACACTCCCGAACTTCAAACGGCAGCACTCGCTGAACCAGCTCATACCCCTGCTGCATCTGCTCAGCCCAGTAAGCACGGCGAGCTGACTCATTTGCGGAAGACGACCCAGGATCAGACGACGTTGTAGTCATTTGGGATGGCAATGCTGTCAGATATTTGCGGGATGATCCGTCATGGTCAGTATTTCGGTGAATACTGACCCGATGGTGAAATGGCAGGCACAAAGTCTACCGATTCTTAACGGTTCAATCCAGCAATTCGCCGGCAGCGAAACTGTGTTCTCCCGACGGGCTGGCAATCAGATCCCGGCTGCCGGGCCGCTGATATCCGTATGACGAAGCTTCTGGTTCGCCTCTGCAGTCGTCTGTACATCGTCTGAGCCGGAGGCCAGCTTCGTTGCAGTGCTGATTTTCCTCGGCCAGTAAAGTCGGTGCAGTCTCACGGCAAGTTCCCCCAGTGAGCCCACAATCAGCACGCCCATCAGCCAGTTCAGCAATGGCACCTGCATGACGTTGAGCACACTCGCCGTTCCGAAGACCAGAGCCGAAATGACGAGCACTGCCAGAAGCAGGAATCGAACCGTCAGCCCACTTCTGGCCTTCCGCAGCGTATGAGTTGCCAGCGCCTTTTCTGCTGAATGGAGGGCGATTTCACGGAAAGAGTTGGTCTTGTGACGAAGTGAAACGACGTCAATTTTCGGTCGTGGTACTGAAGGATCTGCGGTACTGTCTCCCCCATTCCGTCGGTCGCTGGCTCGCCGGTCACCGGTCCGGCGATCGTTGGCCTGCCGCTCAGCATCCGATAAATGGCCGCCTTCCGATTGAATCTGAGAAGCACTGATCGCAGCCGGATCGTCCTTCCTGTTCAGAAGTTTTGACATGTACTGCCGGACATAATCATCGTGTTCATCTTCAGGTTTGGCACTGAAGTGATCAAACTCGTTCGAAACAGATGAGTGCCGCACGTCATTGTCGACTTCCGATTCCTCGGCCCTCGAAAGTTCTGCAGGTTCGATTGGCGGCGCAGCTTTCAATCCGGCATCGGAAAACCCGGCCCTCTTCTTCAAATCAAACAGGCCGGCCAGCTCGGCTCGCAGATTGCTGATTCCCGCCATGTTCCCGGATTCCGAAGGCTGAGTTTCGGAGACAGGGGATGGTTCTTCATCCGCCCTGTCGGCAATCACCGGTGCGGATCCCGTGTACCATGCCGGAAGCGAGTGAACAAGATCTTCTTTCGCTCGTTCAAGACGATGTCGAGCATCCAGATGTTCGCTGTTACTGAGTGAAGATTCTTCCCGTGCTGAAAAAGGACGGTCAGTGGATTCTGAAAACGATTCGTATTTTCGGTACTCATCGTCTTCGGTAAAGTTGTCCCAGGGATCTGAGCTGTCAAACCGGGCACTGACCCCTTCACTGGAGTGAGTTATCGGTTCCGGCGGGCCGTCCGCAGACGCCGTTACGTATTCCAGCCGATGCTTCAGCGATTCGATGATCTGACGGCGTTCTTCAGCCTCTGAACGAAGTTTTCTGATTTCTTCTTCGAATGCCTGGTTTTTGCTGACAATTTCTGCGGCCTTTTTGAGGCCCTCGCGAGCCCGGGACAGCTCCGCTTCCAGCACTTCAGTACAATCTGCATACTCTTTGTTCTGCTGCTCCAAAGCCGATGTCCGCAAATGCGATGCCTGCTGAACCCGCAGCAATTCCAGCCGCAGCTGCTCAATTTCCAGAAGCAGGCGTTGTTCCACGTCACTGACCTGACGTCCGGTTTCCTGATCGATAGCTGACTTCTGAAGATTATCAGCTGCTGCTGAAAGTTGCCTGTTCCGTGCTTCTTCATCCTGCTCAATCGTTTCTCCGTCATTGAATTGACCAGAGGTCTCCCTCTTCCTCCGACAGAGCAGCCAGAGTGGGAGTGAAATGCCGCAAAGTAAAAGTCCCGCGGCCATCAGAATCAGCTGCATTCCGCCAGCATTGACGCTGACAGCAGCCTCAGAAATCCCTGCGTCGCCAGTGTCTGCTGTTGTGGCCGGCAGCGCCTCGGCCGGGTTGTTTTGCGGCACAGTGCCGGATTCAGGAAGACTGGCCATGAGTGCGGGAGCGGCCGATGGAGTCGGCTTTTGTAATGTGACGACTGCCTGACAGGTCATACCCTCCCGATCTGTTGCCTGCACTGTCAGCCGGTATTCCCCCGGGTTCCACTGTTGTATTTTAAGCGGGTCACAGATCCGAAGATCTCCGCTGAAAGCGTCCAGAGAGAAGCCACCATCGGAAGGATCGTCAGTCAGATGGTAAGTCAGACTGTCTTCACAGTCAGGATCCACGGCAGCAATGCGCCCGACGAAGTCGCCACTGACAGGCACCGGAGAAAGATTCACAGTTGAATTTTCGAGCCGAGGAGGCTCATTGGTATCCGTGACACTGACTTTGATCTGCGCATTGGCGGAAAGTCCGTTTCGATCGACAGCGCGCAGATGTAACTGAAACTCCGATCGCTGTTCAAAATCCGGTACTGCATTTCCGATCCGCAGCATTCCGGTGGATTCATCAATTTCGAATCGGCTTCCCTCATTCCCGGAAACAATTGAGTATGTGAGGCGATCGTCTTTATCTTCGTCGGAAGCGGTAACCGCTCCCAGTACTGTGTGAGGCTGGCTGTTTTCATCAATGGACAGATGCTGTTTCTGAAATGAGGGAGCTTCAGGATTATCACGAAGTTGGATCAGGACATGAAACACCTGCCGGCTCTTTGAAATCGCCGGAAGATTATTCGGAGCTGCACCCGATTCCAGCAGAGACGCGATGAACTCCTCACGAAACTGATCCGCGTCAGGGTCTGTCTGCTCAGCCGTAATTTCGAGGCGAAACTCGGGAGTGACTTCAAAATTGAGCGACCGTCCGTCTGTAATCGTCAGTACGCCGGTGCTGCCATCGACTTCGAATGCATTCCGGGTGTTGCCTCCGGTAATCTGATACACGGAGCCGGGCAGGGCCGGGAAATTTTTCAGCGGAACAATGCTGCCGTCAGGCAGATTCTCTTCAATTTCTGCGTTGAACGAATTAATGTCATCCGCAGGGGTCTCTGCAGGCGCAGCATCAACCGACGTCTCCTGAAGCATTTTCAGCAATGTCAGCGCCGTCGATACATTCGGAATAACGGTACCAGGCGGCAGGCTGTTCAGAACGGCCCCACCACACAAAATCACAGGCAGCAGAATAAGATACATCTTCAGATTTCCGGACTAAATCAGGTCACGGCGCGCAGCGGCTTCTGTCAGGGACACAATTGCAGATTAGTCCATGCTGAAGGAACTGAAGTAGCGACTATGCAATTGGGGTGAGTTTGTGCCACAAGGGATGCTCCCGGCTTCACGAACGCCGAAAAAATGATGCCGGGAGATTATGACGGATATCCCCGATGCGCCCGCATCCTGCGATATTGACTGTTGTGATGCCGGACTGCCGCATGTTGAGACCGCTGAATTCGCTGGAATCGGTACGACATGACTTCAATGCTTCTTCCGTCCCTTCCACATGTTTAATACCGCCCGGCTGGTGCTTTCGAAGAGGACCCTGATTTCGTCAAACGTGGCTCGTGATTTGAACGTGGATTTCCCGAACCTTCTCTCTGAAGGGATTCCATTTGGCCTGCTGACGGTAGTATGGGTGTTAACCCTGAGTCAGCAACAAGGATGTAAAGAAATGGCGAAACTGACTGCAAAGTATGTGGTGACGTACCGGCCACACCTGACTCTTGGAACGCTTTTTCTGAGCGGCGGACTGCTGCTGAGCGGGTGCCAGACGCCGGAACGCTCGCGGTCAGTCCGACCGGTGATTAGCGCGGGAATGTCTCGTCCCGCAGCTTCGGTCTCGCAGGCTCCCCTGCCGACTCCACAGTTTGACGACTCGCAGGAAACTCCATTACCCCCGGACAGCTCAGCGGAGACCGCGGAGATCGAACCGCCGATGACGGATGATCCGTCGGCAGACTCTTCGGCTTCAGTAACGCAGCTGCCGGAGATTCCCTATGAAGCACCAGAATCCGATGAGCCGCAAATTTCTCAGGAAGCAAACACGGACGCGGAAATCTCGGAAGATGTTTTTGCCGTGATCGCTGCACTCGGCGGCGGAATCGAACGCAATGAACAGGGAGAGCCGACTACAATTGACCTGTCGTTTACCGATGTGAAGGATTTGCAGTGGCAGCAGCTGGCAACTCTGACGACACTAACGACGCTCGATTTGACCGGCACATCCATTGACGACAGCGGACTCTCCGCCATCACGCAGATTTCGTCGCTCCGTTCTCTGAAGCTTAAGGGTACAGCGATCAGTGACACAGGTCTCAGGAGGCTGTCGTCCCTTGAAAATCTGCTTCTTCTGGACGTTTCGCGTACAAAAATCACGAGCGACGGACTCACTCAGGCGTCGGCATGGAAAAAGCTGACATACCTGTCACTGAACAATACGGCTGTCTCTGATGCCGGCCTTCAGCATTTGTATGCCCTGCAGCAGCTGAAGGGACTCAACATTATGCGAACGTCAGTGACGGCAGAAGGCGTCGCGGCAATCCAGAAAACACTTCCAGGCTGCCTGGTGATCACTCAGACGGGAGAAGAAGCACAACCTCTTCGCAAAGATAATCAGGCCGACGGCTCGAAGCCCGATCAGACGTCATTCCTGAGTCCGTCAGCAGACAACCGGAAAGATACGCAGCTTGCACAAATGACCGAACTGGCATCTCGGCAGCCACAGCTGGCCATTCATCTTTCGCTGGTGTATTCAGGAAACGGACAGTGGCCGGAAGCTGCTCAGATTCTTCAGGCGGCAGCCGACGCGAACGATGCAGATCCTGAACTTCGTTTTCGTCTGGGAGAAGCACTGGCTCACAGCGGCCTCGACAAAGACGCTCTGGACTGTCTTCGGCAGTCCGTGGGTGATGGCGCGGCCAGCTACACCATGGGCCTGATTGCCTATGAAAGTATGCTGAGAAGCTGCGAACAGCATTTTGAACGGGCAGTGCAGGCCAATCCGGAACTTGTCGCGGCTCGAATTCGGCTGCAGGAAGTTCGCCAGGAACTGGCAAACGCACGCAATCAGCCTCTGCCTTTTGAAACGGCATCGGGCACGGGAGCCAGCCCACTGGTTATTCCCGGCACCCATACGTATCGAGCAGACATCGCTCAGTCAGGACCGGTAACTCGCCAGACGAGTATGCCAGTGTGGAAACAGTCCGGTTACTCAGATACCAACGGGCGACAGAACGCGCCGACGCCATCCATTGCTTCTCAGCGTTCCGGAATTTCCACTCAGCCAGCGGGACTCTGAACACCCGGACCCGGCCGAAAAAATGTAAGCGTGATGAATGTGGGAAGACATCCATCACGCTTTGCTTTTCGCCATTTACTTTGCCAGATCCACACAAATGATTTCACTGTCATTTCGAATATATGCGTGGCGATTGGCGAAGGCTGGCATGCTCCAGACCACATCCCTTCCGAACGCTGTATTGGTCTGACTGATCACCTTTGCCCGATCAATTTCGCTGTAACCATCGGGCCCCAGACGGGCAATCACCAGTTCTCCCAGTTCGTTGAACATCCAGAAGTGATCTTCATGGCGTACCATGAACGCTGTCTCTGATCCGGCAGGTCGCTTTCCGATGACATCGGAAGTTTCCCACAATCGTTCACCGTCCGGGATTCTGACTGCTCGCAGCACACCCTTCTGATCAAAGCCGTAAACGACGTCGTCAATCACAAACGGCTGCACATTGACCGGACAAATGATGCCGTTTTTGTCTCGCCAGACCTCCTCAGCGGCAGGCTTTTTTGGGTCCATTTTCAGCAGCAGACTTCGATTGCTGTAACCGGCGACATACAGGTACTCACCAACCATCAGTGGCGACATGATGATTGAGCCATTCGATGCTTCATAGGGAACCGACCAGTACTGTTTTCCAGTCTCCGGATCAATCGATGTGACGGCATCGGGCTTAAGCAGAATCAGCTGTCGTACCCCGCCGTATTCAATAATCGTTGGAGGACAGTAACCCTGCTCAGGTGCTGTGCTGCTGCGCCAGATTTCCTTTCCCGTGAGTTTGTTCAGGGCAACAATATGCGATCCGGCACCTCCGGCAAGAGTCAGCAGTTTGTCACCGTCGATCAGCGGATGGGCCGCATATCCCCACAGGGCGGCTTTCGTTCCGTACTCGGTTTTCAGATCCTTTGACCAGAGCACTTTCCCGGTCGCTGCTTCGAAGGCGATCAGGTGACCTTCTGCTCCGAGACTGTAAACGCGATCTCCGTCAACCGTTGGAGTACATCGGGGACCAGCTGGGTAAGACACCGTGTATTTGACCGGATATTCGTGTGTCCAGATGACACGACCGGTGGCTTCGTCAAGACCGTGAACTCGTTCATTTCCCGTGTATTCTTCACGCTGAAAGTTATCAACCTTAACATTCTGCGATGTCACATAGTCAGTGATGTACACTCGTCCGTCCGCAACGGCCGGGCCTGAGTAACCACCGGCAATCGGTGTTCGCCAGAGAATCTTTGGGCCGCCTTCCGGGAACTTGGTAACGATACCGGTTTCCCGCCAGACATTGTCTCGCTGCGGCCCCATCCACTGTGGCCAGTCAGCCGCCATTGCAGCGGAGCTGGTCAGGAGTACGGAACTGGTCAGGAGCAAAATGCAACACATTCGAACAAACATAGATATCTCCGACATGCAGAAACGGACTGGTCAGAATCAGAATCGCTGAAAGCAATTGTATACGACGGCAAAGATTACTAAACGGTGATCATTACTGAACCCGCAGTCATTTGTGGTGTCATAGCGCAGTCAGCAGACGTGTTTTATACTGGTTACCAGGAAACGGCCAGCAAACAGAATCTTCCGGTCGCCTGGACGGAGCCGGAGAACTACAATCGCGTTTCCACCCGTTCGGGTCTTTGTTTATCCTTCAGTCTGTCTTTGAAAAGCAGTTCGCTCATAAAAAGCCCCGAAATGGAATCGACCTCTCCCGGACCAGTGTCAGTTCCCCTGACACCTGTCATCCCGACAGTGACATCAACTTCTGAAAGGCGATCTGAAGCGACTGCCGCTGGTGGTGCAAAGACATGGCTGCCCGAGCTGGCGCTCGTCGGTGTGGCGGTCATCTGGGGAGTCAACATCCCCGTAATGAAGAGCGGACTCGATCATATCGATCGGTACTCCTTTAATGCCCTGCGACTGGCCCTTTCGGCTGTTGTCCTTGTGCTGCTTGGCTGGAATGAACTGCGATGCGGCCAGCGGCCTCGTTCGAACCTGCGGTTTCATCAGGTACTGATTTATGCCGGACTGGCCTCGGTCATCTATCAGTATCTCTTTCTGCTGGGTGTCTCCCGCGCGACATCAGCCAATGCAGGACTGATCGTTGCAACAATCCCTATGTGGACGGCACTGGCGGCTCGAGTCTTCTTAAAGGAACAGCTGCCATGGCTGGGCTGGTTCGGTCTGCTGGCAGCTCTGACCGGCACACTCATTGTTACGTTAAGTAAAACGGCCATCGGACCTGTAAAGGGCAGCCTCGCGGGAAATCTGTTTATGCTCGGTGCAGCCCTCAGCTGGGCTTGTGCGACGGTCTACAGCCGACCACTGATGAAAGCCATTTCACCCATTCAGTTGTCTGCGTGTGCCTCCGTAATCGGACTTCCATTTCATGTACTGATTGCACTTCACTCGCTCCCTCAGAGCCTGCCGCTGCTGAGCGATGGAGCGGTCTGGTATCCGATCGTTTATTCCGGAGTGTTTTCGACCGGACTGGCGCTCGCAATGTGGAATTATGGAGTCCGCCACGCCGGTGCAGCACAGGCGGCCATCTTTCAGAATCTGATTCCCGCCATCGCAATTTTTACGGCATGGCTGTTCCGGGGAGAACAAATTACACTGCCACAGATCACTGGTGGTGCAATGATCATCATTGGACTGCTGATCATGCGACGCAGCCGAAATCAATAGCGGGCCGCTGATGTCGTCGAAAATCCGACAACAGGTCCCTGCTGGGCCGCAGTGACTGTCCTGCCAGCCTCTTGCGAAAGCCTGATAGTCCCATTAGCATTGTCGAATCAGCGACATGCCAATCCGGAACACCGGGTCGGAGACTCAATCAGTCGGTCGCTGACCTGAATTTGCGATCAGGAAAAGACAGTATGCGATCATCGGCTCTGCAGTCATCCGCTCTGCCATTAAAAAATGCGCGTGCCACGAAATACGGATTGCCGTGTGCCGGCCCCCTCCGTCGGCGGGAGTTCATGCGAATTGGCACACTGGCGCTCGGCGGACTGACCCTGCCGGAGCTGCTTGCTCAGCGTGCTCAGGCCGGCATCTCTTCTGATCCGGAAACCTCGGTCATTCTTTTCTGGATGTGGGGTGGTCCAAGCCAGTTTGAAACCTGGGATATGAAACCCGACGCACCGTCAGAATTCCGCGGACCGCTGAAGCCGATTTCAACGACCGTGCCCGGTATGGATATTTGTGAATACATGCCAAAGCAGGCACAGCGAGCTGATCGATTTTCTCTGATTCGATCTCTCCATCATGAAATGTCGGCACACAATGATGGCAGTATTGAGGTACTCACCGGAAAAACGCCCACGGTTCCCGATCCGACCTCTCAGGCTCGATCGGAACACCCTGACTTTGGCATGATTACGGGCTGGAAACGTGGTCTGCGATCTGATGGCCTGCCCCAATATGTGGGGCTGCAGAAAGCCCCGTTTATGACGAACCCGGGTTATCTGGGAGTCAGTCATCGGGCATTCGAAACGGGGGATCCTTCCAAAACGGAATTTGCTCCTGACAATCTGCAGCTGGCTACCGGCGTTGACAACAATCGGCTCGACCATCGACGGTCCCTTCTAAAACAGTTCGACGGATTTCGTGAGGATATCGATCGGCTGGTTTCTGTGAATGGAGTCGATCGATTTCGAACGGCCGCGTTCACGATGCTGACCAGCAGGAAAGTTGTCGACGCATTCGATATTTCTCAGGAATCTCCCGAGGTGCGTGATCGCTATGGTCGGCATCGCTGGGGACAAAGCTGCCTGCTGGCAAGACGTCTTGCAGAAGCAGGTACGGCAGTCATTAATATTGATGCCACGGCTCCCAATGACACAACAAAACACTTCAGCTGGGATGATCACGCGGGCGCGTTTCATCTTGACTACGCTCAGCGGGAGCGATTGCCACAGATGGATCAGGCACTCTGTGCACTCATTGATGATATCTTCGATCGAGGACTCGATCGTCGAGTGATGATCATTGCCTGCGGAGAATTCGGCAGGACTCCCCGAGTGACACATGCTCCAAAGAACTTCTCAGACCAGATCGGACTGGGCCGGGACCACTGGCCTCACGCCTTTAGTGCACTGATCTCCGGCGGCGGTTTGCGCATGGGTCAGGTTGTGGGTGAAACGAATGCCCACGGTGAGTATCCCATTCGGGATCGTGTGACTCCTCAGGATCTGCTGGCAACCGTCTATTCACATCTCGGTATCGACTTTACTCAGGCGATCAAAGACCTTTCGGGACGCCCCGTACCCATCCTGCATCATGGTCAGCCAATTCCCCAGCTGATCTGATGCACTCAGCCGGGAACACCTCTCGCTCTCCGGATCATGCAGAAGCTGGAAACGATCCGACTCATTATGGGCTGGTCGTCGCTGCCGGGAACCACTGTTCGTCAAAGAAGCCGGACTTCTGCGGAGCGTTCTCGCCAATCTTAATAACAGTCCAGTCTCCATGTCTCGGAAACAGCAGATAGTTAAGGGACGACAGTTCTTTTTGTCCAAACGTATGCCCGCTGTTGAGTACCACATAACGATCCGAAGACAGCGGACTGGGCTGAATCATGATCACTGCGTGTTCGGCAGCTGAATAGTCAGCACCTCCGAATTCAACCTGCTCTCTCGTCCATTTCAGAGGAAGGGACGGAAGGATTCTGGAGATCCAGCTGTTGCTGCCTGGGTCACCGAAGAGAATCAGATTAAAGTGACGAGCGTCCTCTTCCGTTACATCCGTATCATTTCGAATGGGCAGCTCTCCTCGAAAGTATTGATGCCAGTTGTCCGAAAATTCCTTCAGTCTTGTATCGGCCCACGATTGCATCTCCGCATTCCAGGGCTGCCCGGTACCTCGGACACAGAGAAACGGTGTCGTGAATGCATCATCCACCGGGCCCTGAACGCCTGGTTGTTTTCCACGCAACTGGATTAAGCGCCGATTGCCCGAACACTTCCAGAGACCGTTCTGCTTCTCGAAGATCAGCTCATCGTCACTGGAAATGTCCTGAGGGGCTGGCAATGGAATTTCCCGATCGGCAATCTGCAGACGGGCTCCAGGACGATGAAGCACAGGAGGTCGGATGGCGAATCGGGTAATGTTTATTGGCTCCGTCAGTTCAACGGAACCATCTTCGCCGAGAACTGCGGAGATTTCCGCACGAGCATAATGTTGTTCAAGACCAAGCAGTTGAATCCAGTGACAGTGGCCGTACTTCAGTGTCCAGGTGACGAATCGCAGCTTTCGCGGAACTTCGTCACTGCGATTCAGGATATGTTCTTCGATCCGGCGAAGCTGATCCGCCTGAGTCACCGGGTCAATCACATGACCGGTTCCTGGTGAAATCAGATTGACGAGCTTCAGGCCTTCCTTTTCCATTGCGCGGCTCATCAGTTCATGTGCCTGAAAGAACACGTCTTTCTCGCCCATGCAGGCAACAACCGGAACGACGCCGGCATTCGCAGCGTAGTCGATGGAATCGAGCATACGCAGGGACTTTTCCTGATGCCATGGCAATTCATCGACCGGGACAAACGCTGGCAGGGGAGTGTGTGAAAACTGATGAGTATCCACATAGCCGCAGTACGGTCCCAGCGCAACGAAGCGGTCGGGATGTTTCAGGCCCAGATGCCAGGTACCACTCGCGCCCATGGACATTCCACGAAGTACGATTTTCTGTCGATCAATATTGTAGTTGCGACACACGGCTTCAATCGCTTCAAACACGTCCGTTTCACCCGACCACCGGTAACAGTTCTCCACTCGGCCGAGCGGATGCAGTTCGATGTAACTGACCTCAGGTGCCGTTTCGGACGAGTCGCCCGTCTGATCAAAACGATTCATAAAACGCAGTTCGCTCATTCCCACAGGCCGACTGCTGCCATGTAGCACAACATCCAGTCGAATGGGCTGGGCCGGGTCATAACCAGCAGGAATAATCAGTCCGAATGGCTGCACTGAACCGTCGATCGCGGAGACAAATCCGCGGACCAGTTTCCCTTTTCGTTTCTTCCAGGGAGTCTCCCCGGATTCGAGTTGCTCCAAACGTTCCTCTGCTCGCTGAAGTGCTCGAACCTGCAGCTCTGAATCCGCGGGGGTCATGGACTCGGGATATCGATGAGCCCATTCAAGCCCTTTGATCCAGATGGCGGCATCTGCATAGAGATCCTGATCCATTGATCTGCCGGCTCGCAGCAGATTCAGTCGGCTTTTCAGCCGTTCAATATCGCCAGCGTCGGGGAGTTCCTTTGGAACCGGCTGATCAGCTTCTGTCTGAGCTGGTTCGCCAGACAGAATGGCCAGCAGCAGAGAAACTGAAGCGAGGCAGGCAGCAAACATGGGCATCCTTAGCGAACGGGGCCAGACTATTGGATAAGCAGCCATCCAGCTCAAAAACCGCCCGGGAATTCTGACCGCCGACAGAGACCCTGTCAATGAGCGGTATCCGACCGCGTGAACCGGATGATTGCCTCGCCGCGGGAGGGGCGGCTTTTAGTCACCTCCTCTCCCAGCGAAGCTGGGGGAGGTCGAGCGAGCGGCAGCGAGATCGGGAGGGGGCCGGGTGAACCGCGGGACGCGGGTGTTATTGGGGCGGGTTGCTGGTGTTATTGGGGCGGCGCTGAGTGCAACACGCGGCGAGCCCTCCCCCGGCCCGACGGCCGACCCCTCCCACTTCGCTTCGCTGCGCGGGAGGGGAGGGTTTTGCGGGAGGGGAGGTTTTTTTAACCTCCTCTCCCGGCGAAGCCGGGGGAGGTCGAGCGAGCGAAGCAAGCTCGGGAGGGGGCTGGTGAACAGCGGAACGCGGGTGTTATTGGGACGGCGCTGAGTGCCACCCACGGCAGGCCCTCCCCCGGCCTTCGGCCGACCCCTCCCACTCCGCTGCGCTGCGCGGGAGGGGAGGATTACGCCGGAGGGCCGAGTACGCCCGGTATCAGGTTCCAGCTTTGGGCCACGCCCGTCAGTCGTTCCTGGCGACCACTGGTTTCGAAAAACAGTTCGTCCGGACTGATTCCCATGGCGGTCAGAATTGTTGCATGCAGGTTCCGTACCGACTGGACCTCTTCGACGGCCCGCAGACCAATTTCATCCGTAGCGCCGATCGCCGCGCCCGGTGTCACGCCTCCTCCAGCCATCCAGATCGTAAATCCGTATGGATTGTGGTTTCTGCCATTGTTTCCCTGCATCATCGGAGTTCGTCCAAATTCGCCCGCCCAGATGACCAGCGTGCTGTCCAGTAATCCCCGGCGTTCAAGATCGGCGAGCAGGGCGGCGGTGGGCTGGTCCGTCTGAGCAGCATTGCGCTGGTGATAGTCGGTGTTATCACTGTGCCCATCCCAGCCGAGCTTATCCACGGCGTTGTAGATCTGCACGAAACGGACACCCTTTTCCACCAGTCTTCTGGACAGAAGACACATGCGCCCATACATCGCCATGGCGCTGTTTTGATCATGCAGACCGTACTCATCCTGCGTCGCCCGAGTTTCCTGGGTCAGCTCCCCGATATCCAGAGCTTCCGACTGCATTCTCCATGCGAGCTCGTACGAGGCGATGCGGCCGTCGAGGTCGGGGACTGCCGGCCGTTTCATTGAGTGTTTTCGATTGAGCGACTGAGCAAAATCGATCGTGGATCGCTGCACTCCCGCCAGCCCTTCCGGGGGACTGAGATTCAGGACCGGGGAACCTTCATGCCGAAACTGCGTGCCCTGGAACGCTGCCGGAAGAAATGCGTTGCTCCAGTTGGCTGAGCCGCCAAGTCCACCCACCTTGAATAACAGCACGAAGCCGGGAAGATTCCGATTGATCGACCCAAGTCCGTAGGTGAGCCACGAACCAAGACTTGGTTTGCCACCCAGAATCGCTCCCGTATTCATCAGATACGTGGCTGGCGCGTGGTTCGAACTTTCACTGACCATTGATCGAACCTGGCACAGTTTATCGATGTGTCTCGCAGTATGTGGAAGCAGTTCAGAGACCCAGTGTCCGCTCTGACCGTGCTGAGCCCATTTCCACGGACCTGCCATCAATTCGTCCTTGCAGTGGTTGAAAACACCACCGACCTTGTCCTGCTGCTGCTTAAGCACAGCAGGGACCGCTTTTCCATTCAGTCGCAGCAGCTCGGGCTTGTAGTCCAGCAGGTCAAATGTACTTGGCCCGCCATACTGGAACAGAAAGATGACACGTTTCGCTTTTGGCGCGAAATGAGGCAGTCGTTCTGCAAGTGGCTGCAGAGGATCAATCAGGTTCCGGGGTGGTGCCGTCCCTGCCCGCAATTCTTCTGCCAGCAGAGCGGACAGAGCGACAGAACCAAATCCAAGGCCCGTTTGCAACAGGAATTCGCGTCGATTGTGACTCATTGAGAATGTTCCTTCCGCCTGTATTTAGTCCACGTAAAGAAACTCGTTCAAATTCAGCACAGCTCGACAAAGATCGGTGAGCGCCAGCTGGTGTGCCCGATCGGGCGAGTTCTGACGATGATATTCGGTATGTCGTATCAGCAGGTCAGTCGACAGCTGGAATTCTTCCTCGTCCGGCGAACGAGTCAGCGCCTCGCGAAAGAGACATCGAATCTGTTTGGCCGGATCATTGCCAGCCTTCTGCCGAATCTTCTCCGCCAGAGCATTTGCAAATCGCAGGCCTTCCGGACTGTTTAACAGGAACAGAGCCTGGGGAGCCACCACGGTTGTATCACGTCGTGCACAGGAGACTGTGCTGTCCGGCAAATCGAACGCCTGAAGAAAGGGTATCGAAATCGCTCGTTTGCGGACGAGGAAGATGCTGCGCACATCGGTTGCTTCAAGTTCATCAGTGTACCACCCCTGCATTCGCCCGTCATCGCCCCCCTTTTCTGCTTCCAGAATGGCAGGCTGTGCTTTTAACAATTCGTCAGGCATCGCAGGCCACAGAGGCTTCCCGGAAGAATATGGTCGCAGGAGACCGGAAACAGCAAGTAAAGCATCACGCAGCGATTCTGCTTCAAGGCGCCGAGTATTCTGACGCCAGAGAAGTGAGTTTCCGGGATCACCTGAGGCAGCGCTGCTTTCCGCGTCCGGCACTGAGCTCTGCATTTGCCAGGTGGCAGATGTAACGATCAGACGATGCAGTTTCTTTACCGACCAGCCCTCACTTATAAATTGTCCGGCCAGCCAGTCCAGCAATTCCGGATGCACAGGACGTGCCCCGCTGTATCCAAAGTCGTTTGGTGTGGCCACAAGACCTGTGCCAAAATGCTGCTGCCAGACTCGATTGACCAATACACGTGCTGTCCAGGGATTGGCTGGAGAAGCAAGCCAGTCGGCCAATGCCAGTCGGCGGCCTGTCGAGTTATCCCGAGGTGGTCTGACGACAGCCGGATTTGGATCCAGGACGGACGGAAATCCAGGAGAAACTTCTTCTCGCGGTGTATGAAAGTCTCCCTGGTAGAGAACGTGCATGGGCGGCGCGGCTGATCCTTCATCGGCGGCTGCCATTGCGATGCGAGGCTTCTTCTTTTGAGATTCCAGTTCCGCAATTTCCTGATCAAGCTCCGTTCGCCGAGCTTTTCCGGAGTCATCGTCGTGGCTGAGCTGAGTCTGTTCCAGTTTCAGGGCTTCGATCTTTGAATCGATTGCGGCATTGTGACTGCGAATCTGTTCGAGACGTTCGGGCAGTTCCACAATCTGGTCATCAACCGGTTTGACGGCTGCAAAGAATGCTCTCAGTCGATAATGATCGGCCTGAGACAGCGGATCATATTTGTGATCATGACACTGGCAGCAGGAATACGTCAGACCAAGAAAGGCTGCGCCGGTTGTGTTCGTCAGATCAGCCATCATTTCAGCGCGAAGCCGCTCTTCTTCCTGAAAGATCGAAGCGGTACTGTCCCACTGGCCCAGCCTTAAAAATCCGGTTGCAATCAGAGCATCCGCCTCGGCCTCAGTTGCCGGTGGAGCGTTCAGCATCTCGTCCCCTGCCAGCTGTTCGCGAATAAACTGATCAAATGGCTTGTCCTGGTTAAACGAGCGAATGACATAGTCGCGATACTGCCATGCCAGCGGCCGGTATTCATCTCGCTCATATCCGTTGGTGTCCGCATAGCGAACCACATCCAGCCAGAGCTGTGCCTGCCGTTGTCCATAACTCGGCGAACTGAGAAGCCGGTCGACAAGATTGTTCCAGGCATCCGGTGATTCGTCAGCAATGAACGCATCTGCTTCGTCCGGGGTTGGCGGAAGTCCCGTGAGAATGAACGTCAGGCGCCGAATTCGCGTGCGACGGTCGGCTTCCGGGGATGGCAGAATCTTTAATTTGGACAATCGCTGTCGAATCAGATGGTCAATGACCTGCGAAGAATGTATTGCAGAAGTCGCCGCTTCAGTTGCATCGCCACTCTGGTCAGGGCTGTCGGCAGCGGCACTGGCTTCAGATACGGCTGCTTCAGATTTGTTGCCAGCGTCCGAAATTCCGCCTGCAGTGGCTACAGGTTTCAGTGACCAGAGATCGAGCCGTTCGCCGTTAAACAGTCTGCGGATTGGGTTGCGTGAATCAGTCAGGGCATCTCCGATGGGAGTCGCGTCGTCGGAGCCTCTTGTCGGGGACGTTCCCGGAGGAGGATCCGGCATTTGCCAAACGGCGCCGGAGGCTACCCATTCCGTCAGGATGGATATTTCCCTGTCGGACAGTTTCTTCTTCGGCGGCATTTGCAGATCGGCATTGGTAAACAGAATTGCTTCGACAAGCAGACTCTGACTGATCTCACCGGGCACCACAGCGGATCCTCGCTCTCCGCCGACTCGAGCGGCGTCCAGTGAGTCAAGTCGGAGGCCTCCGTCCTGCTTGTCCGGTCCGTGGCAGGATACACATCGAGCCTTCAACAGTGACGTTGCCTGTTGCGCCAGTGCTGGCAACTCGTCTGCCATGACTGCCTGAAGACAGACCGCCGGAAAATGCAACAGCAACTGCGCTATCAGAGCCATCACGGTTAACGACGTCCGTGGCGGTAAGATTGTCGAACGGGATATCAACCGAATTCGATTCGTCAACATACTCAGCAACCTGTTCAGATTTTTCATGCTGACAACTCGCCATCTGCCGTCTTTTGGCTTTTCGATCCGTATAACACAGGCTGTCGACTGTGGCGGTGTGATCTCAGAGTCGGCCAGCAAAATGCGTACCACTCGTCACAGCACCCAATCGAAAGTATACTTCCGGATGTCTCTGTGCCCGACTCCAAAGCCCCCGCATTTTCTCAAACGAGGATTTCTGTCTCATCTTCCGGACAAAGCAAAGGCGATTCCGGGTGGGCAGAATTGTAAACCATGCAACATGACTCAGCACGACTTCGGGAGGACATCGCTGAACAGTCACAGGATGATTCATCACTGGAGTATCTGCGTCGACTGCGTGCCGCTCGCCGTGTTGTTTTGCTTCTGCTGGGGCTGGCCGCCGCAAGTGCTTACCTGACTCGCCATTGTCTGGCCGTGGCGAATACCACTATGCAGGCAGAACTGGGAATCAATAACGAGCAGTTTGGCTATTTGTATAGTGCATTTTCACTCGGTTATCTGGTCTTTCAGGTTCCGGGCGGCTGGCTGGGGCAACGCCTGGGAACTCGAATCACGATGCCGCTTTTGAGTGTGCTGTGGTCAGTCGTGACAGTTGCCACGGCTTTGATGACATCGCTGTCGGCGCTGGTCACCGTGCGATTTGCCTTCGGGTGTGCTCAGGGAGGTTTGATTCCCAATCAGGCCAAGGTGATTAATGACTGGTTCCCGCAGGAGAATCGCGGAACCGTCAGTTCCGTGATTGTGATGGCCATGTCGGTTGGCAGTGTTGCAAGCCTGTGGCTGACATCATGGCTGATGAACTATGCTGACTGGCGAACAGTCTTCCATGGATATTCGCTGGTCGGAGTCGTGTGGGCCATAATGTTCTACAGTTATTTTCGCGCCACTCCGGAAGAGCGGCTGGGCTACGGCGATCCGCTGAACAGCAGCGAGCCGTCCATTGGCCAGCCCAAAGAGATTACGCGACATAACGGTATTGCGACGCGAGAACTGGTTGCGAGTCCCGGTTTGTGGGGACTGGTCATTCAAAGCCTTTTTAAGGCGGCCGGGTTCAATCTTTTTGTAACCTATTTTCCGGCATTTCTGGAGTATGCCTACAAGACTCCGGCGGAAGAAACGGGAAACATGACCACCTGGTCACTGGCCGCATTGATTATCGGATCGTTCATTGGCGGACGTTTGATTGATACTCTTCAGCGCCGAACCGGCAATAAGCGAATCAGTCGCAGTGTGGTGGCCGGACTGTCAATGTTTCTGACGGGAACGCTGATGTTTGTTGCAGCGTTTGCGTCCACCGATTTTCAGTCAGCCGCAATCATGGCCACTGCGGCACTTGTTTCCGGAGCTGCCCTTCCATGCACATGGGCCGCTGCGATTGATGTGGGCGGAAGAAATTCGGCGATCGTCATGGGCTACATCAACATTGGTGCGTGCCTTGCGGGAGTTGTGATCACTCCGGCAGTTGGTCGCCTGATCGACTGGATCAAAGAGACCGATGGTGACTGGCGACTGGTGATCTTTGTTCATGCAGTTTTCCATTTTCTGGCAGCTGCGTGCTGGCTGATTATTGATCCCCGTCGGGAGTATAAGGACCACTGATTGACCTCCCCCAGCTTCGCCGGGGAAGGAGGTTTGTATAACCTCCCCTCCCGCGCAGCGCAGCGAAGTGGGAGGGGTCGGCCGTCAGGCCGGGGGAGGGCCCGCCGCGAGTTGCACAGAACGCCGTCCCAACAACACCCGCACCCCGCCGTTCACCCGCCCCCTCCCGATCTCGCTGCCGCTCGCTCGACCTCCCCCAGCTTCGCTGGGGGAGGAGGTTTGTATAACCTCCCCTCCCGCGCAGCGAAGCGAAGTGGGAGGGGTCGGCCGT
>JALHMY010000039.1 GCA_022843805.1 Fuerstiella sp.
CAAACGTCCCGGAGGGTTGTGTCGAGAGCGGTCGATCTGCGGCGTCATCACTCCTCGACGACATTTGTCGCCTCGTCGCTCTTCCTTGCAGCTCAACCACTCTCGACACAACGCGGCCATGGAGGTTTTGTTAGGGGTTCTCAACCAAATGCGTTTCCAGAAAATCACCTCGCAACACATAGCCGCGCGTCTCGTCCATCTTTTCTACAAACCCATCCCTTTCCACCTTGTTAAAGAGTTTGCGCAACTTTCGATAAAACACATCAAACTCTTTGATGTTCTTCTCGACTCCACCCTGCTCATACCATAGGGCGAAGGCGGTCTGCTTTGCGCTCACATGGCGGATGTTGCTAAACTGATTGTGGCGGTAGACCACCCCCAGCGCGGCTTTTGCCATTTCATCAAGTTGATCAAAAGCATCACCAAACAACTCACGAAGTTCGCGAGTGTAGGTGCGCTGCACCAGCGCCCGGTCTGCTATGTAGATTGGGTATGCAGCGGTACTTAGCGCGTGCTTGCTGATCAGTCCCACCTGTTCGAGACGACGGAGAGCAGTATAGTGATTGTTGTCCGGTGTCAGCAGAATCGTGTAGCCAAGCTGTTCATTAGCCCATTCTGACTTGATCAAATAAGCCAAAACCAGTTCTTGTTCCTCGGACAGAATTGCCCCTTCCAATTGTTCGGTGATGTACCGGTCGAAGGACTTGAAAAGCCGTTCCATCCGTTCGCCCACAAGCCTTCCGGCTCGAAGGTATAAGAGCGTAATGCTACCATTGAGTAATTCGGCATCGTGATGCTGCCGAGAGTTCCGCTTTCGAGCCGTAAAATTTAGGACTCGTCGCCAACAAAATGCCAAACTTCATCGACATCCAACCGACACTTGAGAACTACTGGCGTTCCATCATCCTGTCTGGGCGTAATGTCGCATCGTACAAGTTTGCGTTAGGGAAATCGCTGTTAGAGCTTTTCACGCTGCTGCAGGAAATTATTCCGCTTCAGCACTTGCGAGTAGAGTCAGGTGCGAAGAAAGAAACATAGACATGATTGATTTGCAGCAAAGTACAGAGAGAGAGCCCAATGGTACAGACCGCCCGGTGTCACGGACTGAACTCGACGTTGCAATGTTCGCCCAAGAACACCGGTTGTTCCGGATCATTCTCAACTTCATTAAGCGGGGGCAGTACGCAGAGTCTGATCCACGCCGAGCGGCGATTGTTGAGGCGGTGGTTTGGCGCATCTGTTTGCCTTAACACCTGTCGCAGCCGCAAGTACTGCGGGTGTCTTAGGACTGGTTGGGGTTTGGCTGGCATTTAATGCCAATGGGCTTACCGAGAATCAGAATCGGTTGATTGAATCGCAATCAACATTGATGCAAATACAAACAGATCTAATGACGGAGCAGAATCGACAGATTCTTCGACAGAATGAGTTGCTGCTACTGCAAAACAAGGCGATCAGCATCCAGACGGAACTCTCTGAGTCTAGCCGACGAGCCGCGATTCATGCGGAACTTGTTGAACTTCTGGCATTGGTAACGGAGTTCATCAAGGCGCAGCCCAAGATCGACGGTTCGTCCACGGTGCGGAAATGGATGCTACCGGACGTGTACTATTCGCGCATCGTCAGCATACTTCGCGACATGCGCCCTTATCGCTATGTCAATCGTGACTTGGTAAAAACCGTCGGCTGGGAAGTGTGGTATCCATCGGGCAGCCACACACATGTTATGAGAACACATATTGGGCCACTGTCAAAACCCGAAATGACTGAACCGGAGCTTAATGATCGGGCACTCAGCCCAGAGAGAGGCCAATTGCTGTACACGCTCGTCTTGATGCATGTCGATCTTGACCCTTTGCGTAACGGCGAAGCAATTTTTGCGGATTCAGACCTGAGCTTCACTAATTTAACAAGTGCTGATCTGAGTTTGTTAACGCTCGATGGTTCAGTCTTTTGGTTTTCTGACCTGAGCAGTGCAATTCTTTCGGATGCGAGCCTTCAGCGATGTGATTTCCGGTATGCAAATCTTTCCAAGGCTAAGGTCGACCACGCCGATTTCGGGTTTGCCGACCTTCGTGCAACACAATTGACGGAACTTGATCTTAGACATTGCAGCTTTTCAGCATCAAATGTCAGGCATGCCTGTATCGATCACATTGAATTTGATAAGGCGTCAAAATATGGATTTTTGTTCGGATCTGAGGAAGAGACTGGACTGCGCGAGGCAATGTTTGAAGTAGTAACCGAGACTATAGATGGAGAAGAACGATACTTCTGGAATCGACTACCGGATGTTCCGGGCAACGTCGAAATCGAGATGGTCCTAAAGGCAACGTCGGGGCGACACTGATCGTCGGCTTTACGCTTCCAGTTGCAAAGGAAACTCGCACTTTCGCACCCATGCAAGTTGCACGGAAAGGGTAACTCCGGAAACTCCGGCACGAATTGAATGAGTCACACGTGAACAATTTTGTTGGCGGATGTTTAAACTCGCGTTAGTGCGATTGCCAACATTGTGGTTCTTGTTACCTGAAGCTTTTCACCACCAGACGTCGATTGAGTGGCTGAAGATCTCGGGCGTGATGTTCGGCGTACTGTTCAAGCTTCTCTGTGTCATCAGGGTTCACGAGTGCTTCGGACTTCATGACAAACCAACTGACGTCTTCTGAGAACGGAAAACTTGTCAGTGAGCCTTCGTAGTGAAACCAGTTCTGAAAGTCTGGAGCTTCAGCGGCAGGCAGTAAAGGGAAAAATGTGCAGGCATGATTTGGTGTTCCGTTGCCGCATGTGGCTGGATGAACGACGCATCAAGAAAACGAAAATGAACCCCAAAGGCCAACCACACGCTGAAAACACGAAGCGAAAGCACATGGACAACGCCAAGGTGTTTTTTAATGGGGCGAAACGTCGGGGTTTGGTTCAGTGCAATCCATTCGAATTTCAAGTTTCGAGTACCACGGCGAATCGTGAACGAGATTAATCAACGAGTCCTAGCGGACGTATTCGATGAATTGCTTTTTGGATCATCATGCCCGGAATCTGGTTTTTCCAGATTGCGCAACGGCCGGGTTCTCCACCCTCACACATCACGATATCGCCGTACCTCAGCCCGAAGGTTTCGATCTCGCTCTCTTCGAAACGCATCTCTCGAAGGTTCTCTAAATCGAACTCACCCCACCGGACGTTTATGTTCGCAAGATATGGCATCGGCTGGCCGCGGTTCTTGTTTTGATCCAGCATCTTGCCAAGTCGGAACTCTGCGATTTCGGGCATGCTCTTTCTCTCCCAACCCTTTGGCACGCCGTTGGTGATTTAGACGTGTTCGTGGCCGGGGAAGCGGAGATGTACGAACCACTCCTTGTAAAGCAGCCTCGCCGCCTGCTCCAACAACTGAATCCGCCGCCGATTGTTTTCAATCAGGTCGTCGTAGGCGGAGAGGATTGCTGCCATACGACGCTGGGCGTGCAAGTCTCGCTCGAAGGGTACGTTGATCGAGCGGAGGATTCCGTGAGTTATTAGCGGCTGAGCAGCGCCTCCTGCATAACTGCGCAAAGGTGATGACTTAAGGCGGTAGTAAAGATATCGAAGATCTATTCCGTGCACCGGTTTGACAACGATAGTGTTGTCCGATGCCCAGAACTTGTCATGGCAGATTTCTACGGAACCACAGTACGCTCCAACACGCCCAAGTATAACTGCATTTTCGTTGTTGAACTCGGCTGATCGCCCAATCGTCCCATTTGAGCCGTAGACAACAAATTCCCCTGTCTCAGTTGCGTTCGGCGCTTTCCCATTGAAAAACCGGAGCACATCTCCGAGCGGGATATTTTGAATGCTCATATCCCCAACTCCTCGAAGTTCTTCCTGATCGTCGCGACGAGCGTGACGGCTTCGGTGTTGAGGTCTTCCCCCGCAACATGCCCCCGGCTCAATGAGCATTGCCTGACAGTATTTTGAAGCGGTACGGCGCGAGCCGTCCGGTGAAGAGCGTTCTTCGATTCTCCGGAGAGCTTGCGTCCAGCCGCTTTGACACCAGGAAGCAAATGTTGGCATGGACATCCGAGGATCACCTTTCGTCCTCCGATGTTATTGAACCTGGGCCGTTCGCGTGCCAGGCAGATTCGATCGAGGCGGCCAGCTTTGCAGCCAGTGAAAGCTGTTCGTCTTTACGAGCAGGATAACCAACGATATCGGCGTGGTTCGGGTTGTCCGGAAGGATCGGACTGGCAACAACACTCAGCGTCTGAATGCAGCAGGAACGAGTTCGAATATCCGCTCGCCCGAGCAACGTCTTGCCTCGCTGTGCCGCCACCTGTCGTCCAATGTTGGCGGTTTCTTCCACCGTCGCATCGCGATGACGGTTGACTGACAACTCCACTCGCTTGTACGGCAGGAACAACTGCGGCCGAACTGTTCCATCCGCACGAACTTCATTTCCATTCACAATGAAGCGAGCCAGCAACTCGTCGGCTTCAACGGGTGGCAGGTGAGAAGGATCAATCATCCGCAAACCAGACCGATCCAGTAAAGAAGTGTCGGCGGAAACTGCTCGGAAAACTGGCACGATCCACGAGGGTCCTCGGAATCAATCAACGCGGCCCAGTACAGTGTTCCTGTATTGCTGATACTGGTCGTCAGCAGGCGTCGCGGTGCCCGGTACCATTCGAAGTTGATCTGACCATCGGGTTCCGGAACAACTACCGGCAGCGGCACGTCGCTCGGCAGAAGTTCCAGGAGCCGCCTTGCAATTGTCCGAGTTTGCGGTGAGATCGATTCGGCATCGGCGTGATCCCAGCCCGGTTGACTGCACCGCTGGCACATCTCATCGACTGTCTGAAGCAACGCCGATCGATCGGCATCGAATCCCGGTACCGGCTGAGAATCACGGACAACAATTTCCACACTGTGACCAACCATGGATTTCAGTTCCGGCAGATGCAGAGTTTCTGATTCGAGGTTTCGTCTGAGCGTTATCGTTGACATGATGTTCCACTCTGCCCTGATTGCCGTGCCTGAATTCGCCGTGATCAACGGACCATAATACCAAAAGCTACAGACTCACTCATATCCCCAACTCTTCAAAATTTTTCCTGATCGTTGCGGCGAGCGTGACGGCTTCGGCGTTGAGGTCTTCCAGTTCAACATGAATTTCACGCAGCGTTTCTTCGAAGTCGAAGTCTTCATCCACTTCTTCCGGTGCAACGCCGACATAACGGCCTGGCGTCAGGCTCCAGTCTTCGCTTTCGATCTTCTCGTGGTCGACCACTTTCACAAGGCCCGGAACATCGCACAGTTCGGCGTTCGGGAACCTTTCGGTCAGCCAATGAGCCTGCTTCCAGAAGTATCGCACCTGTTTCAACTGTTCGACTGCAAAGCCGCGAAGTTCATCGGCTGCCTTGCGAGCTTTCACGATGTCGCGTGCCACCCACGCATCGCTCTCTTTGGCATGGCATTCAGTTTCGCAGATCTCAATCACCCGAGTCGCCAGCTTGTAGGCCAGGTCAGCCTGCTTGATCAGGTCTCGGCTGGATTCTGCAATCGGTTCCAGTTGTTCCACCAGCCTGTTGAGTGCCGTGTTTGTTGCTCCCGCTTTGTCTCGTCGCTTCGCCCCCTTCTGAAGACGAGACTCAAACGCGGCGACATCGCCGTGATGACGGCCTTGACTCGGTCAGCGCTGTCAGGAAGCGACACGAGATGATCGAACTGAGCTTCGGGGCTCAGAAAGATGGCACTCTTTTGTGAGAAATGCTCCTTCGTCAAAGGCATGGTCACGCCACCACGTCTGGGCAGCGTGGGTTCAATCTGAGCCTTCACCATCAGGAATCGACTGTAGGCATGCCGCAGAAAGATCAGCCCCATCACGGGCAGAAAGTATTCATTGCTGGCATAGTTCGAATTCGCCCGCAGCGTATCGGCTGCACCCCAAAGGCGTTTTTCGATGGCTTCGATATGTTCAAGTTGTGACATGGACCGGGAATCAGCTTTCGTTTTGTTCAGACAGGAGCTTCAGGAATAACGGGGCGGCAATGGTTAACCCAGACCGAGTAACTCAAGCAGTGATTTCCGCATCGAAGGACGGTGCTTTGGCGGCTGAAAGGCCTGGCATTTCTTGTCGAGTTCCAGGGCCACCTTTCGTGCGTGATCATACGAATCACCGAAGCGGTCTTTCAGAGTCCGAAAGTCGCGACGAGGATCCGTTGCGGCTTCAAATGCTGGCGATGGCGGCCAGACATTTTCGAATACAGGCGGAAGTGACTGTTCAAAGGCTTTCTCAACGTACTTCTGCAGGTTGCTTCGGTACTGCTGATGGCGTCGGTCAGTGGCATTCAATAGAAAGCCGACCATTGCGGGGCTGCCGTTTCCAGCGACTGACTGAGCGTACTCGATCATATCCAGGGTGCGAGGCAGACCGCCGACGGAGATTCTCGTCGGCCGAATCGGGACCAGGACCATATCACTCATGACCAGACCGTTGATTGGAACTAGCGACCGCTTGGCGATATTCGCTGGATGATCGACGATCACGTAGTCATACTCCTGTAATGCGGGCTTCAGGAGGTTCAAAAACAAGGCGGAGTCTTTGCGGACGCTCAGCTGCTCTTCCAGTTCGAACTGACGTGCCCCGTCCGGAACCAGAACGTCCAGCTTCGCCAGCGCCGAACCGCGGGCGTCTGTGGCTTCGCGAACGGAAATGAAGTCGGCAGTATTGGTGGGGATCTGTTTCTTTGCCCGAAGCTGGTTGATCAGATCGACTGATGTCCGTCGCTCCTCAATGGCCTTCACGACCTGCTTGTGCCCCAGAATGGCACTGGCGCTGGAGGCTTGGGCATCCAGATCGATCAACAGGACGCTCTTGTCACGATTTCCGGACAGGAACTCTGTGAGCCCGACAGTGACCGTAGATTTCCCCTCGCCGCCTTTGTTGTTGTAGATGGAAACAACTCGCATATGCCGCATGACCTGTGAGTAGACTGCCTTTCATTCTCCAGAAACGCCGAATGGGAAGCTACACCCCCATTAAGGCGGATGCAACCAAGGCGTGCCATTCAGCAATACAAATGGCCCACGAACTCCGGAAGTGGTTGCTCATTGAGGCGGCGGTGGTAGTGAATTGTGCTGCTGACCGGCGCTGAGCGGCGACGGTATGATGGTCGCGTGGGTGGTTTTTCGGGTTCGAAACCGAAAGGCCGAATGCGGAGCCGGGTTGAGTTGTTCACCTTTCCCGAACAACTCCCCCGCCCGGCCCGCTTTTGGGAAAGCGTGCGTGATGAAAGCCGACTTCGAGTCTGAAGGTGCAGAATTCTGAGTAGAGCGGTGAAGTGCAAGACTCTGCCATTGGCGAGTTTCATTCAGAAAACGAATGAAACTTCGGGAAAGGGATAGAGCGGCTGATGAGTTTCAGCCCGATTCCAAAACCTTCAATGAAGAATTCCCGATATGGCAGCAGATGCCAAAACAACGCCAGAGCGTTTTCTCTGGAAAGCCGGGCATTGGAGACATCAACAGGCTCACCGATACCATACGGCAGGCGATCAGAACCCCATCGGAGCACGTTCCAATGGCGTGGACTTAGTGTCGCCTTTCGCTCCGCGAAAGAAGCGTTTTCGAGTTTTTTTCGCGGAGCGAAAAACGACTATTGAAGCCCGCACGATGCTTAAGTCCACGCCATTGGGAGCACGTCCGGCTGCGATGGGACGACATTCTTTGGGATCAGAACAAAATCGTGGTTCACTCCCCCAAAACCGAGCACCACGAGGGCAGAGCCTACCGCCATGTTCCTCTGTTTCCGGAACTCCTGCCATTTCTGCTGGACGCTGCTGAGAGGGCAGACGACAGCGGTTTTGTGGTTACAAAGATTCGGGACAGCGAGAGCAACCTGAGGACCACGTTCCTGAAGATTATCAAACGAGCAGGCCTGAAGCCCTGGCCGAAGTTGTTCCAGAACATGAGAGCCAGCAGGCAGACGGAACTGCAGGAAGAATATCCGACGCACGTTGTATGCGCCTGGATGGGCAACAGCCCGAAGGTGGCCCAGAAGCACTACCTGCAGGTAACTGATGAGCATTTCAAAAAAGAGCAGCAAAAAGCTCAGCAGCAATCCGCCGCAAGCCCTGAAAATGCGCAGCAAAGCGCAGTAAGTCAAAAAGAAGAAACCCCGGAAAACGCTGCAAACCAGCATTTTCCGGGGTTCAAAGATAGCGGCGGAGGGATTCGAACCCCCGACACGCGGATTATGATTCCGCTGCTCTAACCAGCTGAGCTACGCCGCCATTTCAACGCTATTCCCAGAAGAAATCCTGCCAAACCGTTGAGAACAACCGCATTTCGAAATGCGGTCATTTACCTTGTTTTGTCCGGAAACTGCTCTGGAACTCGCACAGTACCGGCAATCCCGTCGTTCGGTGTTCTGAAGGCCATTCTGAGAGAAAGACCTTTTGAACTCCGGGTTGGTTCACCAGGGGACGGGAAGTTTAGCAAAATCTGCCTCATCAACAACCGACCCGGCGCAAAATGCGCGACTCGCTGTCCGTTGAGAACGATGCAGAGATTCCATGCCCGTTATCGGCATCAGAACGGGCTGAGGAGTATTGGAATTTTCGCCGATTTCAGTTACTCAGCAATCTGTTCAGAGATCGGGACTTTCAGCAGCAAAAACTGCCGAAATGCAGGATCTCTGATGGAATTCAGACATCCCCTCATTTCGACTTCCACATCGTCCTCGTGAGCAGACACCACATGAGCTGCATGGGCGCATTCGGGTGTTCGTTAACCCTCGGTGATGGAGTGATAAATCGTGACGGTTTTGCCTGTGATGACGAATCTTCAGTGTCACAACAACAATCCGAATCAGCACGGCGTTGTCCGTGGTCCGATCGATCAAGTCAGGGAAGCCGGTTCGACGAAGACAGACTCAGACTCTCTCTGGTCATTCGTCACCAGGTTTCACCTTTCAATTTCGTCGAGGTATAACGCAATGAAAAGGCTCATGCTGGGAGCCGCGGTTGCAGTTGCCGTACTGCTTAACAGCGGTCTTTCGATGGCCGGGCTGTGCGGAACGGGCAGTTTTTCAAACTGTCCAACGGCAGCTTGTGCAGGCTCAGGCGACTTCGCAACAGCGTCATGCGGGACCGCACCGCAGTATCGGACAGTTCAGGAGGTCGTTTGGGAACAGCAGCAGTATTCCTGCATGAAAACGGTGTACGATCAGTGCACCGAAACTGTTCCCGTCTCCTGTACAAGAAATGTTTACGAGACCTGCTACCGTGATGAATGCTACACGGTTTGCAAGCCGGTCTACGAAACGCACTACCGAACATGCACTTACAATGTGTGTCGGCCTGTTTATGAAACCTGCTACAAAGAGGTGACATGCACCATCCGACGGCCGGTCTACAACACCTGCTACAAAGATGTCTGCTACACAGTCTGCAAGCCGGTTTACACCACCTGTCATCGAACAGTGTGCTACACCGTCTGCAAGCCGGTTTATAACACCTGCTACCGGGAAGTGTGCTGCACGACGTACAAGATGGAAGCAGAAACCTGCTACCGTGACTGCAGCTACACCATCTTCAAACCGGTGACTGAAACCAAAGTTGTTGATGTCTGCAGCGGCGAATGGGTGACTGAGACTCGTCACATCCCAGGGCCGATTGTTGAAAAATGTGTCTGCGACCCCTGCAATCCATGCTGCTGCCAGAAGGTTCAGGTTCAGTGCCCAGGTCGAACGATCTGCTGCCGCAAGTGGTGTCCTAAAATCGTTCAGAAAACGATCTGCTGCACTCGAATGGTTCCGGAAGTTTGCCACAAGCAGATTCCATACACAGTTTGCCGTCGGGTTCCTGTAACGACAACCAAACAGGTTCCTTACACGACATGCACATTCGTCAGCGAAACCTGCCAGAAGCAGGTTCCGTACACCGTTTGCACCATGGTTCAGCAGACCTGCACCAAAAAGGTTCCTTATACGACCTGCACATGGACACAGGAATGCGTAACGAAGAAGATTCCTTACACAACCTGCCGAATGGTTACGGAATGTGTTACGAAGCAGATTCCTTACACATGCTGCCGCATGGAACAGCAGACCTGCACTCGCAAGGTTCCGTACACAGTCTGCCGTCAGGTATGCGAAACCAAAATGGTTACAACGACGAAGTGTGTTCCTCGCCAGGTATGTGTGAACATGACCCGGTGCGTTCCACGAGTTGTCTGCCGACAGGTCGCCTGTGATCCCTGCCCAACGGTATGTGATCCATGTGTCAATGGTGCATGTGCACCAACCTGTGCTGTTCCTGGCGAAGTTAGCGTGCACTAAACGCGGGATGTGGAAACAGCGTTCTCAGTGAGCAAATAACCAGCAGTTTCTCAACGTGAACTGCTGGTTCCACAACTCAGAGAAAAAGAATCCGAAGCGGAGGTTTGCGAATGCAGACCTCCGCTTTTTTGTTTTGTCGGAAGTCCCCGATCAGTCATCATTTTCAGATGAGCAGATCCATGATGGAGAAGTCGTCATCCAGAACGTCGCCACCCTTGAGTGTCCGTACGTAGCGAATCAGACGATCGAGAATATTGTCATCAGCATCGTCCGGCTGGGAGATGAACTGCATGAACTCCCGAAACGACCATGTTCCGCCGTTTTGCTTATGAATCTCAAATGCCCCGTCACTGTACAGGAACAGCCGGGAGTTCTTTGGCACTTCAATTTCCTGCTGTTCAAAATCGTCCAGTTCAAACATCCCCACTCCGGGGTTCTGTGATTCAAGTTCGATCGGAGCGCCGCTTCCGCCTCGAAGCAGCAGGGCGGATGGATGACCGCCGCCACTCCACGTCAGTTTTCGCGTCGTGTGATCGAATACTGCATACCACATCGTGAACGTCCGGCCTTCCTGATCTTCCATACGAAAGCTTCGATTCAGGGCCGCAAGGACCTGAGCCGGCTGAGCCAGATCGGCTCCTCCAAGAGCTCGCGAACGCAGGACATTGCAGACAGATACGCCGAGCAGTGCAGATGCAAGGCCATGTCCGGTAACATCCAGCAGAAAGAACACGAAGCGGTCATTGTCGAGCGGAAAGTATCCGAGAGCATCTCCGCCGAGTTCCGCACTGGGGATGAATCGCCAGTCGATCCTGATTGGGGATGTGATGGGTACCGGCAGAAGTGAAGAGACATATCGAGCGCCGGTCGCCATTTCATGTGCCATGCGTTTTTCACTGACCTCCAGTGCTTCAAAAGCGGCATTGCGATCGAGCAGATTCATGTAGGCCTGGGAGTGATAGCGAATTCTGGCAATCAGCTCGAGGCGATCCGGCAGCTTCACAATGTAGTCATTTGCTCCCAGAGCAAATGCGCTGGCCTTCACAACCGGTTCTTCTGTGGAAGACAGAACAATCAGAGGAGTGTTCCGGGTTGCATTACTGGCGCGATAGAACCGAACCAGTGAGAGCCCGTCGATATCAGGCATGACGAGGTCCTGCAGGATAACGGTCGGCTTCAGGCTGGCTGCCATATCCAGAGCTTCAAACGGATTCACACAAAAGTGAAACTCGATATCCGGCTCCCCGGCAAGCATCCGACGTACGGCTTCCCCAACAATTGTCTGGTCGTCAACCAGTAAAACGATTGCTTTGCGCTGAGTTTGACGAGAGGCTAACGATGCGGATGATTGCATGGATTATTCAACTGTGTTGAAAAAGTGAGACGTTACCCGGAGTACATTCAGAAAATAGCCCCAAATTTTTAACGGCGCATGGTGGTCTGAACAGGAAATCAATTGCAACAGGTTTAATGAGGTTTAGACTCAGACAGGCCAGACAAATTACAGAAACGTTGCCTGCCCGTCATAACATAACATCACTTGTGGTCTGTCACAGGGCCGGTCTGCCGCAGCAAGCGAAAAACACGATGAGTTTTGGTGCGAACGAGATGATGATGGACCTGTTTCGTTCGGAGGTGGAATCGCACTCCGAGACACTCTCGAATGCGCTCATGCAGCTGGAACGCGATCCCAGCGATACATCCGTGTATGATTCGATGATGCGATCGGCCCATTCGATCAAGGGAGCTGCTCGAATTGTCAGAGTGGACGCGGCTGTCGAACTTTCCCATGTGATGGAAGACTGTTTTGTTGCCGCCAGACGCGGTGAATTGCAGATTAAACCTCAGGATTTTGACGTGCTGCTGCAAGCCGTTGACCTGCTGGCACGAATCTCCGACGCGACCCGCGACAGCGAGACATCACCAGAATCTCTTGGTGACGAGGTAAGGGTTTGCGTTGATCAGCTGAAGAGTGTGCGTGGAATTACTGTAGCTGAGTCAGATGTACCGCCGATTCGGGGAAATCCAGATCCTGCCGGCAGCGATACGGTTTCAGTTGTGAAAGCTGTTCGTCAAACCCCAGCCGAATTCGCTCAACAAACGGCCCCGACGACAGCTTCAGAATCTCAAGCCGCAGAAAAACAGCCCGCCAGGCAGCAGCCGCGGGAGATTGTTCTGACCGCTGGCAGTTCGCTGTTCCAGTCAGATGCGGAAGTTCTTCGCCAGCAACTTCTTCACGAACTGAAGTCGGGAGTCAGCAGTATTCGTGTCGACATGGCTGCAACGCGAAACATCGATCCGACTGGTCTGGCATTTCTGGCGTCGGCATTGCAGCACGTGCGTGCGACCGGTGCGAGTCTGACGTTCTCTCCGATTTCCGACGAAATGAAGGTTGTACTTCGGCTGACAGGACTCATACGGACATGAACCAGCACCGAGCGGAATTCATCGTGGAGTCGCGTGAACATCTGGTGCAGTTTGAGCGATCTCTGCTCGCGCTGGAGAAAACCCGTGATGGTGAGCAGTCAAAGTCGCTCATTGAACAGGCACTGCGGGCGATTCACTCGCTAAAGGGCGATTCGGGATTTCTCGGATTTACGAAGCTGCGCGGCCTTGCACATGCAATGGAGAGTCTGCTGGAGGATTATCGCGACGGGACCATTCTGCCATCAGCCGAGGTGATTGAGGCTCTGCTGGCCGCCGGTGATCGCCTTGCTGCCATGGTTGAAGATCCTGATCACAGTGAACTGAGCGACATCACTGATGTCGTGGACCGATTGCTGACGCTGGAAGGATCCCGTCGGCATTCGATTCCATTTGATATCAAAGTAAGCGAATGGCAGCGAAGCCATGGCAATCGTTCCCTCGTGGAACTTTTCCGCGAGCTCAGCACATTGGGAGCTGTTGGTAACCCCAGGCTTTCTGGTGTTCCTGAGCAGCTTGAAGAATGGACTGCCGGGACGAGGGCCGATGAACTCAGGTTCTCCGGAATACTGGTGGCTCACGGTTCCTCTGAGCATGCGTCTCAATTCCTGATGCCATTCCAATCTGAAAAGCACAATCCCACTGTCGTTAACTCGGAACGCCATGATAAGAAGCAGGTGTCAGTTCAGCTTACGTTATGGCATCGGGAAACAGGAAAGTCCCTGACAGAACTATTTCGAGACATTGATCGAAGCTGTTCCGTGCAGGATCCACAGCTAATTCTGCCTGATCACCATCTGGCAGGCGGTCTGCCTTCCGGACTCATTGAATGGCGGGGAACGATTAACGCTGGTGAAGAGTTACCACTCGGCGAGTCACAGCCCGGTCTGACAACTCGGATTTCTGAACCAGCGCCGGTGCAAACGGCGACCGGGGACGAAACTCAGAAAACTGTTTCCGAGCCGGATCAGAATTCTGCAAAACCGCAAACAGCACCGACTTCTCAATCCGGACGCTCAAGTGATCCGATCAGCGAACTTGCTCCGGAAAAAACGATCCTCTCAGAGCAGAGGATCGTTGCTGAGAAGAGGATAAATGCCGACAAAGTTCCCACTGACACCGTCAGTCCTCGGGAAACCGTTGTACTTCCCGAAATGACGTCCGGGCGTGTTTCGGTGAAGAATGATACTGAGCGTACCAGATCGCTTAGGATCAATGTTGAGCTGCTCGACCGGCTCATGAATCTGACGGGCGAGCTGACCCTGATTCGCAATCAGACACAGGTGGCATTTGCTGAGGAGCAGGGAGAATCCAGAACGCTGATTCAGCGACTCAACAACGTCACCTCGGAACTGCAGGAGACGGTTCTGCAGACACGCATGCAGCCTGTGGGAAACCTGTTTGGCCGATTTCCACGCATGGTACGCGATCTGGCACGGCAGCTGGGGCGTGAAGTGGAAATGGTGACAGTTGGCCAGGAGGTTGAGCTCGATAAGACAGTGCTTGAACGCCTTTCCGATCCATTAACGCATCTGATCCGAAACAGTATCGATCACGGACTGGAGTCACCCGAGGTACGAGTCGCTGCCGGAAAACCACGAGCAGGGAAGATTCTGCTTTCGGCAACACCCGCGGACGGTCAGGTTTGTATTGAGATCCGGGATGATGGGAGGGGCATTGATCCGGTAGCCATTAAATCCCGCGCCGCAGCGACCGGATTGCGGACGGAAGCCGAATTGGAGCGAATGAGCACTCGTGAGCTGTTCTCGCTGATCCTTTTACCGGGATTCTCCACGGCCCGTACTGTTACGGACGTTTCGGGACGAGGTGTCGGCATGGATGTCGTCAAGACCAACGTGGAAGAACTGGAAGGCCACCTGACGATCGATTCCTGGCCTGGCCGCGGGACATCAATGGTGCTTCGAGTTCCGCTGACTCTGGCGATCGTCCCATGTCTTATTGTCACTGTGGACCAGGACCGGTTCGCAGTGCCTCAGAGGGAACTCGAGGAGATCGTCTGTCTGCACCCAAACGGTAAACGTACGCTGGAGAACGCTTTTGATACTGAGGTGTTTCGGCTCCGGGATGTGTTGCTGCCGGTCATTCGGCTGAAGGATGTGCTGACCCATCGCCGTCCGTTTACGGCCTCGGAAAAAGCAGAAATCCTTGGCCGTCATACGATGAAGAGCGAGGATACCAACAGGATTTCCTACATCCTTGTGCTCCGAAGTAGTGGCAAGAGACTGGGCCTGCTGGTAGATCAGGTCGAGGGTCGGGAAGAAATCGTGGTGAAACCCATGCACCCCGCGCTGCGGCAACTGGCGATCTTTTCAGGTGCAACCCTGATGGGAGATGGTCGGGTTTCTCTGATTGCCAGTGTGGAAGGCATTGCCGAACATGCTCGCTGCATGGCGCTTGACGGTGATGAATTGCAGAAGACCACTACTCGTGACCCGCACGAGGTTCATCGTGTGCTTCTGTTTGAGTATGGCGCTGATGAGCAATTTGCACTGCCTCTGATTCAGGTACGTCGAGTTGAAATGCTCGATATGAGTCGAGTCGAACACGTTGGGCAGCAGGAATTTGTCACTATTGATGGGCGATCCACCCGCATTCTGAGGCTTAGTGATGTCCTGGACGTCTCGACGCCGGAAGATTCATCGACGATGTTCCTCATACTTCCGAAGTTTGTGCCGGAACCAATGGGGATCCTGGCAAATCGTATCATAGACACGGAATCACTGGCGATTGAACTTCAGCCGCCGGGCGGCGATCGCGGAATTCTTGGAACGGCGATTATCCGCGGAAGGCTCTCCTTATTTCTGGATGTTCAGCGACTTCGTGAATTTACCTTCGGAATCAGTCACACAACTGCAGAGAAACCAGAACCGCCTGAGTTAGCCAAAGGAATTCGTTCATTAGTTCCCAGAAGCATTTTGCTGGTTGACGATACTCCGTTCTTCCGTGAAATCGTTCGGAGATATCTGACGGACGACCAGACTGCAATCGTTACCGCGGTCGACGGTCAGCACGGCATGGAAATGCTGAGCACGCAGCACTTTGATCTTGTTGTTTCTGACATCGAAATGCCCAACATGGATGGATGGCAGTTTTGCCGGTTGGCCAGGGAAAAAGGTTATCGAATGCCGTTTCTGGCACTCACGTCACTGGCAAAAGCAGACTACGAACAGCAGGCGAAAGCGTGCGGATTCGATGACTTTGAGGAAAAACTGGATCACGATCGATTGAAACGCAAAGTTCTGCAATGGCTGGAATATTCGAAAGAAAGGGAGATCGCACAATGAGTGAACGCGAAACACTCTATTGCACCTTCCGAACTGCAGACCGTCTTTTCGGAGTTCGTGTACTGGACGTCAGAGAAGTCACTACGGAATCCCGTTTTACAAAGATTCCTCATGCTCCGGACGAAGTTCTGGGCCTGGCCAATATCCGCGGACATATTTTTCTGGCGTTGAATCTGGCAACTCTGCTGGGAATTCGTGATCACTCGCCACCAGCAGATTCTCAGTTCGTCATCTTTAAACCAGCCGTCGGACCAGCATTCGGGATTGTTGTCGATCAGGTTGGTGACATCGTTTCTGTGTCCGGCAAACAGACCGAGGTCCTGTCGCCCGATGACCATGGTGTTCCGGACTTTAGTGACCGGAGTGTGTTCGTTTCCAGCGTCTGCAAACTGGATCAGCAGCTGTTGATTATTCTGGATCCTTACCGATTTTTGCCCTGTGTCGAAAATTCCATTACGACAATTCTGAATACAGGGCCAGATTGAAGTCAGATGTTTGTGCTTCGAATCCGGTGGTGTCTGCTTTCTGACCACCGCGAGTGATGGAGAACGAACAGATGCAACCGGAATATCCCGGATTTTCGATTAAACGTATCTCTCGACTGAATTCGTCAAAGCTGCTTTCTAACAGGCCCAACAGCCATGAATTCGACTTTTCTAAGTGCCAGCATGAAGAACGCTAAACTCAGCAGTAAATTCCTGTTTCTGACAATCATATTGCTGGCAGTCTCAGTATTCATAGCCTGGGTGGGAATCAGCCGCCTTCGCACCCTGAATGCCAAAGTTGAACAACTAGGCAGTCGGACCATGCAAAACGCAGTGACTGCCGGCACCATTCGGACCAGGCTGCTCCTGGCAATTCGATCGCAGAAGAACTCCATCCTCGCCACAACGACTGCGGATTCGATCAGGGAAGCGGAATTATCCCGGAAGCACTTTTCGGACATCAACAGGGAAACTCGGCTATTGTCAACATTGGCCAGCGGAGCCGAAAAGGCTTTGTTTGACGAGTTTGAAGTGGCACTGGAGGAGTTCCGTAAAATGAATGAGAGCTGCCTGGAGATGTCGGTGCTGAATACCAACATCGCGGCAAAGGCAGAACTCTATGGCAGAGCTGCAGATGCGTTGTCACGAATACTTAGTACGTTGAAGACCTCTGCACTGACGATAAAGAGCAAGGCTCCGGCTGACAGTGGTCGTGACGAGACGCTGGAATCTATTCGCGAATTCACCGACCTGACGCACGAAATCTTCCGTATTGCTGCTCAGCACATCGATACTTCAGCAGGCGAAAGTCGCTTCACGGAAATCGACCAGCGCCTTCGTGAAATGCTTGAGATGTTGCCCAGAAACTCCGAGCGGGTGCAGGAAAGTATCCAGACGGCTGGCATTCCTGCCAATGATCTGTCAGCCGCCGCAACGGCGTTACGTTCCAGCATCGCTGAGATCCTGCGACTGTCAACGATCGACTCGAACAACAAATCTGTTGAGATGAGTCTGGCAGGCAGACAGAAGACCGATGCTGCGATAGCCTCAATTGATGAACTTGTCGGTCTGCTGACTGCTGCCGCCGAACGTGATGTTGCCGAGAGCGGCAACATCTACAGTCAGGGACTGATGTTTATCGTGGCTACCTGTGTGGCCGGCCTGTTACTGGGATTCTGGGCGTCATTTTCAATTTCCAAATCGATTACCCAGCCAATCACTATGGTGCGTGACGTAACTCGGGATATGGCAACCGGCGACCTTGAATCACGCATTCAGCTGTCCCAGCAGGATGAAGTGGGAGAACTGGCATGCGCAACGGACGCACTCGCAGATGCTCTGACAGCGATTATTGTTGAAATACAAAAGACGTCCGTCGTACTTGCGGAGTCATCATCAAATCTGGGGGAGATTTCCGGCGGGCTTGCCGGGCAGAGCGAGGAAACATCACTTCGGTCCAGCAGTGTGGCCGCCGCAGCCGAAGAACTATCGACAAATATCAACACGATGAGTGCTGCGGCCGAACAGATGAGCATGAATTTCTCGTCGATTTCATCCGCCACTGAAGAACTGAGTGTGAGCGTGGGAGCAATTTCTTCCGCCGCTGAACAAACGTCTTCAAACGTGACCAATGTGTCGGGTGCCGTGCAGAGCATTTCCAGCTCGTTCGGAGATGTACTGAGAGATGTGAAAGAGGGAGCCCGAATCGCGGGTGACGCTTCTCAGATGGCCGATACCGCCGGACGAACAATGCGGGATCTGGACCAGTCGAGCTCAGAAATCAGTAAGTTCACCGAAACCATCAAAATGATTGCTCTGCAGACCAATCTGCTGGCCCTGAATGCCACCATTGAGGCGACATCCGCGGGTGAGGCGGGAAAAGGGTTTGCGGTGGTGGCACATGAAATCAAAGAACTGGCAAACCAGAGTGCGAAGGCTGCCGAAGACATCGCAAGAAAGATTGAAGGCGTTCAAAGCGGAACTCGACAGGCTGTTGGTGTGATTCGGGAAATCGCAGATGTCATCAGGAACATCAATCAGTCGGCCGACAGAATATCGATGTCTGTCGAAAACCAGAATGTTTCAGCGCAAACGATTTCCCGAAACATTGCCGAGGCAAACCAGGGAGTTGGTCATATTGCCCGGTCAATTTCAGAAGTGGCATCGACCGCCAATCTGATGGCCCGGAACATTGCGGAGGCATCACGAGGAGCGGTCGATGTGTCGCGAAATGTGGGCGAAGCTGCTCGCGCTTCAAGCGGAATTTCTCAGAGCATCTCCCGAGTCAGCGCTGCGGCGAAGGAGACAAACTCTTCTGCGGCTGGCGTCACTGAAGCAGCAAAGCAACTGGATCAGATCGCTGCGGAGTTGCGAAATCTGATTTCAAAGTTCAAGATCTCGCGTAATGGAAACGCCTGAACCAATTCGAATTCTGATTGTGGATGATTCCCGGATCTTTCGCAGCGTGCTGCAGTCAGTTCTGGAAGAAATCCCTGATGTTCGCGTCGTTGGATCCGTTTTCAGCGGCGAAAAGGCAATCGAATTTATTGATAAAACTCCCCCCGATCTGGTGACGCTTGACGTCGAAATGCCAGGGCTGGGGGGGCTTGGTACACTGCGGGAAATTGTGCAGCGCAACCAGACTCGCCGCCTGACGCCCCCTGTTGACACGATTCTGGTCAGTGCGCTAACGAAAACGGGATCCCGGGTCACGGTCGAAGGCCTGCAGCTGGGAGCCCTGGACTTTGTCTGCAAACCGTCTGAGTCGACAGAACACGCGAATCGGGAAGCGTTGCGGCTGGCGATCGAACAAAAGCTGGGGGCCGTGAGACAACGGCGATTTGCGTTGCGAAGAAAAGCGGCAAGCGGGAATTCGGACTCCGCGCGCGTCGCCTCTGTTACACGGTTTCCGGCAGAAGCCAGCGGACAACGAACCAGCAAATATCGGGCGATCGCCATCGGCGCTTCCACAGGCGGTCCAGAAGCGCTCAGTCAGTTATTGCCGTCGCTGACCCGGCAATCAATGGTGCCTGTGTTTATTGTGCAGCACATTCTGCAGGGACTAAGCGGTTACCTGGCCGACAGCCTTTCGGCCAAATGTGGTCGGGCCGTCATGGAAGCCAGAGATGATCTTGAGATAACGCCCGGGGGAATCTATCTGGCCGTGAGTGGTAAGCATATGCTGGTCCGCAGTCATGGCGGAAATTTGAAGATTGGAGTTTCGTCTGCTCCTCCGGAGAATGGCTTTCGACCGTCAATTGATGTATTCCTGAAATCTGCGTCAGCCGCCTATGGCCAGCGGCTGGTCGCCGTCATTCTCACCGGGATGGGCAATGATGGGTCAGACGGTATTCGATCCGTGCAGCGTGCAGGTGGCTACGTGATTGCTCAGGATGAATCCAGCAGTGTCGTGTGGGGTATGCCGCGAGCAGCGGCCGAAACGGGGGCAGTTCACGAAGTGCTGCCACTCAACCGAATGGCTGACTGCCTGGCAGGACTTGTGTCCACCGGAGCAAGTCGATGAACCTGACTCAGCACGAGTTCGATGTCATCCGACAGTTCGTTCATTTGCAGAGCGGACTGGCTCTGGCTGCAGACAAGCAATATTTGATTCTCACACGCCTGAAACCGGTGGCCGAACGACACGGACTGCGATCGTTTGCGGAAATCATCAACCGCCTGCAGGACCGCCAGAATGTCGCTTTTCGCGATGAAGTTGTTGAAGCACTGCTCACGAATGAAACATCATTCAATCGCGATGTTCACCCGTTTGATGAACTGCGGCGTGTGATCCTTCCTCAAATGGTCGAACTTCTGAAAGAACGCAAACTGCGATCAGGACTTCCATTCCCGCGAATTCGGATCTGGTCAGTGGCGGCTTCGACCGGTCAGGAACCATACAGCATCGCGATGGCGATTCTCGACTTCCTGCAACTCAATTCCCATACCGGGCTGACGGCCGAGCACTTCTGGATCCTTGCGAGCGACATCTCCGAGAAGTCTCTGCAGATTGCCCGCACTGGCGTGTACTGGGATCGTGAAATCGAGCGAGGTGTTACTCCGGATCAAAAACTCAGATACTTTGCGCAGCATGGACAACAGTGGATTGTTACTCCCGCAGTGCGGAAGCTGGTTGAATTCCGGCGGGTGAATGTGTTGCAGAATATCGCCGACCTGAGCGGCTTTGATCTGGTCTTTTGTCGCAATCTGCTCATCTATTTTGATGAACCTGCTCGCATCCTGGTTTGCAGGAAACTGGCTGACAGCATGAACCCCGACGGAATACTGCTTCTCGGTTCGTCTGAAGGATTGCCAGCAAATCTGGAGTCGACGTTTCGTCAGAAACTCTATGGGCGAACGGTAGGGTTTGTGAAGGTGCGATGAAAACAGGATGAGGCGACCGGACTGGGAAATTCGCCGAATTTCAGTGATGCCTGACAACCGCTTTCCTTGAATCCATTGCAGGTGCCTGTCAGGCTACGCCGTTGATGAATATTCTGCCAGCCTGCTGTTGTGGAGTGTCCTGATGAAATGCCGTTCCCTGTGTGCCTGCCTTACTGTCCTGATCGCCTGCGTTCTTTGCGACATCTCGTCAGCGGCAGCTCTGCAGGATACCTGGCCGATTCCACCTGAAGCCAGTGAAGTGGCCGATGTGCCAAAGGGCAAAGTGTCCGGACCGTTTGAGTTTCGAAGTCAGCTGTTTCCGGGAACCGTGCGAAAGTACTGGGTCTATATTCCTGCCCAATATGATCCTGCAAAGCCGCCTGCACTGATGATCGTTCAGGATGGGCTGGGAATGGCGAATGGCTGGAAGCTTCCCACGATCCTCGACAACATGATTCATGCCGGTCAGATCCCTGTCCAGCTGGGTATCTTTGTTGACCATGGTCAGGTGCCGGCTCCAAACGACCAGTCACAGCCTCGATTCAATCGCAGCTTTGAATACGATGGACTGGGCGATCTTTATGCCCGGTTCCTGATTGAAGAGCTGTTGCCCGAGGTGGCCGGTAAATGGAAATTCAGTGAAAACCCGGATGACCGCTGTATTGCCGGCGCAAGTTCGGGCGGCATTTGCGCGTTCAATGCTGCATGGGAACGCCCTGATGCGTTTCGAAGAGTGCTCTGCACGATCGGCACCTTTGTGTCGCTCCGTGGCGGAGATCAGTTCCCGGCACTTGTTCGAAAGGTGGAACCAAAACCTCTTCGCGTGTTTTTGCAGGATGGCAGCAATGACCTCGATATCTACGCAGGCAGCTGGTGGCATGCCAATCAAAGCATGCTGTCGGCCCTGCAGTATGCCGGTTACGACGTTCATCATATCTGGGGCGACGGCGGTCATAATGCGAAACACGGTGCTGCTGTCCTGCCGGATGCTCTGCGCTGGCTGTGGCGGGACTATCCTGCACCCCTGAAGACCGGTAAGGCGAAGGAACGCCGTGTCGATCTGATGATTGATGGCGAAGACTGGCAGCTTGTCAGTACCGGACACAGCTTTACGGAAGGCCCTGCGGTGAACAGTGATGGAGAAGTCTTCTTCACCGATATTCCAAAGAATCTGATCCACAAAATCAGTGCCGATGGTAAAGTCTCGGTCTTTGCCGAAGATACTGCAGGAACGAACGGTCTGATGTTTGGTCCGGACGGAAAGTTGTATGGCTGCCGCACCAATGATGCTCAGATTGTTCGGTATTCACCTGACGGTAAGTCTATGGAGGTCTTTGTCGAAGGCATTAAAGCCAATGACCTCGTTGTTCTGGCTGACGGAAGCGGGTACTGCACAGAACCTGTCACAAAGAATGTCTGGCATTTTAGCGCCACTGGCGAAAAGTCCAAAGTCGATTCGGGTATTGAGTTCCCCAACGGAGTGATCACCTCACCCGATCAGACGCTGCTGAATGTCTCAGATACAAGAGGCAGATTCGTCTATTCGTTCCACATCGAACCGGACGGAAAGCTTTCTTCTAAGCAAAAATACGGCTGGTTACATGTGACCGATGATCTTCAGTCCGGAGCAGATGGCATGGCAGTAGATACTGCCGGAAGGATTTACGTCACAACGGCGATGGGAGTGCAGGTGCTCGACCAGCTGGGACGAGTCAACTTTATCTTTGGAAAACCCAAAGCGGCATGGCATTCCAACGTCGTTTTCGCAGGAGTCGATCGTGACATTCTTGTGCTGACATGCGGGGACAGCGTTTACCGCCGAAAGATTCGGGCAACCGGCGTTGATCCATGGAAATCGCCTGTTGCTCCGCCAAAGCCTGGTCTGTAGGCTGCTGTCGAGCTGCTTTATTGCCAGCGGGTTATGATGGCTGCCGAAACTGCAGCAGAATGCGATCTGCAGCGTCACGGCCGCTGGCAATGCTGTCGGGAATTCCCACGCCGTGATAAGCACTTCCGGCAAGGTACAAACCTTTCAGGGCATCACATTGCTGTTCGATTGTCTGCACTCGGGCGTTATGCCCCACGTGGTATTGGGGCATCGCGTTGTTATACCGAACGACGCTGGAAAAGACCGGAGTGCCTGACATGCCCAGAATGGACTTCAGTTCATCGCTGACCATACGGAGAATGGTATCGTCATCGTGGTTCAGCAGCTCGGGCTGCATGGCACCGCCCACAAATGTACGAAGCAGTACATGGCCATCCGGAGCACGACCGGGGAATTTTCTGCTGGAAAATGACACTGCGAGAATCTTTCGATCTTCGAGATCCGGGATAACCAGACCGAAGGCATCGAGAGGGTGCTGAAAATCGCTGAGTCGATGTCCGCTGACAACAATCGCACTGGATGCATACTCGATCGCCCGCAGCGAAGTACAAAGGCTCTGGCAGTCCTTATCGACCAGCAGATTTGCGGCAGCATGTGTCGGCAGCGTGATGACGACCGCGTCGAAATGCCGGGGTGCCGATTCTCCCTGCAATTGCACGTTCCAGCCTTCTGATGTGAGCAGCGCGGACGAAGCCGCGTCAGATGACTGGCCCGAAACACGGGTTAATGATTCAATTTTCTGATTCAGTTTCCAGGTGACGCGACCGGTCTCCGAGCACGCCTGTGCTACGGCATCCATCATCTGGCTGAGACCTTCCCGAGCGGTGAGGAAGAGTGCGTAGCGAGCACCGCTGCCTGAATTCTGTCCGCCGGCAGGATGTTTCTTCTGTCGAAGTGTCGCCCGAATCACGCTGCCGTGTTGCCGTTCCATTTCGGGAAACCGTGGCAGGGTCGCCTCAAGGCTCAGCTTTTCCGGATCCGATGTGTAGATGCCGCCAACCAGTGGCTGTACCAGCCGTTCCAGAGCCTCCTGTCCGAAGCGTCTGCGGACGAAGCTGGCGAGGGATTCGTCATCTTCTGACTTTTTAGCCCGCACAAAGGCCTCGGCCAGCAGTCGCAGCTTTCCGGGCAGCGAAAGCACAGGAGTTGTCAGGATGGCCCACGGGCTGCCGGGTGCCATCAGCATAAAGCCTTCCGGGACAGGTCGGGGCTTCCCGTTTCGCAATACCAGTGACCGCCGCCAGCTTTCATCGGTGGGAATCAAATGGTCCAGAAAACCGATTTCGCGGCACAGGTCGATGGCACCCGGTTTATTGGTAATAAACGAGTCGGGTCCCATTTCCACGAGGAATCCATCTCGTTTTACCGTGCGAACTATGCCGCCGATTCGGTCAGATGCTTCAAAAACGGTAATGGAAATGCCGAGCCCGGAATCACTGTTGAGCTTCTGCGAGGCCAGACGATGAGCGGTTGCAAGTCCGGTGATCCCAGCACCAATAACGGCAACATTGATGGATTTTGTCGCGGTTGTCTGCAATTCAGCGGGCACCCAGTTCATGTACAATTTCCACCAGCGCTTTGACATGATTGGGATTCATGTCGGGCATGACACCATGTCCAAGATTGAAAATATGACCGGGACGACGTTCAGCCGCGTTGAGGACATCTGCGGCCCGCTGTCTGAGCACAGGCAGATCGGCATAGAGAGAAACCGGATCCATGTTGCCCTGAACAGCCACATCGTATCCAAAGATCTTCCATGCATCCTGAAGATCAATCCTCCAGTCGAGCCCCATCACGCTGCCTCCCGCTTCCTTTTGCAATGGAAGCAGAGCGGGGTTGCCCGTCAGAAAATTAATCACGGGTGCGTCTGTAATGACCGCTTCGATCAAACGTTTTGTGTACGGAAGCACATAACGACGGTAGTCCGATGGCGAAAGGCAGCCAGCCCAGCTGTCGAACATCTGAACTGCCTGGCAACCTGCCTGAATCTGGGCCTTCAGATAGAGACTTACCGTATCCACCAGACGTGTCATCAGCTCATGCCATGCTCCGGGATCGTTATACATCATCGACTTTGTGTGGATGTAATTCTTTGAGCCGCCGCCTTCGATACAGTAGGACGCCAGGGTAAACGGAGCACCCGCAAAGCCCAGCAGTGGAATATTTGCTGGCAGTGCCGAACGGATCATTCGGACGGCCTGAAAAACGTAGTCGACAGACTCCATCGACTGCAGTGCCTGCAGCCGATCCACATCCTTTCCCTGTCGCAGGGGATTGTGAATGACGGGACCTTCGCCCTTGAGATATTCCAGATCAATGCCCATCGGCTCAAGAATTGGAAGCAGATCGGCGAACAGAATGGCGGCGTCCACTCCAAGAACCTGCTGAGCCGTCACGGTGACTTCACAGGCGAGCTCCGGGGTTTTGCAGAGCTCCATGAATGTGACTTTGTTTCGTACGGCCATGTACTCCGGAAGATACCGGCCAGCCTGCCTCATAATCCAGAGCGGCGTCGTATCAACAGGCTCTCGCCGAACGGCCTTCATGAACCGGCTGTTGTGGAGTTCAGCGCTCAATGCCTGATGGGATGGCACAAGAATTCTTTCCTGCAGGGATGCTGATTTCAAAGGATTACTAAAATGACGCAACAGATCTGCAATGCCCGGACTGCGGCAGTATAACGCGGCAGGCCGTCGAGAGAACAGCACAGAGCCGCGTCAGGAAAGCGAACTGCCGGTAGTCTCAGAAATTGCAAGTCTCAGAAATTACATTCGTTCAGGCATCCGCTGCAGGCAACGAAACTGCCTGCTTTTTCTGTTGTGCGTTCCATGCTTCAATCATCCGGTGCACCTTACGCAGGAACTCGGGGGAAAAATTTCCCAGGATAAACAGGCCGTCAGCCATTCCCAGGACCTTCGGTCGCACAGAGGCACGCATCATCAGAGCGGAAGCAATTCCCGAGACCACGGCAATGACGAGCAGCCCGGGAATGTTCTGCATTCCTGACAGAATCATCAGCACGGCCAGAACTGCCAGAATGATGGCCTGGTTGCGAAGATGAGTTCGAACGATTCGGGCACGACGGCTGGGGCTGATACACCAGGAGACTGTGATGTTTTGCCGCAACACCCACGCACCCAGCGTGGTGAGAATGGACAGTCCCGTCAATGCAAAAACGAAAATCAGTCTCCCATCACTCGGAAGGGTGCCCTGTGCGATTCTGGTTATTTGATGAAACCAGTGCGTAAGCTCGGAAATCAGCCCGGAACACCAGACCCCGACAACGAAATTGCGAGTAACAGCAATCCAGCGAGGGCTCCAGCGGAATCGCTGTTCGCTCCTCAGCAAACTGGTTGTTTCTCCTGAAAGAATACAAACATCCGGCAATCGAACGTATGACGCTGCTGCCACGTATGAATCACTGACAAGGAACTCGGTGTCTGACGGCAGAATGGGAAGGTCGTCGAATGACGTGGTCGGGGAATAGGGATTCTCTGGCATGACCATGCGAACATTCCCGATTTTGTGCTTTGCTTTTTCCTGCTCGAAACTGCCTCACAAGGTTGTCCGGATAATCGTTCAGATACCTGCCGCGCAGGACCTGTGGTATTGCAGAACCGCCAGCTACTGCGGAGGCCTCGGCGGCGATGGCGGCGTCGAGTCTCCTGCCGGTCCGGAACCAGGAGGGTAGTCCCAGAAACCTCCATCGGGCTGAGCCGGACCGGATGGTGCTGAACCGGGAGGAAACTGTGGGGGCGATGGATTTACCTGGGGCGTTTGTGGCGACGGGGATTGTGGCGGGGTTGGCAGTCCTCTCACCCGCTGCTGAAACTGCTGAAACGAATGAATGAGCGATTCCAGCAGTCTTTTGGCATTGGGCGATGCAAGGAAGACTCGCTGAGAGACGGCAGATCGCGGAAAAAACGTCGTAATGAAGTCGAAGGAAAATTCCGTGGGAGTGTGGCCAATCATCACAGCGTTGGCATAACTTCCGGACATCACGTCTTCAGACAACTTTAGTTGCTCGTACAGGTCCTGAGCGGACTGACGAGGTGAGCCGGGTTCCGGCGGGGGAATCGCCGGCAGGGCTATGACACCAAAGCGTTCTTCATATTTTTGCAGGTTATCCTGCAGTGCCTGAATAAACTGAGCAACAACCCCCGGGGGCAGAACCACTCGAGCCGCCACCTGTTGTGGCTGCTGCATTCTCAATAAAAAGTCGACGATGAATTCGTGCTGGCCCTGCAGGACCACGGCCCCCGTACTAAACGTACCTCGGGCAACGTGGGCCGGAACCAGTGCGCCGATATGGCTGTGGCGAATTTCCTGACTGTGGGGCCCATCCTGCGGGCTACCTTCAGGGTGCGGTTGACTATTCATTGATATCCTGCATTCAGCGAACGCAGCCCTCTGCCAGCACTCGGAACTCGCTGCGCCAAAAAGCCACTTATTCTTCGAACGAATAACTCGTTCCGGAAAACCCCTTGTCATAAAGATCTGACTGAAGTTTACCGGCTTGCGAATCCATGGCAAACGGGCCGCAGAATTTCTGCGGCCCGTACATGTTTTCACTGCTTTACGACAGATAACCGGAACAAAGCGTGGCGCCAGCAGATCGAACCCGCCCTGCGGCTTCAAACTGCTCGTCAACACATCCGGTCAGACGAAACGTTCAGTTTCGGCCAATTAGCTGCCAGCAGGCCCGCCGGTAAATTTCACTCGCTTGCGAACATCAGTTTCAAGCACTCCAAATGCCTGCTCATGTCGCTGAAGTGCCATCGACAATGCCTGCCAAAGCCGCTTTGCCGTAAAATGATTCAGAATGATTCGCTGAGTGACCTTCACGTCGACCTTCCCTGTCGCGTAGGGAGTTGGATTCAATCCCAGGTCCAGAATCAGCTCTTCCGGAGTACTGGAGACTCGACAGAAGTTGGCGTAACCGGCATTTGCATGGGAGTCGTCTACAGTCACTTCCTGCATCTGCTGTTGTGGAGCTCCTTCTGGTCCACGAGATTCTTCTTTCTCTTCACTCACTGTGCTTACTCCCAAAGATTTCTTCGCCAACTCAGGAAAAATAGTCACTCTGCCCAGTCTGGCGCCTGAACCGGGTCACTTTTAAAGGATCCACATGATTGCGCTGATCCCTGCCCCCAAAAGAATGGCAGCACACGCCTTATAGCAATCGGGTGGATTTGGGGCAACATCTGTGCCACCCGGGACACCGACGGCACCGCACGCAATCAAACATCAGGGTGAAATACAGAAAAATGGGAGGTATGGGATGCATGGGAATAAGAGGAGTGGCGGAATGGCCTGAATTATTCACTATAAATTAGTGGCGCCGGACGCCTCAAGACGGTCCATCCACCTCTGTACCTGAATGGCGTCTTCGTAGGTCGCTCCCACGGGAACTTTTTGCTGACCTCTGACAACGCGACAAAAGCATCGAAGTTCCTCGGCCAGCATTCCCGAAGGCGCGCCGGCGCCGGCCCGAATTTCCAGAGTCAGTGGCCAGCGAGCCTGAGTGTCCCAGACCTCGAACGGTCGTGGATTCGTGTCTGCCCGAGCGGCCCAGCCGTCTCCAAACACCTCCATTCGATCAAATCCGCGAGCCGCCATTCCTGTCGGAGTCAGATACGATGCTGCAAACGCGGCAACCGGACCATTCTGCCAGCTGATCCGGGAAAGTGCCAAATCAATTTCGCCGGACTTTGTTCGATGGTACACGGTACTGAAGCCTTCCGGTTCCGCACGCTGCAGCAGACACTGGACGGAGTAGAGATCGTGGATCATGACGGCATGCAACGGGTTTTCCCCGGCAAACTGCTTCACAATCGATGCAGGTCGGTGACGGACACAGTCGATGAACGCGATCGGTCCGCGGTTTTGTACTTCTTCCCGCAGCTGCTGAAACTCACTGTTGAACAACACAATGTGTCCCACCATCAGATTTGCTGAATCAGGCTGAATAAGAGGGGCCAGACTGACCGCATCCGCCAGATTGTCCGAGACCGGCTTTTCCAGCAGCACTTTTTTTCCTGCGGAGAGAAGCGTTCGGGTGACCGACACATGCGAAGTTGTTGAACAGGCGACAACCCACGCCTCCGCCCCCGATTCTTCAATCGCCTGTTCAAGGTTTGTCCAGCCACGGATCCCCGGCAATTCCGCTGCCATCGCGTTCAGACTATCCTGCCGTCGCGCCACCACACCTGCCAGAGCTGATTCGGCCAGACCGGCGAGCGTCAGGGCATGCAGGCGGCCGAACCGTCCCAGACCAACGACTCCAATTCGAACCGGATCAGGTGGCCGCAAAGTTTTCAGCATCCTGAACTTCTCCACATCACAACGAATGTTGGCCGACTGCATTCCTGGCCACATTCCCACCCGGAAAGAGTCACTACAAAACGGCAATCATGCGATTCACGGCTTTAACCTTCAGTACTTTCGAGTAATGGTTGACGCTGAGTTCGTGACCTATTGGAGTTGGCACATTCAGGAGCAGTTCCGTACAGCCGAGCGTATTGTGGGCGATAAAGGCCAGTCGCATTTCAGAAATTGCGTGAACTCCATCGAATGCTGATCGGTCTGGCACAAGCACCGGACCTGTATCGACCTGGTAAAACATCTCTCGCTCACTCGCATTGATCACTTTCACCGGATACTCAATAAATACCTGTGAGCCTTCTGCCGTTACGTACTCCGTCTGTGAAACAATGGGCCGATTGTTCAGCACTGCTGAGACAATTTCTTCCGTCGACGTCAGCAGCTGACCAGCTGTTTCACGCCGATCAATCAGCAGATTCGTAAACGCGTCACGACATTTTCCTGCCTGTCGTTCCGGCTGAGGGCCCAGTGTGGGCGGACTCAGCATCACGCCTCTGTTATTGCGGTCCCAGCTTTTGATAACAAGAAATTCGTCCTGAGACGCTGCAAGGCACATGTCTGCAGCAGGATCGTGCCAGATATCCTGACGCACATGCACCTGCTCGGCCTTGCAGGAGGCACCCAGTACATATTCGGCACTGGCAGCAGTCGTCTGCCCGTCACCAGCTGCCATGGCACCGCTGGCCGAGACTCGACAAAAACACTCCAGCGGAAATCGGGCATTGTTGAGAGTAAACGGTGGCGGCTGACTGACAGTTCTTGGCTGAGTAATATTCAGGTCAATGCGAAATCTGACGAACGAACGGTAGAAGTCCGTGACCGTTACTCGATTGTCCGCTGACGATCCGGCGACAATATCGCTCATTTCCGTTCCACTTTCAGGGAAGGGCAGACGCCCTTAATCTGCCGTTTGATCAAACTGCTAAACGCATACGATAAATGCCAGTGTCATCACAGGCGAACTGTGTCATCACTGGCGAACGAGGGCCGGTCTCACCGCGTGAGGAGATTATCGGAATGATTCAGCGGAATCCACCGCCAGCGAATGAAGATGAAAATGTGAGTTCCGCCGGACATGCAAATCCCAGGGATTGGCAAACGCCAGTTTTTCGGATAAATACTGCCCGAGAGCTGTCAGTCGGAACGTATCGTCAGTCGGAACGTATCAGCGTCTCGTCCTGAACGTTCTGTATGTAACAATCATTCCTCCGCGGCAAGCGGGTACGATGGGAGTCTGTTTCAATGCAACGAATTAGAACACTGTTACTTTGTGTGGCTGCCGGACTGGTGACCGTCTCGGGAGCTGGTCTCTGTCGCAATGCCGACGCGGCTCCTCCTGAGGGCTTCGTGTCGCTGTTCAATGGCAAAGACCTGAGCGGCTGGAAAGGACTTGTTGCCGATCCCAAAAAGCGTGCAGCAATGAAGCCGGAAGAGCTGGCCGCAGAACAGAAGAAGGCCGACGAACGTATGAAGGCTCACTGGAAGGTGGTCGATGGCGAACTTGTTTTCGACGGCATGGGCGACAGCCTTTGCACGATCAAAGATTATGGTGATTTCGAATTGTACGTCGACTGGAAGATCCTTGAAGGTGGAGACAGCGGGATCTATCTGCGTGGCAGTCCGCAGGTTCAAATCTGGGACACAACGTTTAAGAAATACGAATCTCTGGGAGCTGACAAAGGTTCCGGCTCGCTTTGGAACAACAAAGACAATCCACGTTTTCCTCTGGTTAAGGCCGACAAGCCAGTCGGCGAATGGAATACGTTCCATTTGAAAATGGTGGGGGAAAAACTGACGGTAAAGCTTAATGGCGTGCTCGTCACGGACAATGTCACGATGGAGAACTACTGGGAACGGGACAAGCCCATTTATCCGACCGGGCAGATCGAACTTCAGAATCACGGTAATACGCTTTGGTTCCGAAATATCTATCTTCGGGAACTCAGGGCGGATGGTTCGCCCAAATAGAGTCTGAACTGCAGGATTAAGCCTGCAGCACTGACTCGCGACAGATCCAAATCCTGATACTCTGCGGCTCAAAGGGCTGTCTGCCTTTTGAGCCATTTTTGATTTGATGTACTGCTAAGAATGCCGACATTCTCAGAAAGACTGCGTTATGCTGGCTCTTGAACGATTTACTTTTGGAGTTGGGGACCGCTTCGCTCACCAGGCAAAAGCCCAGCTGCGGGCGTTTCAAAAATTGTTGGCGGATGGGATCGAAGTGATCCCCGTCTGGAACAAATCCAATCGCGAGCATACGTTTACGGGTTCTGAGCCACAGAGTGTTTACGATGCGGCCGCAGAGGCCGTCGACGAACTGAAATGGACCAAAGGCTGGCATGTTGATGCCGACCATATCCGTATGGAGACAGTTGACCGTTTTCTCGACTGTTCTGACTTCTTCACAATTGACGTGGCCGATTCCATTGGCGGTCAGATATCTTCGGGTGACGTTCAGGATTTTTCCCGCCGACATCCGGAGCTGACGGGCACTCTGGAATTGCCTGGTCTCAGCCAGCCGTTCACAACCACCCGCGACGATGTCGCACGTGTGGCTGCGAAATACCTTCCCGCTGTTAAGGAAGCTGCCAGAATCTACCGCTATATTGCGGAGAAAAAGGGGGCGTCCCGGCTGATTGCAGAAGTTTCCATGGACGAAACAGATGCGCCTCAGACTCCGCCCGAGTTGCTGGTTATTCTCGCGGCGATGGCGGATGAACAAGTCCCTCTGCAAACCATTGCACCTAAGTTCACGGGGAGATTCAACAAGGGAGTTGACTACGTGGGAGATCCTGATCAGTTTGAAAAGGAATTCAACGATGATCTCGCCGTGATTGCTCATGCCATTCATCAATATGGACTGCCTGCGAGCCTGAAGCTCAGCGTCCACAGCGGCAGCGACAAATTCAGCCTTTACCCGATTATACGGCGAGCACTTGCCAGGACCGGCGCGGGACTGCATTTGAAGACGGCTGGCACGACATGGCTTGAGGAACTCATTGGGCTTGCGGAATCCGGTGGCGACGGACTAACTCTTGCTCAGGACATTTACTCGTATGCACTGGAGCACGTTGAAGAGCTTTGCACGCCTTATGCGAGCGTGATCAGCATTGATCGTCGGAATCTGCCGACAACAGAAGAGGTTAACAGCTGGACAGGCGCCGACCTCGCAAGCGCGATGCGGCATATTCCCGGTCACCCAAAGTTCAATGCAGACCTCAGGCAGCTGCTGCATGTTTCGTTTAAAGTCGCAGCAAAGGCCGGTACCCGTTATACCGACCTTCTGAAGGCTAATGAAGAGATCGTCGCGAAACAGGTCACAGAGAACATCTACGATCGCCATATGCGGCCTCTGTTCATTGGATAATTTTGTCGAACCCAAAGGAAGTCAATTGTTATGGAAACTCGACCCCTTGGTAAAACCGGACTGAAGCTTCCTGTGCTCAGTTTCGGGGCATCGTCACTCGGGCAGGAATTCCGCAGTGTCCAGCTGGATGAAGCAGTCCGCAGTGTTCATGTGGCACTGGAATGCGGGCTGAATTTCATCGACACATCACCCTTCTATGGTCGCGGTATGAGTGAAGTACTGCTTGGTATCGCTCTGCGATCAATCCCCAGGAAAAGCTATACGTTGTGTACAAAGCTGGGGCGATACGATATCGGTCACTTCGACTTTAGTGCAAAGCGAGTCGCTGAAAGCGTGGATGTCAGTCTGCACAGACTTGGAACGGACCATCTGGATATTGTGCTCTGTCACGACATCGAGTTTGTTCCGATGCAGCAGATCGTGGATGAGACGTTACCTGCTCTCAGAAAGATTCAGCAGGCAGGTAAAGTCAGGCTGGTAGGATTCAGCGGTTATCCTCAGAAGATTTTCCGGTTCATTTGCGATCAAACTGATGTCGACTGTGTTTTGTCGTACAATCAGTACACTCTGCAGAACACGCGATTCGCGGATGAGACGATTCCATGGCTGAAGGAGAAGCAGATCGGCATCATGAATGCCGGGCCATTCTCAGCCAGACTGCTCACCAATGCTCCTTTGCCGGCCTGGCTGAAGGAACCGCAATCTGTGAAAGATGCAGCAGTAAAGGCGGCTGCGTACTGTTCAAAGCATGGTGAAGACATTGCAAAGCTGGCTCTTCAGTTTTCCTGCAGCAATGCGGACATCACAACAAACATTGCTGGCAGTGCAAATCCTGAGAACATTCGAAACTGGGCCAAATGGCTGACCGAACCCATTGATCAGCAATTGTTGAAAGACGTTCTGTCAATCTTTGCGCCAGTGATGAATGTTGGCCACACGGAAGGCCTGCCGGAAAACAACTGAAGCTGCAGCAAATTACCAAAAGTTAGCCTCGCTGTCTTCAAAGAATTGTCTCAGCGATGGGAGGTTCCGGCGGCGACGTTCAGCGGGCCGCGGAGCCATGCGTGAGGACCAATCGTACAGTTTTCGCCAATCACGACCGGCCCTTCAATGACGCTGAACGGTCGAACGACCGTGTCCCGACCAATCTGAACTCCAAAGTCGATGCTGGTCTGTGACGGATCTTCAATCGTCACTCCTGACAACATCAGTTCATTCAGTAAAGTCTGCTGAATGCTGGCTCGGACCTCAGACAGCTGCACTCGAGTATTCACACCGAGCGCCTCTTCGAGCGTCAGGCTGCAGATCGCGGAAACTCGATGCCCCTGATCCATCAGGATACGAGGACAATCTGTCAGGTAATACTCAGACTGTACGTTATTCGGCCGTACCTGTCTCAGTGAGGAGAGCAGTAACGGAATGTCGAACGCATAACACCCCGTGTTGATCTCCGTGATTTTACGCTGCTCCGGAGTTGCATCCTTTTGTTCAACGATCGCCTGAAACGTACCCTGACTGTCTCTGACAATTCGCCCGAGTCCTTCGTTTCTGATCGTGTCTGCCGTGCCGACAACACAGGCGGCACCCTGTGTCTGCTGAGCATCAAGCAGTGCTTTCAGAGAGCTGCCTTTCAGCAGAGGTGTGTCTCCCGCAAGAATTAATACCGATCCGGTTTGACCCTGCAGTTCAGACTCGCACATCATCACCGCATGACCGGTCCCCTTTTGCTCCGTCTGTTCGGCAAAGACCACATCTTTGTGCGCTGACAGTGCACTGCGGACCAGGTCCGCGCGATGCCCAACGACCACGATCAGACGCTCAGTCCCGGCTGCCCGGGCTGCATCCAATACGTACTCAATCATTAGCCGACCGCAGACTTTGTGCAGGACCTTCGGAATCTCCGACTTCATTCGGGTACTCCGTCCGGCAGCCAGAATCACAGCGACGGAAGCAGTCATATTGAAACCTCCCATGTGGTTTTTCTGTACCGGGAGGGCGAGGCTCCTGCCGAGCCGTGCAGTTTCCGGCTCAGCGGGAGCTTCGCCCTCCCATGTGGTGTTCTGTGCCGGGAGGGCGAGGCTCCCGCCGAGCCGTTCCGTTTCCGGCTCAGCGGGAGCTTCGCCCTCCCATATGGTGTTCTGTACCGGGAGGGCGAGGCTCCTGCCGAGCCGTTCCGTTTCCGGCTCAGCGGGAGCTTCGCCCTCCCATGTGGTGTTCTGTACCGGAAGGGCGAGGCTCCTGCCGAGCCGTGCTGTTCACGGCTCAGCGGGAGCTTCGCCCTCCCATATGGTGTTCTGTACCGGGAGGGCGAGGCTCCTGCCGAGCCGTGCTGTTTCCGGCTCAGCGGGAGCTTCGCCCTCCCATGTGGTGTTCTGTGCCGGGAGGGCGAGGCTCCTGCCGAGCCGTGCTGTTTCCGGCTCAGCGGGAGCTTCGCCCTCCCATGTGGTGTTCTGTACCGGGAGGGCGAGGCTCCTGCCGAGCCGTGCTGTTCACGGCTCAGCGGGAGCTTCGCCCTCCCATATGGTGTTCTGTACCGGGAGGGCGAGGCTCCTGCCGAACCGTGCTGTTTTCGGCTCAGCGGGAGCTTCGCCCTCCCATATGGTGTTCTGTACCGGGAGGGCGAGGCTCCTGCCGAACCGTGTTGTTTTCGGCTCAGCGGGAGCTTCGCCCTCCCATATGGTGTTCTGTACCGGGAGGGCGAGGCTCCTGCCGAACCGTGTTGTTTGCGGCTCAGCGGGAGCTTCGCCCTCCCATATGGTGTTCTGTACCGGGAGGGCGAGGCTCCTGCCGAACCGTGCTGTTCGCGGCTCAGCGGGAGCTTCGCCCTCCCATGTGGTGTTCTGTGCCGGGAGGGCGAGGCTCCTGCCGAGCCGTGCAGTTTCCGGCTCAGCGGGAGCTTCGCCCTCCCAAATGGTGTTCTGGTACCGGGAGGGCGAGGCTCCTGCCGAGCCGTGCTGATTCCGGCTCAGGGGGAGCTTCGCCCTCCCATGTGGTGTTCTGTACCGGGAGGGCGAGGCTCCTGCCGAACCGTGCTGTTCACGGCTCAGCGGGAGCTTCGCCCTCCCATTTGTCGCGGTGACGGGTATGTTTTCACCGGCCGGTTGCCTAATAACGCAAACCGATCTGCCCGATGAAACCATCCTGCAGTCCGTAACTCGGGACTGCTGCATTCGCGAATTCGACGTTTCGGTCGAAAACGTAGCCGCCTTCGAAGAACCAGCTGTAATAACCAGAGTCCATGTTCAGTCCCATCAGCACGCGGTAATCTTCGATCTGCACCTGATCGTCGGCAGTGACTCCGCCAAAACCACGGTTCACGCCATAAGATTCCACGTGGTATTCACCTCGAACATACAGCCATTTCGACCAGAACGCCTCGTTGCCGAGAAACAGACTAACCTTTGCCTCGGGGTACATCAGACGCCATTCCCAGTAGTCATCCCGATAAATGAATCCCGCCCAGGGAATCACGATGTCGTCGACTCGGTCCCAGTACATGGCTCCAAGTCCCAGCGTCCAGTACTGATCGAGCTGCATCAGCAGTATGCCGCGACCATCCAGCTGGAATCCCTCACTGCTCGAAGCTTCAAAATCCGTATTGAGCGAAGGTGTAATGCCGAGGCTGATGCTCCAGGGACCTGCCTGAGGAGTTTCCATTTCAAAGTCCATTCCAAGCCGAAACAGGTCTGATGGCAGGGTCAGTCCCGCATCAGGACCATTCCAGTTTCGGTAGCTAAACTGGTTGGTCCAGTTGAGAATCCAGCCAGGAATAAACGGGGTTGTATAACCCAGTCGATAATCAACTCCAAGAATATCCATATCGCCGGTAATGCCAGCAGGAGCACCTGTCGCACTTCCACCGGGCAGCCATGAGACATCCACAGCGTTGCTCCAGCCATATCGATAGGGTTTCGCACCATTCGCGCCGAATGTTGACAGTCCCTGCGGAGGGATGCTTTGCTGAGTACCTCCATAGGGAGAGTACGGAGCATAGGGCGAAGGCTGCATGCCGCCGAATCCTGGCTGAGGCCCGTAGCCTGGCATTGCACCAGGCCCCGGCTGAGCGACAAACGGATCGGGTGGATACTGCGGGGAAAACGCATTCCATGTCATATTGTCCGGGTAGGCCGGCATTGACATATCCGGCGTGACAAACATGGAATCCGCCATCGGTGCGTTGTATTCGTCGCCAGTGATAAACTCCGGCGATACCGATGTTGAAGACGGAGCCGATACTGCAGGGGCCGTTTCCCCAGGCTGGACTGGCATTGGCACTCCGCCAGCATCGGGTGACTGGCCTCGAAACACTGTCCCAACAGTCAGCGATTTGCGGAACAAAGACCGAGAATTCTGTGCGGCCACATGATCGCTTACGATCAGTGTTACCGCCATTACCGAAATCGCAGATATCAGCGACAGGTGGAAGGATTTCACAAGGTCACCTGCTGTCAGAAAGGGAAAGGAGTGCGAGGTGTGATGGGGTCAGAATTTTCGCTTTTCTGCGATAATTTTGACCAGTTTCCATGTTTCGGCTAAAGACAGGACATTGAACACCGAAGCCATGGAGCTTGAGGAGAAGTTAGCGGATTTTCGGGATTCCCCGGATTACGTCAACACCAACTAGCGGGATTGAGGCATATCCAGCCGGTGCGACGGAGTTCTGATGGCGGCGACTGGCAGGTTTTCGGCCCATTTTGCCGAATTCGTGCAGCAATCGGGCAAACTTGACCGGAAACAACGGCAACACGGCACTCGGTTTGACGGAATCTGTGGTTCATAAGCCTGTCGAAAGGCAGAACCAGGATCTCGAAAACGGTCGCTATCCCTGCAGAGCATCCGCCACGTTCGTTCGGTATGCTGTCATCGCTGGCAGGAAACCGACGAGGACTGCCAGGACAAGTAACAGTGGAAACAATACGAATTCCCACGAATTGACTGACCATGGATTCAGCAGCAGTCCGGTACGGGCAGAAATCGTCGGAGATGCCAGCACGGCGATTCCATGCCCGGCCAGCCAGCCGAACATACCGCCTCCAAGGCACAGTACGGCCGACTCTGCCACAATAATCGCAAATACGCTTGTTCGCTGTGCCCCCAGAGCCCGCATAATGCCTATTTCGCGACGGCGATCAGACATCGAATTGTAAATACTGACAAAGATACTGACACCGGAAACGGCGATGATCATCGCCGTGAGCACTACGAGGGCCTTTTGGATGTTTCCAAGCACATTCTCCATCAGTCGCTGAATGGGACGAACGGGATTCACTGCCATCGCCTGAAATCCTTTTTTCAGGTCACCCTGCAGATTGATGGCATCGAAAGCGGACCGGGTTTTTACGAAAACGGCGGTAACTTCCTTCATGGCATCCGGGCTGTCATAGGTGACGGGGGGCAACTTTCCGGCACCTCCGCCCTCTGCCGGTGGAAGTGATTTCTGTTTCACTCGAACCTGTTCCAGCTGACCGAGTGCGGTCGCCAGAGTTTCGGGTTCGCCCGCGTAAAAGTCTTTCAGCCGTTTTTCGATTTCGTCGATGGGTTTCTCGTGACCATCAATGGCATAAAAACCATCCAGATTCAGAAACACAGATCGATCGTTGGCGGTCCCTGTCGGGGCGAGTACAGCGACAACGGTAAATTGTTCATCGTGGATTTTTTCACTGTCTGCCCCGCCATGCTTAATCGTAAACTTTGATCCGATGTCCCAGCCATTCTGACGGGCAACTTCAGCGCCGATGATTGAATCAAACAGTTTCTGCATCCGTTCACCACGAATACTGAAGCTGAAACCGGGCGCGTAATCATTTTCAAAGTATTCGCTGGTTGTGCCAACAATCGGAAAGGCGCCCTGTTCGGTAACGTCACCAAACGCGAGCGGCACAGCGGTCGTAATTCGTTTATCCTTTTTCAGCTGAGTCAGGTACATATAGGGCAGGTTCTCAATTGGTGGCTGAACCCGATAAACGGAACTCAGTACCAGCTGCAGATCACTTCCTTTAGGGCCGACAATCAGATCATAACCAACGGAACGCTGGTTGAATGCCTGCTCAATGGCGCCTGAAATTACGAGTACCAGCACCATCAGCATGACGCCCAGCGCAATGCTCAGCGCTGTCAGGCCGGAGGCAAGACTGCGCTGTCGAACACTCTTCCATGCAATCGTAAACAGGTTCATGCTGCTGACTCCTGCCCGCACAATTCAGGCCTGTTAAATTCCTGCAGACGATCGACTCGTGTAAAAGTCCCGGCCACTTCTGTGGCATGTGTGACCATAAGCAGAGTGACATTGTTCTCCCGGCAGGTGTCCCGAATCAGATTCAGGACCAGCTGCTGGTTGGACGGATCCACGTTTGCCGTCGGCTCATCCGCAAGCAGCAGCACCGGCTTATTCGCAAGAGCCCGAGCCACTGCAACTCTCTGCTGTTCCCCAACGGACAAACGCTGTGGCGACTGATTAATTCGGTGGCCCAGGCCAACTCGTTCGAGCAGCTGAGTGGCAAAAGTTCGATCCACAGGTCGACCGGAAAATGACATACCGAGCAGAACATTTTCCAGGGCAGAAAATGCTGGAAGCAAATTGAACGTCTGAAAGACAATACCGATTCGAGACGCTCGAAATCGGTCACGGGCCGGTTCGGACATCTGAGTGATATCTCGCCCGTCAATTTTGACGGAACCGGAGTCTGGCAGCAGGATGCCGGAAATCACATTCAGCAGAGTTGTCTTGCCTCCGCCACTCGATCCGATCAGGGCCACCTGTTCGCCCTGCTGCAGCTCGAAATGTTCGATCCCCAGCACCGGCAGGCGAAGGCCGTCCGGCTGTCGGTACGTCTTGCGAATATCTTTCAGCAGTAATGACATATCGTGCGGTTCATTTGTAAGAAGTTCGTTTCACAACATCAGTTCGCGAGTCATGTCCGGAAAAAACCTGACAATCCCGCGACGAAAAGTGGCGAGGATTGCCAGGCTGATCGAATGACTACTGAGCGGAATCGGCCGCGGGCAGGCCGGATCGGAATCGGTACAGCATTCCGAAAGGTGTGGTGAAGTATGTTTCGCCAGCTTCATCTTCACCGAACGACATCACCGGCTGTTTTTCCCCGGTTAATGAGTAGTTGGCCACAACGTGTCCTTTGGCTTCGTCATATTCCAGTGCCCAGAGCAGACCGGTGACGTAATCGGCGTACACATATTTGCCCACCAGCTCAGGAACTTTGCTTCCGCGATAGACGTTGCCACCGGTGATGGATTTTCCGATGGAGTGATGATATTCCCAGATCGGATCGATCAGGTCTTTACGATCAACATCATTGCCATCAGGGCGGAACCAGTGCTTTGCTTCACGAATATTCCAGCCGTAATTTCCGCCACTTTTTACGATGTTGATCTCTTCCCAGAGGTTCTGACCCACATCGGCGACCCAAAAGGTGCCCGTCTTTCGGTCAAATGACATTCTCCAGACGTTCCGCAGACCCCATGCGAAGATCTCTTCCTTCACGGGAATCGATTCGCCTCGACGTCCGACGACTGTTTTGCCGATCATCGGGTTGTCTTTGGGAATCGCGTAGTTCTTTCCTTCGCTCTTATGGTCAACATCGATTCGCAGGATTGATCCCAGCAGCGTTGTCAGGTTTTGTCCATTGCCTTCCGGGTCATTGCCGCTGCCGCCATCTCCCAGGCCGATGTACAGCATCCCGTCGGGGCCAAAACAGATTGTGCCACCATTGTGGTTCCAGAACGGCTGAGGAATTCGCAGGATTTCCTCTTCAGACGCGGGATCAGCTGTGTTCGGATCGCTTTTCGAAACGCGGAAGCGGGAAATAACTGATGTATGCTCGGCGGTTGACGTTGTGTAATAGACGAAGAACTGGCCGTTCTCTTTGAACTTTGGATGAAAGGTGAATCCCAGCAGGCCTTCTTCGTTTTGGTTATCCTTGTAAACCACGCGTTCGTCGATATCGAGAAAGACGGCAGCCTCTTCCACGTCATCGCTATTGGGCATCACCTTTATGATGCCGTCCTGTTCGGCCACAAATACTCGGTTGGAACCATCATTGGCATGAGTCACCACAATGGGTCGTTCAAACACGACATTTGGAAATGCGCGTTCCACACTGACTGCCAGGGGCTTGTCCTTAACCTGATCATCACCATCAGCATTTGGGACCGCGATGGCGGCCACCATTCCCAGAATGGCAAATACTTTCTTCACTGCGATCTCCCTCGATCTTTTAGTCTCTGATGCGTTTTGCCGTACAGGATCTACGGTCCTGCGGCGATTCCATGAGAATCAAAAATCAGCCTGCTCAATCACTTTTGCAAAATCATTGCAAATATGCTCCGGGCAGGGCACCCGGACGGTCTGATCCGTGTTTTCCCGGCATGAACGTAGTCTCCCGGCTCTCAGAAATCAAACGGCTGGCATTCAGCGGTATGCGTGAAAGTTCTGATTGGCTTGATTACACTGGCGGTCGGCGTTCCGGAATTTGAGCGACAAAGGTTCAGAGGCCAGCCACCCAGCCGCGGCCAGTGAGGGGGAAGTATGTCTGCCGAAAGTAATCGTCGAGGATTTCTTGCCGCGTCTGCTGTGGGAGTTGGGGCAGCACTATCAGCGCCTGCTGCTTTGGCAATGACGGGGCCTGCGCTTGGCCAGGGCCAGTCCGCCGGTCAGACATCCGTAAAGCTGGCCTCGTCAGCAAAGCCTGCAACCGAGCTGGCGGGGGCTGTGAAAAGCGATATTCCGTTTTCGCTGGGAATTGTGACGTACAACATTGCCGCAGAATGGGATCTCGACACGATTCTTAAAGTCCTTCCAAAGACAAATGTGCGACATGTGGAGTTTCGGACCACGCACAAACATGGCGTGGAGCCGACGCTATCCAAACAACAGAGACAGGACGTTAAAAAACGCTGTGCTGACGCGGGAATCACGATCTGGGGACTGGGTTCAGTCTGTGAATTCCACAGTCCCGACGCAAATGTGGTGAAGGAACACATCGAGTCATGCAAGCGTTTTCTGGAGCTCGCACACGATCTCGACGCGCGAGGCGTAAAAATACGCCCGAATGGTTTGCGCAAGGATATTTCGGAAGAGCAGACACTGGAGCAAATTGGGAAGGCACTGATTCCCTGCGGAAAAGCGGCCGGCGATCTGGGGCGTGAAGTCTGGGTGGAAGTTCACGGCTCTGAAACGGCCAAACCGCCCCGGATGAAAGCCATTATGGATCATTGCGGTCATTCCAGCGTCGGAATTTGCTGGAACTCCAATCGCGACGATCTTGTTGACGGATCCATTCAGACATCGTTTGACCTTCTGGCCCCATGGATCAAATCGTGCCACATTAATACCCTTTACTCAGATTACCCTTATCGGGAACTGTTCAGGAATCTGAAAAGCATTGGGTACGATCGCGTCACTCTGATTGAAATCGGGGAGAAGCTCGATCCGCAAAACGGAGAACTTCTGCTGAAGTATTATCACCGACTTTGGCATGAATTGTGTTCGTGAGCGCCATGTCAATAACCTCGAATCTCATGTTCAGTGGTGCAAAGAATTCGAGCGACTGGCAACGAGCGTTTCGTAATTTTTCGGAGATGGCAGTATGTACGTGTCGAGGGTCCGAATCAGGAACTGGAGGAATTTTCGGGAAGTCGATGTGGCCCTTTCCGAAATCACGTGCCTGATTGGACCCAATGCATCAGGGAAATCAAATTTCCTTGATGTTTTTCGATTCATGAGAGACCTCTCGAATCCCAGCGGAGGAGGCCTGCAGCAGTCTGTGGAGTCACGTGGTGGGCTGAAAAAACTGCGTTGTCTGGCTGCACGTCAGGATTCGAATATTGAATTTGAGTTTGACCTAAGGCATTCCCTGACGAAACAGAAAGGGCCACCGGACTGGCAATATCAGCTGGCCTTTGGAAATGAGACAGGAGGAAAGCGACGCGCAACAATTAAAAGTGAGTCTGTCAGGTCACGTGGTAAGACGGTGCTTGAAAGGCCGAACAATGAAGATTCGCAGGATCCGGAGCGACTTACCGAGACTTTTTTGGAGCAGGTAAACTCAAACAGGGAATTTCGCGAAATCTCGCAGTTCTTTGCAAGAACGCTCTACTTGCATCTGGTGCCACAATTTCTGAAGTTCAGTGAAAAATTGGCAGCTCGTTCACTTGATTCTGACCCATTTGGACAGGGATTTCTTGATGAAATTGCATCCGTAACGGCAAAGGTAAGGACGACCCGATTAAAGCGAACAGAAGCCATTCTGAAGCAGGTGATACCAGGTTTTGCAGAGCTTCGTTTTCTGAAAGACGCAGTCACGGGCCGCCCACATCTCGAAATGCGATACTCGCACTGGCGTCCTAATGCCGCGTGGCAACGGGAGGACCAGTTTTCCGATGGCACTTTGAGACTGATCGCATTGATATGGACGCTTCTTGCGACAGACAATCTGATTCTTCTGGAAGAGCCCGAGTTATCACTTCATCGGAAAATTGTGGAACAAATACCCGGACTGATTGTCAGGGCTCGAAGATCGCTGAAGGCGGCTGGGGGGCAGGTATTTATTTCCACGCATAGCGGAGCGTTGATGTCGAATGATAGTTTTCCGGGCAGCTTTCTAATGTTAAAGCCCGGTGAGAACGGTGAGCCAACGACCATTCAGATGCCATCGGAAGCTGACCTGCTGGCGATGCAGTCGGGTATGACCCCCGCGGATGTACTTCTGCCTCAAACTGCAGAATCGATCGGAATGCTATAGAATGGACGACATTCAGTGTTTTGCATATGCGGAAGATGCGCTGACATGTCAATCGTTACGCTCGCTTGTGGCATATCAAAATCTCAACAGCGAATCTGGCGTTCTGATCCGACTCCGAGAGGGCTTTCCCGCGAACTTACAGGGTAGCGGAACCCTTAAGAAACGGATCCCAGCGATATTGAAAATGGCAGAAAAAGGAATTCCGACTCTCGTCCTCACTGATCTCGATACCTTTCCCTGTCCGAGTAGCCTCATTACTGATTGGTTCAGAAAGAGTCCAAAAGAGATTTGTGCGCATCCGAATATGTTCTTTCGGGTCGCTGTGCGCGAGATCGAGGCATGGATTATGGCGGATCGACATGCTCTGGCCGACTTCCTTGCAATTCCGTCCGCAAATTTTGTGCGAGATCCTGATCGTCTCGTCGACCCGAAAACATTCCTGATCAATGTAGTTCGAAAAAAAGGACGTAAGGCCATACACCGTCACATGTTGCCAGCCGGTAACGCACGCATCGGAGTGGAATACAATACAGTTCTGTCTCGGTTCATCTCTGAGCGATGGTCACCAGAGCGGGCCGCAGGGAATTCACCCAGCCTGCAGCGAGCTCTGTCGGCACTTTCGAAATTCCATTAGTTGATGTTTCGTATCGCTGGCAAGTGCGGCGCAGAAAGGTACAGCAGTGTCGAATATCGGAATGAATTCGGAAGATGTGGTTAAAAAAAACGAATCTGTTTCCCCCGGGTCGGTCCTGAGTCAGCTGCTGTATGGTCTGTCGCTTCCCGAACGAATCGTGCGAAGTGCCGTTGGCGTGACGGCTGGTACAGCAAAAGAGATTGCCGATTTTCTGATTCCGGAAGCATTTCAGGACTCGACCAGCTATCAGGTGGCCGTGCGGAATTCTCTTGGGTTTCTTGTATCAGGCGTAGGTACACTGGCCAGCCAGAATGATCCAAAGGCTGGAAATTCCGAAAGCGAAATACTGCCAGTTCCTGTTTCATCGCAGCCGGGCTGCGAAGATACGGCGGCCGATAGTCCGGGAGCGTTCATTGCTCGCAAAGCCGCCGGGAATTTTATTGACATTGCCGGACTTGCCACATTGCACGTCTCACCACTCTGGGTTCTGGCGATCGTCAGTGATGTGGCATACGGCACAAAGAGTTACGTTGCCGAGCTGGCCGCTGAATTGCAAAAACAGGGGCTGATTGACGATACATCGACCATCCATCGCGTGGATGACCTGCTTGATGCAGTCAAAAAGACGAGCGGAACGGCGGCCAGTACGTTTGAAACTCCTCCTTTGTCACTGGATGAACTGCGCCAGAGTGTGGAGCAGACTCGGCAGGCACTCAGAAATGTTGACCCAACTCAACTGATTCCGGAAGCAGAAATTCGCCGCTACTGGGACGAAATGAAACAGATTGCTTCTCAGGAACATGTCAGTCTTCTGGGGGTTTCCGGGGCCGTTGCAATGCAGACGATCGAAACGATCAGGGACGTATCCAGCGGAACAATGACGGGTTTGTTTGTGGCCGGGCAGATCGTCAACCGGAATATCTTCATGCACTATGCGAATGCTCTGACGGGTATTCGGGAACAGGGGATCTGGACGAGCGTTCGAAATACGTATGAGCCGTATGTCGATCTGGCCTGGAGTAACTTCATGTCGTGCCGAAAGACATGGACAGAGCAGGTGCTTGACCCCGGCCGGTTTGCTCGATTCTGGGCAGCGGTCAGGAAGCTGTTCGCTCGCAAGCCAGCCACGCAGCACAAAAATGCCTGATTCGAATAAAAGCCTTTACCTCGCAGCCAGCATTTGTGGTCAGGAGCTAACTGGCTTTATCGAGCGATGCAGTCGCTTTCTGCGGCGGCCGGGACATCGCCCATTTTAGCAGAGGTGGAGTGACCATGGTGGTAATCATCACCATCACCACAATTGCGGAATTGGTGTTGCGGTCAATCACCGGCGTTCCTTCAGCAGTCAATAGCCGAGCTCCCTCTGCGGCAAAAATCAGACCCACTTCACCTCGCGGAATCATACCAAGTCCAACTGCCAGACGATTCAGTCCCTTGTCGAGTATTCCGAAACAGCACGCAAGCTTTCCAATGATTGCTGCCACGGTCAGCCCTGTCGCCAGCAGCCAGACCGATGAGTTTGCAAAAGCGGACAGATCAACCGACATGCCCATCGCCACAAAGAAGATCGGCACCATCAGAGTCGCCAGGGGCGCCAGAGAATCCTCCAGATGATGGTGGGTCCACTTTTCGCTCACGTCCTGATAATGGGTTCCTTCGAGGATTAAGCCGGCGGCAAATGCACCGATGATTGGTGCCAGCCCAATCTCGCTGGCAGCCCAGGAAAACGTAAAGCAGATCACCAGAGCAGTCACGATCAGCATTCCCTGTCCCTGAAGGAAACTGGCCATGCGAAACATGGCTCGGGGCAGCTGTACTGCTCCCAGCGTCAGCGCTACTGCCAGAAATCCAAAAGACAGGCCCACCGTTTTAAACAGGCTGAAAGCATCAAAGTCAGCCCCTTCCTTAATGACACCGGAAACAACAGCCAGAACAATCAGCCCAAGAACATCGTCAATAACCGCCGCGCCAAGGATGATTCGGGATTCGCGGTCTGAACTGCGTCCCATATCTTTAATCACCCTCGCCGTGATGCCAACGCTTGTCGCACATAACGTTGCACCAAGAAACGCCGGGACCTGCCAGTCCGCAATCGAGTCACTTAACAGAAGGTAACCCACAATAAAGCCAAGAATCATTGGGGCAATGACGCCAAGCACTGCAACAACAAGAGACGAAACGCCCACGGACATCATGTCTCTGACTCGAGTTTCAAGACCAACTTCAAACAGCAGCAGCACAACTCCGATACGGGACAACATATCAAGAACATTGCCCGTCATCGCCTCGGGATGCCCTGCCGAAGGTTTCAGAAACGTAACAGTCTCCATTCCTGTAAGCAGGGCCCAGTTGCCAAGCAGAATGCCGACTGTCAGCTCCCCCAGAACCGCAGGCATATGCACTCGCTCAAACAGTTCTCCTGCCCCCTTCGCCGCCAGAAGTACAATCGTGATTGCCAGTAAGACCTCAGCGACAGGATCCTGATGACCACCTTCGTGGCCGCCGCTGTGTTCCGATTCGTTCGTCGGGAGTGCACCACCAGCATCGACACCTGTGCCCGATGCTGGCGCAGAATGCAATGGCTGGGAATTCAATGGAGCATTTGCTTCACCGACCGTCGCCGAATCACTGACGGTCCCGGTTTCATCAGCTCTGACAGAGGGAACTGAACTTAATAAGCGGACCGGCTGAACGGAATATGCACACAGAGTCAAAACTGCCGACAGGAGTACGATCTTCCAGGTCATCAGCGGACGATGTCGTTTGGAAAGACTCAACATTCGTTGTGAAAACAATTCCGATTCCTCCAGTCGACTAATGTTGTGCAAATCGTCGATACAGCGCTGCGTAGATCTCATCGTGCTGCAACAGTTCTTCATGACGACCACGTTCCACAATGCGACCATGATCGAGCACCAGAACCTGGGTTGCGTTGCGAATAGTACTAAGCCGATGTGCGACAACAAAACTGGTTCGACCTGTCAGCAGAATATTGAGTGCCTTTTGCAAACGCGCCTCCGTCGCGCAGTCAATACTGCTGGTCGCTTCATCCAGAATCAGAATTGACGGATTTGCCAGCATTGCCCGAGCAAAGCAAATGAGCTGCCGCTGGCCGGACGACAGCGACGCCCCGCCTTCGCCGACCGAGGTTTGCAGCCCGTCGGGCAGTGAGGTCAGCAGATCCTCGCAGTCCAGCTGCTGCAGCACCTCGATAATCTGCTGATCGGAGGCTTTGGGGTTTCCGCAGCGAATATTGTCGGCGACGGTGCCATGAAACAGAAAGTTTTGCTGCAGAACAATTCCCATTCGGCGGTGCAGCGATTCGCCCGCAATCTCCCGAATGTCATGCCCATCAATCAGAACTTTACCCTTGTTGGGAAGGTAGAACCTTGAAACCAGATTGATAATGGACGACTTCCCGCTGCCCGTATGTCCGACGAGTGCAATGGTATCGCCGGGCCTGGCGACAAAACTGATATCCGACAATACGGGTCTGTCCGGATCGTAACCGAATGTCACATTACGAAATTCGACCATGCCGTTAACGTTCTGCAGCTGAATCGGATCGGGAATATCGGTCCATTCCGGTTCGGTATCCAGCAGTCGAAAGAGCCGTTCAGCTCCGGCCATCGCGGTCATGGCCTGATTGTACTGGTTTCCGAGGATCGAAATGGGTGAGAAGAACAGATTGGCCATAAAGAAGAAGCCAACCATATCACCAATCTCTGTGGAATGTCCGGGGGTCAGCACGCGATAACCGCCGACAAGCAGCAGCAGAGCAATAAACAGCTGACTGTTGAGTTCTAGGAGAGGGAGAAACGTCCCCTGAGTCTTAAGCACTGCGGTATTGTATCGAGAATGATCTTCAGCCAGAAAAGCGAATACTCGGGAGTTCTCATGCTGACGCACAAATGCCTGAGTCACCCGAATACCGCACACTGATTCCACAAGCGTGGCGGTGACACGACTGAATGACTCACGCATGTCCCGCAATCCATCACTCAGCAGTCGGTGAAAATGCTGATTCGTAAACCAGATCACCGGGGCCAGGCCCAGTACAATCAGAAACAGAGTCCAGTCGAACCAGAGCATTGCGGCCGCTGCGATCATCATCTGGCAGAACTGCACCAGTGAAACGTAAAGAATTTCCTGAACGCCGATACGAATGTCTTCCATGTCGGAGGTCATGCGGCTGATCACTCTGCCGATTCGGTTGGTATGAAACCAGCGCATGGGCATTCGCTGCATATGTGCAAACAGCGTGTTTCGCAGATCACTGACGACGGATTCTCCCAGCTCAAGTGCAAGTCGCTGCCGATAGTGCAGTACGATCTGGGTTGAAACGGCCAGCAGAGCGAAGAAGACAGCACCATAAACAACGCCCTGGACATTACCCTCCGCTACGGGGCCGCGAATAATGGCGGCAACGACCCACGTCAGAGCGGGCATTTGTATGGCCCGCATCAGTACAGTCACCGTCAGCCAGAAGCGTTTTTGCGCGTATGGACGAGTGTATTCCAGCATGCGGGCAATCAGCCGGAAATCCAGTGGCCGCTGACGGGGTTCATCTTCCCGGTCGATATGACGGGTGAGGGCACGTGCAGATATGGAAACTCGTGACATTGAAAACGGAGTTCAGCGGAAATTCGACCGTATTCGCCAGAACACGGACAAGGCAGAAACGACCGGCGTCCTGGCGTACGCGGCTGTTTGCACGTGCTAAAACGTACTCACCGTCGACTCCGCAGGAGTCATTGGCAGAGCAGTGACTGGCAGGCAGTGCAGATCGTCGGCAAACTCCGTAAACTGCAGTTCCGCCATTTCTCGATAATACTCGCAGGTTTGCATGAGCTGTTCGTGCGTTCCAGCGGCAGCAATGCTCCCGTCTTTAAGGACAACGATCCGATCGGCTCGACGCAATGTACTCAGTCTGCTCGAGACAACAATCGTTGTTCGACCTTTCATTGCCGAGACGATTGCTTCCCGAATTTCATGTTCTGTTTCAGGATCCACCGAGGCTGTTGCATCGTCCAGCAGCAGAATAGCGGGATCGGCCAGAAGAGCGCGAGCCAGTGAAAGACGTTGTCTCTGGCCGCCCGAAAGATTTGATCCATGTTCGCCGACCATGGATTCGTATCCCTCCGGCAGTTCCTGAATAAATCCGTCTGCTGAGGCAGTGACCGCTGCCTGCCGAATCCGTTCGATGGACGCCTCAGGGTCTCCAAACGCGATATTGGCGGCTACTGTGTTGCTGAAAAGGAAGCTTTCCTGAAAGACGATTCCGATACTGTGCCGAACATCGTCCAGATACAGACGGCGGATGTCTTTACCATCAAGCCGAATGGCCCCGTGGGTAACGTCATAGAATCGCATCAGCAGAGCGAGCAGGGTGGTCTTGCCGCTGCCTGTTGGCCCCACAATTCCGATACATTCGCCTGACGCAATCTTCAGACTGATGTCTGTAAGCACGGGTTTCTCAGGCGAATAACCAAAGTTCACATGTTCGAGCTCAATGGCGCCTGTCGCTGCCGGCAACCGCACAGCATCCGGCGAACTCATAATTTGTACAGGGGCATCCAGCACTTCAAACACTCGATCAGCACTGGCAAGGCTGGACTGAATTGAGTTGACGATGTTTGTAATCTGACCAACCTGATTGGCAAATTCATGCAGCAGATTTGCAAAGACAAACAGCCCTGACCCCAGCGCCAGTTCGCCGCGAATGACCAGCATTCCGCCATAGGAAATCAGGACCAGCATATTGAACTGAGTGATCAGCCCCATTACGGGCTGAAATGTCGAGACACTGAAAAAGATCGACTCCTTCAGACTGCGAATATTCTGATTCGCCTGCTGAAATTTCTCGGCCTGTTCAGTTTCGCGGGCAAATCCCTTCACAACCTGAATCCCCTGGAGATTCTCCACAAGGGTTCGAATCATGGTATCTCCCAGATCGCTGGCCTGCCGATATGCCGGCTGCACTTTTCTGGAGAACAGGACAGCTCCCACCCACAGAAGCGGGGTCGTTGCAAGGCAGCAGACCGTCAGCATCACATGTGTCTGCAGCATATAGAAGAGGTACACCGCCAGCGTCAGAGCGACGGTCAGAACGCGAATTACAACACCATCAATGAAGCTGCGAACGGAATTCGCATCACCGGCAGCGCGATTAATAATCGAACTGCTTTCTCCGGCATCATAAAATGAGAAATTCAGCTGCTGGAGTTTTGCATAGATCTCCGTCCTCATCCGTATCAGCACTTCCTGTGAAAGTGCAGCCGCAGCAATGGCGGCAACATATTTCATCAGAGCGGTCAGCAGCGCTACGGCCAGAATCACACCGGACAGTGCTGCAACAACCGTGACCGGCGTCCAGGAAGCGGGCGGCACGATTCCCAGCGGCCACCGGACAGCTTCGGCACCGGGTACAACGACGGAGCGAAGATAGTCAATCGCCAGCCCTGTTAAACCAAGCGTGGACAACCCCAGGGCAACCAGCAGAAACTGTAGAAAAACCACGTGAAAGCATGGTCGACGATATTCCAGCGTTAACTTCAAAAGTCGCCGCAGCAACTGCCGCGACGAACCCGGGCCGCTTTTCCTTCGATTATTCACGACAATTTTTTTCCGCACAGGTGCAGAGGGAGCTACTGAAATGACAGACGCTGTTTTGACGAAATGATCAGCTGGTTTTATCCGAGAATTGAATCCGAGAACAGATTTCTTTTTTAGACGCCGAGCCAAACTGCTGCACAAGCGCCCTCCTGATCAGTTGCCCCCAAACCGTTCAGTTCGTAGGATCGCCAGTTCAGAACCTGTCCGGGAATGTCCGGTGACTGCCGGAACTGACATAGTACGCAGACAGGTACGCCATTTTTCGCTGAAAATCGGAGAATCTTATCCGTGAAAATCGTTCTGCACTTTTTAGCCTGCATGATTCCGGGACTATTAATTGCCTCTGCAGATCCCGTGAACGCTCAGTCACCTTCCAAAGAGACTGCAAAAAAAATTCTGGCCCTGCCTGCCAGACCCGCTCGCGCGGCACTGCCGCCGAGTCAGCTGCCTCTGCAGTTTCTCAGGGGTGAACGTATCGGACTGCTCGGTAATTCTCTGGCTGAACGTATGAACCTGTTTGGCCATTTTGAGACGCTTCTGCACATTCGATTTCCTGGTCAGCAGCTCATCGTACGAAATTTCGCCCGACCTGCGGAAGAAGTGAGCATTCAGCAGCGGTCTTCAGACTACACAGCCCTGGATGATCCGCTCGCTGCTTTTGGTGCAGACACGTATTTTTGCTTCTTTGGCTACAACGAATCGTTTGCCGGAGTTGAGGGGATTGAGAAATTCAAGGCCGACTATCTGCAATTCCTGGACCAGATCACTGCAAAGTATCCGCGTGACGATACCAGGGCAGCCCCACGATTCATTCTTGTGTCGCCAATCGCATTTGAGCCGACTGGTGTGTCGCTGCTTCCCGATGCTGACGGTGAGAACGAGCGACTTCGGCTTTATTCCGCAGCTGTCGCTGAAGTGGCACAAAAAAGGCAAATCGCCTTTGTCGATGTGTTTGAAGCATCTCTGAAACTTTTGTCGGCTGAAACCGGGATGCAGTACACGATCAACGGGTGCCATCTGAATAACGAAGGTGACCGGGAAGTCGCCCGACTTCTGGACGAGGAACTCTTCGGAAATGCCTCGCCTGCAAGTTTTGGGAGCGCCGAGTACGAGCGTCTGAGAGCTGCGATCAACGACAAGTCATGGGTTCATCAGCAGGATTATCGCATGCTGAACGGCTGGTATGTTTACGGGGGACGGCGCACGTTTGATACCGAAACGTTCCCGCGGGAATACGACAAAATTCGAAAAATGGCAGCCGTTCGTGATCAGTATGTCTGGGACATGGCTCAGGGAAAAAGTGTTCCGGACAAGCCCGATGATTCCGGCACGGGAGAATTGTTCGTACCGGAAACTCGGTTTGGAGACCCCCGGCAAAAGTATTCGGAGGCTGCCGAACTGCGTTATCTTTCACCGACAGAGTTTCTGAAAACGGTCACCGTTCCCTCCGGTTTTGCCATTCAGCCATTTGCTGACGAAACCATGTTTCCGGAACTGGCAAAACCGGTGCAGCTGAACTTTGACAACAAAGGCCGTCTGTGGGTGGCGTGTATGCCTACCTACCCGCAATGGAAGCCGGGAGATTCAAAGCCTGATGACAGACTGCTCATTCTGGAAGATACCAACCAGGACGGGACTGCCGATACGTGCAAAGTATTCTACGATCAGCTGCATTGTCCGACCGGTTTCGAGTTCTGGAATGGCGGCGTCATCGTCGTCGATCAGCCAAGACTTCTTTTCCTGAAGGACACTGACGGCGATGACAAAGCCGATCAGGTGGTTCATCTGCTGGATGGCTGGGCATCGGACGACACACATCATACCTGTGGCGCTTTTGAATGGAGCCACTCGGGCAAGCTTCATATGCTGGAAGGAATTGCGACCAGCACAACTCTGGAGACACCATGGGGCCCGCATCGCAGTCAGGGAGCAGGCGGCGCTTATGTGATGGATCCTCGCACACTGAAAATTCGACAGTTTGCTCTGCCCGGTCAGTACAACATGTGGTGTTATGTGTTTAACGGGTGGGGACAGGGAATCGTTGGCGACGGCACAACGGCCAATCAGGCCTGGGATACTCCATTATCCGGAGCCCAGCTGCGAGGTCGCACCGGGCTGAATTTCGTCTTCAATAATGAGGGTATGCGGCCAGCGCTGGGCAGTGAGTTCCTCGTGAGTCGACACTTCCCGGACAATATGCAGGGTCAGTTCACCTATGCCTGTGTGATCAACATGAATGGCCTGCCTCGCTTTACCGTCGAGGATCAGGGTGGCGGATACGCGGGTGCCCGGCTGAAAAATTCCGATGGAAGTCCGGATGACCTGATTCGTTCCACCGACAAGCATTTTCGTCCGGCAGACCCGCAGATTGGGCCGGATGGTGCACTGTGGTTTGGAGACTGGGCGAATGCTCTGATTGGACACATGCAGTATAGTCAGCGTGACCCGAATCGTGATCATACACGGGGCCGCATCTACCGACTTATCTATCCTGATCGCCCACTCACGAAACCGGTTACTCAGTTTAAAAAGTCGATTCCGGAACTGCTCGAACAGCTCAGAGAATATGAGTGGCGAACTCGATATCGGGCTCGTCGGGAGCTGCGTGATCGCCCGACGGGTGAAATGCTGGACGCCGTTTCGACATGGCTGACCTCACTCAAACCACAGGATCCGGAATTTGACCGGCTTCGGACTGAAGCTCTCTGGATTCAGCAGTCTCATCACAGGCTGGACCCCGTACTGCTTTCAGAAGTTCTCACTGATTCAATGGATTTCAACGCGCGAGCTGCTGCGGCCCGGATTGTGGCGGATGAGCGCGAATCTATTCCCGGAGCAGTGGATCTGCTGGTCAAAGCATCTCAGGACTCACATCCACGAGTCCGCACCGAATCAGCTCGAGGTCTGAGTTTCTATCCGGACATCCGGGTTGCTCGAGCTTTAATGGCGATGACGTCCATGGATGCTGACTATTGGGTTGACTACACGATTCAACATGCACTCGCAGCAAACGAATCGATTTGGCGAGCGGATTTTGTGACCGGCCGAATTCCTGAGGCCGGGCCTCGGGCCAATGAGATTGTGGCTCAGCTGATGGCCGCATCAAAATCCGGCGCCGCAGCTCTGCCTTTCCTGCAGACTCTGCTGAGCCAGCAGCCGAAACCGGATGAGGAACGTAATAAGGCAATGACCGCACTTGCTGATCTGCAGGGAGGTGATACCAATCGTGGTCGAGAGGTATTCGTGCGGAACTGTACGGCCTGTCATAAGGTTGGAAACGGCGAAGGACGCGAATATGGTCCCAATCTGGCTGGTGTGGCCAAACGATCCAATCGCTTTAAGATCGTGCAGTCGGTGATTGACCCCAACGCTGAAGTGGACGCCAAATACCGTTCAACTCTGCTGGTGACCAATGATGGCATGCCGGTGGCCGGTCTTGTTGTCAGTGAAAATGATCAGGAAATTGAAATTTTTGATGGCAAAGCTCTGCGGAAGATCGCGAAAGCTGACATTGAAGAACGAGTGACTCAGCAGCAGAGCAGTATGCCGGAAGGGGCGGCCGCGACACTGGCTCCGTCCGAATTCGTTGACCTGATCGAGTACCTCGGCGCACAGAATCAGGATGTGAAGCCATGAAAACTGAAGGGATGAGCACAGTCATCATTCGCGATCCAAAGTCTGGTTCGACGGCATCGATTGCCGTGGACTGCGGCTTCAACTGTTTTCGTTTTGTCGCGAGACTCAGTTCCGGTGAATCTGTGGATGTTATTGCGGCTGCGGAAGGTTTCGAAAATGGGAGCCTTCCTGCAAGCCACAATGGGATTCCAATTCTGTTCCCGTTTACAAATCGCATCCGCGATGGACGTTTCAGCTGGGATGGCCAGACTTACTACCTTCCGCCTTCGCTTGTCCCGTACGACAATACGGGAAACGCGATTCACGGATTCTGCTCGGATGTCCCCTGGAGAATCGTCGCACAGCAGGAAGACTCTGTAACCGGTGAGTTTCAGCTGAGTGTTGACGCGCCGGATCGGCTGCCACTGTGGCCGACAGATGCGGTGATTCAGATACAGTATACCGTAACTGGTTCCGCTCTGCGGACTCGAATCACGGTCAGGAACCCATCATCAAAACCCCTTCCATGGGGTTTTGGAACGCACCCCTATTTTCGGGTACCACTGTCCGCAAAAAGTGATCCGGCAAAGTGCACGGTTCTTGTTCCGGTATCGAAAGTCTGGGAACTGGAAGAGTTTCTGCCCACGGGACGAATTGTGGATCCGCCACAGGGAGAAGCTCTGGATGATGCGCCGTTCTTCGACTCGCTGAAAGTAGATGCCGTCTATACGAAAGTCAGGCTGAAGGATGGTGTGTCAGTCTGTCAGATTATGGATCAGGAAGCGGGAATTCAGGTGGAGCAAAAGAGCTCGTCCGATTTTCGGGATATCGTGGTCTTTACTCCCCCGTGGATGAGCGCTATTTGTATGGAACCGTACACCTGCGTTACAGATGCAATCAATTTGCAGCAGAAGGGAATCGATGCGGGTCTTCAGATATTGAGCCCAGGAGGCACATGGACGGGATTCATCGACATTGAAGCAGGCCCGGTTGTCTGCTGAAGAACCCGGGTGACCGTCAAAATCGGCAAATTCTGTGTGTGTTTGTCCAGTCGAAATCAAAATTGAACGTTTTTGAATCACTTTCGCAACATTTCTGGTGTTCGAGGTAGCTCAGGAAACGGCCTCCATGTACGTCTCGGCGGCGGCTACCATGAAAGACCCAATTGCTCACGGACTTGAAATTCTGACAGTCGGCCTGCGTCCTTATGTCGCCGAACGGATCGCCGCTGCGCGTCGACTGGATATCTCCGATGTCGAATCGGAACTGTTTGACGCGAAGTCGGTGTTGCTGTGCCTCTGGGAAAACTGGAATGACGTTTTTCGCAAACACCTGACATACATGGAACGCAGTCTGGTCAGTGAACTGCGTGAATCTCGTAATCGCTGGGCTCATCAGCATGCGTTTTCTGAGGACGACACCTTCAGGTTTCTTGACGGCGTCGAGCGTCTGCTGGACGCTACCGGATCTATTGAAGCGTCACAGATTCGGGAACTTCGTCTCAAGTCGCTGAAACGCCTTTACGAGTCACAGATTGTTGTTGAGACGAATGAAACGCGGTTCGGTCGAATATGGCCACTGGTGCTTTGTCTTTCCTGTGCGGGTGTTCTTGACTTCGCGCTGATCAGCACCTTTTCTTCACCACTGATCACGATACTCGCCGTGCTGATTACAATTTTGCTGGGACGAATCGGCTTTCTTCTGACTCAGCGTCACATCGTCCCTGCTACCGGACCACATGAGTGTGCTTCCTGTGACCGCATCATTTACACCGCGGACTGTCCGTATTGCCAGCCGGCCAGATTACAGCAATTGCAGGCCGTAAGTGGACGATGATCGGCTTGAGCGTTATGCTTTTGCGATGACGCTGGCGACCAGTGTTTCAGTCGCCCGCACATAACCTGTTGTGTTCTGAAACCAGTAAGTTTTGCCTTTGATGCAGCTTCGTTCAGGAGAATTCCTATGGATCGCCGTAGAGTGCTGAAATCACTATGGAGTGTTGCCGCAGGGACCTCTTTGTTCAGTGTTGCAGCTAAAGACAGCACGAGTCTGGCGGATGATTCCTTTCAGTCCGCACGCGGTGCCGCTGATCGCTCCCAAACCGTGACGCCGTCTTCCGGGGGGATCGACGATACGCCGCTGGAACGGGTGCTGACGCAGTGTCAGCGGCAGTGTCTGGCGACGACGACTTCCATTAAGGATCGCAGTCCTGCAGCCGTTGCTAATGCAGATCTCCTGCGGCAGGCGGCAGAGATCTGCGGTGCCGCAGTCTGGCTGTCCCGAAGTACACAGCACGTTTCTCCCGCATTGCTTCAGGGGTGTGCAGATGCATGTCATCGCGCAGCCGGAATTTTTTCTTCAATTTCCAGTGCAGCAACGTTTGGCCGAACGAAAGAGCTGCTGACACAGGCAGCGGAAGCCTGTTTGAATCACCTGAATCAATCCGCGCGTCAGGCCGCGTCCTGAGGGGATGCCAGCAGAACTCCTACCAGCAAATCATAAGCGGCATGACATCCTACCGTGATGCCAAATCCACGCAGGAAGAACACGGTGGCGAAGAAAATCCCGGCTGCCGCGCGAAACGAAAATGTGAACAGGTTGAATGCGTCAGCCGATGGGCCGATATGGTGGGCAAGTGCAAACAGAAAACTGGTTGAAATCGCTGACATCATTGCTGCCCATGCTGGCGGAAATTCAAACATCCTGAATCCCACGAATGCAGCAGGGACCAGCAGCAGACGAAACATCACTTCTTCGTAGACCCCGGCTCCGATAAAAGACACCGCCCGCGTAAGATTTCCATTGATGGCATTCAGCAGCAAACGTTCAGGCACTTCCCGCTGCTGAAAATGGCGAAACAGCAGATCGTGCGCCTGTCCCACCGCAATCAGCACAATCGCCAGCAGCAAACTCTCCGCCAGCATTCCCATCAGCGTCTCAGGACGGACGCGCCAGGGATATCGCCTCACAACATGCCACACAAGCAGGATCGAAAATACCAGAAGCGGGAGCAGCAACGCCTGTCCCAGACCAGCCTCTGAGAGAAACGATCGCATCCAGAAATCGGCTCCGTTGCGAAGCCCATTAGCCTGCTCGCCCGCCAAAATCAGAATTCCCGCTTCATACGCGGCAATCCAGGGGATCACGAACAACAAACTGGAAAGTGGCGCTCGTGCGTCATTCCAGTAATCGTTCTCCATGTCGATGTCTGCCTGTTCATCCATCAGTCGATTGCTCGCAGGACAAAATGTCGGACCGCTGCTGCTCCCAGACAGTTATCGGAAATTTCTATAGCGGCGGTATGCTTTTCGTAAATCAAACCACCTTTCATCGGCTGGATTCGTCATTCTTCATCGACGGGGTTTCCCGTCTGTTCCTCGGTCCTTGTCTGAAACGCAACGACTCGCGTCGCGACTCTCGCAGGTTTTGTTGCGAAAATCTTAAGATGGGAGGTATAGGGGGTCTTCATCCGGTTCTGCGGATTTTAGTTCCTGCAGCACCTGGACCAGCAGATCGCACAATTCGCAATCTGCCTGTCTTGCAGAATGGTATGTCGGACTGCCGATCTTTCAGGTGACCATGTATTGCCACTTCTGTTGGATCGCCATTGTTGGCGCTCCCATATTTTGGCCATGCCACCGACTCGACTGAGATAAATTCATGAATCAGGATGCCGATGAGCAATTTTCTCCGGATCAAATCGTCGCGGCTCTCCTTGATCAGTCCGGTTGCAGTGTCTGTTTATCGTCAGACTCAGTCGCGCTTCCGTCAGTGGAGGGAGTTTTGGCCGTTGTTGACGACGTTCGGGAGCTGATGTTTCCGGGCATACATCGCACGCGCATGCCGCCATTGTCTGATGCGGCCAATCATTACTATAGCCTGCTTGAACAGCTCCAGTCGCGACTTCGGGTGGAAATTGGACGTGCCATGGCGCATTCCCGAGCCGCACGGCTGCGTATTCATGGTCGTCTGACGGGCTCTTCGGATGCTCCGCTGCCGTCAGCGGCCCGAATCACCAATCAGTTTCTGAATCGAATTCCCGAGCTTCGCCGAATTCTTAATACCGACGTGAACGCCGCATTTAACGGCGATCCGGCAGCAAAGACACACGAAGAGATTCTGCTCTGCTATCCCGGAATTGAAGCCGTCTATGTTTATCGAATTGCTCATGAGCTGCTGCTGCTGGGAGTGCCTTATCTTCCGAGGATTATGACGGAGTGGGCTCACAGAGAAACTGGAATCGATATTCACCCTGGTGCAGCCATCGGCGAGTCGTTCTTTATTGACCATGGGACAGGGGTGGTCATCGGTGAAACATGCGTTATTGGAAAGTCGGTAACCCTGTATCAGGGTGTGACTTTGGGGGCATGGTCGTTTCCAAGAGACGAAGAGGGCAATCTGATCCGAGGCACGAAACGGCATCCAACACTGGAAGATGATGTTATCGTCTATTCCAATGCCACTATACTTGGAGGCACAACTGTGATTGGAACAGGATCACGGATAGGTTCCAGTGTGTCTTTGAATCGCAGTGTCCCGGCAAATACGATCGTAACAATTGAACGTCCGTCACTGCGGTTTCGTGAAGCTGCCTGAGCACGAGCCTGTATCCTGCATTTGCTGAACATCACCCACGGCATTCACGACCCTGTCTTTACGTTCGGTACAATTTCGCTCGGCCTACGTCATGTCCGTTCATCGAATTCGACTCGCCGGCCCATGGGAACTGGCGGTCGACGAGTCGTCTGGAGTATCCACAATCGCTGAACAGCTTTCGGACTTTCCTGAATGGCTGTTTTCGGGAAAGTCGGAAGGCCGGCCGCGGCCGTACGGACTGCGCCGAGTGCAATTGCCTTACAGTTTGGAGGCAACAGACGCTTTCACGCTGCCGGAGAACAACTTCTGGCTTTGTCGAGCGTTTCACCGGCCAAATGGGTTGACTGATCGAACGAGTGTTCGCCTGGTGGTTGCGTATACAGGATCTGTTCGGCGTGTCGTCCTTAACAGCGTCGACCTGACAGATTTGACGCCACCCGAGCCAGGCGGCCAGACTTTGCCAGCAGATACGAGAACGGCCGTATTTTGCATAACCGAACACCTGCAGACATTTAATCGGATGGCCGTTTGTCTGAAACCAGCTAAGATTTCCTCGCAAAATGCATCGTTAAACTCCGTGACGCTGGAAATCGAAGAAAAATCATAGGGATTTGCGTGGAAAGCAGCTCATTGGTGCATTTTTTGCAGTCAGCATTTTCCTGAAAGCTGCTTTTTGGCTTCCGTGGCTGCCAATGTGGATCCTGGTCTGCAAGCCTGCCTTTACCTGTCTTGACAGGATCGCATAGAATTCCCCGCCTGTCCTGACGAGAAACGACAAGAAGGCCGACGAATCTATCGGATTCGCAGATTGTGAAGCCGGGAGAGTCTCTCAGGACTCCTGAAACCAGTTATTAGCCCATCTTCTGAATTGGTGATTCGGATGAACAGAATACTGCCAGCACTCATACTCGCGTCCTTCGCTGGAATCTCATTGCAACATGAGCTGAAGGCACAGGAAGCTCATCATTCCCGTATTTCAATTGTTCACCCGGGATTTGATTTTCTGAAGGCTGACACAAAGGCCCTGATTGACCTTACGACTGCTGAAGAGCAGAAGCAATGGGTCAATATACAGGACTATATTGACATGTTCCAGATTGGTATCGACGGAAGCCGTCCCGTACGAATGGACGTGCTGACCGGTCTGGTACCAACCGCATATGTGACATGGGTTCCTCTGGCTCCGCCGGAAGATAAGAAAAAGGCTCTGATCGATGAATTTCGGGACAACCTGAATGCGTTTGGCTACGGTACTACACGCGATCCCCAGGATCGCAATCTGTATCGCATGGAAAACGCTGAAGATGAAGCCGATACCGGCTGGCTGCGCGTGATACCGGATCTGCGTTATGCGCTGTTCGTGCAGACTATGGACAAGCAGGATATGGTCATTCTGAAGCAGTTGCTGCAGAAGGCCGGCGATCCCCTGTCGGATGTCGCGGACATTCTGGCGGCTAAACCTGGCATCGGTGTGGAAGGAGTCAACACAGCCGACACTGCTGCGGACCAGGCGAAACGTCGCGAAGCGTTTGCAGAACTTCGTAAAACCAGCATGGAAACAATTCAGAAGCGTCCTGAAGAGGCCACTACCGAATACGAATTGCGGAAAGCACTGCTGGAACATCAGCTGGATGAAGGCGAACGGCTGATGGTGGAAGCCCGGCTTATTCGGATGATGGGCTCTCTGGATCTGAAGAATCACACTGCGTCAATGGGTTTCACCGCGACAGCCATTCCCTCAACATCTCTTGCGGCCAGCATTGAATCGTTCGGACAGCAGCCTGATGCATTTGCGAGTGTTGCCAAATCCCCAGGCTCGGCGCTGTCTTTAAGGCTGAATCATCCCATTGATGCCATGCGTCAGGAAAACGCAATGGAAACGCTTTCTCTGACGAAGATGGATATTGATGTCCGGATTGACGCATCGAAGGAAATGACGGCCGCCGAAAAGGACTCTGCGAAGAAGATGCTTTCGGGCATTCTTGAGGTGATTCAGGACGGTATCCGGACCGGCAATGTCAATGCGTTTGTAGAATCTGTACCCAATGACAAGGGGGAATTTTCCACTATCGGTGCTGTATCAGCCCCTGGTGCCTCACGTTTGAATGACATTCTTCCGCTGCTGGCGAATTCCGGCAAAGACAATATGGTGCAGATGAATGCAGATAAGGCTGGCGATATCCCCATTCATAAAGTTCAGCTGGCCGAAGGCTTCGTGACACTGATCGATCGAATCTTTGGTGTGAAGCAGGAATTATATGTTGGCGTGGCGGAATCCCATGTCTGGCTGGCTTCTGGTCCCGGGGGCCTTGAGTCAATGAAAAATGCCATTGGTTCACTGGGAGCTGCGGCTGTCAGTCCCACATGCATTCATATTGAGCTAAAAGCGTTGCCCTGGGTGCGCCACCTTGAAAAAATTGCGAAAACGTCTGACGAAGGAAAGACTCTCGAAGAGAAAGAGCAGCAGCGATCACTGAAACGGACACGAGACCGTGCCATCATTGCAATGGAAGGCGACAGCGACCAGATAACTCTGGATGTCAGGGTGGAAAAAGGCGTCGTAACGGGTACTGTCAGTCTGGATCGCGGGATCGTGCGATTTGCTGGAAAGATGCTGGCCGCATTTTCAAAAGAAAATCTGGACTGACGATGCCGGATGGCCGGATTTTCTGGCCATGATACTTCGGAGAATGGGATGTCCGGGGACGACGATCAGACTGTTCCGTCCGATACCGAAGGTATCGCTGACATTGAACTTGCCTATCGCCAGGCTCTTGAAGCTCTCGACGAAGCGGAGCGTCAGGTCGGTTCGGCTCTGGTCGATTTCGCGGAAGACCAGCAATCCACTTCAGAGGATGATCGGGCAGGTTCCGGACTCTCCATTGGAGAACAGCTTGCGCAGGATCTCGACGCGGCGCGTTCCGGCGATGCAGCGGAATCGGGAATGCTGGTTGAGGGTATTCGCCGCGTAACGCCAAGACAGGTCATCGAAGCAGCCGTGTTTGTTGGCGGGGACGTGGCCCTGACGGCTCGAAAACTGGCATCTCTGATTGGTCAGGATGTGGATCCTCGTGTCGCCGTTTCGCTCGTTGATTCACTGAATCTGACTTACTCACGGGAAAATCGACCCTACGAAATCCGGTTGCACGAAGGAGGCTATCGACTCGAACTCAGAGAACAGTTTCGCGACATTTCCATGCGAACCTTCGGTATGGGTCCCCGCGAAGTTCGGCTCTCTCCGGAGGTGCTCGAAGTCCTTGCTTATGTTGCATACAACCAGCCTCTCACGAAGGAGGAGATTGGTCAGCTGGATCGACCGAACGCAATGTCGATCCTGAGGCAGTTGCTTCGGCTGCAGCTGGTGGAACTTCAGAGGACTGGATCAAAACGCACGGATGTCTCTTACGGAACAACTACCCGTTTTCTGAAACTGTTTGGATTGCGAGCGATCTCCGATCTTCCAACGGCAGATATTTTTTCCTTCAAGTAAACCGGCGATCATGAAAGCCGGAAGCCGCACCAGTCATGTGTGAGGTGTCGGAACGCCCCCCTCCCGCGCAAAAACCTCCCCTCCCGCGCAGCGAAGCGGAGTGGGAGGGGTCGGCCGAAGGCCGGGGGAGGGCCCGCCGCGTGTAGCACTCAACGCCGTCCCAACAACACCCTCGTCCCTCCGTTCACCATCCCCCTCCCGATCTCGCTGCCGCTCGCTCGACCTCCCCCAACTTCGTTGGGGGAGGAGGTTTTAAAAACCCTCCCCTCCCGCGGAGCGAAGCGAAGTGGGAGGGGTCGGCCGAAGGCCGGGGGAGGGCCCGCCGCGTGTAGCACTCAACGCCGTCCCAACAACACCCGGGTCCCTGCGTTCACCATCCCCCTCCCGATCTTGCTTCGCTCGATCGACCTCCCCCAACTTTGTTGGGGGAGGAGGTATTAAAACTCCTCCCCTCCCGCGCAGCGAAGCGAAGTGGGAGGGGTCGGCCGAAGGCCGGGGGAGGGCCCGCCGCGTGTAGCACTCAACGCCGTCCCAACAACGCCCGGGTCCCTCCGTTCACCATCCCCCTCCCGATCTCGCTGCCGCTCGCTCGACCTCCCCCGGCTTCGCCGGGAGAGGAGGTTTTGGAAACCCTCCCCTGCCGCGGAGCGAAGCGGAGTGGGAGGGGTCGGCGGTGTCGTGTTGACAGAAAATCCGATCTGCGAGGGAACATCAGTCGTCGCTGGTCAGCTCACTGACATCAGTTGATCAAGAACAGCAGGATCCCTGTGATCCAGCCGTGTCAGACCGTCGGCTTTCAGCAAATGGTTGTACTTGACCGCCGCGCCGGTATTAAACAAAACGACCGTCTCATCAGATCGGATCCACCCTTCCTTCTGAAGTTGTGCGGCTGCCATCCAGATCGCTCCTCCTTCTGGTGCTGCGTGCACACCCTGCCATCGAGCCAGCTCGCCGACTCCCGCCATCAGCTGGGAATCGGTCACTGTGACCGCAGTTCCGCCGCTGCGCCGGACAATGTCCAGCATAAGAAAATCGCCCACGGCGGCGGGTACTCGCAGTCCTGAAGCAATCGTATCGGCATTCGGAAACAATGACGCCGAGGTCGCTCCCTCCCGAAAAGCTTTTACAATTGGTGCACAGCCCTCTGCCTGAACAACGACCATTCTCGGACGCTGCGGGCCTATCCACCCGAGCTGTTCCATTTCATCGAAGGCCTTCCACATACCAATCAGACCAGTACCTCCGCCCGTTGGATAAAGGATGACGTCCGGCAACTGCAGATCGCTGGTTCGGCGGTAATCTGCCAAATCAAATGCCAGTTCATAGCCCATTGTTTTCTTTCCTTCGAGTCGAAACGGTTCCTTGAGTGTCGACAGATCGAACCAGCCGAAACGGTCACATGCTGATCGACAAATTCTTCCGCAGTCACTAATCAGACCATTGACCAGATACACGGTTGCTCCGCCACAGACAGACTCGAGGATATTTGCGGGTGGCGTATCGTCGGGGACGAAGATCACGCACTTCATGCCTGCTCGGGCAGCGTAAGCAGCCGCAGCCCCTGCGGCGTTTCCGGCGGAAGGCAATGCCACTGTTTTCACGCCAAAGGCGGAGGCCCGAGTCACTGCTGCTGACATGCCGCGTGCCTTGAAGCTCTGCGTGGGATTAAAACTCTCATCTTTAATCAGCAGGTCGCCAAAAGCACTAAACGGGCCAGTGGGCTGGCATTTCAGCAGTGGAGTCATGCCTTCCCCCAGACTCACGGCCTCTTCGGGCGAGTTCACGGGAAGAACTTCATGAAAACGCCACATTGAGCGAACTGCTCTCGATCGAACGATATCAGGCGTCCATGTACCACGCAGCGCACCAAGATCGTATGTCGCAAGCAGAGGCTTACCAGAACGGCTTAACCCCTGCAGAACACGAAAATCGTGGATTTCTCCGGTCAGCGAACATGCCAAAGCAGAATGCATCGGTTTGGTACCTGTGGTGATTGTCCTTCGGTCTTGTGGCAATTCGCCGCTTTTCGGTAAAACCTGCCGGAAAGCACTCAAATTGTCCGTCTTTCCGGGGCGGATATTGACGTGCATGACAGGGATTGGGCCGTATTCCGGCCGCGGAGTATAGATACTGCAAAGGCATGGATGCCATGAACCTGAATTTCGTGGGACAATTCTTTCTTTCGCGAGTTTGGACGATTTCCAGAATGGTATCGGCGATGGCTGCTGGTGCCATGATTGGGCAGATCCTGATCATTTGGATATCTGCCGCGGGGTCGTCGGCTTCGGCAATTGGGACACTTCTCATGGGGCTTTTCCCAGGTGTTCTCATCAGTCGTCTGCCCTCGCAGGAATTGTTCCGGCTGAAGTCGGCGTCATGGAATGAGCTGGCACCGCAGAAGAAGTCGCCAGTCCAGGATCTGCTGAATACTGGATTTTTGCTGCCCGTCATTCTGAGCATTGTGACGATGCTGCTGAGCTGGCTGACTCCGGAGCTACTCACTGTCTCTCTTCGAGCAGGCAGTCAGATGTTTGCGTCTTCGCCCTCCAGCCTGCAGTCCACCGGCACTGCGGAAACGTTGCTTGCATTGTTTTTTCCGGCAGTGATCATCGGCACACTGACAGCTGCAGCAATCGTGTGGCATTCGCCTCGGATCGACGCGGACTGGACGGAGTCATCCGGCTCGCTGGCGTTTGGTGGGCTCGGCCTGACTATGCTGCTGCTGCATTCAGAGTTCTCTTATCCTCTGGCGATGACAGTCAGCGTTCTTATCTTCTGTGCGACTTTGTTACAGGTTCTGGCTCAGGGGTCTCCCGGGGGGAAGGTCGCTGGCAATCCGGATACACATTCCAAACAGTCGGGAGCAGCAGCGGCGAAATCGATTTTCGTTACGATCGCCAGCGGCTTCACGATGGCTGCGGTTGCAGAGACGATGAGCATGCTGATTTCAGACAGCATACCGTCGATACTTCTGACGATTTTCCTGACAACGCTGTTTGTATTTCTGGCCTCTCGTCCCCTGGCCAAAAGACTTCTGTCCGGTTACATGATGCCGTCCGCGGCTCTGGTGTTGATCAGTTCTCTGCCATGGCTTTTTTCATTGCTCACAAACTGGAACCTGTCGCTGAAGAGTTCAGTCAGCATACCACTGGTTTTGTTGTCTCTGGGCGCTGTCCAGGCGGCATTCTTTTTGATGGCCGCATTGATGCCGAGCCTGACGGCCATCGAGAGCAAAGCGATCCCGGGATATGTATCCGGGTGGCTTCTCTCCCTGGGCGTGCTGGCGGGGCTGATGCTGGGGCTTCTGGTGTCTGGAATGGCAGACGCGACCACGCGTCTTGCGTCGGGCGTCACGTTGCAGGCTTTCATGATTGCCGTTGCTTCACTTATGCGTCTGCCTGCGGGCGAGAAGTCTTTGTTGTCGAGGCTTCGGACGTACAGCATTCGGGAACGCCTGATGGCGGCTGGAACGCTCCTGCTTCCCGCTCTGTGTCTTTCGTTGAGTCTGACAGCCCGACCCAACCCGGGGAATTCCGATCAACTGTTGTTCTCCGCCCGTTCGATGGCGGCCGTCCGCCTGGGTATGGAACGAGAATTGATTCCGCTGTCCGATTCCAGTCGGCAGGTTGCGGCTGTTTCGACGTCACAGGGGGAAGTCCATGTGTGGCGACGAAGCGGTCATATATTCGAATTTCGAAGAAACGGCGTCAGTCTGGGCCAGGTCAGTGCCGACACGGATCTTACTCCGCAGCCCGTGCAGGAGATTATGCCGGCAATTCTGCCGCTTGTTGCTCATCCGTCACCCAATCGTATTCTGCTGCTGGGTGATGACACGGGAATTTGTCTTCGCGTCTGCAGCCATTTTCCGGCTCAGAGGATAGTTGCCGTCCGGGAAGACCTGGATGTCACAGAACTGGCACGGCAGTATACCTGGGCTCAGCAGCAGCCTGCGCCGGATCAGGACGAACGGGTCACGGTTCTGCACGAGCCAGCGAGTGTGGTCTTGCAGATATCCCCGGAGGTAAAGTTTGATGTCATGATTGCAGCCTCGCCACCTGCCAGTACCAGCACTGCCGCCTGGGAATTCACGGAGGAATTCTACTCGCTTGCCAGCCGCCAGCTCTCGGACAACGGGATTTTCTGTCAGCGTTTTTCACATCATGATCTTGGTCCGGAACCGTTGCGGCAGGTGATCGCAACTGCCATGAGCAAGTTTAAAAATGTGGTCGCCATACAGACCATTCCTGGTGAAATCGTACTGCTGGCCGGAAATACAGAATCACGCTTTCTCGGCGAACACATACTGACTCGACTTCAGCAGGATTATATTCGTGATGAAATCGCGGCGGCTGGCTGGGATTGGGCTCAGGTGGCCATCCTGCCAATGCTGGACGCGGCTGATCCCGTGGGAATGTTCAGCCATCGGAAGCCGCCGCATGCTGTGAATATCGCCAATAGCCGTTTTCTGATGTCACTGCCAATCGAGGTTCGCCGGTGGAACAATCGGTCGATGGAGCTGCAGGCTGAATTTTCCCCGCATCAGCTGAGACTTGCGGAGGCCATTCCACCCGGGGAGGCTCACCATGAAATCAAACGACGTCTCAGCCTGATCTCCCAGCAGGTCGAAATTCTCGCCGGAATGCCTGATGAACCATGGACCTACCGGAATTCGCTTCGAACCGAAATGCAGCGAAATCCCCGCCCTCCCAAAGAAGTCATCCGAAATAATGAGATTATCCGGACTGCTCACCCTACAGATCTGCTGCACCAGCAGTATTTCGTGACGCTGTCCAAAGCGATTCGGCGAGTGCAGACCGGCGATCATTCCTATGAAGCACTTGTTGATCTGGCATCATTTGCCAGCCATCATGAGCCACTTTTGAGCCTTTTCGCGTATTATGAACTTGTTCGGCTGCATGAGATGGCCAAACATCCCGAACCGATAGCCGAGTATCGTCATCGACTGCACACAGTCTTCTTCACGGAGTCATCTGATGCGTCGGTTCGTCCGGTCATCGCCGCTATGCAGCATCTGATGGATCATCCGGAAGTCGTTGAAAGCGACGCAGAACGTTTCGATCAGCTGAACTCACTGATTCAGAAACTGATAGAACGCTGGGAAGCTCGAACCGCCTGGGAACCCCGATCGGCTCGTCGAGTTCAGATTGATGTGGATCAGTCCGTGATGGTTACGAATCGGGCGATCGAAAAACTTGAACAATGGGCACCGACGGTAAGAATGTCCCAGAGCAGCTTCCTGAAACGGCGCAGATTTATTCATGCGGCACTGATTCGTCCGCTTCGTGAGTACGGTGAGCAGGTGCTTGCTCATCGCATGAAGACCGAGTCACCGGCTGCCAGTCAGGCAGCGAACGATGACAGCCTGCCCCTCCTGCTGGACCCACAGGATCTGACAAACTGAATGAGTACTTCAGAACATCATTTCACAACCGCACTGACACTCAGTGATCATGCCATACGTGCGTCAGAGCAGGCGATCGGCTTCCTGATGCAGCAGGGTGTGGAAAACGCCGACTGCATTTCGCTTGCTGCGGGTCTGGTGGATGAGCGGACCCTGCCCGTACAGCTCGCCCGCAATTCGCTTGACTCCCTTCTGAATGATTCGCCTGCCGGCCGTCGGGTCCTTCAGTACGGGACAACTCCCGGGCCGGATGAACTTCGCCAGACGATCCGTCAGTATCTGGCAGAACTGGAAGGAAGTTCAAATCAGCTTGCGGGTTTGCCAGCCGAACAGATTGTGCTGACGACCGGGTCACAGCAGCTGTTGCTGCTGGCCACACAGGCTCTGGTCAACCCAGGTGATATTTGTCTGGTTGCAGCTCCCACTTACTTCGTTTACCTGGGACTGCTGGAGGCCGCAGGAGCCCGGATCGTGCCCGTTCGATCCGATGATCACGGAATGTGTCCCGAGGATCTTGAACAGACACTGGACAGACTGCACCAGGAGGGGGTATTGCACCGAGTGCGGCTGGTTTATACTGTCAGCTATTATGACAACCCTTCCGGGATCAGTATTTCCGCTGATCGTCGCCCAAAACTTCTTCAGGCAGTTCAGCGGTGGTCGAAAACTCATCGAATTCTGATACTTGAAGATGCAGCCTATCGTGAACTTCAATACTCCGGACCGATCCTTCCAAGTATCTGGTCGTTTGATGAAACCAAAGAATTTGTCATTCTTGCGCAGACGTTTTCAAAGAGTTTCTCGCCAGGGGTGCGTGTCGGATTTGGCGTGCTGCCAGCCGATCTGGTCAAGCCAGTTTGTGACCTGAAAGGCAATGCGGATTTTGGTTCAGCGCATCTCAATCAGAATCTGATTTGTCATGTTCTGCGGACGAGGGAGTATCATGATCACGTCAGGCTTGTCACTGCAGGTTACAAACGCAAACGCGATGCGATGCTGGACGCCGCTGACGAATACTTCAAAGACATTCCGGGCGTATCGTGGGTGCATCCTGATGGGGGAATGTATGTCTGGATGAGTCTGCCGACTGACATCTGCACAGGATTTCTCAGCCCGCTGTTTCACCGCGCGACGCAGGTCGAAAAAGTCATGTACGTCCCAGGGGAACTGAGCTATCCGTCCTCCTGGAATCACCGCCCTCAGAATCAGATGCGTCTCAGCTTTGGAGTGCAGAATGCTGATGGGGTAAGAGAAGGAATTCGACGCCTTGCAAATGCTGTGCGTCATGTCATCTCAGTTTCGAATGCATCCTGAATCCTGGGACTGATTTCCGGAGATGATACCATTTCTGCCGAATTCCCCTGTCCTGCTGAACCCGGTTCCCCGGACTGGATGCCGACCTGTACCCTGACGGCGCTCAGAGTGCGAGCCGCAATGCTGCGAGCAGCCAGACATTATTTTGATGATCATGGCTATCTGGAGGTTGATACACCACTGCTGTCTCAGGACATCGTGGTTGATGCACACCTTCATCCTTTCGCTGTCCCAACCACTTCCGGTATTCGTTACCTTCAGACATCCCCGGAAGCTGGTATGAAACGCCTGCTTGCATCCGGATCCGGTTCGATTTTCCAGATTACTCGCTCATTTCGAAAAGACGAATCCGGTGGTCGGCACAACCCCGAGTTCACCATGATCGAATGGTATGGAGTCGGAACAGATCATGATCACCAGATGCTCTTTACAGAAGGTCTGGTTCGCGCATGTTTTGATGCAGCCGAGCAGATTTCTTCTTCAGGACCCGTGTTGAGTCACCGTGATCAGCCATTCTCCCGGGTGACCTATGACGATGCATTTCTGCGATATGCAGGCCAGACAGTATCCGGGCGATCGCCATCAGAGCTGATGAAGATGGCAATTGACCTGCAGGCACCCATTCCACAGACGCTTGATGTATTGAACCGCGACGAATTACTCAATCTGATGCTTGCTGTTCTGATTGAGCCGAAGCTCGGACTTTCCGAACCGCAATTTATCATGCGATATCCAGCCTCCCAGGCAGCCCTGGCGCGACTCTGTCAAGACGATTCACGATTGGCTGAAAGGTTTGAGCTGTATATTAAAGGTGTTGAAATCTGTAACGGCTATTATGAACTCACAGATCCGCAGGAGCTTCGCTGCCGCGATCTTTTGAATAACCGGGTGAGAACGGAGAACCGCGAATCGCCCCTGCCGGGCGCACTCCGGCTGCTGCAGGCCATGCAACATGGACTGCCTGATTGCTCCGGAGTGGCCCTTGGGTTTGATCGACTGGTCATGCTGGCCATGGGGACGGACAAAATCGCCGATGTCATTCCATTCCCGTTCGAGCGAGCCTGAAAATCTGCGCCGGGACGCTTTCTCTGTTCGGACTTCTGACTGCTGATTGCCTCAGGATGACAAAAACAGCTGGCAACCGGCCGGACATCAGCGCGTGCCCATGCCTTTTGCACGGCTGGCTGCGTCTGCCTGTTAGTTTCCTGCGATGATCCGGTAGCCAATACATACCTTGTGAGGGAAACAACAGCCACAACTGCTGTAAGAATGGCGGTAAACCTGATCATTGGACTCTCCTTTCAGTTCTGCAAAATGCGGGAACAAAAAACATGCTGACTCGGGTGACAGAACCCTTGTCAAAGCAATAGAGTCAGAGGTGCTGATCGAGAACGGCCCGGACCTTTCGGGCCAGGCTCAGAGGAGTAAACGGTTTCTGAAGGAAATTGTCAGTGGCCGTCTGAATCCCATGGCGAACAACGGCGTCATTAGTATAACCACTGATGTAGAGTACTCGTATTTCGGGTCGAATCTGTTGAACAGCCTCAACCAGTTCTCTGCCACCCAGTCCTGGCATGACGACATCGGTGATGAGTAATTCGATTGGTCCTGGATATTCTTCCACAAGCTGCATGGCACCTGACCCGCTGCCGGCCACAAGCACCGTATAGCCCTGGGCCTCCAGCGCAATGCGGGCAATTCTGCGAACCGAATCTTCGTCTTCGACAAGCAATACGGTTTCCAGGCCCTGTGTGGCCGGTTTAGACTGATCCTGATCCGGGCCAGTCGACACTTCGCCGATTGCTGGCAGAAGTATGGTAAATGTTGTCCCGAATCCCGGACTGCTCTCAACCGAAATATGTCCGCCACATTGCTTAACGACCCCATGGGCAACGGCCAGTCCAAGTCCGGTCCCTTTTCCCACTTCCCTTGTCGTAAAGAAAGGCTCAAAGACTTTGCCGATCACCTCGGGCGAGATTCCAGTACCGGTGTCGGTCACCTTCAGCTCCGAATAGTGACCGGGCTCAAGGTCAGGGAAATTCAATCCATCATTGCTGCCGATTTGCACCGCACGAGTCTGGCATGTGAGTCGTCCTCCGCGCGGCATCGCATCACGTGCGTTGACGACCAGATTCATAATGACCTGTTCGATCTGGCCCGGATCTGCAAGGACTTTTGCCAGCCGCCGATCAGGGACAAAAGACAGTGTAATGTCTTCGCCGATGAGGCGTCGCAGAAGCGAAACCGACTCTTCGATGAGTTCATTGAGGTCAATCAGTCGTTGCTTGACCAGTGATTTTCGGCTGAACGCGAGAAGCTGCATTGTCAGTCGTGCAGCACGAGAGCCCGCGTCCCGTATTTCCTTCACGGGGGTAACAAATGGATCAAAAGGCTGCAACTGCATCAACAGCAGGTCACTGTATCCATTGATGACTGTCAGAAGATTATTGAAATCATGAGCAACTCCACCCGCAAGTCTGCCGATGGCTTCCATCTTTTGCGATTGCTGAACCTGTGATTCCAGTTTCTTTCGGTTTGAGATGTTCCGAATGACACCAGTAAACTGCCTCTTTCCATCAACCTGAAATTCAGTGACTGTCAGCTCTATGGGGAATACAGTTCCGTCCTTCTTTTTTCCCTCCAGTTCGCGCGAGGTGCCAATCACCTGTGCCACACCAGTTCGCAGGAAGTTCTGCAGATAATCGCTGTGGCCGGAGCGGTAAGGTTCCGGCATGAGAATTCGAATGTTTTCCCCAATGACTTCGGAAACTGAGTAGCCGAACAATCGTTCAACTGACGGATTCGCCATTTGAACGATTCCATCCATATTGATGGTAAGGATCGCATCGCTAACGCTCCCCATGACAGAATGAAGAACATTGAGTGTGCGTTCCCGATCGGTCAGATCAGAGACGACAACCAGAATAGCGGACTGCCCCGCGTCGTTGATCGAAGTGGCCACGGTATAGACAGGCACAGTACTTCCATCGAGCCGCTGCATCCGCATTTCGACGGGTGGCACTGTAATTCTCGACGCTCGAATCTGTTCAATCCTTGACTGGGCAAGGCTGTGAAACTCTTCGGCAACAAAATCCAGTGGGTTCCTCCCAAGCAGTGCATCAGCGTTTTCTGCGCCGATCATTCTCACGTAGGCAGGATTGCAGTACGAGATTTTTTCGCCCGAGTCGACGAAAACGGCCGCGGGAAGGACATCCATCAGCTGACGGTAACGTTCTTCGCTTTCGCGGATTACTCGTTCCGACTGTTTCTCCGCAGAGATATCAACAACGACGACAACCACCGTGGGATTCCCGTCATCATCGCACTGTGGCTCATACATGACATGGAACCAGCGCGGGACAGTTGTTCCAGGCATAGCTGGCAGCGTCAGCTCATACTCAACCCTGTGCCCCATCAGTGCCAGGTCGAGCCGGTGTTTAATCTGACTCCAGCCTTCCGGCAGCAGTTCGAAAACTCGCCTTGCCACAAAGTCATCGGTGTCAATCCCAAGGATTTCCGCATAGGCTTCGTTTGCAAAAAGATGCCGGTAATTCTGATCGACGACCACCAGTCCCACTCGAGCTGCCCCGGTGACAATTCTCAGCAGACGTTCCCGATCTCTTAGTCCCTGCTCCGCAAGCTTTTGCTCCGTTAAATCCTGATCGCTTCCCTCAACACGCACGATATTGCCAGCAGCATCTCTGGTTGCCCGCGCTCGACTGTGAAGCCAGATCATTTTACCGTCTGGTCGAATCAATCGCATATCGTTCGCGAATTCACTGTCGCCCGCCAGCATGGCAGCAACCCGGTCCCGGGCCATCTGGCGGTCGTCCGGATGCAGCAGTGACAGGAACACATCAAGGCCGGGCTTTGTTGTCGATCGATCCACCCCAAACAGTGAATAGATCGCGTCAGACCACCAGACCTCACCCGAAGATGGTATCCAGCCCCAGCTCCCGCTTCGAGCAATCTTCTGAGCATCCGCCAGCCGACTTTCGCTTTCCCGAAGAGCATATTCGCTTGCCTTGCCGGCTGAAATGTCATGCACTGACCCAACAAGAAGTGTACAGTTCCCATCGTCTGAATAAACCGGTGCAACCGTGACCTCACCAATCAGTGTGCCCGCCGGGTACGAGGTCGTCTGTTCCCAGCAGACAAGGTGCCGGTCTTCAACGGCGCGACGATAGTTCGTCAGCGACAGGGATGGTTCCGGAAAAACCTGCTCAATCCGTTTTCCGACGACGTCATTTTCAGACATTCCCGTTTTCTTCAAAAATGCCGGATTAACAGAACGGAAACGGAATACCTCATCAGGCTCCACATCCAGTACAAAGACAACATCGCCAACAGCTTCAAAGATCGAACTCAGCTGGCCGTATGATTGTCGTAACTGCTGTGCGGTTTTGCGTGAATCCGTTACATCTCGCGCCACTCCGATCACACCAGAGATGTTTCCGCTGAAGTCTCGATATGGCGATTTCGTTACCTCAAACGTTCTCACGGATTCGCCATCAGAAATCACATGGTCCTCGGTTTCCGATACCGTCGAATCAATTACTCGCCGATCCTGTGCCTGAATAACCGTTCCGGCGTCGATTCCGAAAATCTCGATATCGTCCGAGCCAATGATCTGGTCGACGGGCCGTCCAGCCAGCCGTCCCCCTGCTTCGTTGCAGTAGAGATACCGACCAGCCGTATCCTTCACAAACAAGGCATCATTGGTGGTTGCGGCGACGGCCTGCAGCAGATGCAGCAACTTTTGCAGTTCTTCTCGCGAGGGAAATTCCGACAGTGATTCTGTCTGCATTTCGTCTCTCCGGAGTCAGAAACGGTTCGTATTAAACAACGCCATCTGCAATCTGTCTCAGCATCTGCACCGAAACTTCGGACAAATCGCTGACGTGATGCTGTGCCCGATACAGCTGTTCCCGAGTTCGACCTCTTGAGACAACACCAAGGCACTTTGCGCCAGCAGCGAGCGCTGCTTCGACTCCCTGGGGAGCATCTTCCAGAACGACACATCGAGACGGATGCAGTCCGAGACCGATTGCGCCCTTCAGGAAGACTTCGGGATGTGGCTTCCCAACAACAACGTCCGCTCCTGTTATCACCGTCGCAATAAAATGTTTTATCCCAAGCTGCTCAATCACCGCATGAACATTGGCTGGAGGCCCACTGGAACCAATTGCCATCGGGATACCAGCTTCCGCCAGAGCTATTATCAGCTCTCGCGCACCTCGCATCGCCGGAAACGACTGAGAAATCATCTCCCGATACATGGCTTCCTTGCGATCGTCAAATGCTGAAATCTCTTCATCACTGGGACACGGCTTCCATGTTTCCCGCATTACTTCGCGACTTGTACGCCCAAATCCAGCAAGAAACTCCTCTTCCGAACAGTCTCTGCCGACCTCACGACAACAGATTTGCCAGGTATGAAGATGAGCGGAAAACGAATCCACCAGAACTCCGTCAACGTCGAACAATACACCAAATATCCCGGACATCGCGGCTCAGACTTCCTTTCTGTAAACTGGAATCAGTCAAGATCCTTCAGGGTATGCAGCCTTCATCTGGAATTCCAGCGAACAGCACCGGCAACCACACCCGAATGCCTGCGTCACACTTGCTGATGTTCTGACACATCTCCCTGGAGATCGCCTCGGCTGGAATCTCAAATCAGTTTCCAGCGTTCGGCGCATCCGGATTCTGCAGAATGGACGCAGAAGTTGAATCCGGTAATACTCCGAACATCAGAAATTTTAGGTGATCCGGAGCAGTGAACTGAACGTTTTAACACGCACTCCGGCTGAAATGAGGCCCGGTAACGTCGAAACCCTGCGTGGTAACGTCGAACAGAGCATCACCAACAGAATAAAACTGAGTGTCTTCCTGTCCAATTAACCTGTTTTGTGGCTCGATGAAGGATGCCAGATGTATCGCACTCTGGACACAGAAAAAACCATTGCCACGCTGAAAACACTGGCGAATCGAATTGATGAACGGTTTCCGGATTCCGGTCTGCGCAAAGTTTGCCACGAACTGGTCTCCCTTGCTGCAGAGACGCGTGGCCGGATCGAATGGATGTCGCGTCCCAATGCCGTCATTCGAGTCTGCATTTTTCTGATGCTGGTATTGAGCGGACTGGCAGCATGGTACACCGTGGATCACATTCGCGTCCGGGAAACGACTTTTGATATTGATGACTTTATCACAATGTTCGAGGCCGGGTGTAATGCCCTTGTAGTACTCGGAGCGGCCCTGTTCTTTTTGCTGACTGTCGAGTCCCGAATTAAGCGTCAGCGAGCCCTCGCGGCATTGCATGAACTTCGTGCAATGTCGCACGTAATCGATATGCATCAGTTAACGAAAGACCCGAGCCAGGTTCTTTCGCATGCCGGACCAAGAACTCGTTCTTCACCTCAGCGAAGCCTGACCGCTTTTCAGCTCACACGTTACCTCGACTACTGCAGCGAAATGCTGTCTCTGCTGGGCAAACTGGCGGCACTGTATGCTCAGAGGAATCCCGATCAGGTGGTATTGCAGGCAGTGAATGATATTGAGGCGCTGACTGACGGACTGAGCCGCAAGATCTGGCAAAAAATCATGATTCTGGATGACGACCTTCAACGTGACCAGCTTCATGCGGAACGCGAAGCGGCCAAAGCTTCCGCCAAACCGGAAGACGCCAGCCATGTCGCAGCGACGGTGATTCGTGAATCTGCCGCAGTACCGGATTACACGAACGCGACGATTGCCAGTTCCTGGTCGACTCTCCGGGAAGAACCAGGCCAAAACGTAAGAGGGACGCCAGGCTCGTCATAACCTCGCGAATTTGTAAAACGCTGGGATTTCAGCTGGCAGACCGTTGCCATCTGAAACGAATCGCGTTGACTCCTCCCACTCCGCTTCCCTGCGCGAGAAGGGAGGTTACAAAACCTCCTCTCCCAGCGAAGCTGGGGGAGGTCGATCGAGCGAAGCAAGATCGGGAGGGGGCCGGTTCTACAGCGGGACGCGGGTGTTGTTGGTACGGCGCTGAGTGTAACCCGTGGCGGGCCCTCCCCCGGCCTTCGGCCGACCCCTCCCACTCCGCTTCGCTCCGCGGGAGGGGAGGTTAATGAAACCTCCTCTCCCGGCGAAGCCGGGGGAGGTCGATCGAGCGACAGCAAGATCGGGAGGGGGCTGGTGAACGGCGGGACGCGGGTGTTGTTGGTACGGCGTTCAGTGTAACCCGTGGCGGG
>JALHMY010000040.1 GCA_022843805.1 Fuerstiella sp.
CCCGGCCTGTCGGCCGACCCCTCCCACTTCGCTTCGCTGCGCGGGAGGGGAGGTTTTCTTTAAACCTCATCCCTCAGCGAAGCTGGGGGAGGTCGATCGAGCGAAGCAAGCTCGGGAGGGGGCCGGGAGATCAGAATTCAGATTGCAGCGAAGGCGGCGTCATAATTTGGATGTTCCGCGATTTCTCGAACATATTCGGCGTGTTTGACCTTTCCGTTTGGATCGATCACGAAAATCGCTCGAGCCAGGCAGCGGTCGAGCGGCCCGCCCTTGATCAGCACGCCGTAATCTTCCCCAAACTTTGTGCAGCGGTGAGCGCTCAGGGTTTTGACTTTATCAACCCCTTCTGCGCCGCACCATCGCTTCTGGCCAAACGGCAGATCCATACTGACAACCAGAATTTCGACATTCGGCAGCGAAGCCGCCTTGTCATTGAAGTTTCTGGTTTCCATGTGGCAGACGGACGTATCCAGAGACGGAATGGTGGCAATAATCCTTGTTTTTCCAGCACTGCCTGCCAGCGTCACGTCTTCAAGTGCCGTATTTTGAAGCGTAAACTCAGGTGCCTGCGCTCCTGTGGCGAGCGCTTGTCCCGCCAGATCGACAGGATTTCCCTTGAGAGTAACTGCACCGGTTCGAATTGCCGTCATAGTAAGATCCTGTACCCATGGGTTGGGAGGTTTCCGGGTGTGGGAGCCGCGTCAGCGAATTTGTACACGTCCACTAACGCGGTAACAGTATGATGATGCAGCATCAGTATGAACAATGAAGACCGCGTTGCAACTTCCACGCCCGCCCGTCGTCAATAATTTGCCATGGCGGGATCAGCTCGTGGAATGTTGCGGCAAATTTCGTTATCCTTCGCATCCCACTCGCCCCACGTTACAGGCATTTCCTGAAATGCCGCTGGATTTGAGTTTGTTTGCACAGAGGATTACTGACCATGGCCATTCCGAAAGTGGCGATTGTGGGTCGCCCCAACGTCGGAAAAAGTTCGCTGCTAAACTGGCTGGCAGATCGTTTGATCTCCGTCGTAGACCCCACGGCTGGCGTTACCCGGGATCGGGTGACCTGGATCATGCATGAGCGCGATCGATACTTCGAACTTGTCGATACGGGCGGCATTGGTATTGTCGACAGTGATGATCTGTCAGAAGATATCGAGCGTCAGATCCAGACAGGTCTGGATGAGTGTGATTTGCTGCTCTTCGTAGTTGACGCGAAGGCAGGGATTACGCCGCTGGACGAACAGGTTGCGGATCGAGTTCGCCGTACTCAAAAGCGGATGCTGATGGTGGTGAATAAATGCGATTCCACCAAGCTGGACATTGAGGCCCCCGGTTTTTTGCAGCTGGCAAGCATCCCGATGGTCTGTACCAGCGTCAAAGCCAATCGAAACCGAGACGACCTGATCGATTCGATTGTTGAACATTTGCCTCCTGCCGCTGAGTCGGAAACCTCTGAAGGCGATGAATTGCTGATGCCGGCAGATATGCGGCTGGCCGTTGTTGGACGACGAAATGTCGGCAAGAGCACGTTCATTAATCAACTGGCTGAATCCGAGCGAGTCATTGTCAGCGAAGTGGCCGGCACAACCAGGGACAGTATCGACATACGCTTTGAAGTCGATGGCAAATCCTTCATCGCAATCGACACCCCCGGGGTCAGGAAACGCAAGAGCCTGGCAAATGACGTTGAGTTTTACGGCCTGATGCGAGCACAGCGAAGTGTTCGTCGCGCCGATCTGGTGCTGATGTTTTTCGATGCGACTCAGACAATTTCCAAAGTGGACAAACAACTGGTTGAGGAAATTACGGAACAACAAAAGCCCTGTATCTTTGTTATCAATAAATGGGACCTTGCTCTCGAAGCAGGTATGACAGCCGAACGCTGGGTTGACTACCTGATGAAGGCGTTCAGTTCTATGCGACATGTCCCGATCGCCATTCTGACTGCCAAAGACGGGCGAAACATTCGGAAGCTGCTGAATCTGGCTCAAAGCATTTTTAAACAGGCCAGTCGCAGAATCGGTACGGGTCGTTTGAATAAAGCCATTCGTATGGCAATTGATCGTAATCCGCCACCGATTCGCAAAAACCGTCGCCCCAAGATTTATTATGCGTCGCAGATCGCCGGAGTGCCGCCCACAATCGTCCTCAAATGCAACGATCCCACATTGCTGGACGAGTCATGGAAGAGATATCTGTTAGGCTTTCTGAGAGAAGCAACTCCGTTTCAGGAAGTTCCAATTCGCCTCGTTCTGAGGGCGCGAGGTGAAACGGATCCGGATCAGACCGGATTACCTCGCGGACTGGAAACGCCAGAGGCGGCGCATGGATTGCCTGAAGGCGGTGAGGAATTTGACGAATCTCTGGAGTCTGATTCGACCGATCAGCTGCCGGACGAGTTCGACGATTCAGAATTCGACGACGACTTTACGCCGTCCAACTTTATTGATGATGAAGACTGGGACGACGCATCCGACCACCGCTCCGGCGTACGGGATTTTTCAGAGTAGCTGTTCGGAGACTTTCATGCATCCGACCCTTCCGTCACTGTTTCGTTCTCTCACTCGAAACGAAGTTCGGGAAATCGACAAAAAGGCGATGGAAGAGCTGGGTATTCCCGGGCTGGTACTGATGGAAAATGCGGCTCGCGGGGCTGCAGACCTGCTCAGGGCTCACAATCCGGTGGGAAGGATCGTGATCCTGTGTGGGCCGGGAAATAATGGTGGCGACGGACTGGCAATGGCCCGTCTGCTGGCCGCCGAGGGCATTTTTGTCGAAGTCTGGCTTGTCAGGGCGGGGAAGTCACTTTCCGCGGACGCGGCTTCCAATCTTGACTTTCTCAGAAAAGCCGAAGTTCCGGTATTCAATTCAGAGGATCAGCCACTGCAGTTATGTCTGCCTCAACTGAGCCCGGAAGACTGGATTGTTGATGCACTGTTGGGTACTGGGATGACGGGAGACGTGCGGTCCCCTTTTAGTGAACTCATCGCTCTGATCAACCAGTCAAAAGCCAGAGTACTTGCAGTGGACCTCCCGTCAGGCCTGGATTGCGACACCGGACAACCGTTAGGTTGCTGTGTACGAGCTTCTCTGACAGCCACGTTTGTCGCAGTGAAGTCTGGCTTTGAGAGCGCAGCGGCTGTGGAATGGACCGGAAAAGTTTGTGTTTGCCACATCGGTATTCCTCGCCAATGGCTCAATCACTGGTATTCGAGAACGCAGTCAGAAAAGAGCCGCTCGATGCACAGCTAACAATCAGTTGGCTATTCGGTTTTCTTTTCTGCCTTTTTCTTCAGAAGCTCAAAATACTGCAGTCGTCCCACGTGCCACATGTAATCCGGACCATAGCCAGCGGATTTCGGCCAATCGTTCTGTATGGCTTTCAGCAACGCGGCACGTGCCGGTTCAGGTTGACCTTCGACAACGTGATTCAGCCCGATATACAGATTTGAATAAAACAATAGTGGCTGACGTTGCTTCGCATCCAGTTTTTCGGGAATTGCTGCCAATACCTGCTCGGGCGTCATATTGCCTTCAAACAGCCGGTAAACCTCGGGAAACGGAGGACGGTCATCTTTTTCATACTTCAGCAGCTGCTCCCGGGCTTTTTCAGCACCGAATGCCCGATAGTGCGAAAAGTATCGCCAGATGCCATTTTCCCGATCGACATTGTCGAACGAATGATACTTATCGAACTGGGCCGCAGCTTTGTCCGGTTTCGAGGCGTAGAAAAGTGCAATGCCCAGACGCCAGTGCGATGCGTCTGACGCCGGATCCAGTTCCGACATCTTCTGATAATCGGCCACAGCTTCGGGAAACATTGCCAGGAACATATGCAAATCACCTCGCTGTGAATATCGGGAGACAGCATCAGGCGCGCTGTCTTTAATCGGTTCGAAGGCCGACAGTTGTTTCTTCAGGTTCGAGGTGATCTCCAGCTGAAGCTTCTGAACAGCCAGTTCATCGTTTGCACTGTCGTTCTTTTCGCTGACCTGTACAGCATTGGGCGGAAGAGACTCTTGTCCGGCACCGGAAGGCGTTTCAATGGCCAGCATCACCCCCAGCAGAATCACAACCCGGCAGCGAAACATATTTGGAATAAACATGGCGTCCCTCTCTGGAATCTCTATAATTGGTATTTCCACAACTCTAAAATAACCTCCCCTCCCCGCAATCAACTCCCCTCCCGCGCAGCGAAGCGAAGTGGGAGGGGTCGGCCGTCAGGCCGGGGGAGGGCCCGCCGCGTGTTGCACTCAACGCCGCCCCAATCACACCCGCGTCCCGCAGTTCACTCGGCCCCCTCCCGAGCTTGCTTCGCTCGCTCGACCTCCCCCAGCTTCGCTGGGAGAGGAGGGTTAAAAACCCCAGCTTCGCTGGGAGAGGGGGGACTTACAAAAACTCCCCTCCCCGCAATCAACCTCCCCTCCCGCGCAGCGAAGCGAAGTGGGAGGGGTCGGCCGTCAGGCCGGGGGAGGGCCCGCCGCGTGTTGCACTCAACGCCGCCCCAATAACACCCGCGTCCCGCAGTTGCCCCGGCCCCCTCCCGATCTTGCTATCGCTCGCTCGACCTCCCCCAGCTTCGCTGGGAGAGGGGGGTTAAAACCCCAGCTTCGCTGGGAGAGGGGGGGTTAAAACCCCAGCTTCGCTGGGAGTGGAGTACTTACAAAACCTCCCATCCTGCGACGGGAATCAGTTGGCTTCGGCTGTTTTACCTGGCCAGTCGTCCGTGCGAAACGGTGTTAACGGGAGTCCGGCAACACTGTACATGTTACACACAGGGTTGTCGGCCCATGCATAACGTACAGAAGCTGGTTCGGCAACTTTGTCACTGGACACTTCGATTCGCCCATCCGGAAGAATTTTGGCATCTGCCCAGACAAACTTCTTGTCTGCGCCGGCGATTGCGAATCCGACGGGCGCAGCCACATCAAATGGTCGCCATCCGCCTGCGACGTGATCAAAGGTCAGGATCACCTTCTGACCCTGTTTTTCCATGCTCTTGTACTGAGGACTATGAAACGGAATCTGGACTCCGTATTCATTGGCAAGTGCCCAGCGAGCAAGTCGGCGGCCAACGTCAACTTTGTTCTTTGGATGGATGTCTTTCCCTTCACCAATGTCAATGATAACCGCTTCACCGGTGTGAGGCAGTTTTGACATGGTCATCGTCTGAGCTTCACGCAGTTCTGCCCATGCGCTTTCGACAGGTTCGGGATTTTCCGCATAGAAATCAGCAAGCTGTACCCAGTAAAACGGAAAATCGCCTTGCCCCCATTCGCTCCGCCAGTTCGAGATCATCAACGGGAACAAGTCCCGATACTGGTATGCACGGCCAGCATTCGATTCCCCCTGATACCAGATTGCTCCTCGAATCGTGTATCCCAGATGAGACTTCAGCACGCCATTATAAATGTTTCCTGGGCGAGCATTACCGCCCATGGCTCCTGTCAGTCCCTGGAGCTTTTTCTTTTCGTCCTCATTCAATTCAGTTTTAGCCTTCAGGCCAGCAAAATCTGCCTCCATTTGCTCCCATCGGGCCATCAGCGGCTGATAGCGGGAATCTGCTTTCAGGACATCACGATTCACCCACGCTTCGGCTGCTGATCCACCCCAGGCGTTGTTGATCATCCCGATCGGGATATCGAGCGTCTGATGCAGCTGACGACCGAAGAAGTAACCCACAGCGGAAAAACCACCAACATTTTCAGGAGTGCAGACCTGCCATTTGCGATCGTGCGTCAGGATGGGCTCCTGGCTGCCAATCTGCGGAAAGTTGATCATTCGCAGGTGTGGATACTTAGCCGCGAGCTTTTCCAGGTCCGGATCGTTCGAAGCGTTCACGCTCCACTGCATATTTGACTGGCCCGAACATACCCAGACCTCGCCGACAAGAACGTCGTTGAAAGTTACTGTTTCGTCGGCCCTGATTGTCAGCGTCTGAGGCTGAGCATTTGCCTCTGCGGCCGGAAGAGCAACGTCGAATCGGCCGTCAGTTCCCGCCTTGCCAGTCACTGACTGCCCGCCAAACTCAACCGAAACATCCTGGCCTGGATTTGTCCATCCCCAGACCTTGATGGGCATCTTCTGCTGCACGACCATATGATCGCCAAAAACGTTGGGTACTTTCAGGGCCGCCTCAGACATGCTCGGAATCATGAGCAGACTGAAAATCCCCAAAACCAGCTTCTTCATAAATATTCTCCCACTATGCTGCGATTCTAAAACAGAATGAACTCGTCAATCCGTGATATTAGAGCAGGCGTTCACCTGAATTTCATCCGGCTGAAAAAGAAACTCAGGTCGAAGGTGCGGTGGTTTCTGAAGTTCGCGACACGACGTTCCGGTTTTATGTTGTTCGAACCGCCCATCGTTTGGGATTCTCATGCAGTGTGATTATCCTTCTCACCTCTGAATATTACTTTCACTTTGGTGAGGCAGCTCGATGCAAAGCCGAAATGCCAGAATCGGTATGGTTCTGTTTGTGGTTTACTTCATTTTGTATGGCGGGTTCGTGGTGCTGAATGCGTTCCGTCCGGATCTGATGGAAAAGACACCGGTGGCCGGACTGAATCTGGCAATCCTCTACGGATTTGGATTGATCGTGGGCGCCTTAATTTTGTCGCTGATTTACGGAGCACTCTGCAATAATCCGAAATCCAGTGACCAGCAGGAGCAACATTCATGATCTACGAACGTTCGTGGGAGGCGGTTGCGTTTTTTGCTGTCTTCGTCGGTTTTACGCTGGGGCTCAGTTTCTGGCTGGGAGGTAAGGCGAAGTCCTCGGCGGGCTATTTTGCAGCCCATGGTCAGATTCCATGGTTTGTCAACGGCATTGCTTTTGCCGGCGACTATCTGTCTGCAGCTTCGTTCCTCGGAATCTGTGGAATGATTGCCTTTTATGGATACGACGGATTTCTTTATTCCATTGGATATCTTGCCGGCTGGATCGTGGCCCTGTTCGTCGTCGCGGAGCCGATGAAAAGACTGGGGAGATTCACCTTTGCCGATGCTCTTGATGCAAAATTCAACTCACGCGGAATCAAGCTGGCTGCAGGTATCAGCACTCTGGCAGTCAGTTTGTTCTATCTGATTCCACAAATGGTTGGTGCCGGAGTTCTCGTCCAGCCTCTGCTCGGACTCGACCACTGGATGGGTGTTGTGATGGTCGGAGCGGTCGTGATCATGATTGTGGTGACCGCTGGTATGGTCTCAACAACCTGGGTGCAGTTTCTTAAGGGTTCACTGCTTGTGTTCTTCAGCGCCATCCTGACCTGGATGATTCTGGACCGTGGTTTTACGGTGGAGGAAGGCGGAAATGACGGTCATAAATTTCGAACGCTGCTGGTCGTTTCCGCGGCCATTGCCCCGGAAGCAGTCGGAACCATCGCCGATGAGTTTGACGTCATCCCCCCTGATGACGTCTGGAAGGCAACCAAACAACCATTTGTTCGCCTAAAGGAGCGAAAGTCGGGCCGAACAACGGTTTGGCACGTGCAGGATTCTGATAAAGATGGTCAGGTTTCTCTAAAGGAAACCCAGACGGTCACCAAATCCAAAGACGGAAAAACGCTCGTCAACGGTGAGCCTCGAGGGACAAAAAAAGGCGAACCGGAACTCTTCACGGTTGGATATGTTAGTCGACTTCCGGACGGAAAATCGTCAACCGGCAGCCTGACACTGGCGTCGTTCTTCAGTACTCTGCAGGATAGTGAAGTCGTGCTTTGGCGTGAAGAAAAGGTGGCAGAATCGGATGGGCAGATCACCACTGTCTATTATCAAAAACCGACCCCAGGTGCGCAGATTCTGCGTCCAGGTGAGCATCCCATTTTTAAAGGGATCCGCAGTGATCGCTGGTTTGACCGAATTGACTTTATCTCTCTGATGCTTGCCCTGTTCTGCGGCACCGCTTCGCTCCCACATATTTTGATTCGATACTACACGGTGAAAGATGAAAGCAGTGCCCGAAAAAGCACCATTGTGGGGATCGCCAGTATTGGTTTCTTCTATGTACTGACCCTGTACATGGGGCTGGGAGCGATGACCAGCGGTGCACTGGACGTTACGGACAACAACATGGCCGCTCCGCTGCTTGCGAAAAGCATGAATACCTGGCTGTTTGCGGCCATTTCCGCCATCGCCTTTACAACAGTCCTGGGCACTGTCAGTGGGCTTATTCTGGCCTCGGCAGGCGCCGTTACGCACGATCTTCTGGGCAGTGCGTTTGGATTTCAGATGAACGATGATGAAAAAGTGCGGATTGCGAAACTGTCATCTGTTGGAGTGGGAGCGATTGCCATTATTCTGGGAATCGTGTTCCGCGATATGAACGTCAGTTTCCTTGTAGGCTGGGCATTCAGTGTCGCAGCTTCGGCGAACCTGCCTTCTCTTGTGATGATCCTTTTCTGGAACGGTGTCACTCGTCAGGGGGTTATTTCCGCAATCATTGTTGGCATGGTAAGTTCACTGAGCTGGGTACTTCTAAGCGGTGAAACTTATGCCAAGGTGTATGGACTGAATGCTGCAGATTCTGTTCTGCCATTCAGCCAGCCGGGGCTGATTACCATTCCGCTGGGATTCCTGACGCTGATCGTTGTGAGTCTGGCGACCCGTACGGATACAAATGACCGAAACATCCCGGCGTGATCCCTTCCGGCAGACCAGAAAAGCCCGTGAGCGACGTCGTCCCTGCCATCTGTGAAAATCTGTGCCATCTGTGGTTGAATGCATTCTGTTTTTGACCCCTGACTACTTCACACCAGCCAGCTGCTGAATCTCCAGTACAGTTAAAACGCGGTCAAACACCAGCACTTCATCCATTCGACCTTCCCAGTTATCACGATTGTCGCTTCGTCCACCGAAAAACAACTGTGGGAATGACTCAGGGAGAGTAGTCACGCTCAGGTGGTCGATTTCCGGTTTCGTCTGACCGTTCAGATAAACTCGCACCCTGTCGCCTTCCCGAATGAGGGCCACATGGTTCCATGTCCATCGAGTGATCTCGGTTGTTCCTGTCACTGCAGGGTTATCTGCCGATGTTCGGCCATTCTGAAACACTAGCCGTCCGGGAATTGTAGCAGTGCCACCAACTCCCAGATGATCTCCGAAAGAACTCAGACCATGATCATAGTCGCGTGAAAACAGCCATCCTGCACAATCCCGGGCTTCCGTCGGCATTCCGTTCCAGAACCAGCCTGAAACTGTATAACGATTGGTAATCTCCGGAATTCGAACTCGCAGGCGTCCGCCTGCAAAATGAGCCGCTCGATTCACTTCGCCGTTCAGGCAGAATGCGTCTGATTGCGGTCCTTCAAGAAAGAAAATGACACCCGGTTCATAGATCGCATCACGATGCCCGCCGGATGAATCCGTCGCGGCCGGCGCGGACATCTCATCCATTCTCCACCAGGCAATCGGCTTCAAAGATCGCACCACAGACGCCAGGGATCCCTCGGACTGCCGAAACTGCCGTCTTGGCCTTTGCGCCACCGCTTCCAGAAGTTCCAGACAGGCTTCCGCAATTTTGGGTTCCGCCAGCACTTCAAGTCCCGCGGATCGGGCCGCCCAGGTATTATACCCCCCCAGTAAATGCTGTTCCGGAGGCGGGATATATCCATCGCCGCCGTTTGCCAGTTCAATCACCATCGTCTTCGGCAATGGCGACTGGAGCTTCAGTTTGAGTCCAGTCAGGGCATACGTTTCATTCGGAGTGGAAGCGATCCCGATATCGCCGATTCGCAATGCCTGTACCACAACTTCCGTTGACTGCAGCTGATGCAGAATCACCTGCTCTCTTGCATAAACTTCCTCAGTTGTCTGAGGAAGTTTATCACCAAGCTTCTCCATAATCCGCTGAGCCCATTCCAGACGCTGCTTATCGGGAACCCGGTAACGAAGTGGAAGCCGAGTTTCCGCCATGGCCACTTCTGCATCGGTCGAATAGCTGATTCCACTGTAAGCACTGATCGCGACGTCCAGCAGACCCTGAGTATATTCATCAATCTTTGGACTCTGAAGTTTTGCCGTGGCAGGCTGTTTATAATCGCGTCTCCAGATGTCTCCGCTGCAGCCGTGTGACATCATCGCCACAAACGGAGCATCCGACTTGCTGACCGCGCCGGCGGACTGAGCCACATGGTTCTGTATGCCCTCGCTGAACAGTCCGAAGTAGTCAAAATTCAGTGCTTCCACACCTGAAAAGTAATGCATGGAAAAGTTGGCCAGAAGTGCAATTGGCCTTCCGTCAGCAGCCGACCGAAACGAAATCATCGACAGATCCGGGTCCTCCGGTCCGGACTCACCCGTTACATTGTCATGGTTAGCCCCTGCATGCATGTTGGCTCGCACGGTGGGATTTCCGAAAGGATCTGTGATCATTCGGTCCGGACGAATCACCCATCGCCGCAGGGCTGTATAGTCCGCGGCATTGGCAACAGCCCAGCCCACCTCCGCCGGCTCCAGGCGACTCTCAGCCGACGCAATCGCTTCGGCCAGCTTGTCACGCAGGTACGGGACATAAGCTGTATCTTCATCCGTGCCCAGACAGCCCATCGCCGAGGGAGCAGTATGCGTGTGGGTGGCCGAAATCAGCATGTGATCCGGGCGGATAGAAGTTCTCTGAGCGGCAAGGTGTTTTGCGTCGTCCAGAAGCCGGCGAGTCATCATGCAGCTGTCAACAACGACAATCGCAATTCGCTCCTTTCCACCATCCACCACGATCGCTCGGGCATACAGTTTCGTAACGGCCTTGTCGGCTGTTCGACTGGTCATTCCCCCATTCACCAGAACCGGGTACTGAATCGGAGTTACATCAGTCAGGGACGCGCCGACTTTCAGCTCTGCCTCAGCGGAATGCCCCATCGCAGTCAGCACAGTTACAAACATCGTTCCAATAAACACGTTTCGCATATTTCCTCGTCCTTTGCGGCTTGTCTGTGCCTTCTACGGCCAGGTGTATCGTGCATTCAGCCCGAGTGGAATTCCCAGACCCCAGTATGCCAGCAGCAATACGGTCCAGGTGAGCAGAAAGGTCAGCGAGTAGGCGACCATCAGGGAGATCATTGTACCGATGCCCGTGTTCTTCGCATATCGCTGAGCATAGACCACGACCAGTGGGAAGTATGGCATCAGTGGAGTAATAATATTGGTGCTGGAGTCTCCGATTCGATAAGCCGCCTGAGTCAGTTCGGGCGAAATTCCCAGCCTCATCAGCATCGGCACAAAGATTGGGCTCAGCAGTGCCCATTTGGCGGACGCGGAACCGATCAGCAGATTCACACAGGTCGTCAGAAGAATCACGCCAATAATGGTCACCTGCCCTGGCAGTTTCATCGCCTCGAGTGCATTCGCCCCCTTGATGGCCAGCAAAACACCAACGTTCGAACTCGCAAAGACAGCCGTAAACTGTGCTGCAAAGAAGGCCATCACCAGGTAGTAGTTAATGGTCCCCATCGACTTCGTCATACCCTGAACAATATCCCGGTGCGATTTTACTGTTCCTGCCACGTAGCCGTGCACAATTCCGGGCAGCAGAAACAACAGGAAAATCAGCGGCACGATCGACTTCATCAGCGGTGCTTCATGAGTAGTCAAATCTCCATTCGGAGCCCGCATCACGGAATCGGACGGCAGCGAAACAGCAAACAGCACGACAAGTCCGCCAACAAGAACCGCAAGCCCGGCTGCCAGACCTCGAACTTCTGTTGCATGCATCTGATGCATGCCGGTGGCGTCACCAGCGTCACCATCGAGCGGCACACGGCTCAGACGAGGCTCAATCACAAAATCAGTGATATACCAGCCAGCGGCAACGATCACCAAACAGGAGACCGACATAAAGCCCCAGTTACACAGCGGATTGATTTCCACCGTCGGGCTGATGATCTGAGCAGCCTTTTGAGTAAATCCCTGCAGCAATGGGTCAAGACTGGACGGCATAAAGTTCGCACTGAAGCCTCCGGAAACTCCGGCAAACGCAGTACAAATCCCCGCTACCGGATGACGGCCGGCAGCAGCAAACATCACTCCACCCAGAGGAATGATCAGCACATATCCGGTATCCCCGGCCGAATGGCTCATGATGGCGACCAGCAGCAGCATTGGAGTCAGCAAAAATCGAGGCGTCAGTTTCAGCATCGCCTTAAGTGCAGCCTGAATGAACCCGGTATGTTCGGCAACACCCACTCCAAGTAACGCGACCAGTACAACGCCCAGTGGCGGAAAATCCACGAACGTTTTCACCATCCCGGACAGCAGCCCGGCAATGGATACGGCACTCAGCTGATCGATCACCTTCAACGGTTTGTCGGTCCGGGGATCCTTTTCTGTGAACTCCACAGGAGCCAGCGCTTTGGAGACCAGACAGGTGATCAGCAATGCAAGCACAAACAGAAACGCCGGATCAGGCAGTTTATTACCCGCCCACTCAATGACATCCAAAAATCTCTGACTGATCCGGGAATTCGATGCGGCAGCATCTGATACCTGTTCCATCGTGGCAACCCGTCTGGCAAAAGAATGGACTATAGAACGGACTCTGGCTCACTCAACCCAGTCAGCAGCCTGCCGCCGGATCGATCGCAGATCGCCCCGGATCCTAGCGCGCCGCTGATCGAAATGCCAGCGATATGCTCAGTCCTCTACAGTGCGGTCGAGGCAGGGAACTTACCTCACCGCCCATCACTGCAGACAGTATGGCGGGAGCGACGTCATCGGGCTGTATCGCGGCAGCAATGAATGCTCATTTGGGTTTCAGATGGTGAGTGGCAAACCTGTCATCGCCTGTGACCGCCCGATTCAGGTACCGTCCGATTCATCACTGGTCGAGGAACCAGATGAGGGATCTGCGGTCTGCCAGTCAATCCGTTTCGCATCCGCCCAAAGCTGTTCCAGGTTGTACAGTTCGCGTCCTTCGGGCGTAAAAACGTGCAGCACAACATCGCCATAGTCAGTCAGAATCCAGTTACCTTCGGTACGGTAACCTTCAATACTGATCCGCCGATTGCCATCCTCATGCTTCAGCTTCCGGTTGACTTCATCGGCGATGGCGTGCATCTGACGACGACTGTTGCCCGTGACAATGACGAAGAAATCGACAATCGACGTGAGCTCAGTCATGTCGAGCACCACGATTTTCTGACCCTTGAGTTCGTCACAAATCCTGGCGGCGGTACACGCATTCGCAAGGCTTGAACGGTATAATTGCTCAGTTCTGGTCGCAGAAACCTGAACAGTCGCTTCGTCGTCGAATGAACCGTCTTCCAGTTCAGCGTCCGCTTCTGACAGCGATTCGTCCGTCATATGATGGTCTTCTCCAGCGGACTGGCCCAGCCCAATAGTCGAGTCAACAACAGACAAAGACTGAAATTCCTGGTCATCCGGGGGATGCAGGTCAGTCAATTTTTGATCAGTCATGGAACTTTCGATCTTAGGCATTGGATTCGGAAACGATATCTGAAACACTCATTTTACCGCTATCTGGTCTCAGACACAATCTGCACGAGCTGGTACACTGCGAATTCTGTACGGAGGCAGGATTTACGAAAATCTGGTAGAATCATTAGCGCCGCTTCAGCAGTCGGAATTCGACTCAGTTTCATGACGCCAAAGTGCAGAGGTTTGACAAACGCGCAGCTTTCCGTGATCCAGCATTGGATCGCGGAGTGATTCACGACTACGGGCTGCGGAGCTATGGATGCTCATTGGACCGCATGTATTGCATGGAGTAGCGAACAGTGGCTCGATTTAATAGTGAAAACAGCGAAAACAACGCTTCGGCTGGCACCGTTCTGCGAGTTGTCTGCATTCGTTTTCTAATTATTGGCTGCGTCAGTGCCGCCACCGTTTGGCTGGGCCTTGGTCGAATTGCAGCGGAGAAAATTGCGACCACGGCAGTTATGCCTGTCGGATTACTCTGGCTGCTCCTGCTGTTTTTCTCTGCGTATTTCGTCGCACTTCGGCAGAGGCTCGCTGCTACAGTTCTTTTATTCGCATGGACAGCACTCTCGGTGATGGGAAATGGCTATGTGGCGAACCAACTTGCGGTGTCTCTGGAAAGTGAGTGGTTATCGCAGGACCCCATGAAACTCCAGCCCTTCGATAAAATCATTGTACTTGGCGGTGGAGCCAGCTCCGGGGGCAACGGAAGATTGCAGGGCAATGGCTCCGGTGATCGACTGATCCTGGCAGCCCAGCTCTATCATGGGGGTATCGCTCGTAACCTGATTTGCACTGGCAGGCGAATTGAGTCGATGGACTCCAGTGGATCAGATCCGGCCGATTCGTCAGCCGACATACTCACAAAGCTTGGAATACCTGCGGAACGAATCGAAAAACTGGGTGGCAGAAACACATCCGAAGAGATGAGTGAACTCAGCAAACGACTGACGGAAGAACAGATCCGAGTGGGCGTTCTTACGTCGGCATGGCATCTGCCACGTGTGCTGCGACTCGCTCGCCGTCATGGCCTGGAATTTGAAGGGATTGCGGCCGACTTTCGTTCTTCCATGTCCAGGCTGCCTCCCACACCGGGACAAATGGTGGAGTCCATGGTACCGAATGCTGTCGCCATCGCGACAACGACTGCTCTTCTGAAAGAATATATTGGAATGCTGGCGGGTCGATGACAAACAGCCGGTTTTGGCAGCTTTTGGGCCGTGGGCAAGTGAAAACTATCCTTCACCGCGACAAACGGGAGGGCGAAGCTCCTGCTGAGCCGTGAAAAGCAAACGGGAGGGCGAAGCTCCTGCTGAGCCGTGAAAAGCAAACGGGAGGGCGAAGCTCCTGCTGAGCCGTTAGAAGCTCGGCTCGGCAGGAGCCTCGCCCTCCCGGTCGTTAGAAGCTCGGCAGGAGCCTCGCCCTCCCGGTCGTTAGAAGCTCGGCAGGAGCCTCGCCCTCCCGGTAGACAAAGACCCGGCAAATGAACAAAAAAGGCCGGTGGCGAAGTTTGATCGCCACCGTCCTTTGATTTTTTGACTGACCAGCCGGCCAGTTTTTCTGCTTAGCCGAACAGCCCGCCGATCATTTCCAGAATTCCCGACTTTGCCTTGTCGGTTTGTGTCCACAGCCACATCGTGCGCACAAGCTCAACTCCAATGACCGCCGACACCATTGAAAGCAGTGTGCCCATACCAATCATCACTTTGGTTCCGGTGCCCCAGTCTGCTTCCGCCCGAGAAGCTCCGCGTCCGGCAGCCGGTGCAGCAAAGCCACTTCCGGTTCCCTCTTCGTCATCTTCTTCGTCGAAGTCCTCAGCGTAACCTTCTTCGTCTTCAAGTGTTTCTTCGAATTCCTCATCCGCGAATTCTTCATTCGCGTATTCATCTTCTTCCTCTGCCGCCGCAACCTTTGCTCGACCGCGACCTGAGGCCGGGCGACCAGCATCCTCTTCTTCAAACTTCAGAACAGAGGTGCTTGTTCCCGCATCATCATCGTCGTCATCCAGTCCGGCCAGTTCAAACTCACTCTCCCCAGCTTTACCTCGCTGGATATCAACATGCGTGGTGAGTGCGTTGGAGTCTGCCAGAGCCGCCTTTGCGCCAGGCACCGCATTCATGGGCATTGTCCGTCCCATGTCATCTTCATCCGCATCGAGCGAAATTCCACTGTCATCGTCGAATGTCAGGGCAATTCCGCTGTCGGCAGCATCCAGCGAAATTCCGCTGTCGTCTCTCAGTGCGGCACTGCTGTCGAACCCTTCCATAGAAATTCCACTGTCATCGCTCAGCGATGTACCGCTGTCGAAGCTTTCCAGGGAAATTCCACTGTCGTCAGCGTCGAGACTGATCCCGCTGTCGACTTCCAGGGAAACTTCACTGTCATCGGCCCGCAGTGCAACGCTGCTTCCTGTCGGAAGTGCAATTCCACTGTCCGGCTGCCGTACGGAAGATCCGGAATCAATCAGCTTGAGGTCGCTGTCGTCAGGGAACAGCGACAGAAAATCATCGTCGTCATCCGGTTTTGACGGTCCCTTTGAAGGATCTTCAATCAGCCGAATATCGCTGTCCGTCCGGGCCTGCCCGCGGTCCACCTTAACATCACTGTCGCTGTCAACGAGCGACAACTCATCAGTGCCAGTGAGTTTTACGTCGCTGTCCGAATCAATGTCGTCAAAGAAAGATATGCCGCTGTCATCCTCGTCTTCAGCTGCCTCGTCATTCAGACGAACATCACTGTCTGAATCCGCAAGGCCCGCGGACGCTGCCACCGTCTGGTCGTCTTCGGTACCCGAAGCGCTTCCGCTGCTATCGGAATTCAGGTCGTCAAACTCAATATCGTCAAACAGCCCCGGAGTACTGTCATCGTCGCTTTCGACGATATCAATCGCGTCAGTCAGCCGAACATCGCTGTCCGAATCCGACATCCTGGCTGGTTTCTCAAGTCCGCCGAGGTTGATGTCGGCATCTGTACGGTCGCTGGTCATGTCCACGTCACCATCTGATCCGGTGAGCTTAACGTCGCTGTCCGAATCCGAAAGCTTCACATCACTGTCAGAGTCTGAAAGCATTGCGTTACTGTCCCATCCAGTCAGATCAATATCGTCGGCCAGCGGTTCTTCCGCTTCCAGCCGGGGCCCCGAATCGCCCGACAACCGCACATCACTGCCTTTGTTCTGCAGCTGACTGATTTCCTCGTCACTTTCTTCCGAGAACAATGCATCGTCAAAAGTCAGACGAACATCGCTGTCAGAGGAAAGCAACTCGCCGCCATCATCATCCAGCACGGACGAAGATTCTCGCGGGATAATCGGAAAGTCGGGCGATGAGTCAGCCTGACGACTCCGAGCGAACTCCTCGATATCTTCTTCACGAAACTTCCAGCTGCCCCGGTCAGCGAATCCACGAACGTCACCTTCTTCGCGAAAACGCAGTAACTGATCAGTTGAGAGTCCCAGCCGTTCTGCCGCTTCGTCAAGGCTCAAGTACTTCTTGGACATAGCTCAAAAAACCCCCGAGGAAAAAACAGCCATAAGCGGTGAAACATCGATCATCAGTTTTGCGTAACCAGCATGCAAGCTCACGCAAATTCTGCGCATTTTGCCGGTATTCCGTCATTCTAAAATGCCTGAATCTCGATGCAAGTTCTTTGTTTCCCGAGACAAATGAGTTCTTCAACTCTTGTTCAGGAGACTACACCCAATCGCTTCCGGAGTCCCTTCCTGGGCTGCAGGCCACCAAAAACACTCGTTGTGATGCCATATTTCGAAATTCGACTGCAGAAAACTCCCGTGCACGCTGGCTCGAAATTTCCCACTTCGTCGAATTCGACACCTGCACGCGGGTTTCTGTACGAAAACCCTCCATTCACAGGTTTGCTTTCGGAAGGAAGCACTCGTGCGGCTGGATATTCCCTGAGATTGCGCTACCCGGTATGTTCGGTTTATCTGCTATGGCAGTCCAAACTCGGCCCTGGAAAGCGTCAGCGCCTTTGCTGCATGCTCGGCGGAAATCACCACGCACAGCTTAATTTCACTGGTATTAATCATCTCAACGTTGATCTGATTGTCCGCCAGCGTACGAAAAAGCCGGGATCCGACGTCCGTATGGCTGCGAAGCCCGATCCCCACGACACACAACTTTCCGATGTGACGATCATGAGTCACTGAAGAGCCATCATAACGTTCCAGAACTTCCCGCAAAAGCAAAAGTGAACGATCAACATCCTCAAACGGCACCGTAAACGAAATGGTGGCGCGGCCGTCGCGAGCTGCGTTCTGAACGATCATATCCACAAGCACTCCGCCTTCGGCAATTGCTGTAAATACTTCCTCCGCAATTCCGGGATCATCGGGCAGGTTGCTGATCGTCACGCGAGACTGGTCTGTATCCACATAAACATCACTGACAACAATGCTCTCCATCCCCGCCAGCTGAGATGCTATGTCCTCGGCAAGTGCCGTTCGTCCCCCATTTCCAACCACTAAAGGACGTTCCTTTGCCGCAACTCCAATCTCCGGCATGGAGGCTGTCGGACGGTGCAGTTCAAATCCATCATGAACAGCATTCACCGCATCGTTGCACTGTGATCGGGCAATCAGCACAGAGATCTTAATTTCACTGGTTGTTACAACCTGAATATTGATGCCGCGAGCTGCAAGGACCTGAAACATCCTTGCCGCCACACCCGTATGCGTCAGCATCCCATGTCCAACCACGGAAACCTTTGAAAGGCCGGTAGAGTGGGTGACTTCGATAGCCCCAAGCTTTTCGGCGGCCGTTTCGGCAACCTGCAATGCGCCCGGCAAATCCTCTTCCGCCACAGTAAAGGAAACGTTTGCAATCCCTTCCCTCGCGACATTCTGCACAACCATGTCGACCGGTATCTTGGCGAATGAGAGAGCAGTAAACAGATGACTCATCACTCCCGGCTGATCCGGCAAACCGATTAATCGGACCAATGCCTCGTTTCGAACAAACGCAACGCCCGTAACGATTGATGACGACTGATCCGGTTCCGGTGCAATCAAAGTTCCCGGGCCGTCGGAAAAAGACGGACGAACACGCAAATGCACTCGGTATTTCTTCGCAAACTCAATCGAACGGGAATGCATCACGCCCGCCCCAAGACTGGCAAGCTCAAGCATTTCGTCATACGAAATCCGGTCAACTTTACGAGCCGAGGAGACAATTCTCGGATCCGTGGTAAACACTCCTTCAACATCCGTGTAAATCTCACATAACTCCGCATTCAGAGCGGCAGCCAGCGCCGTGGCTGTGGTATCACTTCCACCCCGCCCCAGAGTCGTGATATTGAAGTCCGAATCAACTCCCTGAAAACCAGCGGCTATTACAATGTTCCCTGCATTCAGCAAGTCCCGCATCCGCTGAGTCGAAATGCTGACAATGCGAGCCTTCGTATGTGTGGTATCCGTCAGAACCCCAATTTGAGCTCCCGTCAGACTAATTGCCTCTTCACCAAGCTCATGCACAGCCATCGCCATCAGGGCAACGGATTCCTGCTCTCCGGTGGAAAGAAGCATGTCCATCTCTCGAGGCCTGGGCCGACTGGTGATCTCTGCCGCCAGCTCTACCAGCTCATCAGTCTTGTGTCCGCGCGCACTAACAACGACCACGACCTGATGGCCCTGTCGACGCGCTTCGATGGCCCTTCGGGCTGCTCCTCGAATTTTTTCCGCATTCGCAACACTGGTGCCACCAAATTTTTGAACGATTACCGACACTTCTGGCTGCTACCTTGCGTTCCACACGCCCTGAAAAAGTTTGAACTCGTATTCTCCCGCCGCCCAGTCGTGTGTCTGGCGTCACGGGAAGCTGACCGTGTGGACATTGATTATCCGAGGTTCCGGCTGCAAGTGTCGCTGAACAGTTTTTCTGAACTTGCAGAAAACGACCAGACATTTACTGCCTTTTCAACACCTGCGGCAGGAATTCCTGCGCGGATGCTGCGCCGTTTCATGAGGCATCGGCCATCAGGCAATAACTCACAGCTGTCGCAGGTTCAGTGCACGGCGATGAATTCGGCACTGTTTAAATATGCCCACAGCATGTCCTCCAGTGCCAGTTCCATTGCTTTTTCAACGGTCAGTGTTCTGACCAGAGTTCGCTGCCGATTGCGAAACGCCCGTTCTTCGCTCTCAGAAGGCTTGCGGGAAAGCACAGACATTGACAACTGTTCCAGACATTCGGAACCCGTTCGACGTTTTCCGGATGCGGGTACAACCAGAGACTGCACGGCAAGGGAAATTGCCTGCTCCAGGTCTTCGCCATTCATCATCATCAGAGCCTGGGAAATATTTCCATCAAACTGCAGTCGTTCGTCGTTGTCATCCGTACCAAATGACTCAACAAACTGCTTCACCCATTCTGTACGATGCAGCGTTCCCAAAGAAGATTCCATCGGCTGACCGGAGACTGACCGAATCGCCACACGAATCGAATCGTACAGCTGCTCAGGCACCATATATCGCGGATAAACCCGGGTAAACAACGGCTCTGTACCGGTCACAGGGTTATCCTGCTCAAATACAACCTCTCCACCCGCAAAATTCGTCGAGCTTGTTCGATGCCATGCATCTGAAAGTGCGATCCACATCATCAGTCGCTTTGTATCGTATCCCGACTGCACAAAGGCATCAGTCAGAAAACTCAGCAATTCAGGATGACTGATGGTTGCGTGAGGCCCCATGTCGTCGACCGGAGTTGTAAACCCAGCCCCAAAGAAATGGTTCCACATGCGATTGACCATCGCTTTTGATACCTGCCGATCAGGATCCGTTGTCAGCAGCCGTACAAGCTCATCGCGTCGATCAATTCCGTCCGCTGCTGTCAGTCGATGCCCGGCAAATTCAGGCAAAACGGCTTTCTGCTGGCCTCTCAGGGTTTCATAAAAGGTCATGCCGCCCCCTGTCGAGTCGGCCAGTTTCCAAACGTCCTTCTGAGTTCCGTCGGGCAACGACACCTTGATCAGCTCACGACTGGTCTGTTTAAAGAACGCATTGAGCGCCCAAAACTGATCCTGCTTTACATCGCGTGAAAATGGATGGTCATGACACTGAGTACAGTGGACCTGTTGTCCGAAGAAGAGTCGGGCGGTTACCGCTGTCGCCGGCGTTGCCTGATCATTCAAATGTGCCAGCAAAAAGTTGGTCGCGCCATTCTGGTCGCTTCGACCTTCTGCAGCAATCAATTCTCCCACCATCCCGATCCATGGCTCATTCTTCTGAAACCGTTCCATCAGAAACGCCTGAAGCGCTGCCTGGTCAACTCCTCGAGGATTAGAACGTCCGATCAGCAGATTGACCCACATTACGCTCAAATTTTCGGCTGTTCTCGCATCTGAAAGCAGCTCTTCGACCAGCATCCTTCGGCGTCGGTCACCAGTGGCCGAGTAATATCTTCTGCATTCCTCAGCAGATGGAATCCGTCCGGCAAAAGTCAGATAAGCCCGCCGCAGCCACTCAGCGTCTTCTGACTCAGGTGAAGCAACAACTCCATTCTCTTCCCACGATTTTGCCAGCAATTCATCGATCCGCTCAATAATGGCATAGTCGTCTGTAGGCATATCAGGAATCGAAGACACTTCCGCGGTGATCACAGGGACCCTGGAATCTGAGCCTGACTGCGTTTCTGCACCTGAGGAGACGAGACTGTCACTGGTGTCACCATCGTCAGAGACTGCTTCAAGCGAGCTAAGCGATTCATCCGGCGACGCAGCAGCCACAGAATTCTCGCTGGCGCCGCCCTGATCGGTTCCTGCACCCGGATTCAAACCAACCTCGGATTGCGCGACGACTCCCACCGGGTTTAACGGTGCGGAATCTGATTTGTCAATCACATCCTTTGAGGAATTTCTGATATCCGCAATATCGCCCTTTCCTGCAGCTTCCTGCGCCACTTCCGAAACTGACTGCCACATCAGAATGGAAACAGTTACTAGCGCACATGCGACCGCTGATGCCGTCAAATACGAACGAAGCCCCCGGCTCCTCGACCTCGCCATTTCCATCGAACCAACGGTCGATGATAAACGGCGATTTCCAGCGGAAGACTGTCCACTGACATCAGAAACCGACTCTGAACAACTCGCAAGAAACTCTTCGTTCGCAGGAGCTCCTCGGCCTGACAAAGTCCCATGCCCGGCGTCCCATGCAAGCTGACCGTGAAGCTGAACAAATTCCACGAATAGCGCCACAAGAGCAGAGTCAAGGCGCAGAAGGTCGTTCAGACGCTTCGCGTCATCAGACGTAAGCTGCTGATCACAATAGCGGTTTGCAAGTTCGAGCAACTCGCCGGACATCTGATTCAATGCCTCACCAGACTTACCTTTCATGTAGCCGCTCCTGCCGAAGACAGGCGTCGACGCACACATTCCATTAATACTCGCCGTATACGGCCCAGCGACTGATAAACGGAGTTTGCAGGGCGACCGAGCTGTTCGGCAACTTCGTCCCCTGACACATTCGAATTGTATCGCCGCTGGATCAGTTCCCGATCACGTTCACGAAGCCGGTTGACACACTCCGCAAGAGCGTCACGCCGCTGATCGGCGTCGGATATCTGGTGAGCCGACTGTTCAGCAATGAGCTCTACCACATCATCTCCCAACAGCTGCAGGCGGCTGTCTCGGCGTCGTCGATAACGAAACACTTCAAGGCGGGCAATGGCTCGCCCCCAGGCTACAAAATTTGTTCCGGGAGTAAATTGAGACCATTTACTCCAAATCACCACATTCGTCTCCTGAAGTATTTCATCGGCATCTGCCGAACTCGAAACCAGCGGCATGATGTACAAATACAGAGCCCTCTGCGCCTGGGTAAACAGGCGTATAAAATCTTCCCCAGGTCCAGCCATCGAGCTGCTCGACGAAGTCGCTGAGGTTTCTACCGGCTCCTGGTCCACCATGGTTCCCAATTTTTCTTCCTGCCGTCCAAAAAAACCGATGTTCAATCGAAAACCACTATTGCCGATCCTGCACTATCAACCCGGACGTCTGACCATGCCTTATGCATGAGCATGGTCCGGACATCCTAACTGATAAATGTTGCGGTTTTCCTTCAAAAACGCAAGCCGTCCATGCCCGTGAACCCACAAAGTGGCCTCAAATCTGTCCACCATCATTTTTGGCCAGCAGGATTCTAACCAATCAGTTCCTGAATCGGAGTACCACCGTTTGCCAGCTTCATCGGTCGACCACGCTTCGAGGTATGGACTGTATTGACGGGAATTCCCATGGCGTGTGCGACCGTCGCCCAAACATCTCCCGGGAGATAGCTCTTGCTTCCATCCGCGATCTGAATGCCGTCGGCGTCCGTCGCACCGATGGCCTGTCCATTCTTCAGGCCGCCTCCACCCATCATGACCGACCAGCTGGCTGCCCAGTGATCCCGGCCCACATCCTGGTTGATTCGCGGTGTTCTTCCAAACTCGCCCATCCACACCAGCACGACATCATCCAGCATTCCTCGCTGTTTCAGATCGGTGACAAGTGCCGAAATTCCCTGATCCAGCTGAGGCAGCCGCTGAGTTCTCAGAGCCTGAAATACTCCGGCGTGCAGGTCCCAGCCACCCATATTAACTTCCACAAACGGAACTCCCGTTTGAACAAGCCTTCGGGCCATCAGCAACCCCTGACCAAAGGAATTACGTCCGTACGCATCCTTAATCTGATCAGATTCCTTCTCCAGCCCCAGGGCAGCTTCCGTGCGAGACGAATCAAACGCCGCCATCTGAGGAGAAACCATCAGGTTCACCGCGTTCGAGTACACATCTTTATGAGCTTCCGGCAGCTCTCCTCGCTTTGAAGCAACAAATCCGTCTTCAATCTCTTTCAGCATTGCCAGCCTTGCGGGCAGACGGCTCTTCGCTTCATCACTCGGAGAATTTCGAATTCTGCCACTGCTGTCCACCACAAACGGGGCATGAGACATTCCGAGAAAGCCGGCCTGTCCGGAACCGCCATCAATGGAAACAAAGGCCGGAATTTGAAGAGCTGTGCGCTTACGTCCAATTTCGAAGCTCACAACAGATCCAAACGCCGGATGCACTACGGTTGGATTTGGGACGTAGCTGGTCTGCATGTAATAGCGACCCCGGCCGTGGTCCGCCTCTCGCGTGCTCATCGAACGAATGATCGACAGATCGTTGAACACTTTAGCCGTCTCAGGCATTCCTTCAGTGATCTGAACACCGGGAGCCGCCGTATCAATCGGCTTGAACTCTCCTCCGTTCTTCGAACCTGGCTTAAGGTCCCAGATATCAATCGTCGGAGGACCTCCGCCCATCCACATCAGGATGCAGGCCTTCTGCGACGATTTCAGTGCTGCCGCATTTGCCTGAACATGCGACAAAAAATTCACGGCGGGAATGGTTGCTGCCGCGGTCGCAACATGCTGCAGGAAATGACGCCGATTCATACCGAAGTTATTCCAGATCGCCATGGTGGTCTTCTCCTGCGTTAATGCACAAATACAAACTCATTGGAATTCAGCAACGCCCAGAACAGGTCCTGATAGCCCGCCAGCTTCTTTGATGCCGGATACGCAGCCAGCATTTTTTGTGCTCTTGACTGCTCCGCTCGATTCGGTTGGCGACTGAGTGCCGCCAGATAGAGTTCCTCAATCTTTTTGGAATCCGGCCCCGGGCGATTCAGTGTTTCAAACAAAAAACTGCCTCGCTCAATGCTGACGGCCTTATCCATCAGTTCACTGTTCATCATCATCAGAGCCTGAGTGATGGTCCCGTTGAATGTGGTCGCTTCGTCATTCTCATCGTTTTCAAACGCCACTACGAACTGCTGCATCCAGGTTCTGCGCTGAGCCTCCTGCGCGGCCCATCCACCCTGACCCGACTGATGAGCGTTTGATGCAACAATCAGCGAATCGTACAGTTGCTCCGCCTGCATCGACTTCAAATACATGTGACTAAACAAAGGCACTTCACCGGCTGCAGGATTATCCGCGTCATTGTTCTTTCCACTCTGGCTGGACAACCCATACGCTTCCGTACTGCAAATCAAACTGATCAGCCGCTTCACATCGTAATTGCTGGCCTGAAACTCGTCCGCCAGCCGATTCAGCACTTCCGGATGCGATGCCGGATTATGCGGGCCCATGTCGTCCACAGGCCGGGTAAACCCGTAACCGAAAAACTGGCCCCACGTGCGATTCACAAACGCCTGAGCAATCAGCGATGCTTCTCCCTCAGACGACTCAACCATCAGCCTGGCCAGCTCCGCCCGGCGATCCGTTTCCGGACCTGGATCGATCTGCTTCCCCTGGTATTTGGGAAACGCAACCTGCATCAGACCACTGCGTTTTTCAAAATAGACTGGCCCTGAAAAATCACGCCAGATCACTTCCGAATAGTCATCCACCATCCGCCCGGTATTGGGGTCAGCCTTCTGAACATCACGCTTATCGACCTGACGGAAAAAACTGTTAAACTCCCAGAATTGATCCTGCTGCCATTTGTTGAATGGATGGTTGTGGCATTGAGTACACTGAACCTGCATACCCAGAAACAGGCGAGTGGTCATCGCCGTCAGCTGCACTCCCTCATCCTGATTCTGCATCTGAGCAAGAATGTAGTTGACCGCACCGTTCTCTTCGAAATGCCCTTCACCGGTTACCAGATCAACAACCGTATCCTTCCATGGTCGATTTCGACCAAAAGCCTCTCGAAAGAACTTCTCCATCCCGGCCCGACTTACTCGACGAGGCTCTCCGCGACCAATGCAGTTGTTGCTCCAAATCGTGGTGAAATTCCTGACATAATCATCACTCTCAAGCAACTCACCAATCAAAACCTGACGTTTTCGAGCATTCTCGTCAGCCACAAAGGAACGCACCTCCTGGACTGAGGGAATTCTCCCACAGATATCCAGATATACACGGCGCACCCACTCTTCATCGGAGGCAATCTCCGACGGCTTAATTTCGTTGTCCTGCCAAACCTGCCGCAACTGCTCGTTGATAAAATCGACGATCGACACCCCGCTCGCAGATGATTCCTCCGAGCCGGAGGCGGCTGCCGATTTCGAAACAGCCCGGTCCTCTGCGACCAGCGACTCACACAATGCCACCGAACTGGTCAGAAAAACCAGTCCAATCGCAATGACAAGTCGTTTCATTTTCGAAACGTTCATGAATCTGAACTCCTGGATCGTTTCCGGTACGTCGAATCCTTCTGAAACCCGACTTCTGCTGTAAGTGTAACTCAGACTTGGCGATGGATGTTCGTACGTTTTTCACTGAATTAAATCAGATTGACATATTGTATGCACGGCTGATCAGTTTCCGCCTTTTTTGCCTGCTTTTTCGAACATCCAGCGGATCCCGCCAGTCCCGCTTGCCGTCAGGGGCAAAAGCGTTAAGGTCTGCCCGCCTGAATTGACTCACATTTTTTTGTTTCCACGAAGAATCCTTATGAAGATAACGTTTTTAGGGGCTGCTGGTGAGGTCACAGGCAGTCAGCATCTGGTGGAAACCGATTCCCGCCGCATTTTGCTCGATTGTGGCCTCTTCCAGGGGCCCGATGCAGCCACTCGACCTCGCAATCAAAAATTTCTTTGTTCACCCCCAAGACTGGACGCCGTCCTTCTTTCCCATGCGCACATCGACCACTGCGGTAATCTTCCCGGACTTTACAAGGCAGGATTTCGAGGCCCCATTTTTTGCACTCGGGCTACCGCGGAAATTGCCGGAGTCATGATGCGTGACAGTGCCAGAATTCAGGAAGAGGACGCTCGATATCTCAGCCGTAAAAGATATTCAGATCCGTCTGGAAAGTCTCCGGCAGCTCTCTATACCGAAGACGATGCCCGAGCCGTAACTCGACAGTTCGAATATCTGTCGTTTCACAAGTGGGAATCGATCGGCGATGATGTTCGACTGCGTTTTCACAACGCCGGTCATATTCTGGGGGCTGCAATCGTCGAACTTGAGCTTCTTGACAACGGTGACTGGAAACGCCTGGTCTTCACCGGAGATCTCGGACGACGAAAAACGCCCATCCTGCCCGATCCCGAAACTGTTGATCGCTGCGACGCACTGATCTGTGAATCCACCTACGGAGATCGGATTCACCCTGATTCGGGTGACGTCAAACGAAAACTCCAAAGTGTCATATGCGAAGCATCACGCATGGGGGGCAAGGTAATTATTCCGGCTTTTAGCCTCGGACGCACTCAAATGCTGGTCTACCTGCTGAATGAACTGCGCAATGAGGACTCCCTGTGCCGCGTGCCAGTTTATATTGACAGCCCCCTGGCAATGCGGCTGACCGACATCTATCGGGACCATTCCGAAATCATGGACGATGATGTCCTTGAAACGCTGCGACACGATGATGATGTTTTCGACTTTGAAGGTCTGACGTATATCCGATCTCAGGACGAAAGCATGGCTCTCAATCGACAGGCCGGACCATTTGTCGTTATTTCAGCAAGCGGCATGTGCGAAAATGGTCGCATCGTCCATCACCTCAAACATGGTGTGTCAGAGGAAAAGAATACGATTCTGATCATCGGTTTCCAGGCAGAACATACCCTGGGACGGCAGCTGGTCGAAAAACGCGAATTCTTAAACATCTTCGGGCGGCGATACCCTCTGAACGCCCGGGTAGAAATCATTAACGGACTTTCGGCACATGCCGATGCCGAAGATTTTCGCTGGTGGTTTCATGCACTTTCACAAAACGGCGGCGCTGGCCAGGTTTTCCTTGTTCATGGTGAAGAACGCGCCGCCAAAGCCGCGGCAGAACTGGCACAAGACTGCTCTGACCTGCCCCCCGTCATCCCCCGCTTTGGCGAATCCTTTACCATCTGAACACGGCTCCCGAAAGTTAAAGTGATCGTCTGTCCACAGATGAAGCCTCAGCAGAGGGCAAATTTGCCGGGGACAATCTGCAGCAATGATATCTTCATAAGAATTGGCGATTTTTTGATGCACGCTTTTGCAAATAGCGTGCTGAGTGCCATGTTGCCCGCTACATTATCCAGGGGTTCTGCTGTGAATTATTCAGGAATCGTCTGCCAGGCGGCCGTGCCGGGAGACATCCGATTTCCGACAAAAGAGATCGACGAGAATCCCTATGCCAATCAAGGTTCGCTGCGGTGAATGCGGAACAGCACTAGCCGTCTCCGAAAAAGCTGCCGGTAAAAACGTAGCGTGCAAAAGCTGCGGAGCCAAAATCCGAGTGCCGATACCCGACGCTGAAGGCTCGGTAAGCGCTGCTGGCCCGGTTAAAGCCGCTGCCGGCGCAAAACGCCCGGTGAAAAGAAGGTCTGAAGACGATCTGCAGAATCTTCCTGCAGCGCCAGACGATCTTTTTGGAGGACTTGATCTGGGAAGGGCGGAAGACAGCAAGCGGCGAGTTTGCCCGTCCTGCGCCACCCCCGTACATCTCGACGATATTGAATGCCCCAAATGTGGAGTCAATATCGCCTCCGGTACTCTCAGCGAAAAACAACGCCTGATCAAAAGTCGCAAAGGACCGCCGCCTGAAGAGTTCTATGGAGCCGTGTGGAGTAATGGGTGGAAATTTCTGAAAGGTCACAAAGGCTTTGCCGTCTCCACAGCCCTGGTCTGGTCCATCACGCTCTCAATGTCGGTGACTTGCCTGTATGCGTACAACTGGTACATCACTTCGCGCACCGAGGAATTGCTTGCAAGCGCTAAAGCAGATACCAACATTTCGATCGTGGGAAACGAACTGATCATCACCGTGCCCAAAGATGGAAAAGCACGTTACGACAACAAACTCTATACCTCCCCGACGGGAACAACGATTCGACTTCCGGCTCCTCACCTGTCTGCGATGAGGGATCCTCCTGCGCTGTTCTGGATGGGGATGACGGTGGTCTTCCAGCTGGGATTTGGCGGATGGGCATGGATGCTGGCGGTGAAAATCGCCGAGCTGACAATGTCGGGAGGAAAGAAGATCAAACGGTTCCAGGTGGATTTCTTCGGAAATTTGACGATGGGATTTCGTTTCTATTTCTGGCCCACCGTTGTGATGATTCCCTTCGCCTGGATCGGGCCGCTGACAACCTATATGGCAGGACCGGTACCCGGTGCGTTTGCTTCGCTGATTGTGGTGTTGATCCCGATGTTGTTGTTCCTGCCCGCCGCTGTTATTCATATGACTCAGCGATACAGCTACCGGGCATGGCTGATCAACTGGATGTGTCTGGATTTTGCAAAGACCGCTGCGGCATCGCTGTACGTTGCCGTGATGATGTTCTTCCTCGTGCTGCTGATACCAACGGCTGCGGCGGCAACGATATTTCTAATGTTTGCCCGAGTATCGCAGTGGGCCCTGACGACAGAAAGCACTGCACTTAACTGGCTCCGCGACAACGTTATGGATCTTGGAGATGGTGGATTTCAGTTTTTGCTTTATAGAATGCCTCTGACGTTCACCTCCACCTTTCTGTTTTTCGGCGTTATCTGCGGTCTGATGGCCTTTCCAGCGGTCTTTATGATGCGAGTGATCGGGCTGTACGGAGTCTATTTCCGCCCGGACCTGTGTCTGGTGTCAGAGTTTGCAGACAGGACTCCTGCTGGTTTCGGACCGCGTTTTCTGGCCTATCTTGTGGATTCCATCATGATGGCCATCCTGGAAATTCCTGCCTGGTTTATCGGCTGGTGCAGCGGACTGCTTTTCTACTACTACGGGATGGATGCCACCGCCGAAAAACTCTCCCGCGTTGTGTTCGGACTGGCCACTTTGGGCATCTGGGGATTCTATTTCGCCTCAGGAGAATCAGGGCAGGCACGTGCCACGATGGGTAAATGGAGCCTCGGCCTGATGGTGCTTCGTGACGACGATATGCCGATGACTCGCAAACAGGCGTTTGGACGTGCGGCTTCCGCATTTGTCACCGCACTGACACTGTATCTCGGATTCATCATGTGTGCATTTCGCTCAGACCATAAGGCAATGCATGACCTGTTGAGCAAATCCAAAGTCGTCTGGCGTGGTGAAGAGAACACCTGATCGAAAAATCGTGAACGGTGCCACAAGCGAATTCGGGCTGGTTGCTGCTCCAGTATTTGCAGGGAGTCATCCAATGAGCGAACCAGACGGAAGATCGGAACTTCAGAATCAGGCGGTGATCATTGTGGATCATGGTTCTCGCAGGGCTGCGAGCAATCAGATGCTGCAGGATGCGGTCTCGGCTTTTGCAGCCCAAAGTAAATTCAGAATCGTTGAGCCAGCTCATATGGAGCTGGCTCAGCCTGATATCGCCACTGCCTTCGCACGCTGCGTGGAGCGAGGCGCCGATCGGGTGATTGTCTTTCCCTATTTTCTTTCGCCCGGGCGACACTGGGATCAGGATATTCCCCGGCTCGTCCGTGAGGCCGCTGCATCATTCCCTGGAATTCCGTGGCTTGTCACTGCCCCGTTTGCCCTGCATCCGGGCTTACTCTCTGTGATCAGCGATCGCATTCAGCATTGTTTGGCCCAGTCGGTTTTACCCGCTGAAGCCCAGCAGGGTTGTGAGGTCTGTACTGGCGACCGTCCCTGCCTCTTCAAATGACGAAGATGCCTGGAAAGCAGGCAGCTCTTGCTCGCGATGCTCAACTCCTGTACTTCCGTTCGAAGTCCGGAACTTTGGAAACGGAATTCGGCACCGCCATCGAGTAGAAAAACGGGCGGACTTTAACACGACGGTTGAATTCCTGATCGATTGCAAAACAGTTTGGCACATTGATTGCTTAACGCATCGCACGTCCACGCAGACGCGGTCGGCAAAACAGGCAGAATGGGGCTGCTTTGCACAAGGAATGGAACGTGACGGGATCAAATTTGGTGAAGGGGGTTCGATGGTTGCTCCCGGTATGGCTTATTAGCGGGGTATTGATGAGTTTTGTGCTTTTGCCATCGTCGGCATTCGGCGGATGAAGCGGCTGCAGTCGCCTCACAGCCTGCGGCGGCAGCGGCAGCAACTGAAGCCGAAGCGGCTCCGGAGTACTACTCAATGAAGGAAATTGACTACACACTGAACACTCTCATGATGCTGATCTGCGGAACCCTCGTGATCTTCATGCAGGGCGGATTCGCGACGGTCGAAGTCAGTCTGAATGCGTCCAGGAACGTAGTTAACATCCTGTTCAGGAATCTGATGGACTTTTGCCTGGGTGCATCCTGTATCTGCTGATGGGATACCGTCTGATGTATCCGGGTGCCGACTACGCGGGAAAATGGTTCGGATATGTCGGACCTTTTGTGACGATGTTAATTCTGTTTGGAATACTTAAGGCCCTCGGAATGCTGAGAGTGCATGCACACGAAGAGGTTGAAGGACTTGATACGGTAGAACACGGTATGCCGGCTTATGGCCACGATGGAGGAGGCATGGCCAGTGCTTCGTTCCAGGGCAGTGCCGCTCAGGCATAGAGAACTCGCCTGTTCCCGCTCACATGGGTGCGTTGCCCGAGCGGGAAGCTCCTGCCGTAGTGTTTGTGCAAACAAACTCAACGGCGGAAGGGGGGAAGGACTTGTCCTTCCCCCTTTCTTTTTCGCGCGAAATGAAGTGCGTGGATCATTCAACCATGCTTCAGAATTCCTTACGACTCCGTACAACGTGCGCAACAAAACGCATTCGTTCAAGTTTTATGGCAATCCCGCCGCGATTCGTTGTAATCGTCTCTATCGAGCACGAGCACCGCGATGCTGAGCACGAGCACGAAAAGACGATTTCGCGCAGAACCATTTCACAGATAACCGGGCCATCGGCGTTTGTGTTTTTATCTGTGTGATCTGTGGTTAAAAAAACAGCGTCCATTGAACCACAGATGTTACAAGCTTTCACGGATTTCAGGAGCTGAACCTGTAAAACGGGTCCGCCATCTCAGTTCGGCAAACACGCTGGCTATTGAACTTCAGCCGCCTTTGCAAGGTCTTCGTCGTTACCAGCCACGATCAGTGTATCCGATTCCTTCAGCTTGGCATCGGGATTGGTCGACGCATTCATCTGGTCCGTCAGCACATCATGCACGGCAACTACCGTAACACCATATCGCTGGCGCAGTTCCAGCTCTCTCAGAGTCTTGCCATTCCATGACTCCGGTACTCCCATTTCCTGAATGCTGAATCCGGTTCCAAGCCGAACATAATTCAGCAGACCGGAACCCGACATTCGTTTTCCAAGGCTGAGCGCCGATTCTCGTTCCGGAAAGACAGTTTCCGTGACCCCCAGTCTCTCCATAACTCGAGCATGGTCGCGTGAAATGACCTTTACATACACTTCCCGAATACCAATATCATGCATAGCCATCGTGGTCAGGATGCTGGCAGTAATATCGTCACCCGTGCTGATTACAGCGGCATCCGCACCTTTTGCGCCAAGCCGTTCGAGCGTCTTTATACTTTTGCCGTCTCCGACCGCGGCTCTCGATACGTAGGGCGAGATCCTATCAACGGCTTCCCCGTTCATATCGACTGCAACAACTTCGTGACGCTGAGCAAACAGTGACTCAGCCACGCTGGAACCGAAATTCCCCAACCCAACCACTACGAAACGCTTCATGTCTTGCATCTCATCTATTTGTCATCAGCCAACGACAACGTCTTCGTAGGCGTACCGAAAACCAGTAATCTGTGAACGATGCAGTGTCAGCGCGGCTGCAAGGGTCAGCAATCCAACTCGCCCGAAAAACATCAGAAGAATAGCGACCCATCGTCCCGCAACCGACAGATCGGGAGTAATTCCCATAGAAAGTCCAACAGTATTGAACGCACTGGCAGCCTCAAACATCAGTTGAATCAGATCACTCTTCGCACCTGTTTCCGTTGTTGTCAGCACAAAAACACCAGCCACTGCGATCCCGGAGGCAATCGCGAACAGACCCACAGCTCGCGAGGTCGTTTCTTCAGGAATTGATCGGCCAAAGCAGTCCGTGGATTCAAGCCCCCGCAGTCGTGACCAGGCCAGCAGCCCAATCAGAGCCACGGTTGTTGTTTTGATGCCTCCGGCCGTCGAACCAGGTGAGCCTCCGATGGTCATCAGCAGTATTGTCAGCAGATTTGAACTGTCCGTCGCAGCTCCGTAGTCAATGGCGTTGAAGCCCGCCGTACGGGGCGTCACCGTCAAAAACACCGCGTTGACGACACGATGGACCGTGGGAAGATCCTTCAGCGTATTATCCCACTCAAAGATGGCGAAAAGCGGGGCCGTTGCGACCGTAAGAAAGATTGTTGTGATCAGAACAAGGCGACTCTGAAGCGAGAATCGAAATGCCCGCCGATGAATCTTCGACTGTACAAACAAAAACAGCTCCTCGTGCGTCAGAAATCCGAGGCCACCCGCAAGAATCAGCCCCATGATAATGATAAGCGTGCCGGGTGACTGCTGATATCCAATGAGCGAATCGGTCCAGGTTGAGAATCCGGCATTGCAGAACGCACTGACCGCATGGAAAATTGCCGGCCATAGTGCCTCCCTCATACCAATCCGGGGAGCCCAGACGCAAAACAGCAATATTGCACCAATACCCTCAAACAGAAAAGTGAACCTTACAATGTCCAGTGTCATTCGCCGGCGATCGATATGAGGAGCAGAATCCGAGGAGACGATGGAACTGGCCTCCGCCCGCAGTGACAACCGCTTCCCGAGCGCAACAATGATCAAACTGGCAAATGTCAGCATTCCCAGACCACCCAGCTGAATCAGCAGCAACACAAATGCCTGCCCCAGCAGAGTAAAGTGCTTTGCGGTATCCACAACAATCAGTCCCGTCACACAAACGGCACTTGTTGATGTGAATAGCGCATCCAGCCATGTCAACCCCTGCGCCGTATAAAGCCCCGGCAGAAACCTGAGCCCCATTGCACCCAGAAGTACCAGCAGCGCAAATGAACCCACGAACAGCTGCGGGGGCGAAAGCTGCTGCCATGGAGCGACTCGAAGACCGTGCGGAACATCCCAGCGGCGAGTGGTGCCGTTACGAAGTTGTTTCAACCTGCACCCACCGGGCTATCAAAAGAATCGGGAATCGACCGTATGAGAAGTCGAAAGTAAACGTTCATACAGATATCGATGCATCAGGAACGAGCCAATTTCATCTGATCAGTCACTAACTGTCGACCAGTCGTTCGAATGACAGCTTTGAAAACAGCATTTCTACAAACTCCCATAAACAGCCACTTCTCTCAGGATGGCCGTTCCCTGCTCTCGACCCGTTCCAGGTGATCGGCTGACATCGGCTTTATGCATCGCCCAATGCCTGATTCTTCAACAGGATCGTGGCATACATCGAGCAGCCTGATACAGCGAGCATATAACGGTTGAATCCGGGTTTCAAGTTACCACTCATTTGTCCCGCAGCTGAAACAGCCGACGAATGGCCTGCAAAAGCCCATCCGGTGTGCCAGCTCGGGCTTCATCCTTAAGCGCTTCCAGAGGCGGATGCAGCAGCTTGTTCACGATCCTCTGAATCGTCATTTCGATGGCCGTTCGCTGGTCGTCAGTCAGTTCTGGCAGTTTTCGAAACAAGCGATCCAGCTCAGCACGACTGATTTCTCCCCAATGCTCGCGCAGTCGATGAATGACCGGCCCTGTCGCCCTGTGATAGATCTCCTGCATAAAGCGATCGGTCTGATCGGAGATGATCTCCATGGCCCTGCGAACCTCGGCTTCCCGTAGCCTGCGGTTCTTATTGCAGGTTTCCTCCAGAGCATCAATGTCGTACAAAAACACATTGTCATCCAGAGTCGAAATCAGAGGGTCGAAATCCCGAGGTGCAGCCAGATCAAGAATAAAGACCGGCTGCTGGTCCGATTTCGCACGCGCCGCTTCAAATCGCTTCCGACTGATCAGAATCTCTTCGGATCCGGTCGTGCTGACAATCACATCGGCCCTCGAAAGCCAGTGGTCGAGCTGTCCAAAATCAAACGCTTCGCCGCCAAACGCCCCGGCCAGCCGTTCCGCTCTTTCGCGGCTGCGATTGATGACAATAATCCTCTGAACACCCTCACTCTTAAGATACTGCAGAGTCTCTTCAGCCATTTCACCCGCACCGATGACCAGCACGGTTTTATTGTCGAACCGGCTGAAAATGCTGCGACCAAATTCTCCTACCGCCACACTGGCGATGGAGACTCGCCCTTCTGCCAGCCGCGTCTCTGTTCGTACCCGTCCAGAGACATTTAATGCCTGCTGGAAAAGTACATTCGTCAGTGGACCGCAGGCATCGTTTTGCTGGGCAACACGATAAGCCTCCTTAACCTGATTGACGATCTGGGGCTCTCCAAGCACCATGCTGTCAATGCTGCAGGCAACTTCAAAGAGATGCGACACAGCTCGCGGGCCATGATGCGCCAGTACCGACTGCACAAAGTCGTCGGTCGGAACATTGTGAAAACGTGAGATGAATCGAGTAATGTCGTCAAACGAAACTCCGGCATCCTCCGACTCATCGGCCGCATAGATTTCCACTCGATTGCATGTTGAAAGGACCACGATTTCCGAATCCGGATGAAGCTCCTTCCACTGCGCATAGGCATTCGAAAGCTGCTGCTCACTGGAAAACGCGAGCTTCTCTCGAATCTGAACTCCGGCAACATGATGGTTACAGCTGACAACGAGCACATTCATGGAGTTTTTCCCTCCATGCCTGAAACGACACCGGAGGAGATCTCACCGGGGACCGCAGGATTTTCCGATCGCACCTCACCGCGAGCAGACCGCTGTCCTCCGCTTCCATGAAAGGTGGTAATCGCGCCTGTCCTTGCCAGCAACATCGGCCCCACAATCGTCACCAGCAAAAACCCACCGCTCAGCATCGACATCTGTGCGATCGCCTTGCCACTTTGCCTTCGAATAACCAGGAGTCGCACGACCAGAACGACCATCGCAAGCCAGACCATTATGGTCGTTACAATCGTGGGATCGGTCCAGCGGATCTGAGCTCTTCCCAAAGCATCCTTCTGCAGAATCAGGAGGATAAACCCGGTGACCAGTCCCACAGTGAGACAGGGGACTGACAAAATCACCATCCAGCGGTTCACCGACAGCAGCTGTTCCAGACTGGGTAACTGTAACCGCTTTAGCCACGAATTGCGGCTTCTCAGTTTTTGATGGTGCAAAAGATACATCAGAGCAGACAGCGTAGCTCCGACGACCGAACCCATCCCCAGAACCAGTGACGCTGCGTGCAGCATCCCCCATCGCCTCGTTGCGGTTTGCTGCAATTCCGATGTTGCATCATCACTGACAAACACGGCAACAACAACCAGCAAAAGTATGGCAGGTAACATAAAAACGCCGTGCGCCAACTGACCGTGTGAAGCCGTCAGCACCAAATACAGCACGGCTCCCAGCCACGCGAGTACCAGTAGCCAGTCCTGCCCGCTGCTCATCAGCGGCGGCAATCCGGATTCCTGACTCCTTGTGACAAGATAGATCGTATGAGCCAGCAGTCCTGCTGCCGTAAATCCCAGCACGATGCCGCGTGTTACCGTCGAGCGTCCACGAATCAGCTGCAGCACTTCGCTGATCAGCGAAACGAGATAGCTGAAAAAGAAACACGATATTTGTACCTGGGCAAGGAAACCCACGGGCAGGTTCTCATTTAAGGAAACAGGAGGCAAACAATGTGACCGGATGCAAAAACGTCACCGGATGCAAAAAAACACTGATTGTACGCTGACTCGACTGAAGTTGAAATCAGGATGCGATGCATGTCCGATGCCAGCATCCCGTTCCTGATGCCGACATTCTATGCAGAACACCCGGTGACGGAAATCTGCTGCAGAATTCAGCGAAATATCGAATATTTCTTCGTTTTTTGGCTTTGCCCCCGCGATCCTGCCTGAAATTGTACCAGGCTGACTCCTTCCTGATTAAGATTTGTGACCGGTGGCAAAATATTCCTCGGCTTTCTGAATGGTCTGCCGGATTTCCACCTGGTTTTTCGATCTGTTCTTCTTCAGCCTGACTTTCTGGTGATGTCGCTATGCTTGAAATCATTGCTGTTCCGGGTTCGTGGAAGTTGTTCTGCAGAATGCTGACAATTTCCGCCTTTTGTAGCGTGCTCAACGCTGACGACAAACAGATCGACTACTCTCGCGATGTGCGGCCCATTCTGGCAGTAAATTGTTTTCGCTGTCATGGCGCTGATGAAGGTCATCGCGAAGCAATGCTCAGGCTCGATACTTTCTCCGGCGCAACCCAGGTAAACGATGATCACGCCGCCGTCGTCCCGGGAAGTCCGGACAAAAGCGAACTCATCGCCCGCATCACCACCGACAATCCCGAACACCAGATGCCGCCCGCGGAAACAGGGCAAAAACTGAACGATGAACAAATCAAAATTCTCAAAACATGGATTGCGGAAGGTGCTGAGTACAAACAGCACTGGGCACTTTCCGCTCCAAAACGTCCGGATGTTCCGGCATTGACCAGCGACTGGATACGAAATCCGATTGATGCGTTCGTGTTAAAGGAGCTGCAGAAGAATCGTCTGTCGCCTGCACCTGCCGCAGACTCCGCGACTCTGCTAAGGCGACTTTCTCTTGACCTCACCGGTCTGCCTCCGGCAATGGCCGACATTAAAGCGTTCAACGATCGTCTGAATTCCCGGCGAACGGCCGACATTACTGCAAACGCTTCGGCGGACGTCCTCAAAAAGACCGTCGGCGAAGAAGTCGAACGCCTTCTGGCCTCGTCCCATTTCGGTGAAAAGTGGGCAAGACACTGGCTCGATGCCGCACGTTATGCGGATTCCGATGGCTTTGAAAAGGACAAACCGCGATTTGTCTGGTTCTACCGGGACTGGGTCGTTAAAGCGATGAACACAGACAAACCGTATAACGAATTTCTGATCGAACAGATTGCCGGCGATTTGCTTCCTGACCGAACACAGGATCAGCTGATTGCAACCGGATTCCTCCGCAATTCCATGATCAATGAAGAAGGGGGTGTCGACCCGGAACAGTTTCGCATGGAAGCCATGTTCGATCGCATGGACGCCGTTGGCAAAGCCATGCTGGGACTGACAATTCAGTGCACTCAGTGTCATGATCACAAATATGATCCGCTTACCCAGAGCGATTATTACAGAATGTTTGCATTCCTGAATAACTCCGATGAAGCTCAGGCAACAGTATACACGGATGCAGAACAGAAACAGCGATCTGCACTTCTGTCAGAAATTCGCGAAACAGAACGTCGATTGCAGGCAGATCGTCCTGGCTGGGCCGATGAAGTGCATGCGTGGGCGCAGCAGTTGTCCGCCCATTCACCGGACTGGCAGATTGTTCGACCTCAGCTGGATGCCAGCGGTGGACAAAAGCATTATCTGCTGGAAGACGGCTCCGTGCTGGCACAGGGATATGCGCCTACCAAACACACGACAGACTTCGTTGTGGAAACGAATCTCACTTCGCTCTCCGGCTTCAGGCTCGAACTGTTGAACGATCCAAACCTGCCGCATGGCGGCCCGGGCAGGTCAGTTGATGGACTGTGTGCATTATCCGAGTTTCAGATACTGGCAGCGCCAATTGGTTCAGACAGTCGAATGTCTGCGGTCCGACTGACGGCTGCCTCCGCCGATGTCAATCCTCCGGAACAGGAGCTGGCCGCTCTGTATGCGGATAAATCCAAAGAACGGCGAACCACAGGACCTGTCACTTTTGCAATCGATGGAAACAACAGTACTGCATGGGGCATCGATGTCGGCGGCGGACGAAGCAATGTGCCACGCAATGCTGTTTTTACTCCTGACTCCCCGCTCATCAGCCAGACGGGCTTCAGGCTGACATTTCGACTGATCCAGATGCATGGAGGATGGAACAGTGACGATAATCAAAACAACAATCCAGGGCGATTCCGGTTCTCAGTGACCTCTCAGCCAGAACCCGCGGCCGATCCGGTTCCACCCTCGGTACGAGCAATCGCGGCAATGTCCCCTGACGATCGAAGCGAACAGCAACGACGGGAATTGTTTAGTCACTGGCGCACGACAGTTCCGGAGTTCTCACAGGCGAACGAGGAAATTGAGCGGCTTTGGAACAGTCACCCCCGCGGCACAACGCAGCTGGTTCTGCAGGAACGATCCAATCGCCGGCCCACCTGGATTTTAACCCGCGGCGATTTTCTGAAGCCGGCTGAAATGGTTGAACCTGGCGTTCCTCAGGTCTTCGGCTCTTTGACCGATTCGGGCAATACACCCGATCGACTGAAGTTTGCGCGGTGGATCGCAGATAAGGAAACCCCCACGACGGCTCGCAATGCCGTCAATCGGATCTGGCAGGAATATTTCGGAGTTGGCATTGTTCAAACAGCGGAAGATTTCGGAACCCAGGGCGAGTATCCATCACACCCAGAGCTGCTGGACTGGCTGGCGGTGGAACTGATTGAAAACCAGTGGAGTCAAAAGCATATTCATCGACTGATCGTCAATTCGGCGACCTACCAGCAATCGTCCCGCGTGTCCCCAGAGCAGTTCGCCGCGGATCCGCAAAATCGACTTCTGAGCCGCGGATCACGTTTCCGCGTCAGCGGGGAATCGGTCAGAGATATTTTCCTGTCAGCAAGCGGGCTGCTCAATCCGACAGTTGGTGGCCCGGGAGTCTATCCTCCGGCACCCGAGTTTTTATTTCTGCCTCCGGCAAGTTACGGCCCAAAGACATGGAATGTGGTCTCAGATCAAAGTCGCTTCCGCAGAGCCATCTATACTTTTCGTTTCCGATCTGTGCCCTACCCGGTGCTTGAGACTTTTGATACGCCACGCGGTGACACGGCCTGTGCACGCCGCAATCGCTCTAACACTCCCCTGCAGGCACTGACAACACTGAACGAAGAGCTCTTTATGGACTGCGCCCGAGCACTGGCAGTTGCGGCGTTGCGGGACCGACAGGCATCCGATACGGATCGAGTCGATTTCCTGATGCTGCAATGTGTTTCCCGAAATGCGTCGGCCGAGGAGAGGGATATCCTGCTCAGCTTTTTCGGCAATCAGAAGCAGCGTTTTCAGGGCAGCGAATTTGCAGACGAAGAAAAGCTCCGCGAACTCTGTGCGGCCGGGCCGGATCAGAATCCACACATTCAGATCGGTACTTCTCTGGCGGATCTCGCCGCATGGACAGCAACAGCTCGAGTTGTGCTGAATATGGATGAAACGATTACAAAGGAGTAAGTGGGAAAGTAACGAGTGAATCGAGCCACAAAGAGAATCTGCATTGCACTGATAAGCGCAGTCGTGCTTTCGACGGCCGCGATCGTTTACCAAAAGTATGATCGAGTGAGGGATTTCAACGCGCTGATCGAAATCGCGGAGTTTGTGCCGGAGGGCTCGCGACTATACGAACGAGACGGGATAACAATCGAATACGAGTCCAATGGACGCAGTGCCATGTTTTCAGACTGGACCAGTCTTCGGATTCAGCTGAGCAGGGGAGATATTCCCATGATTGGTCCGCTGTTTGAAAAGGACAGTGTCAGAGAGATCACGCTGGTAACAGGTATGAAGTATTCTGATCCGCTTCCCATTCTTCTAAAACAGTCTGACCTGCAGCAGTTTGCGACCTGCAATTCTCTCGAGGCATTGCATTTAGGTGGCCTGACGATTGATTCGCTGGATATTTCCAGAGTGTTCGGGAATTTGACGCGCCTTGTTGTCGACAGGTGTCGTGTGCGCGGAACCATTCGAGTGGGGATACATCCGGATCTTGAGTCTTTGGAATACAATGAGTTCGGAGGAAGTTACCCAGATGACCTTGCAGAATGCCTTTCCGGGGCGCACAGTTTGAATCGAGTGAGTCTCAATGGAGAACCACAGCCTGAAGGTGTCCTTGATGCCTTAGCAGGTATTGCCACTCTACGAGATCTAACATTGTCAGGGTGGTCTGTAGATGGAAAATGGCTTCAGGGTTTGTCATGCAGACAACGGCTGATAAGCCTGACACTGCCTGACTTATCGCCCGATGATCACCTTGCCGGCTTCTTTTCCGAAGCGAAACAACTCCGAATGTTCATCACAGATGCTGGCGCGTTGAGAAGAGAATCCTTGCGGATGTTGTGTGAGTCGGCCCCTCAGATCGAAATTCTGCTTTTTCGTTCCAGCCATCCTCATCGAGAGGCAGACACGCTCACCGATCTTGAAATTGCAGCGATTAAGAAGTGCACGAGGCTCATCGCGCTTCAGTTGCCACGCAGAGCCGTTACCGATGAACAGATCGCAGAGCTCCGTCTCGCGTTTCCATCTGCAAACGTTTCCTTCGCAGAGTAATGTATAGGTTCAGAAGGAAACAGAATACGCATGACATTGAGAGCCTCCACGTTTCAGCGTCTCTCCGAGACGCTGAAACCAGCATGTCAGTTTCCGTCCCCGCCGTGTGACTTGCCGTCTCTTCTTGTATTTTGCCGTTGAGGCGGGTGAATCGCGAGTCTCGGAGAGACTCGCCTACGTGGCGCCACAGGAATGCTTGTTGGCTGACCGGATGAATGAAGAAGAATCGTTCACAGTCAATGAGGAAGATCGACTGTGATGTCATCCAAACAACCGAATCAGGACCGCAATTAATGCGACGGCCCAGATGACGGCAACGAAACAAATTGCGGATGTCAGGGATCCGCGTCGGCTGCGGAAGTCCTCCGGGATCAGCATCAGTCCCATCGTCAGCCCAATTGCGGGAACCAGCGCCATCAGGGTTTCAGTGATCACAGAAGGGAACAACCTTATAACGATAAAGCTGGCCACCAGCGGAATCGCCATAGCAATACCGGCCTGATGATGTCGACGATTCCATGTCTCCAGAATCGCGCTGGCTTCTTTAAGACACTCCACTTCAGACTTGCTCATCGCATTGCCTTTCCGCTTATGGTTAGTGCCACACCGAACGACTTTGCTCAGCGACCGCTGTTCGCCCCAATCCGGCTTTACGCCGGTTGAGCGCTGGTTTGGAAACTAACGATACGCCACAAATAAAACCGTCCCCGCCCGGCTTGCCCAAATGGCTTATTCCAGCGTTAACGGTGCGCTGTACGCGATGGGTCGATTCTTCGCCGCAAAAGCAGCGATCTGCCACTTGTCGCCCGGACTCTGCGGCGCCGGAAGTTCGGCTTTTATAATCCACCCGGTCTTCGTCTCCTTGAATTCCTTTGCGATGGTGCTGTTTCCAGTGACTGGTGTCCCGTCAGAAAGAAAAATTAAATAAGACACTGAGGCGTGTGCACCCCCATCGGCAAACTCCTTTCGTTCAAGCTTCGGAAGATGAATCTCGATGGTGGTTGAACTTCCAACGGGGATTTTCGTCGAACTGTTCTCTTCGATTGTCATTCCGTTGACGATGAAAATACCGTCGGTCGTCATAACCGCCTTGTCCGGCTTCCACGCGTTGGCCGGGATTGTGACAGAATCAACAACCCGTGTGGGGCCTGAACTGATGTTCGAATCTCCCCCGCAGCCGCAAAAGGAAAACAACGTTGCTAGAGTTGTCAGAGTTTTCCACATCTTCAATAATCCCACACTGATTTTGAATCGTCCCTTGCACCCAGTTGGCGCCAGACTTCGATGTCGATTGAAGTTGACGTGAACTGCACTCGACCATCTGCCATCAGCAGATTGACACCGTCGGAATGATTCGATCGCGGGGTCGCGATCATGGTCTGCGTCCCTCCCGTTGAGGACTTACAGCTGTTTTGTCCCGGAGTCAAAACATGGCTGTAAACCGTGACTGGATAACCTGGCGACATCCACCCTACCCCCATGTAGCTTCCCGGGAAGTTTCCCAGAGGTTTTCTTGCGGCACAGGCTGGCACAAATTGCTGCTTCCATTCCTCAAGTGTCGCCACTGGTGAATCAAGATGTTCAATCGGATGTTTTCCCCAGCCAGAAAGGAATTCGCATACGGCCGCGGTATTCGAAAGGCCATCAACAAATGCTCCGGTTGTCGCCGGCTTTCGCGAGATCGTTCCATTCTCACTCAAATGGAATCCCGACCCGGAGTTCCCAAGGTAACTCGTATTGTGAGCTTCGACATCAGGATCCATCGGACATTGAAACATGCGGACCGGCGTCTTCTGAAGTTCATCCAGCACTGAAACCGAATCACCAGTCCAACAGTTGACTCCGGCCTCTCGAATCTTCGTATGCAATGACTCCTGCTCGATCATTGGAAGAATCTCCACGAGCCACGAGAAGCACTTGTTGTTATCCGAAGGAAACTTCTGATGTGCGGCGAGGTACTGGTGCAGGGCGATCCCCAGTTGCCGTTGCCGATCGGTGCAATCCAGTCTCCGTGCGGTGTTGCGTGCCACCTGCACAGCGGGAATCAACAGAGAAAGCAGAAGTGAAACGACGGCAATAACGATTAAAACTTCCACCGCCGTAAGGCCCGCCCGCACTTTCGGGACAGAAACCGAAGTGAGATTCTGAGAAAGCTTCATTCGTCTTTTCCCCCTCCTCGTCTCACGGGATCCAAGCGCTCAGTACGCATGATAATAGTATATTACAATACAGGTGATCAAACGTCAATGTTGTCATGAAGTTCGTCTCTCAGGCCAAATTCGGTCGACGAAGCCATTTACATTGAAGAACACCACGTTTCGCATTTCACCTTCCGGTAGGGTTCATGTTCGACGAAATCGTTAGAACCGCACCGTCGAGCCGGTCAACCCGGAAGCGCATGATCGAGAGGAAACTGTTCAGTGGATGTGCAAACTGCCTCGGCACAGTCGACGGTCGTCGGATGTGGCCTGAGTTATCCGAAGTGACTGAGCCCGAAGGTTGAGAGCTCGGGCACGATTGCCGTCAGACTTCGGAAATCTGAAAATTGTGTGAGGCGCGGCGGCCGCATGGTTCGCTTATCAGAAGGAACCGCCGACGCCCTCAAACTGATGGAGAATGTCTGTCATGCCCAGCATCGACCCCAAAGCCGAATCGTTGTTCGCCGCCGCAGCAAAACTGGCTGGAGAAGCTCGAAAGGCATTGCTTGATCGGGAATGCGCTGGCCAGGAAGATCTTCGAGGACAACTGGAGGGGCTGCTGCGTGCTCATGACCGCGTCAATCAACCGATCGACCGTCCCGCGGTCCGGCAGGACAGACTTGAGGCAACATGTCTCGCCGATGCTCAGGCGGTTGGCACGGTCATCGCTGGCCGGTACAAACTCCTCGAGCAGATTGGCGAAGGGGGTATGGGCACTGTCTGGGTAGCCGAACAAACCGAACCGGTGAAACGCAAGGTAGCTTTGAAGCTGATCAAGGCCGGGATGGATTCGAAGGCGGTTTTGGCCCGGTTTGAAGCGGAACGTCAGGCGCTCGCCATGATGGATCACCCCAATATCGCCAAAGTACTCGACGGCGGGCTGACTGATGTTGGGCGCCCCTACTTCGTGATGGAGTATGTCAAGGGGGTGCCGATCACAGAGTATTGTGATGCCCTGAAGCTGAGTGTCCCGGAGCGACTGGATCTCTTTGTTCAGGTCTGCTCTGCGGTGCAACATGCGCATCAGAAAGGGATCATTCACCGCGATCTGAAGCCATCGAACATTCTGGTTGCTCCCTACGACGACAGACCGGTTCCCAAGGTGATCGACTTTGGCCTCGCCAAAGCTCTGCATCAGCGGCTCACCGACCGCACGTTGCACACCGCCCATGAAACAGTGATCGGCACGCCGCTGTACATGTCGCCCGAACAGGCTCAGCTCAACAACCTTGATGTCGACACGCGTTCGGATGTGTATTCATTGGGAGTGTTGCTGTATGAACTTCTAACCGGTACCACTCCGATCGAGAAAGCGAGGTTTAGGGAAGCCGCGTGGGATGAAGTCCGTCGGATCATCCGCGAGGAAGAGCCACCGCGACCAAGTACCCGTATCAGTTCCACAGCGATGCTTCCTTCCCTCGCTGCATGTCGGCAAGCAGATCTGTCCAGGTTAACGCAACAAGTCCGCGGCGAGCTGGATTGGATCGCGATGAAAGCATTGGACAAGGAACGGACTCGCCGCTATGACACCGCGATTGGTTTGGCGAAAGACGTTCAGCGCTATTTGAAAGGAGATACAGTCGAGGCCTGCCCGCCGAGCCTTGGGTACCGTCTGAAAAAGGCGTACCGGCGGAACAAGCCTGTTGTTCTGGTGACGGCGGCGTTCGTCGGACTGATCACGGGGGCCGCGGTTATGGGAGCTGTGCTGGCGGTGCGGGCAGAGCAGGCTCGACAAGGTGAGATTGCCGAGCGAAGGAAGGCCGAGCAGCGGGAAGCAGAAGCCCATGAGCAGCGAGCTCTCGCCATGCGCGAACAACAGCGAGCCGAACAGGAGAAACAGAGGGCGGAGCAGGAGAAACAGAGGGCGGAAGAAGAGAAGCGGTCGGCTGAAGCTGTCAGGGCGTTTCTGCAGGATGATTTACTGCGGCAGGCAGACATCATGAAGCAGGCGGAGTCACTGCCACGAACCGGCGGCGACTTTGAGATAAAGCTGAATCCCACCATTAATGAACTGCTCGACCGGGCGGCTGCCCAGCTCTCTGAGGAACGGATCGAGCAAAAATTTCCGAATCTGCCATTCGTGCAGGCCGAGGTACTGCACGCCGTTGCCTCCGCATACGCCGGCATCGGACAGAACGAGAAGGCAAGGCCATTAATCGACCGTGCTGTTCCACTTTACTTCGCATCCCGCGGACCTGATGATCGTGCAACCCTCGCCAGCCGCGTCACTCAGGCAGGAATTTGCCGTGGCATGGATGGTCGTGAAAAAGGTGAGCAGATGCTGGCGGCTGTCGCTGATGATTGCCGCCGAGTGCTTGGCCCTCGCGATCGTATGGGATTCGATGCAGCCATCTGGTATGGACGATCACTGGCTATGGGCAGCCCCTCTGAGGCAATCCCCTATCTGCAGAAACTGAAGGCAGAAGGCATCGATTCCTACGGTGGTGAAGACAATCTGACGATTCTTGCCGCTGGCCATCTGGCGATGGCCTACAGGCTGGCTGGCCGAATTCCCGAAGCAATCCGGGAGATGGAGGAGTTGCTGGAGAAGATTCGAAATGCAGGGGTTCGGCCTGATTATCCGTGGTTCGACGCCGGATTCGGCGAGCTGGCCGATGCGTACAATGCCAGCAATCGCCCCGACAAAGCCATCGAGGTGTGGCGAGAAGTGATCAGACAGTGGGAGCTGCGTGGTCAGCCGTTTCACCACAGAACCTGGTTCGCTCGACACGAGATCGGCCTGTTACACGCCCGCAAGGGAGAAACCGAAATCGCTCTTCAGCTATTCAAAGAAAACGTGCAGGCGGCCCCTTTGCCACCGTTCGTGATGCTTTCCAACTATGAAGCCAAACGGATGGCGATCACGCTCGGGCGCGAGGATGATGCCCTTGTGTTTGCCCGCTCCGGCCTGGCCGCCATGCTCAGCGGGCAACCCAATCTGCGCAACTGGTACACCGGCATGGCACGCCTTCAGGTAGGTGAACTGTTATTGAAGCGGAAGGAATACGCAGAAGCCGAGCCGCTTCTTCTGGCCGCTGTCGCCGATCTGGTCGAGTTTCATAATGCCCGCGCAACTTTTGATCAGGGCGGGATGGCTGCCGCAGCCCATCGGGCACTCGCTGAGTTATATACCATGACGAACCGTCCGGCTGACGCGACCCGGATCCGAGCCAGCCATGCAGAGTTGGCTGCAGGCGGCAAAATCTCAGGAGGAATGCCGTGGGACGCATATAGGGCCGGCGATTACGAACTCGCCGCCAGGATTTTTGAAACGGAGGCGAACACTGCCTTAAGTGCCGAGAACAAGAGCAAAGCCTATCATGGTCTGTTCCTGTCGGAACAAAAACTCGGTCGGGTGGACGATGCCCGAAAGCACGCTCAATCCGCCATTGATGTGATCGTCACAGCCCGCGGCCCAAAGCACCGCAGCTACCAGCTTGGAAAGGCTCGTTCAGCCCTCGGAGTCCTTCTGTGCGAACTGAAGGAACCGCTTGCAGCTGAACCGCATCTGCTCGAAGGATGTCGCGAAGTGGCTGACCACGCCGATCAGATCCCTGCCTATGACTATCCACATCGGGTTGATGCTTTCGTCTGGCTCATCCACATTCTCGAGCAGTCGAACCGTTCTGCTGAAGCTGAAAAATGGGTTCTCGAGTGGCAGCAGATTTTCGGTGGATTGCTGCAAAAGACATTGGTCGGTGGCAAGCTCTCTCCTGCTGCCGTAAAGCTGGTCGAGCAATCGGTGCTGATGAATGTCTCTGTCGCCCGACACGATGAAGCCCTTGCGCTCTTCCACGACGTAAACGCCAAATACCAGCCAGCCGACAAGGCAACCGCGGATGCATGGCTGACGCTGTCTGAGACAGAAAAATGGAAAACGCTATGCGATCGGAAATGACCCCGATGACACGACTTCTCGAAGCAGCGCAACAGGGCGATCAACAGGCCGCCGCGGAGCTCCTGCCGCGCGTCTACGACGAACTTCGCATGCTGGCGGCCGCACGAATGGCGCAGGAAAAGCCGGGGCAGACGCTCGACGCGACTGCTCTGGTCCATGAGGCGTATCTGAAGCTGGTCGGCGATCGTAACTTCAATGATCGCTGCCATTTTTTTCGAGTTGCAGCTGAGGCGATGCGTCAAATCCTCATCGATCGAGCCCGACGACGACGAAGCGAGCGGCATGGGGGCGGTCGTGAACGGGTCAGCCTGTCCGACGTGGCGAGTTATGCGGAAACGCCCCCTGACGAGCTGCTCACCCTGGATGAAGCCCTGACGCGATTCACCGAGATTGATCCGCAAAAGGCGGAACTGGTCAAGTTGCGATATTTTGTGGGGTTGTCTGAACAGGATGCAGCCCAGGCGCTGGGAATCTCCAGAGCCACCGCCAGCCGGTACTGGATGTTTGCCCGTGCCTGGTTGATTCAGGCGATGGAATCCGGTTCGTAAGCCTTCGATCGCACGGATTCGGTCAAGAGTGTTTGCTCGGCAGGTTCAACTGCGCGGTCCTTGCCGAGCCGCTGGAACTGGAACTGGAACGACGTTTTCCATAGTCTTGCCTGGAGTAGAAAGCTTGACGCTTATTGCATTCGACTACCTGTCCTGAGCCGCGGGGGAATCGTGGCGGGACGCTGAAGAACGGCTACCGAATCGCGGGTGTGAAACTGAGCCCTGATGGTTCCCAGCCGGCCCTCTTACGGAGATGAACCGTGTTACAGAGGTGAACCGTGGTCGTTTAGGTGCCCGGACGCTACAATTTTTCCATGCCGGCGACGGCCAGAAAATGGTTTGCAGCAACCACAACTCATCATTGACGAGACACACATGGCAATCGGTATCAGTCCGCTGGTGGATTTCGTGTTTAAGCTGATGCTCGGCAGTCCGGAGCACAGCAGAGTGACCATTCATTTTCTGAACGCGATTCTGGTGGATCATCCCAGGATTACGAGTGTTCAATTCCTGAATCCGTTTCTGGGCAAGCAAACCGAGACTGACAAGCTCGCCGTTCTGGACATACTGGCGACAGATGAGCACGGTCGATTGCTGAATATTGAAGTGCAAACTTCGCTGCCGGTCGGCATGTCTCAGCGTCTGACGTATTATGTTTCCAGTATTTACGTCAGTCAGCTGTACGAAAGTGATCCGTATCGCAAACTTCGTCCTGCGATTAGTATCTGCGTGCTGTCACAGTCCATGTTTCCGAAATCCACCGGGCTGCATCTGGACTTTCGGTTGCGTGATGTGTCAGGGGAACTGACTCTGAACGACGACCTGCAAATCCACCTTTTGCAGTTGAATAATCTTCAGGTGACAGCGGAAAATGTGTACAATGCGTCGCCTGCAGAACGCTGGGCCTGGTTTTTGCTGAATGCTGACAAGCTGACGTCCGCAGAAATTCGCCGTTTGTTCCCTGATCAGGAAATTTTGGAAGCCGCCGGAGTCCTGGAAATGATCTCAAAAACTCCCGAACAAATGATGCTTTACAACGCTCGGCTGAAGATGCAACTGGACAACGAAGCGCGATTGTATCACGCTCGAGAAGAAGGCCTGAAAGAAGGCCTGAAAGAAGGACGGGAAGAGGGACGAGAAGAAGGCCTGGAGAAAGGCGAACAGATTGGCCGCATCAAGGCGATGCGGGAAGTTCTCGGTCTGCGTCCGTTCACGGCGGAGGAGTTTGCTGGCTGTGATGCTGCTCAGCTGGCAAGCCTGGCTGACCAGTTGCAGCAACAGCTTCGAGATCGCAGCTCGTGAACGATCACGACGAGGGGCCGCGACGGTGCTCGGGGAGACACTGCAGTACCAATTCTCCACCGGTCAGTAACGAGAACGCATCGCTGGCATTATTGAGCTCCTCGGCGAGTCCGGCATGGGGTCAAATCACAAGCCGTAAAAGAAACCAGAGCCCGCGAGAACGCTGTGGATCCCGGATGCCGAATCGGTTTACAGCGGCGTTTCGTTTGGTGGGAGAGAAGAATATACTCGCGATCGCCAATTGATGGCATGGGACCGATGTCGAAGCCGATGCTTGATGGGCGAGATCGAGCCGATCCTGCGTGGCGTGAAGCAAATCCTCGTTACGTTGGGAACTGGAAAACAATAAGTTATCGCCATAGTCGCCTTTCGCTCCGCGAAAGAGCATCCTTATGCGGAGCAAAAGGCGACACTGATTGTCTGACAGCGTCTTAGAACCCCTAACGAAACCTCCGTGGCCGCGTTGTGTCGAGAGTGGTTGAGCTGCAAGGAAGAGCGACGAGGCGACAAATGTCGTCGAGGAGTGATGACGCCGCAGATCGACCGCTCTCGATACAACCCTCCGGGACGTTTGTGGTTGCGTCTCAGGCTTCGTCATTCGTCATCGACGGGGTGTCCCGTCTCTTCCTCACTCCTTGCCTGAAACGCAACCACAAACGTCGCGGCTCACGCAGGTTTTGTTAGGGGTTCTTAATACAATCCACCCACACGCATAGTGTGCGAAAGTACACGCCACGAATCGAACGCATGCTGGCCGAGCCCTTACTGAAGATCCCTTAAAACCTCGAACGGCGGTTCATAGGAGTTTTCACCGCCTTCACGGGACGTAAAGAAATTGAACAAATAGACCCCGTCTGAACCGTGCTTCAGCAGTTCCTTCGCTGCATGGCGGTATTCATCCGCGGTGAGATTCTTCTTGCCGCCTCCTTTGGTGCATTCGATGCCACCGTAGACGGGAATCGTCGTAATCGCCTTCTTCCATTGTTCAATCGGCAAATCACCTCGCTCGAACAGGAACTCGCTCACCGCAACAAAATCAATCCATTTCTGTTTTTCCCACGCTGCGATATCACAGCCAATCTGACGGCAGGTTTCCGGCGTCGGAACAGCTCTTCCATAGTTCGAAGGCACCCGCACGCCGAGAATCAGCCGACGACCTCGCTTGCGTCCGGTTTCGTCAAGCATCATCCGCACCCGCTGCAGGAGAGAATTCATTTTTGCCACTCGTTCATCAGTTGTGCCATCACGAAAGAAGTTTGGGAAGCGATTAAAGTCGAGTTCGATACCGTCGCATTCGTATCGCTGAACTGCCTCTTCAATCAGTGAAAACGTATAGTCCCGGACTTCTTCCCGACCGAAGTCCATAGCGCCGCTGCCGCGATATTGCTCTGTTCCCAGTCTCCATTCGGGATGATCGGCCAGAAAGCGGGTGCGCAGGAAATCGTTGCCGTGATCATCATTCATGCGAAACGTCAGCAAGGCTTCACGACCACGACGCTTCGCCTCAGCCAGCATCAGAGCATAGGGATCGATGCCTGCATCAAAAAACTGTTTCAGGTTCTCGAATCTCTGCTTTTCCGACGGTGGCCACTTCGCCCTTTCTTCTGCAGTCGACAGAGTGCCTCGCATGGTTCCGACTTTCGTCGGATAATACATCACCTGCGCATTGATGCAGACGAGAACCGTGTCAACAAGACTTCCGTCGTACGCAACTTCCTCTATCAGCCGAACGACATCATCTGAATTTACCGGGACAGGACCTTTGCTATTCGCTTTGGTAGACAGACATGAATCACCGTCGAAGTTGTATAACACGCGACGAACTCCCGCTGCCGTTGCATTCTGGGCCGGGTCAGCCCCGTGAAGCGGCAACACAACGGACAGGATCAGACAGACTGGTATGAAGTACCGCATCACCATTTTTGCTCCTGTTAAACTGTTACGCAGAGAATCCCGGACCTATGGTTCGACGACAAAAGAAGTGCGCGTGGCAGGTGACGTGCTGGTCGCTTCCCTTCCTTCACCGGGTACGGAAAATCAATGTACATCATGTGTCGTCGAGGCTTTTTTTACCATAGATGACCACAGATAGATGACACAGATGACCACAGATAAAGAGCACAAGCACAAACGCCCCTGTCATCTGTACAAATCTGTGTCATCAGCACTCCGTGATTTCTGAACCACACTCCTTTGCCGGAACTGCGGGGTGCAGGAGATTCCTGAATGCAGGTTTGATCGCTAACATACAGAGTCACTCCATTCCCGGCAGTTTTGTGAGGTGAATTTACAGGGGTCACAGCCTTCGAAATACTGGAGAAATCTGATGCAATTAAGAAACGTACTGCCATTTTTTCTGACGGTGATGCTCGGCTTTCCCGCGTGGTCGGCTGCTGATCAGCTGAATGTGGACCTGCGGGCAAAGGAAGCGTCAGGCGACTGGGTGTTTTCTGATTCATCAGCACGCATTGAAGATGGCGCTCTGGTACTGGATGGTCGCAAAAAGCTCTCGCGTGCCATTTATTCTCCGATGGAATGGACTGATGTTTCCGTCACCGCAAAGTTTCTCGTGGAACCACAGCCGTCCGGTGTGCTGGCATGTGGATTCATAGTCCGGGCTGTAGACGGCAGCACCTTCTACTATGTTCATTTCGATCGCGGACAGGCCATTCTGGTCAGGCACAGCCACGGGAACGAATGGAACGAAATCAGGAGAGTCAGCGGAATCAGTAAGCCGGCCGGGGAATGGCATGAAGGCAAACTTGAATGTCACGGCAGCACTCTGCGAGTATCCCTGAACGGAAAGCTGCTTTATGAGGCGACGGACGACTCGCTTGCCGGCGGACGCATTGGATTCTACGGAAGTCAGGGCCTTGTGAAGGTGAAAGACATTCAGGTGGTCGGCGGTTCGACAAAACCTTCCGGCGAGTTTGTTATTCCTCCGCCTGCGTTTGTGTATGTTTGTGAAGATGCGGGCGCCGGAGGATATGAGGCCTTCCCTGACGTCTGCCGACTGCAGGATGGCAGCCTCATGTGTGTGTTTTATGCCGGGTATGGCCACATTGCACTGCCGAACGAGCAGTTGCCGAAAGGTGGCCGAATTTCATATTGCCTGTCAGACGATGAAGGCAAAACATGGTCCGCGGCGAAAACACTCTTTGACGGACCGGATGATGATCGTGACCCTTCCATCGTTCAGCTGAAGAGCGGACGAATGATCTGCAATTTCTTTTCACTTCGAAAAGGCAGTGGCGATCAGAGCTATACCGGACTGGGCACATGGATCATCACGTCAGATGATCGAGGAAAGTCCTGGTCCGAGCCGCAGAGGATTTCTGAAACTCACTACTGCAGCTCGCCGATTCGGGAGCTGTCTAATGGGCGACTCATTCTGGGGCTGTATACGGAAGATGCGCAGAATTCGCAGGGTTCGGTGGTTTTTAGCGATGACGAAGGTCGCACGTGGCAGGAGGAGATACTCATCGACAATGGCGGTATTCGGCTGGACGCAGAAACGGATCTGATCGAGCTGAAGGATGGAACCCTGTATGCTGCTCAAAGGCCGCAGATGTCCTTTGCCGAATCTCACGACAAAGGAAACACCTGGACGGTCTCAAAACCCATGGGATTTGATGGCCACTGCCCCTATTTCCTCAGAATGCGGGAAGATGTCATCGTACTGGCGTTCAGGCTGCCGAACACCAGTCTGCGATACAGCCACGATGAGTGCCGGACATGGAGCGACAACGTTATGATCGACGACGTCATCGGCGCCTATCCGTCGATGGTGAATCTCCGGGATGGCAGCGTACTGGTGGTGTATTATGAAGAAGGACAGGGGTCCAGTATTCGCTCAAAGCGATTCCGTATTTCGTCGAAAGGAATCGAATGGATCCCGCCGTCTGCCAGTTAATCCACAGGACAAATACACAGTAGTACGTAACCGTCATTACGGGAAGTCCCTCGATTCCTGATTTGACAGTACGCACTTTATCGCGCTTGTTGACGATGCTGCATTAAGTTTGTTAACATGCAGAGCCGCCAGATGCAAACTCAAAGAATCCTCGCCAAATTTACCGACGCTTTCATCCCGTAACAGCAACGCTTCGCAGCGGTAGCGGAAACAAGTTCCGACAGCACTGTTCCTGCATTTTGTATTCCTGCAGAATCCCACACCAAACTTCGATCCGTCTTCCATCTTTTTCGATTGCTTTAAGCTGATCCAGGCTCTCGGGGAGCGTCTTCGGGAGCGATTCGTTACGTTGAGTTTCCTGGAGGTAAGTGTCATGAAAGCCGAACGCTCTCGTCCTGCCCACACACGTGGGTTTACCCTGATTGAATTGCTGGTGGTGATTGCCATCATCGCAATTCTGATCGCTCTGTTACTTCCAGCTGTTCAGCAGGCCCGTGAGGCGGCACGCAGAACACAATGCAAAAACAACCTCAAGCAAATTGGGCTCGCCCTTCATAATTATCACGACACGCACTCGATTTTTCCGTGCGGGGTATTCGCTGGAACAGGGCACATCTATCGATCAGCCGGCATGCATGGCAGTGGCTGGTTCCACCAGTCGCTTCCGTTTATGGAACAGTCGGCTCCGTACAGCTCAATCAGCAACTTCTTTGCTTCAGGCGCGGCGGTGGGCGGGGACAATGAAGTCTACAGGGCTCCGGAAGCCATTCGTCGGCTTCGACTGTCCGGATTCATGTGCCCATCCGACCCCAACGCTGGTTCCATTATTGGCCCCAACCATGCGAACGGGTTCCAGGGAAACTATGTCATGTGCATGGGTTCAACCAACCTTGGCACATACGGCGGCTGGCCGGCAGCTCTGCATGGCGACAGAAGAAATGGTATGTTCTTCTTTCAGTCAAGCACTCGCATGCGGGACGTCATTGATGGCACTTCCAATACGATCATGGGCAGCGAAGGAGTGTCACGGGGAACCGGCCTGGAATACGGCGGGCCCGGCCAGTACTGGAATGGTTATTGGGGCGGTCCGCTGTTCACTGCAGCCCAAAGCCCGAATACTCCGGTGGCAGATCGCATCCACACCTGTCTGAACACGACAACAAGATACGCGCCCTGCGTCACCATCGGTGGAACCGGAACCGATGCCGGAGTCTTCGCCCGAAGCCTGCATATTGGTGGTGTTCATACGATGATGGCAGACGGGTCTGTCAGGTTTGTTTCGGAAAACATCGACTTCGCCACATGGCAGGGCCTTGCCACTCGAGCAGGATCTGAAGTCATTGGTGAATTCTGATCGCGGTCACCATGACACATGGACAGGATGCCTGTCAGCAGGCATCCTGTCATCTCCGCAAAATATTTAAAACCCAATACAGACAATAAGGAGCGCGGTTTGATTCCCGAATCTGTAAATTCTTCATTGCGACATTTTACTTGTCTGAGTTTTCTTTGCCTGCTGGTGACCGGCTGCGGTGGTGCTGAAGGGCCATTCACGGTAACAGTCTCAGGCACGATTACTTTGGATGGCAATCCTGTTCCTTCCGGCCAGATACTGTTTAACGATATCGCCGGAAAGGAGAAAGCTTACGCGGGACTGATCGACGGTGGAAAGTTTTCCTTTCCCTCTACGCTCGGTCAGAAAAAGGTCGTGATTACTTCGCCACAGGAAGTCAAAGGAAAATCGACGGTCGTCGGGGGCACCCCCGGGGATCCGGTGAGTGAAGAAAATCCGGCACTTCAGATCCTTGAATCAATTCCTCCAATGTACAATTCGCAGTCGACTCTGACGGCCGATGTGACGTCCGATGGACCAAACGAATTTACTTTCGACCTGAAGTCGAAGTAGGTTTGCTGATACGCAGATCCAGCGAGGGAAATTCAACCGATTGCCGGGCATCGCACGTCTGCGATGCCCGAAATCGGTTGAGTTTCCCTGTTTTTCTCTAAAAAAGGACTCCGGGTATCCCGGTCGCCTCGCTTCAGAATTGTTGATCACATTGGCTGGATGATGCGCCTATAAAAAAACTCGTGCAGACGCCGTCATCGCCCTCTGTGAAGGTGAAGTCAGCCAATGTGGCAGTTGAGCAGTTGCCACGTTCATCTTCGAAAACGCCAACGCTCTGACCGAAAACCCCACTGGGCCGCGCACCGCTGGCTCTTTTGCCTCCCTGGAGTATCATGGGTTGAAGTCGCTGCACTTCCTTACCCGGATAAGCATTGGTTTGCGATGATGCATGCGGCCTGTCACACTATGCGTCATAAACGCACGATTAAACTGCACACTGCGCAGCATGGGGCGACATGCGAGCTTCGAGTGTTGAACGCTGTCGTTTCTCCGCCAGATCTTATGAGAATTCAGTTTATGTGATGGTTTCAAGCATTTCAGGCCGTATTTCAACAGATTTCAGTAGGGTGTCGACATTTCCAGCGGACAACACGTTTGTTGCCTGTTCGTATTCCAGTGTGATGGAATGGCTGTTGCCAGTGATTAAGCTGTCCCAGCTGCATCTCTGGCTCAGATGGCCGTGTGATCAGCTTCCTGGTCTTTGCTTTGCAAACAAAAGGCGAATTATGAATCAGCAGAGGTTTCTTCGTTTCTTCCTTGTGCTGGGAGGCCTTGCGACACTTTCCGTTCAGGCGCCGATAAGCGCACAGCAGAAGGCCGCAGTCACGGCGGATACCAGTCAGGAGCAGGCCATTCGTGCCACGGTAGATCATTTTGTCAGAGCTTATAACGCACATGACGCAAAGGCCATTGCTGATTTGTTTCTGCCCAATGCGCAGGTCGTCGATGAAAACGACAACACCATTCAGGGGAGGGAGGCAATTGAGAGTTTGTATGCAGGCGTATTTGAAGAAAACCCTGAGACCGGAATTGAAGTAAACGTCGAATCGATCCGCTTTATAGGAACAAATCTGGCGGTTGAGATGGGGTCGACTCTGACTGTTCCTCCCGCCGGGGGAACTCCTGAATCAGGCCGTTACAGTGTCCTGCATATCCTGAATGACGGAAAATGGCTGATGGGACTTGTCCGTGATATTCCGTCAGAACCAACCCACCGTGATCACCTTGAGTCGCTGGCGTGGCTGGTGGGCGACTGGGTTGATGAAAGTCGTGATGGTCGGGTGCGGACTTCCTGCTCCTGGGCAGATAACAACAGTTTTCTGCTACAGGAAATTACCGTCACACAGGCAGGCAAAGAATCCATCAGGATTACTCAGCGAATCGGATGGGATCCGCTGGGGAAACGCTTCAAATCCTGGGTGTTTGACTCCGAAGGAGGGTATGGAGAAGCCAACTGGACACCAACGGAAACGGGCTGGCTGATCAAGGCGACCAGTGTCAACAGTGACGGCACAATTGCTTCAGCAACAAATCACATTCAGCCGACGAGTCTGGATCGTTATCTGTTTCAGTCCACAGACCGAGTATCCGGAAATGAAGTGCTGCAGCCAGTACAGGTCATCGTTGTCCGACAGCCGCCTGTTCCAAAGGCCGCCGAGCAGGCGAGATAGCAGGCAGGCGTCTGCCACACGCCGGTGCTCAGCATTTTCCGCAGGATTCAGGACACTAACAATTCAAATTCGCGTTTTTGACTTCGGTACCAGGATCAGATTGATGAAAACACGATTTACGAGCACTTTTGTAGCTCTGCTCTGTCTAATAACGCTTGTTGACTTTACCGGAACAGCATTTGGCCGCGGTGGTCGTGGTGGCGGTGGTGGATTCGGAGGGGGAGGTGGAGGCGGAGGTCGAGTTGGCGGTGGCGGTGGGGGAGGATTTGGCGGCGGTGGCGGTGGCGGTCGAGTTGGCGGTGGCGGAGGCGGAGGCGGAGGTTTTTCGGGCGGAGGAGGCGGTGGAACATCTCGACCGTCCGGTGGATTTTCCGGAGGAGCCCGACCATCAGTCGGCAGTTCGCCCTCCTTTAATCGCCCCAGTGGCGGCTCTGCCAGGCCATCGATGCCTGAGTCTCGACCATCCACTCGCCCCGGCATCAATGCCGGAGGTGGATCGCGGCCGTCAATTCAGCCCGGCAACCTGCCAAATGCGGGTGGTGGATCCGGGATTGCTTCGCGACCGTCAACGTTGCCGGCAAATAGGCCGGGAACGGGCATTGGGTCGGGCGCAGGCCTGGGATCACGACCTTCAACGCTTCCCGGAACCCGGCCCGGAACGGGACCGGGAAATGGAATCACATCCCGGCCGTCCACTCTGCCCGGTACCCGACCTGGCGGGGGGAATGCGATCGGTTCCCGGCCATCAACACTTCCCGGAACAGGTGTTGCTGTCGGCGCGGGAATTGGTGCAGGCATTGCGAATCGGCCAGGGAACACACTCCCCGGACTTGGTGGCAGTGGGGCTGGAGCACGGCTTCCGAACCAGGGCGCCGGCATACAGGATCGAATGGCGAATCGTCCCCAGACTCTGGAAGATCGAAGGACAAATCTGAGCGATCGCATGACTGGCGGGCGTGAGGACTGGCAGGACCATCGTGGCGATATGCAGAATGATCGTCAGGACTGGCATGACAATAATCGAGAAGACTGGCAGGACTTCGCCAATGAACATCATGAACATCATGGTGACTGGTACAACGACTGCTGGCACGGTGACTGGGATCCAGGTGACGGCTGGAACGCTATGTGGGACAACTACCCCGTTGCGGCCGCATTTGGAGTCACTCGATGGGGCGTCAACCGACTGGCTTATGGGTTCGGATACTGGGGCTATTCAAATCCGTACGTCACATCGGGAGCCAGTTACAATTATTCGGAACCACTGGTGGTCTATTCCGACAATAGTTCCTCGGTAACGGTCAACAATACCACGGAGACTGTTCAGGCTCCTGCAGACGCTTCAGCCAGCTCTCCCCCTCAGCCAGGCGACGAGGGAATGACGGCATTTGAGGAAGCTCGGACCGCGTTTTATTCTGGTGACTATGAAAAGTCACTCACACTGCTTGATACCACGCTCAAAACGATGCCTCGTGATACTGTTGTTCATGAATTTCGCAGTCTTGTGCTGTTTGCCCTGAAAAAATATCCGGAATCCGCCGCGGCAATCTACGCGGTGCTTTCCGCAGGACCAGGCTGGGACTGGACGACAATGAGCGGCCTTTATCCAGCCGTTGATGTTTACACACAGCAGCTGCGGCAGCTGGAAGACTTCACATCGGTGAACCCACAATCTGCGGATGGACACTTTCTGCTGGGCTACCATTACCTGACGATGGGACATCGGGAATCAGCCGGAAAAGCCTTTACTCGGGCTCTTGAATTGCTGCCCGGTGACAAGCTACTGACTCAGCTTGCTGAAATGACGGCACCGGCAGGCGCTAAACCAAAGCAAGCTCCACCAGCACCTCCGGCAGCAGGCGACGCACCCGCGAAGGATTCATTAACTGTGGAAAAACTGACCGGGAAATGGAAAGCGTCATCCGCCGATGCCCAGTTCGAACTGCAGCTGAATGCTGATGGTGCGTTTGTCTGGACTTACACCAGAGGCTCGAAGAGCGAATCGGTCCGGGGCGCATTTGCCGTTGATCAGAACAATCTGGCGATGGAGCCCGACGCAGGCGGCACCATGCTGTCAGAAATTACGATGACAGATCCGTCCACATTTCAGTTTAAGATGATTGGCGGAGATGAGGGTGATCAGGGCCTGAAATTCACCAAAATTTGAAACCTGTCAGCGTATCGGGACGCGTTCCGTGGATTCGCATTACGAAATCCACGGAACGCCGTTGCCGGAAAGAAATGCGAACATAACTCTGCCGAAACTCGTGATCCTCAACGCAATATTCCTGCGGGCACAACGGCCGTTTTTTTCCGGTACCCGCTGCCTCTTCTGTATGGTGGTTCGGTTTCGCGTGCGGTGTCGAGTTTACGCGCGGTACAGCGACAGGGTTGACAAAGCCACTGAAATTCGCGCTCATCCTCAGTGCAGTTACGCTTTCGACTCGCAAGAATACGAATTGCACTGAACATGGAACCAGTCAGACTTCTGACCATTCTGCCGAAACCGGCGATGGTCAGCTCTGAGCAATACCTGGATGAGGGAATCTGATTAAACGATGAGCAGCAGGATTCACAATGTTGATGGGATCAACCTGCGTCTGGCAACGCCGGACGTAAGCCAGGGCGAATGGATTGGTCAGGGCGAAGTTCTGAAGCAGCTTCTGGCCTGCTGGCTGGTTGTTGATGCTAAGGACCTTCCACTCACACCCCGCCTGGTTGGTACTCCGGGAATCGGAAAAACAACACTCGCGATTTCCGGTGCGCGTCAGCGGGGCCAGGAACTTTATATATATCAGTGCACCGCTGACACTCGACCAGAAGACCTTCTGGTAACTCCGGTGCTGGCGGAGAGTGGAAAGATTGCCTATCACGCTTCACCTCTGGTGACTGCGATGATCCGGGGAGGTGTCTGTATTTTGGACGAAGGCAACAGGATGAACGAAAAGTCCTGGGCCAGTCTTGCTCCACTGCTGGATTATCGCCGCTACGTGGAATCCATTGTCGCAGGTGTGACCATTCATGCTCACCCGGACTTCCGTTGTGCTGTGACGATGAATGATGATGAATCAACATTTGAAATTCCCGACTATATTCTGAGCCGCCTGCAGCCGACTCTGAGTCTGGGCCATCCTTCTCGCGAAGATGAATTGTCAATCCTGAAATACCATCTGCCCTTTGCTGACCAGCAAATGCTGAATTTGACGGTCGAGTTTTTGCAGCAGGCTCATTCGCTGAACCTGGATTTCTCAACTCGTGATGGCATCAATATTCTGCGGTTTGCTTTAAAACGTATCGCACAGGACCCGGATCATCCAATTGCCCGGGATGATGCATGGCGTGAATCACTGCAAAGATGTCTGGGTGAAGATGCGGCTGACCTGGAGTCGCTCGCTCAGAAGCGAAACACTTCTCTGGGCGGAAATGCAGTTCCCATGGGCCTTGGAGATTTCTTCTTCTCCCCTGGCGACCCGCTGCATCCTGATATGGGATTCGATGACGATGAGTTTGACGACGACGATCTCGACGAATTCGACGATGAGACGGAATTTGAGAATCCCGGCGATCCCGATGATCCTGATCGGACCCCGTTCTAAGAACCTCTGAAAAACCTCCGTGGCAGCATTGTATCGAGTGTGGTCGAGCTGCAGAGAAGAACGACGAGACGACGAATGGCGAATATCGTCAAGCAGAAATCACGCAGCAAATCGACCAGTGTCGACGCAACCCTGCGGACGGTTATGGGAGCAGCAGGCAGTTAAGTGAGCAGACTGCTCAACACGCTGGCTTCCTCAACCCCGGTCAGGCGGGAATCAAGTCCCTGGAATTTAACCGTAAATCGGCTGTGATCGATGCCCATCAGATGCAGCAGCGTCGCATGAACATCGTGCACAGACACTCGGTTTTCCACTGCCCGATAACCGAATTCATCGGTTGCCCCGTAACTGAATCCCGGCTTGAATCCTCCTCCGGCGAACCACATTGTGAAGCCGGCCAGATGATGGTCGCGGCCGTTACCCTGAGCCATGGGAGTGCGTCCGAATTCTGAACCAAATACAATGATCGTATCCTGCAGCATACCTCGCTGCTTCAGATCAGTAATCAGCGCCGCGATGCCCTGATCAACTTCGGCTGCCGAGCCGGCTGAGTGTTCTTTTACTGCGCCGTGATGATCCCAGTCCCGATGGTACAGTTGAATGAATCGCACACCGCGTTCTGCCAGCCGCCGCGCCAGCAGGCAATTGGATCCGAACGACCCATCTCCCCCTTTTGTTCCGTATAAGTCAAAGACATGATCTGGCTCATCGCTGACGTCCATCAGATCGGGAACACTGGACTGCATCCGAAACGCTAGTTCGTACTGACTGATACGAGTCGCAATTTCCGGGTCATCAAACCGCGATCCGGCCAGACCATTCAGCGACTGTACAGCATTCACAACATCGCGCTGCCGTTTTGATGTCACTCCCTTTGGATTTCCAACGTAGAGCACCGGATCACCGGTACCTCGAAATTCAACCCCCTGAAATTGCCCGGGAAGGAATCCGGAATGCCATTGTCTGGCAGCGATGGGCTGTTTCTGCCCAAACTTACCCGTAGAAACCATAACCACAAAACCAGGCAGACTTTGTGACTCTGTTCCCAAACCGTAAAGCAGCCACGAACCCATTGCCGGTCGGCCGGCAATCATCGTGCCTGTGTTCATAAAGGTGTGGGCCGGGTCATGGTTGATCGCATCGGTATGCAGGGATCGAACAATACACAGATCGTCAGCACATTTTTCCGCAAGATGCGGCCAGATTTCTGCAATAGACTGGCCTGACTGACCCCACTGACGGAACGCATGCTGCGGGGCGAAGCATTTCAGTGACTGGCCCTGAAGCTGAGCAATCTGCTGACCTTTGGTTATCGACTCCGGCATGGGCTGTCCATGTAACTCGGCCAGTTTCGGTTTATTGTCAAAGGTATCGATATGCGTCATTCCGCCAGCCATATACAGCCAGATAATGCGCTTTGCTCGAGGCACGATGTGTGGCGGATTGAGGATTCCCTTCCATTCCGGCATTCTGGCGGCTGATGATTCCTCACCCGCAGCCCTGTTTGTCAGCATGGAAGACAGCGCCAGCGATCCAATGCTGACTCCGGAATTCAGAAGGAAGGCTCGTCTCGCAATATTCTCAGGCAGTCCGTACATCACAGCACTCTTTTCCGGAAGGATGTTCTTTGCTGATAAAATCAGTTTCGTGTAATCGATTCGTGAAGGTTCAAAATCGTTCGCGAGACACTCGTCCATGCTGCCAGTTCGGGAACAGACATACTGGCGGAAACTGGTCGACCGCCAACGCTCAGCAATTCCCTGGCCGCTTCCGGATCCATCAGGTACTCGGCCTGATGCGCCTCAAGCAGTGACTGCAGCACACTTCGCTCCTGCTCATCAATGGATCGTGAAAGTGCTCGACGAAAAGCATAGTCAAGTCGCGAATCAACCGTCTCGCCACCTTCAGACAGAATGAGTTCAGCAAAGGCACGGGCAGCTTCGACGTAACTTGGGTCATTCAGAAGCACCAGTGACTGCAGAGGAGTATTTGAACGAGCCCGATCAGCCGTACATTCTTCCCGACTCGGTGCGTCAAACGCCAGCAGCGCCGGATGAAGATATTGCCGTTGCCAGTGAATATAGAGTCCGCGACGATACAGATCATCGCCGGTACCGTTCTGCCATTCCCTTGTCGGAAAATTCAGATAGGCCCAGTATCCGGGTGGCTGATACGGATGACTGCTGCGGCCACCGATGGTTTTGACAAGTAGTCCGCTGACAGCCAGAGCATTATCGCGAACAAACTCAGCCTCAAGTCGAAAACGGCCCTGCCTCGCCAGCCAGCGATTGTCGGGATCTGATTCTCTCAGGTCAGGCTCAGCCACTGATGACTGCCGATACGTACGGCTCATCACAATCGCCTTTAGAATCTCCCGAATGTTCCAGCCATTGTGAGCAAATCGATGAGCCAGAAGATCCAGGAGCTCCGGATGAGTGGGCCATTCACCCTGAGCACCCAGGTCATCGAGCTTTCGAGACAATCCCATTCCAAAGCAAATCTTCCACAGGCGATTGACAAACACTCGAGCAGTCAGCGGATTCTCCGGAGACATAATCCATCGAGCCAGATCGAGCCGAGTCAGCCGCTGATCGTCGGACTGCTGAACAACCGACGAAGAATTCCCTGAATTCTGAACCGACAACGACGCTGGGAAGCCCGGCGTCACCACTTCGCCACTGTCGTCCATCCAGTTTCCTCGAGGCAAAATGCGAACCATTCGAGGAGCGACCGCCTCTGTAATCAATGTCGTGGGAATTTTTGCATCAAGGTCCATTCGAGCTTTTTCCAGATCTGCCAGTTGTGCTCGGACAGTCTCCAGACCGGGGGCCACTGATCGATACCACGCGGCCAGTTCACTGCTCTGGGCTTCTGTTCGCTGGTCTGCCGGCAAGTTGATGATTGCAGCCAGCTGAGCAGGCAGTGAATCCGATGCATGCACCGGACGATCAGACGTGGAAACGGAGATACGAAATCGGCCCAGAGTGTGTCTGGGATTATCAAGGTTCTGCCACAGAGAAACCGAAAGAGTCTGACCTTCACCCAGCGTAAGATTCGTTTTCATTTCAAATACGGCAACGTGCGCCTGTCCAACTTTTTCCATAACAGCCCAGCCCCATGTACGGCCTTTGACGTCGCCGTCGATTGCAGCCGCTGCGGCCCACTTTCCATAAGGATTCTGTTCCGCCGCACCAGTCTGTTCATAAGTGGCCGAGGCGTTCTGAAGCGGAACCGGCTGCTCTGTACCGTCGGACGATTTCACCGACACCACAAGTTCGCTCAGGACAAAGTTTCCGTTTCCTGCCCTGCCAGGCCCCTTTGAAGGAAGCGAATCATCCGGCAGCGCTTCCACTCGAATGGCAGTCACATTCGGAGGACAGGCTGAGACATTCAGAACGACTGTGTCATTGTCAGGGTTGGTACCGCTCGCAAGAACGGACTGGTCCTCCAGAAGTTTAAGCGTCGCTCCTCCTGCAGAAGTAACCTCGACCGGATTCAGCGCATACCACTTGGGCAGAGACTTTTCCCATTCTGCCTGGGCCGCAGCGATCTCCGGAGTTGTGGTGCCGAGCACCTTTTTCACATCATCGATTTTCCGATCGAGCTCAGCAAGTTGCGCCGACTGAGCTGCACCGGGCACCTTGATCGATGGCCCCCAGCTGCCGTCAGCATGTGCGCCTGAATACAGTCCGCGTTCCCTGATATCTGCAAAAAATGCTTCGAACCGATAGAAGTCACGAGTTGTGAGAGGATCAAATTTGTGATCATGGCACTCCGCACATCCCAGCGTAATCCCCAGCCATGTGCCGGTGGCATTCCGCACTCGTTCGGCAATGTATTTCGCAAGGTATTCCTTATCCTGAACACCTCCCTCGGCGCTCATCATACCCAGCCGATTGTAGCCGGATGCGATCTTTTGCTCCTGAGTAGGCTCGGGAAGCAAATCGCCGGCGAGCTGCTCGATTGTGAACTGGTCAAACGGTTTATTTGAGTTGAATGATTCAATGACATACTGTCGAAAAGGCGAAACACTCATCTCCTGATCACCATGATATCCAACTGTGTCCGCATAACGCACCAGATCCAGCCACCACACAGCCAGACGTTCACCGTGGTGTGGTGACTTCAGCAGTCGCTCGACAACGGTTTCATAAGCCTGATGTGACTCATCAGCAAGAAACTCAGCCACTTCTGTTTCCGTGGGAGGAAGTCCCGTTAAATCGAAACTCAGCCGTCTGATCAGAGTGATCCTGTCGGCTTCGAGGCTCAATTGCCGATTTTGTCGACTCAGTTCCTGTTCGACCAGTCCGTCAATCTGATCGCTCAGTGATTTTTCGGCATCGTCGGGCAGCAATGCTGAAGTATCTCGCACTGGCAGAAACGCCCAGTGACCTTCAAACTTTCCGCCCTGTTCAATCCATCGTTTCAGCAGAGTGATTTCGTCGGAGGACAGCGCTTTTCTGCTATCCGGCGGTGGCATCACCTGCTCAGAATCGTCCGTAGTGATACGACTAAAAAATTCACTTTCTGCCGGCTTGCCCGGAACGATGACTCCCGTTTGATCACCGGTTCCCAGAAGTCCCTCGGGCGTGTCAAGTCGCAGATCAGCCTTGCGCATGTTTCTGTCCGGCCCATGGCAGGAGAAACATTTATCCGCAAGCAGTGGCCGAATATCGCGATTGAATTCCACCGGATTCATCACAGGCCCGGCAGTGTTCTCCTGACCTTGCGCTGGGCTTTGCAGGCAGCAAACCAGCCAGAAAACACTGCCCAAAATGACAGATTCCGGCAAATTCGGTCGTGCAAGCATGCTTTTGATCATGGCGGGCAGGCCTCGCATTTTGGTCCCCCAGTTAACGACTTCACAACAGGTCATCGCGGCAGGTTTCGCCTGGTTTCGGCAGGAATTCAATTTGTTCCAGCTTTAGACAGACTGAAGATCCTCGTTGTGGAAATTATGAACGGTTGAACGGGCATCAGCAAGCGCTATCGTCTGCCAGCCAAAGGGTAGTCCGGATTGACCTGAAAAACACATTCCGGCTATTCTGCCATGGTCTTACCCGGAATCAGGGATAAAGGATGATGCCTGTCTCCTGCAAACTCTTCAATATGCTGCTGAATCTGGCGTTGATGGCTGTGATAGTCACAATCATACCGGGGCCACAGCTGAGTCACGCGCAAACCTTGAACGAGGATGCTCGCGAAGACCGGCAGAATTTGCCGACAAATTTGCCGACAGGCGATTCTCCATCACCGTTCTTCAGTGAAAATCTTCCTTTTTCGAATTCGACCAGGATTCGCGTGGCATCCGGATCCGGAGCGGTGACTTTTCCCGGCCGCCGCGCCAGCCGCTCTGCTCAGATCCTGCGAGAGAATATCCAAAGCTCCGTTCCGAACACGTTGCATCCAGGGCGGATAGACCGTCACAATGGAAGGCTGATACAGAGTGCGAATGATCCGGACTACCAAAGTGCCACAGTCCGGTCCAGGGATGCAGTCACAGATGCTTCGGAACTGAGCGAGTTCAACTTTTTCGAAAATCGTGGTCGCTTCCAAAACTCTGACAGTGCTGAACCTTTCGATCCCGAATCTGAGTTTTCCAGACAACGACGTCAAAGATTCTTTAGCCGCCGCCGAGCTCCTGCCGGGCCCGAGACAGCGACGAGCCTGCTGCATGACCCGTTTATTCCAGCTCCGCTTCCGAGGAGTCGATGGGATGACGAAGGGGAGGTCATCGAGCGGATTATTTCCGCCAGATATCAAAATCCCGCCGCCGTTCGCGCGATCCTTGCGATGAGCAGCAATCAGGCAATGATGCTCTTTCAGGAAGTCTCAGAGAAGATTGATGAGCGTTCCCTAGGCCCCACGAGTTACGACGTCCGAGTACGAAGGGCGCTGCGTAACCTGACCATTGCTCTGGACAACACTTCGTTTCTGGACGCATTGGGACTGTCGGCCAACTCTTTTCAGATTGACGGATTTCGTAACACGCTCGGTCGTATTGCCGGAGGCGATCCTGTTCAGGATTACGAAGAAGCTCGCGGCATTCTTAAATTGATTATCAGCCACGCTCACGATGTGCCTGGAATGAGCGCCGGCGTCGTCGGATTTGAGTTTACCAGTGCCACCATCGACACACTCGATGAATTTTCAGGGCTCGAACCGGCCGATCCTCCTCTGCCTTTACAGAAAGATCAGAAGAAACAACACATTGTTCTGCAGGAAGAAATCGTGGGAGTAGGTCTGGAAGTGCGCGAACACGCCGACGGCCTGGTCGTGGTAAAACCGGTGCCGGGAAGTCCGGCGTATGAAGCTGGCATTCGTCAGGGCGATATCATTCTGAGTATCAACGGCAAAGATCTCAGGGGAATGCGCCTGGCCAGCAGAATGGATCTGATGCGAGGCGCGTCCGGATCCAGCATGCAACTGCGGATTTACCGCTCCGGCAGTGACGAACGAAATCTGACGCTGATTCGTCGAAAAGTTCGAGTATGGACAGTCAATGATGCAAAGATTATCAGCGGCACGGATACGGGATATTTCAGTCTCAGCCGATTTTCACAAAATTCCGCAGCGGAAGTCGACCAGCATCTGCAGAACCTGCACGATCAGGGAATGAAGTCGCTGATCATCGATCTGCGTGGAAATCCGGGAGGTCTGCTGACGACCTGTGTGGACATCAGCGACCGATTTGTGCCGTGCGGGACAATCGTGTCAACAATCGGGCGGCTGAGTTCTGACAACATTCTTCAGGAGGCCACCTATGCGCGTACATGGAATGTTCCGCTGGTCGTTCTGATTGACGGAGACAGCGCGTCTGCCAGTGAAATCTTCGCTGCCGCGATTCAGGAAAACGACCGCGGCGTCATTGTAGGAACGCGATCCTACGGGAAAGGGTCTGTTCAGACTCATTTTCCTCTCACCTCCATTGAAGGAGACCTGAGACTGACAACCGCGTTGTTTTACTCGCCCACCGGACGAAAAATGGCCGGAAACGGTGTAAGCCCGGATGTGGAAGTCACTGATCCCGACGGACCATCGAATGGGGATGAGGTTTTGAAAACGGCACTGCGAGTCGCTGAGAGCGATTTCCTGCGCGAAATGGCCCGAGAATCGGGTCTCTGCAAATCTCGAAACTCGACTCCAGTCAGAAGCTCACTGCTCGACGACATTGTGGATCCGGCACATCCGGGAACGACGGTACTTTAGGAACGGCTCACGAGTTAATGTCGTGGTTCGCTCCGCGAACCAACGTTGGATCACTGTACGATCCACGACAATCACGACTGCTTTTTTTGAGTCGATCCTCAGGAGTCTGACTCGATGCGTGTTACCATGAGAGTCGGCACGCACACCACTGCAAGTCGAGCTTACCGACCCCGATAGAATCGCCCCCCAGACGTTATGGCGCTGTCAGACAATAAGTGTCGCCTTTTGCTCCGCAAAAGGCTGCTCTTTCGCGGAGCGAAAGGCGACTATGGCGGTCACTTATTGTTTTCCAGGTCCTCAGCAACACAACAGTTTTTCGACTCAGCGGCGTCGCACCGTGGTTCCGGCACGTTGCGCGGCTCTCACGACGGGATCAGCAAGAATGCTGATCCGAGGTGATGCTGCCACACCAGCTTCCCTAAGTGCTTTGGCCGTCCAGACATTGCATGTATTTGGAAAGTAGTATTTACCACGTGCACGAAAAAACGAGCTGTCTCCATAAATCCCATTGCCAAGATACTGGGGCCTGCCGTTGTCATCAGGCTCGTAGCTATTATGGATATAATGGCAGAGTTCTATCAGATCGTTTTCGTCAACTACCAGTCGCACCAGGTCCCCGGGAAAGACAAGCTCAGGCGGACGATCCCAGCCGACAAGATGCAATACACTGGGATTCGGAAATACGGCCCCCACAACAACCCCTGGAGTGATCGCGGTTGCTCGATAAAAGATTTCGCTGCCCCAGCCAACTTCAATCCAGGGATGATCCGGAAGGCGATCAATCTCCGGCCAGACATCACGAGGAATGTCGGCGGTCCGTAATACAAGCCCGGTGTGAAATCCATTGCCCGTGACATACACGACCGACGTCTTCTCCGCTCTCCTGAGCGTTGTCTGCCTCGTGCTGTTGTGCTGCCAGCCACCCGTGGACTGGCACCCGCAGCACGTGCAAAGAATCAACAACGTCAGTAAACGCAACATCCGCGTTCCTCGTCTTTGACACACTTCCGAGCTTTCCAACTCATCCGAGGCATTCGGCTGTCACGGAGTATAGATCCTTAAGGGAGCTGGATGGAACAGGAAATCAAGATCGGCAGATTTTGCCGAACTTCCAATACAAAACGAAGCTGTCATTACGAAACAGGGACGGAGACCGATCCTGCGACAACAGGAACCAAATCGTGTGCGAATCTGCGAGCCATTATTCGTCACTCTTTCCAGACGGCGCGGCCATAACTATTTCCGGAGATTTTCCATTTGCCATTTTCCCTGTTAAGGCTCACGAATCCCTCCGTCCGGTTGTACTTCTGGACCTTCTTGTACTGGCTGTCGGTACCTTCGTATACCGTCTTCATGGCGAGCCGCACTGTCGCTTCTTCACCATTGACTTTTGTGTCGAGAATTCGAACATAGTTCCTCCCAAATTCCTTGTACTCGTCCATCCCGGCGCCCGAAGCCCAATTGGTTCGCGCCTGAAGGCCCTTACTCATGTCCTTCACGGTGGTTCGCGCGATCGCTGATGCACTTCCTGATTTGGATGCATTTATGAACGCTTTTGCAGCCGCTTCGACAGCAGCAACTTCGGAACTCTGCGACTTGCCCTGAGTAGTCTTTGCACCACCATTGGCTGCGATCCTTGTTGGGACAGAAGCCGTCCCGCGGGCTTGCTTCGTCGAGGCGGGTTTCGTCAACGCGGCCTTTGTCGTCTTCGTTGAAGACGTGGTCTTTCCGGTTGTAGGCGTTGATTTGGTGGATGATGCCGAAGCGTCCGTCTTGCCCGATGAGTTCTTCGCGGTCACCGGATTCGTCAACTTCAATGAGTCTGGTGGCGCGCTCTGTGGAGCCGCTGCAGAGAGCTGATCCCCTGGTGCTTTATGCCCTGTCGTTGCATAGGCACCCATCGCACCAATCACTATGGCTACAACCACGACCAACAAATTGCCTTGGCTCATCACGACAACCTCCCGGGCGAAAACCGCTGGAATCTACCCACTCTGCTTGAGATTAGGTCGCCCCCCCGCAACACACCGGGCTTGAACATCTGATGCTCGAAGAAAACTGTCATCACAACGCCGAACATTCCGAAAAGTCCGAAACGTCCGCAAAATCGTGTCGGTAGCCGAGTTCGAAAGAACTCGAAGTTCTTACTGCAGCGTGCAGCAAGGTGCCACGTGCAGCAAGGTGCCACGTGCAGCAAGGTGCCATGCACCTGAAGCGGAATCCTGTAGCAGCGTGCAGCAAGGTGCCATGCACCTGAAGCGGAATCCTGTACTTCAGCAAGGTACCATGCACTTTGGCGTTAGGTCTTGCAGCGTTTCCTTGCGTACAAGCGCCAGGCACCTTGCACGCTTTCTATGGTGTTTGGATGTGCTCAAATGTCCGGAAATTCGTCGCAAAGTGCCAATTCTTCGCAGGGTGCCAGATACCTGAGACTCAAGACACTGGGCGATTCCCCTGACAGGCAAGGTGGTCACCCGCTGTCCAATACAACACAACAAGGTGCCATGCACCTGATTGAATCATGCACCTGATTGAATCAGGTGCATGGCACCGAATCAGTGGCACCGAATCAGGAAATTTCGATGATTTCCGTGGCTTGCAGGAACGGTGACACGACCGATCTGGCGTCGCGAGGATGTTTCCACCGTTGAGACGTCAACGCTCAGCAGCGAACGGCCACTGGAATGCAACGTGCACTTCCATGGCAGCGTGTTTCCGCAGACGGATGCGGGACAAGAGTGCCGATGAGGGCAAGCATCGGACAATAGCGCTCGGGAGACAGGGAAGGAATCGAGCACAGGCATCCCTGGGCGCGTATCCGGGCCGTTGTTGTCGAGAGTGTGGAGCGATTGGTGATCGTTCCGGACGGATTGCCTGCGTTTTCCCGGTATTCGCGGCTGACGATCGCCGTGCCGCTGGCTGACGCAACAGCCCGCGAACGCTGGCGATCTGCGCAGCCTTCGATGGCAACATTAGGTACGGAGCGACGCGACAGTTCCTGCGGGAGCACGGTGACTTGCTCCGTTTGTACCCCGGCATCATCGTGCCCGGCAACGCTGTCGCGCAGTACCGCTGTCACTCAATGGCGGTTGTCGAAAGGCGGAGATCGAATGTCTGTTGTCAGCCCGATATATCGAACACCGGTCAGGAGATCGACGCCTGTGCGGCTCTTCGAGACAGTCGGAGCGAGCGGAACGCAAGGACAGACGTCGAGAGTCCGGCTTCTGTGCGGAATCGTTTGCGGAAATTCCTGACGAGATCCACCCATGTCTCCGCGCTGCAATTCAGACGCTCCAGAATGGGGGCAAACTCTGCCGGAATATGGCCCACCTTGTCCTGACGAATTTGTCGACCGGTCCAGTCCAGCAACTGAAGATACTGGTCAAGACTCATCGGCAGACAGCCTTTGTTACTGGCTCGACGCCCAGAGGGCGTTGCTCGGTCTTCGATGAGAGTCGACGCGAGCTCCAGAGGTGCCAGCCAGCCGGATCGGACTTCCCATTTCTCGCTCGCTGTTTCAGGCACCTCAACACATTCAGGCAATTCAACACATTCAGGCAATTCAACTGTTTCGGACTGCGATTCAACTACATCCTGTGATTCGCAGCAAGGCTCATTGGCTGAAGCCGATGCCGATTCTATAGCGAATTCTGAGCCGGGTTCAACTGCGGAATCCAATGCCTGCTCCGTGAGCTCCACTGCCTGCATCGCTTCGATCGAAACGGGAATCGCTGACGGGGCCGGGGCCGCGAGATTCGTCGGCCCCGAGAGATCTTTCAGTCGAACCCAGTCCAGAATCCGTTCTCGCGCGCTGGTATATTCGCTGGTCTCCGGAGTCAGCGCCAGACCTGCTCGAATGGGATTCAAATCCACATAGGCCATACAGGCGGCTATCGCCGTTTCATCCACAAGGGGCTTCGCATTGAAACGCCCCTCCCAAAAGTGGCCGGTCACTTCCTCTTCCGCATTGCTGCGGCGGGCAATGGGTTCGGACAGGCACTTCATGAACCACGACACGTTCGACAAACGCTCTCGTCGTTTTTTGAGAAGTGACACATTACCGAGAATCTTATTCAGTTCCAGATCGCTCGGTTCTTCCGGACTGCCATCTGTCTTTTTTCGCTTTGGAAACAATCGCCACCAGTGCATCGCCACATCTTCATCGGACCAGAGTTTCACCACATCCGGCCGAGTTCTGAGCACCACATGCATGTGATTGTCCATCACCGCAAAGCTGAGAACATCAATGCCGAAGATTCCCGCAAGCACTTCCATGCGATCGCGGATCCAGTCTTTGCGATAGGAGAAATCTTTTCCCGACCTGGGGTCTTTGCCACACAGTCGTGTCCTGCGGACACAGCGATTGCTGCAGTGAAATGCCTGAACTTCGTCCTTCGAAAAGATCTCCGACCGTTTCACCCGTGGCATGACCGTGCCTCCCGGAATACGTGCTTTCAAATGTTGTCCATTCATAGTTGTAGGTGCGAGTGTACAACCAGTGCATGAAGGTGTCAATCACGCCAGGGTTATATTCTTAGTCCCATAGATACCTGCATGATTCTGCGATCGCAGCCGAACGGACGCCACGTTTTGGGTACGCCTCATTCATCGCTCACCTCATTTCGTGCCTGGCACCGTGAGTACTGGATCCGTGCCGTGCACCGTGAACGCTTAGGCAAATTCTGGCAGATCCCGCCGCAGGTGCGTGGCACCTTGATGGCAGTGTGGGACCTTGATGGCATGCGACAGATGAGCCAGCAGTTCTTCCTCTTCGGCCATGCCGCAGAAGTACCAGCAGATCATCTCGTGAGTTCGCAGCGTTGGCTTCTTCCCCAGCGTAGGCTTCTTCCCGGCCCACAGACTGATCAGGATGCATGCGATGATCGCGCAGTAGACCTGCATTTCGATGCCGTTCTGGGAATGACTCAGCAGATGACGGCAGCCCAGAATTTCCTGACTAGGTGCCAGGCACCTAAAACTCAAAACTCATTAGGTGCGTGGCACCGAAAGCTCACCTGGCACCGAAAGCTCACCCAAAGCTCGTCCTTAACGAAAATCAACACAAAACCGCTCCTGACCCAAAGAAAGATTCGATTTGACGTCATTCTGATGTAGATGTACAATCACCATCATGATACGCACACAGGTCCAGTTTCCGGATCCGCTTTACCGGAGACTCAAAGAGATTGCGGAACAACAAGATTGGTCCCTCTCCGAGGTGATGCGGAAGGCGGCTGAGCATTTCGTTGATCGCTTCCCAAGCCGGGTGGAGTCTACAGGAAGTTGGCAGTTTCCTACGCTCGATTGCGGCGGCGACTTTCTGCTCGATCCGGCGATGTTTAACGTTGAAGCGGACGCAATCGAAGGACGCGGGTGAGGCGTGATATTGTCTGCTGACACAAACCTCTTCCTCTATGCGGCAAATCCACAATCGCCTTTTCACGTGCCGGCGAGACGATTTTTTGAGGAGCGGGCTGCGGGCACCGAACGGTTTCTGCTGTGCGGCCTGGTTCTGGTGGAGATCTACATGCAGCTGCGGAATCCGGCATTGTTCCGGAGTCCAAAATCGCCAGCCGACGCGGCTGTATTTTGCGAGATTCTGCGAAGCAACCCTAAGTGGGAATTCGGCGACTACGAACCGCTGGTGGCCACTCCTCTCTGGCAGTGGGCTAAGACGACAACGGCAGGCTTCCGACACATCATTGATGCACGGCTGGCGTATACTCTGCGGCACCACGGAGTGACCCACTTCGCAACGGCCAACGAAAAGCACTTCGCTGATTTTGGCTTCGAGCGAGTTTGGAATCCGCTTTGATTGCGATTTCATCGCTGAAGCTGTGCGCACCACTACGGGGCAGACAGGTGCCTGGCACCTTGCTGCTGTGGCACCTTGCTGCTGTGGCACCTTGCTGCTGGCACTTTCTCGAACTGCTCAAACTGTGGCGGTCCTCTTCCGAAAAGCTTCAGGGCTGTGTAGACACAGTAACTGCCACAGTGCTGGCGACGTGAACCTGTCTGATCTGCCGCCATCCCGCTCAGTGAACTCGCCGATACAGCAGCACACAGAAGCAGGATGCGGAACCCCGTGACAACATGACGGACTGCAGTGTACCGGTTGAACGTGACCTGCATCGCTCCATTCCTTCCGCAGGGGGATCATTTCGGACGCGATCGACCAAACTGACTGGTTCGCAGGATATCTGCCAGCTCCAGGAATTTTTCTTCGGGAATCGCTGTTCCGGCAGCGGGCTTCGGTGGAAGGGCAGAACCATGCTCTTCTTTTTTAGGGCCGATGACCTCAACCTTGATTTTTGGCGGGATCTGCAGCGAAGAAAACTCAAAACGATCCGGGGGAATCACAGGGTTCGGATCAAACTCTTCCACCAACAGCCGATAGGTCTTTGCATCAAGGTACTGTTCATCGTGGACCGAGGTTGTTTCTTCCACGTACTCCTTTAAAGCCCATCGATCGGCATCCACTGCCTGCCACTGATAACGTCCTCGTTCACGTGTGCGTCTCTTCGATGACGGAATACTGTAATACTCGACAACGTTGCCTCCATGCTTCATGGAGTACACCGTCACAAACGAACCGCCCGTCGCAACGTCAGTGCTGGCTACGTGTACCCGTCCATCTTCCAATTCCATCACAGAAATTTCAAAAGGAGTGTCTTCAGCCAGTTGGCGATCGAGTAACTCGCTCCATGTTCCTGTTCCACCTCTTGCTGTTACATACCAGACAAACAACGGCCGAACCTCATAGCGTTCCTCAACGCGAGGGTTTCGGAAATTGTGACCTGCATAACGGGCGGCCGAAATGTAGATGCCCAGTTCACCGGGACGAAACACCAACACGACATGCTCGTTCCGTGTTTTGGAGGTCGCAGTGCCGTCGAGCTGCAGTTCCGGCTGTGCGGAATCCGCCTCAACAAAGTATCGATCTCCATCCCAGATCGCGTGCAGCTTACCGACATATTGGCGACTCTCAATTTCCACAGTCGCTTTCATTGAGCCCCGCGGAAAAGCTTTCTCATGCTGACGCTGGGCCGCCGCCAGAACCTTCAGGATGGTACGGTCCGCGTCCTTAACCTGAGCGGATCCGGTCTGCTGACAACACAGCACAGTAATGAGAGCCAGGAGGATGATTGCGACACTTCTGCTCGAATACCCGGACAATCTTTTCATGGCAGATCCTCACAGAAAAGTGGGGCGAACGCACTGTAAATAACGAATTCCGTCTTTTTGCATTTGTCTTCCCCTTCATTCCATTCGCAGTCATAGTCGACTCGGCAGAGGACTGTACCGCCGTTCTCGCAGCCATGGTACGGGCCAGTACTCTGCACCTCCGAATTCTCTGAAAGGTTCCGCTGAATACTCAAAGCAGGAGCGCCGTGGACTCGGGCAGAGTTTCAACCGTGAATGAGCAATCCGATACGGTCAGCGTGATGGACAAGGCATCCGTTCACGAAGCGGCGTTTTACCGACTGAGTTCCTGCTCTTTGCCATTCATGGCGGACTACAATGATTAGAAGACGTGACCAGTTCAAGACCTCGTCAGTAAGCCACTTCTCAAAACCTCTTTAGCATAACCAGCCACTCCCTGGTTTCAAGCCCCCCCTTCCTCCCCTGTTTTTGAAAAAAGCGGTAAAACATATTTGGTGGAAAAAGGTTCAACAAAAAATAAAAATACGAATCAACTCTGGGCGGGGCCCTACTGTCACTCGCCCTTGCTCCCGTTCGGAATCTGGCGCCATATTGACTCGGCAAGCGACAAGTCAAAGGCCTTTTGGGTACGTCGGGCGTTTCATCCCGCAATGCGATTTCTTATTGCCAGGGCGATTTCTTCTCAGACTTTTCCTGCGGCAAGGTTCCAGATTCTCTCAACTGTTTCTTCAGCTCCGAGATCTGGCTTAGCGCGCTCAAGGCAAAAATAAAACCCATTGTCCCCATAGACATGCCAATAATACCAAATGCTTCCATCGAAATTTCCTTTTGATTGCAGTGCACTTCGGATAGGGGCGGCATCGCCCGTTTTGACTTCCCCGGACTTTCTCCACAGAGCCTCTTCGAAACGCTTCGGCCTGACGCCTTCTTGAAAACTTCCGCGAACCAGGCAAGCCTCCGGTGAGATACTGTCCGTCAATTGGCTCCTCAAGCGAGAAGTCAAAGGCTCATAGATTGTGCAGGAGTTTCGCCAACTCCACGAACGATCACAATTCTACCACGAGTTCCACATGCCTTGACATACGTATCGTTGTCGATCACCTGAGAATCATGCGATACTGCCTGTCAGTGGGCGCTTAAAACCAGCCAGGAAAGGGCGCTTCAAAACCAGCCATTATGAGAGTTGAGACAAGCCGACCACACTGTCTTCGGGATTTTTTACCGTGGACAGGGGGCAGGCAT
>JALHMY010000041.1 GCA_022843805.1 Fuerstiella sp.
TCCTGCCGAGCCGATCACACCGGGAGGGCGAGGCTCCTGCCGAGCCGATCACACCGGGAGGGCGAGGCTCCTGCCGAGCCGATCACACCGGGAGGGCGAGGCTCCTGCCGAGCCGATCAATCGCCGCAAGTGATCCTCAGGAGACCTAAAACAACCAACAAAGCCAATAAAAACAGAGGCCAGCAGTCAACCGTTCAGATTTGAGAAGAATAATCCCCAGCTGGCCCTTTACAGAGCATTCATACTCGGGAAGCTGACGCATCCCGCTCGCCAAAACCGTTTGCGATTTGGCGAGCGGCCCGGTGTCAACCGGCCGGTACAACCACTCATCAACGTCATATCGCGCTCATCTGCAGCAAAGCTCAGCAAACACACCGCGCCCTCTCTGCTGAATGGCGGAGGCCGTGAACCGTTACGATCTACCGCGACCAAATGTCCTGGCGTGCCGAACGCCTGCAATGGTGCTGGGCTCATTTGGCACGCGACTTCCAGGCGCTGGTCGACCATCATGATAATCAGGTAAAACGGCTGGGATTCGATTTGAAACGACAAGTCAGAATCATGTTCAGCATTTGGCATCGGCATAAGTCGGGCGAAATTTCCTGGGAAACGTTTCAGGCACAGATCCAGCCCGTTCGCAATAGGGTGAATCACTTGTTGCTGCGCGGAAGGTGCAGCGGAAAGAAACGCCTGAAGGGAACATGCAAAGAATTGTATAAACACCGCGCCTGGTTACGGACGTTTGCCGACATTCAGGGCATCGAACCGACCAACAATACGGCCGAACTCGCACTGCGTCCTGCCGTGATCTACCGGAAGCTCTCATTCGGAACTCAGAGTGCAGCGGGAAGTCGCTTCATCGAACGAATGCTGGCGATGTCCGAAACCTGCCGCCTCCGGAAACGACCGATCTATCAATGGCTTTGCGACGCCGTCAACGCCAGCCTGAATGGTCAATCTGCTCCGAAACTATTCACCGACCCGTGAACGGTTACCCCGAATCTCAACTCAACACCGTTCAAAACTCAGCATAAACACTGGGAATTTGATACGCAGAATGGAATTGCATCCTCCGGACAACTTCTGTTCCGCCGACCTGATGTAGTAAAACCTTTGCGGACTCGCTTATATACAGACCGTTTACATTCTTCGGAGGCAGAGTAGCAAACAGTTCCAGAAGATCCCCTGATTCCTCGTCAAACACTTCGATTGAAATCGTCCTCCCGAAACACGTAAACAGGAACAAGCGATTATCAAAAACTCGAGGCTGCGTTGCAATGACCTGCATGCCAGATCCAAAGGCCGAAGGCCCCCACGGCATCCTGGACAGTCGTCTCCATTTAACACGGTTGATTTCCTCACCAGCGATCCGTTCGAGACAGATTACCCAATTTTTCATCGACATATGGCGGTGAATGGGAAGAATCAGGAATATGTTTCGATCGTCAGCTATTGCAGATACTGAATTAATGGAATCTCTCAGAAATATCTCTGTCATGGAGTCCCTGATATCAGACGGCACAACACAGTCCGCCGGAACTCCACGGGGGCCACCAAACCCCGGGACTCGGAGCTGACCTGTCCAACTGCTGCTCCTGTTGTCTACAATCAACTCCGGGGTTACCTCTTGCTTTTCACTGCTAAATGCCATGCTCTCGCAGGCAAACCGCACCGTTCGATTGTCTCTTAGGTGCCCATTCCGAATTGTGGCCAACCAGTTCTCGGGGCATGGGAGTGCAAAGCGACTTTGGAAAAACTGACCGAAGTTTTGAGCAACAGTCTCAAGCTGTACGCGTCGAGCGGATTCCTCAGGCAGCGAATCAAGGTGATTCAGTATTCGATGCCAGTAGCAAATCATCGCAATCGAATCGTTTGAATGCGACCGGAGACGACCGTTCATGTTGTCATCAAGACTAATGATTGCTTCAATGGTTGGAAGCAGCAGTTCATCGCGATCTGCATACAGCAGTGTGCGCAGATGCTTTTTGATGACCTGACTCTCTTTGACCGGCGAATCAGTCGACTTCCACACCAACGTACACACACACAACGCTAATGCTGAAAACGCGAAGCATATTACAAGTCCCCGATGCTTAACGTATTGAATCATAAGCTTTCAACCTCTGCGTATTGTATGACATATCGCTTCTGCAAATCCGGGCAACAGCAATCAAAGTCAAACAGCCACCACGTTCTTACTGGCCTTTCTTTCCCCTTATCGTTGTCCCAGAAAGCAGGTCGGTGATTGGTTGTTGTCGGCATAAAGTCGAAGCCCTCCGGAAAGGATTCTCCACTGGGAACATCTTCTTTAGTGATCTCGCCTGTCGATCTATTGGATCCACACTCGCCCACCTCGCCCCGGTCGGCAGATACATCCTTGCCCGGACATACACCAGTCCGGTGCTTTGATCCATATAATACCCATACCGTCCAACCCATCGAAACGGATTGACGGTGGTTCCGCTGCTGGTGATCAGATTGCCCCAGGCGTCGAACAGGTACGTATCCGAGGATGCACCGGCACTGGCGGTCAGTAACCGGGTGGTTCCCAGAGCATCGGCATGCAGAACATGACTGGTCGATCCGCGGCGCTGGCTGAGGACCGCTCCGTAGTGCTGCGGTTCACTGGTGTAAACAGCCTGCACGACGTTCGAGCCGTCCAGTTCCTTCACATACGCATCAATCACCGAATCCCACACGAAGTTCGTGGTGGTGGCTCCCTGCTGCAGAGAAATTCTGCGGTTGTCTCCGTTGTATGCCATGGTCACCGGAGAACCAGCAGGCAGCAGATATTGAGTCGGCTGGTTCTCGTAGTTCCATGTGTTGGTCGTGCGATTGCCGGTCGGTGGCTGCTCAATCCGCTGATTTCCCGTCAGATCGTACTGGAACGTGGTGCGACCCGCCACCGCCTGTCCGTACCGCAGCTGATTGGCCGAGTCGTATCCGTACGTCGTGCGGGTCCCGTCCAGCGATCGTCTCGTTCCGATCCCGTCGTACGAATACGTGTGCCGCTGACTGTTCGGACTGGCTGTCACCATCGTTTGCCCCGAGGGGCACGGCCCCTGACGCGAGCCCGTGCTTCCGCACGAATGCGATCTGTCGCTTCCGTTGGTCGCTCACCGCCCTGTGTGAAACAGACCGGGTTGACATCAAGCAGAAGTGTATCGTCCCGTGCTGTCCGCCATCAAGGTGCGATTGCCCACATTGTCATAACTGAACGTCGCCCGGCTGCCATCCGGATATTTCCGAATGGTCAGCTGACTGACCGCATCATCATGCGTCAGCGATGATCCATCGACGTGGCCCCTCCCGGCCTTGTGCCGGGAGAGCCAGGGTTTGGCAACTACGGACGAACGAAGTGAGGAACCGGCCCCCATCGGCTTCACGCCGATGGAACCCAGGTTTGGCAACTACTTTGCCCGCTGGAGTTTTTAAACGCGCGCTCAGGTGACGTAAAACGGGGCGGGGCTGGCGTGCTGCAGGCCTTAGGTTTGATCCTTGTAGTTTTCAAACCTGGGCTCGACCGGCACAAGGCCGGTTGGGGCCGACCTGGGGTGAAGAGAGTCGTCGTGCTGTGATCTGCGGTGGAAGGCATCATGACGAATCGTTACGCCACCAGTATTCGCAGCGGCTGGCCTCGACTTTTGTGAAGACATTGTAGGATGGGCATTCCTGCCCGTCCTTGCTCTGAATGAACGCAAAGGCGTGAAGTCTAAAGCCATTCTTCCCGGAGGCGGTCGCTCCGTTCGTTCACTCAATGGGGTCTTCCGGAACGAAGGTTTACCCATGCGATCGCCCCACGTAGGCGAGTCTCTCCGAGACTCGCGAATCCCGACGTCTCGGAGAGACGCCGCTGCGTGACTGAGGTGCGTCACCTGAAAGATAGTAGTCATCACTCTCCGAGTGATGCTCTGCGATTCCAGGAACGCTGGAGTTCTCTGGTTGTTGAATCACCGGGAAGGCGAGGCTCCTGCCGAGCAGATCACGCTCCACAAGTGATGCCCTGGAGATCCAGAACTACCAACAAAGCCAATCAAAACAATGGCCAGCAGTCAACCGTTCAGATTTGAGAAGAATAACTCCCAGCTGGCCCTTTACAGAGTCTGCATACTCGGGAAGCTGACGCATCCCGCTCGCCAAATTGCTTTGTGATTTGGCGAGCGGCCCGGTGTCAAGATGTAAAAAGGGGTCAGGTCCAATAGTGTTCGGCACTGCGATTGCGGTTGATTGACGGCAGCGTAAGTTATGAGAGGATCGGCAGCATTTTGCGAACCGCTGACAAGGATCCAGCCACATCGGGCAGAGGTGGCTTAAGGCACCGCGCAGGATCGAACGGCCCGGTGTGCTGAGCGCGCGGGTGCCTTACTCTTCAGCAGATCTTATTTTTGCGATGTGCCGTTCCAGTTCTTCGAGCGACGCCCATCCCGACATAGAGAGGCAGATCATTTCGAATGTCCAGCACATCTGTGGCAAGACGAAGCTTGCCGTCGCACGATGGGCATGTGCTCGTGCCAGTGGCTGCACTCCCGCGACTGGTGTGTTCCGAAGCGGAATCAGTTACAAGGCGCACCGTGTGATCGGGTGAGGCGTCCGCTTTGTGGGATCCGAATTTCACGATCTGATCGCTGATCACACCGGTTTCAGCGTATCAAAATACTTCAGCCCCTGAACATCGGACGCCTCAATCGCAGGCCTCGCCCTGGGCTCACGGCGAGTCTGACCGGGTGCGTCATTCGACGGTACCGCATTCGCCGCGGATGCTGCTGACGATGCACTCTGGCAGGTTACAGATTCACTGCCAGGGCTAAGCGCAAAAAAGCATGCCAAAACAAATATGATTCTCATGCGTGAGGCGGCGCAAATTTCGTGCCAAACACTATTGGTGCTGACCTGTTAATTGCAGGCAGTGTCTCAGAAAATTCGGGCCATGACTCAATCAATGGCCAGACGAAAGCAGTGAATCGGCGATTTCCGACCAGACTTCAAAGTGTGTGAAGCTGAGGCCCTGTCCCTGCAGAACGGCCGCCAGATCTCTGCGGGCGAATCGCAGATCAGGGGAAACCAGTTGGGCTGGCTGGATGTCCGGATATCCGTCTCCCGCAAAAGCGACGGTCGCTCCTTCGGAAAGGAAATGCTGTACGATGGCCGATTTGTCGATACCCAGCAGGTCCGACGGAAACGGTGAGTCAACAGGCCTCTCCATCAGGAGCCCCTCACCTGGTTCAAATCGCCCGGGATTGGCGTGCACCTCTACCGAAACACCGGCCTGACTGAGCAGGCGACGGATATACCATTCGCAGCCCGCGGAAGCGACGACAACTTCCCACCCTGCCAGCTGAAGCTTCCTGACGGAACGAGCTAAATCCGGATCGAGCTGCATTCGAGCCAGAATCGCAATCACATCTTGCTCAGTGCCTCTGATGGCTGCAAAGTACCGTCGGAGACCCTCGAAATGGGTGATTCTGCCAGCCCGGTAATCGGTCCAGTGATCAGGTTCGTTCGGTGAGATCAGACGCTCGATGGCAAGCTGATAAAAGTCGTGTTGAGTCATTGTCCCGTCGAAGTCACTGACAAGGACCTTTCGGGCTTTTTGCGAATTCATGGAGTCCTCTCGCAGGAGTGGAACTGAAAAGACGTGAGGAATTCACGACGCTGTTTCCCGGTATGTTGCTTTGTATGGGTAAAAGCCTGCAGGATGAGAATGACAGATGTCCATCCGGTCTCCTCTGGAGTGAGGTGAGTTTTTGTTTCACAGGTCGTGACAGGCCGAGCTCCGGGAGGTCCTGCCTGCTCTGGCAGACCGCCCCACGCGGTTGTAAGCCGTTTTTCTTCAGGATACAAGACGTTCTGGCCTCCCTGAACAGACCGAAGTTGCAGACCAGGAATTCAAAGTCCATGAAGAACATTGCCGAATCAAGGAACTGGGCGTTTCAGGAAGGTGTGGGCAATGCTCACCTGATGGGCATGTTGCTGACGATTTTTGGTACATGTGTTCTGGCTGGCTGTGGTGCCGAGGCCGAACGAGCCGCCGGCACTCAGGAAGCGGTTCCTGAGGTGACTGTTGCCGCTCCGACTGCATCTGCAATTACCGATTATGAGTACTTCACGGGTCGGGTAGAACCCTCAAAACAGGTTGAAATCCGATCCCGAGTGACGGGATTTGTGGATAAGGTCGCCTTTCAGCCTGGGCAGGAGATTAAAGCGGGTGAGCTGCTGGTGGAGATTGATCCGCGACCGTTTAAGGCAGAGCTTGACAAAGCTGATGCGCAGGTTGCCTTTGCTGAAGCACAGTTTAACAGAACAAAAACGGTACTGGACCAGCAGGAAAAGCTTCGGAAACAGAATGCGAATTCTGAGGACGATCTGCTGAAGGCCATCTCGGAGAATGCTGAAGCAAATGCCAGCCTTAAACTGGCCCTCGCACAGAAAGAGGCGGCCGAGATCAGTCTGTCATATTGTGTTGTCTCCGCACCTATGGCGGGTCGCACAGGTGATTCGCTTGTGGATGAGGGCAATCTGGTAACGGGCGGACCCAGCGGAGTTTTTTCGTCGACTCTTCTGACAACGATTGTGTCGGTGGACGATGTCAGGGTCTCCTTTGATATTGATGAAAATACCATGCAGAGGCTGCAGCAGCAGTTGCGCGATGGAAAACTTGAGGTCAGCGCGGACGGAAATTTCCCGGTCGATATCGGACTGGCTCTGCACGGTGATGACTATCCATTGTCCGGAAAAGTTCAATTCGTCAATAACGTGTTTAATGCTCAGACGGGCACGATCCAGCTCAAGGCTTTGTGTCCCAATCCCAAACCCGAACGAGGTCCGAGAGTACTGACTCCCGGGATGTACACTCGGATTCGACTGCCTCTGGGAAATCCGCGAAGTGTTCAGCTGGTTCCCGAGTCAAGTCTGATGGCATCCGGTGGCAGGCGGTTTCTTTACCTCGTTGGTGCGGATGGCAAAGCAGTACGCGTGATGGCAAATGTCGGATCCCGAAATGGTGCGTTTCGCGAGATCATTTCCGTAGCGGAAGAGGGACAAGCGGATCCGCGACCATTGAGTGCGGAGGATAAGGTGATTGTCAGAGGACTGCAGCGCGTTCGTGCAGGACAGCCGGTGGCGGTGGCTTCAGAGGATGCGAAGTCGACGAATCGTTCGGCACAAATCCGTGAGAGATCGGCTCATTAGTCAGTCTGTTCGCTGAATCCTTTAAGTCCTGGAACAAAAACCAAAGGAACACGTTTGTGTCCGGAATCTCAAAATTCTTCATCGATCGACCCGTTTTTGCGGGTGTTCTGTCGGTGGTTATTGTGCTGGTTGGCGGTATCGCGGTTACCACGCTTTCCATTGCACAGTATCCGGAGATTGCACCTCCAACGGTTCAGGTGACGTGTACATATCCAGGGGCCAATGCTGCAGTCGTTGCCGATACGGTCGCAGCGCCGATTGAGCAGCAGGTTACCGGCGTTGAAAATATGCTGTACATGTCGTCTCAGTGTTCCAATGACGGCCAGTACAGTTTGACCGTCACGTTTGATGTGGGCGTGAACCTGGACATGGCGCAGGTACTGGTGCAAAACCGCGTCAATCTGGCAATTCCTTCCCTGCCGGATGTTGTTAAGCAGACTGGCGTGAGTGTAAAGAAAAAGTCGCCCAGCATTTTGCTGGTGGTCAATATTTTTTCGCCGGATAACTCAGCAGATCAGCTGGCGATCAGCAATTTTGCGACGATCAATTTGAAGGACGAACTTGCTCAGATCTCTGGTGTGGGCGATATCACGATGTTTGGACAGCAGGATTACAGCATGCGAGTATGGCTGGATCCTGAAAAGATTGCCGCCAGAAGTCTGACCGTCTCCGATGTTGTTGCTTCGCTGAGAGAGCAGAATATCCAGGTAGCTGCCGGTTCTCTGGCTCGACCACCTGTGCCCACTGGTGAGGCGTTTCAGTATACGCTTAGTACATTGGGGCGACTGACGACAGCTGATCAGTTCAGTGAGATTATTGTTCGTGCTGGCCGGGATGGTGATCTTGTTCGACTGAGGGATCTGGTTTCAGAAAAACGAACAAGTGAAAGTGGTGTCTCACTGGGGGGAGTGGAACTGGGGGCAAAAAATCAGGACACCCTCTGTTATTTGAATGGTCAGCCTTCCGTGGGATTGACCGTTTACCAGCTGCCTGGGTCCAACGCACTGGATACTGCAAATCGCATCCGAGATAAGATGAAGGATTTGAGTCGCACTTTTCCGGCCGGGATTTCCTATGGAATCGTGTACGATACCACGCCATTTATTGAGGAATCGATTCATGAAGTGTTTAAAGCACTGCGTGATGCAATTCTGCTTGTGGGTATTGTGGTGCTTGTGTTTCTGCAGTCCTGCCGAGCCACACTGATTCCGCTGATTGCCGTGCCTGTGGCGATCATTGGAACGTTTGCCCTGATGGCGGCCATGGGATTCAGCCTGAACAATCTGTCTTTGCTGGGGCTGGTGCTTGCAATTGGTATTGTGGTGGACGATGCGATTGTGGTCGTCGAAGCTGTTGAGCACCACCTTGAGCATGGCTTATCACCACGGGATGCCGCAAGGAAAGCGATGGATGAAGTTGCAGTGCCGGTTGTTGCAATTTCTCTTGTGCTGATGGCCGTTTTTATTCCCTGTGCTTTCATCAGTGGTATTACCGGACAGTTTTTTCGACAGTTTGCGGTCACCATTGCCGTGTCCACGTTTTTCTCTGCACTCAACTCATTGACCCTCAGTCCGGCACTGGCCGCACTGATGCTCAGGCCGAAGTCCGAACAGCGAGATCCGCTGACTCGAATCCTGAATCTGCTACTGGGATGGTTCTTTAAACTTTTCAATAAGTCGTTCGACACAGCGAGCAGCGTGTATGCGATGAGCGTCGGCTGGCTGCTGCGTCTGAGTGTGATTTCACTTCTGGTGTATGGGGGGCTTCTGGCAGCGACATGGTACGGATTCACTCATGTGCCGCTGGGTTTCGTTCCTGCGCAGGATAAGGGCTATCTGCTGGTCAATGTGCAATTACCCGATGCGGCTTCGCTGGAACGCACCAGCGAGACGATGAGGGAGATCGACCTGATTGCCCGAGGTGACAAAGACAATCCCGAACAATATCCAGGGATTAAGGGGGTTACGGACGTGATCTCCATCCCGGGTATGTCGGTCGTGCAGAATGCGAATGGTTCCAATTTCGGTTCGATGTTTGTGATCCTTGATGAATTCGAACACCGACACGGCAGTGATTTGTCATCGGACAATATTGCCGCACAGCTCAGGAAGACCACCTTCAGCCGCATTCAGGATGGTGCGGTGGCTGTCTTTGGGCCACCCGCTGTGGACGGACTCGGAAATGCCGGGGGTTTCAAAATCATGATCCTGGACCGAGCTGTCGCAGGCTTTAATGCATTGCAGGATGCCGCCGATTCTTTTTCGCAGGCTGGCAACAGTACGCCAGGGCTGGTTGGCATGTTCAACACGTTTCGTGCAAATACCCCACAGATGTATGTCGACGTGGATCGCACAAAATGCAAGTCGATGGGTGTGCCACTCAGCGAAGTATTTCTGACTCTGCAGGTGTATCTGGGAGGCTATTATACGAACGACTTTAACCAGTTCGGACGAACCTGGCAGGTCAATCTTCAGGCTGATCCGGCCTTTCGAATCTCGCCGGAGCATGTTCGTCAGCTGAAGGTGCGGAATCAGCTGGGTGAAATGGTTCCGCTGGGAAGTGTTGTCAGCGTCAGTGACATCGGCGGCCCTGGTCTTGTGACTCGCTATAACGGCGTGAACGCGGCAACCGTCAATGGAGGAACGTCGCCGGGCGTGAGTTCCGGTCAGATGATCTCCCTGGTTGAAGAACTGGCGGAATCGGAGCTTGCTGAAGGAATGAGCTTTCTGTGGACGGAACTCACCTTTATGCAGATTCGAGCAGGCAATACGGCCATTATTGTGTTCGCACTCGCCGTGGTGCTCGTCTACCTGCTGCTTGCCGCACAGTATGAAAGTCTGCGGCTGCCTCTGGCCGTAATTCTGGTGGTACCAATGTGTCTGCTGTGTTCGATCGCGGGCGTGGCAATGGCCAAAATGGACCTGAACATTTTTGTGCAAATCGGGCTGGTGGTGCTGGTCGGTCTGGCCAGCAAAAATGCCATTCTGATCGTGGAATTTGCGAAGGAAAAACGCGCTGCCGGAGCGACCGCCTTTGATGCCACTGTGACCGCCTGTCGGCTTCGTCTGCGTCCGATTCTGATGACTTCGTTCGCATTTATTCTGGGAGTTGTCCCGCTGGCAGTTGCAAAAGGAGCCGGTGCGGAAATGCGCAGAACTCTGGGTATTGGCGTGTTTGCAGGGATGCTGGGGGTCACCGTGTTCGGAATATTTCTTACCCCGGTTTTCTACTACGTTCTGGAAGCTGTTGGCTCGTTGTTTGGAAGGAAGCAGACATTGGCTGCCAATGCTGCGGAGCAGACGGCCGTTGTTTCAGCAGAGCAGATCCGCCTGACTGAGTTTCCGCCTGACTGAGTATTTGAATGACAGTGCATACCACACCTTTAAGTCTGTTACAGAGAGTGCAGAACCCGGGTGACCAGGCATCCTGGCAAAGACTCGTGGATACCTACACGCCCTTTATTCGCCGTATTTTGCTGGCGCGAGGGATTCCTGTACAGGACGTCGACGACCTGGTTCAGGAGGTGTTGTCGGTCGTCGTCAAGGAAATTACGCAGTTCTCGCACAACGGGCGAAGCGGCGCATTTCGACTCTGGATCCGTAACATCCTGACGAACCGACTTCGCAGATACCGTGAGATCAATGCCAGAAACGCTGTGGGAGTGGTAGCTACGGAGACCCTTGAGAATATCGAGGACCCGTGCAGCGACCTGTGCCGAATGTGGGATGAGGAGCATGATCACTGGATTACGCGACGGACGCTGGAGTTAATTCGATCGGAATTCTCTGTGTCGACCTGGGAAGCATTTTCTCAGCAGATTGTTTTCGGCCAATCTGCTGCACAGACTGCTGAGTTGCTTGGCATTTCCATCAATGCGGCCCTGATTTCGAAATCCCGGGTGCTTCGTCGATTGCGTGCCGAGGTTGCCGAACTGACTGAGGAGAGTGGCTTACCCCGACGCGAGAACGAAGCCTGACGAACGAAGCCTGAAATTTATCACTTGGGTATTGTCGAAAAGGTAAGCCTGAGCGACTCAAAACAAATATTGGAAATTTTTTGAGAAAACGTGCAGTTCTCTGACAGGATGGATAGCGATCACTGCTTTGGGATTTGGGAGGTTTGGTCACGAACAGTGAACCTTGCCATTCAGAATTTCGAGAATTGTCCTGCAGGGGGTCCAAATGTTTTTTCAACGATTTCGTAGTACCGCAGCGATGCTGCTGTTTGTTGGGTGCTGGATTGTAATTTCCAATGCAGCCAGTGCCGGTTTGGTTGTCACCGGAAGCCAGTATAGCATGGTGAATCAGAACTTCCCCATTAACTTCACAGAGCTGGAAACGCTGACGCTTGATGGCTCTGTAAAATCACTGGGTGGAACCGATCTTACGGTTCGGGAAGTAATTACGCCGACTGCGAACGGGGAATGGCTGGAGTTTGTGTTTGAACGACCGGCGGCGCCACTTGCGGGAAATCCCAATCGATTCTGGAGAACCGACATTTTTGATATCAAAGTTTCCGAGCCCATCATTTTCGATGGGTTCCAGGTCTATTGGACCATTGATGGTGTTGCGGTAGCGAACCCCGGAACAGATCCATTCGGACTTGGAGATCCGATCGATAATTTGATTAACCCGTCTCTCGGGAAAGTCTATGGTGCCAGTTTTCAGGGATCACTGTTCAATTCGCCTCTGAACTTCTTCACCAGCCTGTCACGTTACCGCTTTATTCTTGAAAACGCCGGTATGGATTCAGACGCCATTAACGGTTTTCGGCTTGGAGCGCATCTGTCGCGAGTGCAGTCTTCGGTGGTTCCGGAGCCGAATTCTCTGGCACTGTTTGGAACTGGTATTCTCGGAATTCTGATTAGCCTGCGTCGTCGTCGGAAGGAAATTGTCTGATTCTGCTGAGGAGAATTTCTCAGAAAATGAACCGTGAGCCGACAGCCGCCGGAATTGATACGTCTGCCCATCCCGGACCGGCCGAGTTGATTGATTTTTCGCTCGGCCGACTGGATGAGTATCAGTCTGCGCTGATCGAAAGGCATATTGAGAGCTGCGAAGTCTGCAGTCAGCAGATGGCACTGGCGGCCGCGCAGGAAGATACTCTGGTTGCCTGTATTCGTGAAGCTCCGTTCGGCGGATCAGACAATGTTCGCGAATCACTTCGATTGCATGCGGGATACGAATTGCGGGAGATTATCGGTCAGGGTGGTATGGCGGTTGTATGGAGGGCATACCATCGCACTCTCGGTCGAAGCGTTGCTTTGAAACAGATTCGATCGGGAACGGCCGCGGGAGCTGACGAAGTCGTTCGATTTCATCGAGAAGTTACGGCAGCTGCGCAACTGAGTCATCCGGGAATTGTGCAGGTTTTTGACTCAGGCGAGCAGGATGGTCAGCCATACCTGGCAATGGAGTTGCTGGAAGGAGGAACTCTGGCCGAACGACTCCAGATGACACCGCTCGACAGTCGCGAAGCTGCCCGTTTGCTCGTGCGACTTTCGGACGCAGTCCAGTATGCTCACACCCGTGGTATCGTTCACCGTGACCTGAAGCCTGCCAATGTGCTGTTCACATCCCGACCATTATCCGGCGGACCGTTATCGATTGTTGAATGTGAACCAAAGCTGGCGGATTTCGGGCTTGCACGGCGTGATCATGACCCGGCCTATACACTCAGCGGGATAGCCGTGGGTACCCCTGGATACATGGCTCCGGAACAAACTGGCGATGGTCGTATTGCCGGGAAATCGGCAGATATCTATGGGCTGGGCGCAATACTTTATCAATGCCTCACCGGACGTCCGCCATTTGGTGCACCCGATGTTCTGGAAACACTGCGACAGGTCAGGGAAGACACTCCCGTTGCTCCGGTTCGACTGCAGCCTAAGTGTGATCGGGATGTGGAGACGATTTGTCTGAAGTGTCTGAATAAAGAACCAGCAGCACGCTATTCCGCTGCCGCTGATCTTCGCGATGACCTGCAGCGATTTCTTGACGGTCATTCAATCTCCGCGAGGCGAACATCGGTGAGGGAACGGCTGTGGAAATGGTGCCGTCGCCGACCCGCTCAGGCTGCCCTTATCGCGGTGTCAGCAATATTGCTGATCGGTCTTTCAGCAGCAGGGTGGGTGGTGAGCGGCATCCTGGAAAAGAGTCTCGCAGAACGCACCAAAGCACAGCAGGAGGCGGAGACGCGGCTGCAGCAGATTCGCGACACCTGGAACGTGAACTTGTGGAATGTCGCCGAAGAAGCTCTGCTTAACGTGCCGGAGTCTCTCGGTATCCGCCGGCGACTACTGGAACTGGCAGTACGCCAGTACGAAGATCTGTATCGTGGTCAGGACGCTGCAGACGCGGAAACACAGCACGCTCTCACGATCCTGCTGATTTCTCTTGCGGATGTCATGTCTGCTCAGGAAGCGAAAACGGAAGGGGATCTGGTCTATACCAAAAGTATCCGACTGAACGATGAGCTACTGCGGAATTATCCTGAGGACAACGACATTCGACAGCAGGCCGGAGTCGGCAGGACCCATTATGGACTGCATTTGATTCGAACTGGTCGTGGCTCCGATGCAGTCCGTGTTCTTGCGATCGCTCAGGATATTCTTGAATCGCTGGTACAGCGCGATGTGAGCCGAACAGAGTGGCGGGGAGCGTTGGCGCAAAACAGCGATGCTGCTGCATCGGCTTCATCGGCAGCAGGATTGCCGGACCATGCGGTCGCTTTCCATCGGCGGGCCGTTGAACTTGCAAGGGAACTCGACTCCACACAGAATCCGGATGTCGTCATAAAACGCATGCTGACCTCAATATTCCACAACGCCGGGTTGTTTGAAGCGGACCCTGCCGAAAAAATCAGTCTGCTGCGGAAATCAATGTCGCTGGCAGAACAAATCGTCGCGGAACATCCGGAGTCTTGGCAGGGCCGCGATATGCTCGCCAATATTCTGGTTTCACTGGGAAGTTCCCTGAACCAAACCAGTCCGGAAGAAGCCACATCGCAAATCGACAGAGCGCGAGCCCTCTACGAGGTGCTTGCGATTCAGTTCCCACGGATCCGCTCGCATCGCAGCAATGTTGCCCGATGTGATTACATGTTTGCGGTGATGTGCCTGAACACCAGTCGTGACGATCTTGTCCTTGAACGAGTGCAGCGGTCCGCTCGCGCCTACCGGCAATTGCTTGATGAAATCCCGAGCGACGCAGCGATGGCCGTTCTTTTCACCGACGCACAAAACCTGCTGGGCCTGAAGCTGTCCTCTCAGAGTGATCATGAAGGTGCTGAGACATGCTACAAACAGAATATTGAGATACTTGAAGCTATCCTCAGAGAGAACGAAACTGACCTTGCGTGTCAGCGGAGTCTTGCTGCAAGCTGCCAGAATTACTCTGAACTGTTACGACTTTCGGGGCGAACTGAACAGGCGCTAAATTTCGCAAATCGAGCGGTGGAGCTTGGGGAGAGCGTCACTCAGGCGACCGGAGGACGCGAAAGTCCTTTTTCGCACCTGATTCCCGCTCATGGCAGTCGAGCGCTCATTCTGCAACAGCTGAACCGACATGGTGAAGCCGTGATTAGCTGGGATCGTATCCTTCAGGTTTCCGGCAATTCGGCGGTGGCTTCATGGAGAATGTCGCTTCTCTTCTGCCTTGCCGGAGCAGACGATTATCAGCGGGCTGCGAAAGAAGCGGCAGCATTAACTCAGCGTACGGATATCTCTGCCGATGACCGATACAATCTTGCCTGTATTCTTTCACTGGCCGCTGATCATCTGAGGAAATCGCAGGGTGCCTCCGAACCTGTACCGTCTCGCCAGGACAGTGTCGAAATCGAACTGGCAATTCAGCAGCTTCAGCAATTGCATCGTGAGGGTTATTTTGAGAATCCGGCTCGCAATGCACACGCCCGAACTGATAAGGATCTTGAGCCTCTGCGTGGAGATTCTCGCTTCCGGCAAATCTTTCCGGATGATGATCCTCCCAGGCTCTAAGCACTCACCGTATTCGAAGTGGAGTGAATCCTCGCAGATAGAATTTCTGTCCAAAGCAGAAATGGCAGACTGTTGTCTGCACGGATCTTCACATCTTCAGGTTGCTGAAAATCGTTGTACGCCATCCGGCAAATGTGATCGCTCGATTCGGCGTTCCTCGATTCGGCCCTCACCGAGTACACCAGCAGCCAGCCCGATTGTCCCACCAAGAAAATGGGCCAGCGGGACCGGCGTAAAGGACAAATCGCTGACAAATATGTTCGTCTGGGTGAATGCCTCAAAGAGGGTTTTTCCGGCGAGGCCCACAAGCAGGATGCTGTGGATCGCTGTGCCTGTCGAATCCCGTTCACGTACTTTCTCCAGAAGAAGGCTTGAAACGAGCAGGCCAAACAGCGCCGTATCAAGTCCGCTCAGTCCTCGGTAGGAATCAATTTGTGGCAGGCCGTAAATAATACAGAGCGGAATGACTAAGGCTGAGACGAGCAGCGTCCATGCCAGACGCTGTTGACAGCGGAGTTCACAGCAGGCTCCCAGGAAAGCGAAGACAGCCACGTCCCAGACCAGGTGGTCAGTGGACCAGTGAAGCAAATGGCAGGTCAGAATGCGGTAGGATCCGACAAACGTCAGATCATCAAAATGAAGTGAGAATGCTGGCTGAAGTGTGGTGGCAGTATGCAGCAGCAGCACCGCACAAGTCAGAAACAGAGTGATTGGTATCTGTTTCAGGTTACTGATGATTTGCATGGCCGAAGTTTTCCTGTCAGGGCTTGTCGATCCCGAAAAGGCTGGCGAATCGTGGTGGAAGTGGGGACTGTGAGAAACAGTCCCCCGTGACATGTCGAATGAGCTTCATCCGTGATGCGTAACTGTCGTCCCAGGCAATCATTCGTGTCCTGCGGAGTTGCGACGTCGCCTTCGTTCTCGCATCGCGGCACCAAAGAGACCTGCTGCCAGAAGGCCCGTGACGGGATCGATCGCACCGCCACCGCCACCGCCGCCACCACCGCCACCGCTGAATTCTCGAGTAGAGCTGTTTTCTGACGGGGAACCCCACTGCAGATCGGTGGGTGTTGCTGGTGCCTGAGAGCTTGGACTGGCAGTATTGATTGCCGGAGCAATGCTGTCGGGACCTGACTGCGGCTGAGGAGTCTCGGATTTTGACGTCAGCTGTGGTTCCTGCGGACCGAGCTTCGCAAGAGACTCATCACGAAGGGTCTGAAGCTGTTCCTGCAGGCGGGCACGAGCGGCCTCATCTCGCTTTACTCGAGTGACATTACGCCGTTCAATGGCCCATCGCTGAAACTCGGCATCGTTCTCCAGAACAATGAATGAAGCATACTCTCCGGCGATTGAGTATCCCTCACACAGACTGACGATCTTTTGAACGGATGCCGGGGATTCACCGTTCTGTCGAATTTCTCCCATGAGCTCCTGGACCCGCTGAAATGCCCACATTCTTTCGATTTCAGAATTATTGGCTTCCTGCTCCGGCAATGTGACCTGAACCGTTTGAGTGGTGGGCTGGCCCATGACTTCGGCCTGAACTGTAATGCTGGCCGTGCCCGGTCTTTTGTAACGTCCGAAGAGCCGCAATGGTGAGCCGTAGAACAGATCGGGCATTGTTCCCGGCGTGATATCATATGTTTCCACGCCATCGACTGTGATACGGACGCTCGTGGCGACTGGTCGCATCAGCTTGCGTCGAAATGCCTGAGACTGCCGATCGAAATCATCCTCCTGAGAAACAAAAGCGGCCAGCCCCCCTGCCCCTTCAGCAAGTTGTTTCAGGAGCGGCCGATTTACTTCGTTGCCGATGCCAATGCAGAAGACTCGTGTGCCTGAGGGTGCTGCTGAGATGAGCGTGAGCAGTTCCGATTGTTCTTTGTTTTCCGTCATGCCGTCCGACAGCAGGACAACATTGAGCGGACGGTCGTCATTCTTATACTTGTAGGCGGTCACTACTGCGGGGCGAAGCACGGTACCCCCTCTGGCCTTCTGAGAAAGCAGAAACTCCTGAGCCGACGCTTTTGACTCGTCGCTGACTTCTGTGATCTGGCCGAAGTGCATCTGAGGCGTATTGTTGAACGTGATGACTTCAAAGCGATCTTCTTTACCAAGTGCGTTCACAAATGACCCGACTGTATTTCGGGATTGTGTCAGTTTGCCATCGTTGCTCATGCTGCCCGAGATGTCCACAACAAAAACATAGTCCATGCCGGCGCCATATTCTTCGAGTTCCCTGCCAGCGGTCATTGTCAGCATGAAGTAACCGTCTTCGCCTTTCTGCTTTGAGGCGATCAGGTCAATTCCCGTGCGAGCTCGCTGAGTATCAAATGCGATCACCAGATCTCGGCTCAGGTCGCCCGCCTCCACTTCCATGCTGGCTCGGGCGTAGTTCTCCGAATGATTCACGATCACGAAGCTGTCTTCGTGTGACGGACTGAACATCCTGCTCAGCGGCACTTCACTCTTCACATCCAGTGTGAAGGCGAACTTTCCGGTTGTCGACTGATTGATTCCGGTGCGAGTCGTTGTCGCAAGAGGATACACGTACGTTGCATTGTCGTGATCGAAATCCAGTTGCTGGTAATAGGTGATTTTAATGTGCTGCTCAGCGCCGGCCGGAATCGGAAAGATTCGCAGTTCAAAAGTCTTGTAGTCAACCTGTTCAAGCAGGCCGGGATCCCGTTTGACCACCTTGTAACTTTCGTAGATCTGACGAGCTCGTTTCTTCTCCACCACCTCACCAATCATTTCCTTCCCATTGATGATCATGCTGAAGTTGCTGACGCTTGCGCCGTTCGGGACAGGAAACGTGTACAGCGCCTCGACAATACGTTGCTCAGTGTTCCGAAAGACCTGACGAATCTCCGTCACGGCGATTCCATTGTTGATGATCACACTGACATCGTGTTCTCTGATCTCCAGCACACCGCCAAACCCTCCATCTGCAATCAATAATCCGGATGCCTCAGCGGCATTTTGCTGGAATGCTGCGGCAAGTCCCAGAAGTGCAACCACAAACAGAAATGGACGATGGCCCAATCTGGGGACCTGCAGTCTTTTGTCGATTTGCAATGTCGCGATCTGATTCATTGTTATCTCCTGTCGGAAAGAATGGGGAAACCGAACCAGAAGGCCAAAAGCACATGTAGTGCCAAACTGAAGTGGTTGTTGTTAAGTCGTTTTATGTAAACGAGTTGTGGCGAATTAAGGAAATGTGCAAGCGTTGGTGGAGGATTCCTAAAGTGCATTGGATGTGCATGTGATGTACACTGGATGTATGGCCTGCGGTGCTGGGTGGAGGATGAGGATCATTTTGGAGATCGGTGTTATGGGAATGATCGCAGAATCGGAGATGGGGTTTGTGCAGGCGGTCAGCAGGCTGAGTGACGCGAATCCGTTCCTGCCGCAGCGAATCGAACTGGAACGTGCGGCATTGGGAGATGAGTTTGTCGCGGAGAAGGAGCCCTACTGGAGTCTCACGCCGGATCAGACCATTCAGCGACGCGGGAACCTCATCAAAATTGTCGACAGGGCTCGGATCGTGGCAGAATCCCTTCGCCAAAAATTACATGACGGGCAGTCAGCAGCCGACAGGCAGCTGGAGTTGTACGATGATCTGGTGCTCTACATTTTGTTCTATGAGCAGCTGGAAGTCTGGGGCCAGCGAGGAACCACTGCAGCAGAGAGTGAGTCGCGGGATTTGCAGGCATGGAAACGCTATTCACACGAATTCGATTACTGGATGAATGTGCCGGAGAAGATTCTGCCTTCCGCTGATCAGAAGGTGCATCTGTTTGGGGTCTTCTTTCAGATTTATCGAGCCTTCTTTAATATCTTCGAGTGTGTGATCGGACAGTCGCTTCCGACTGCCAAACTTCGTGCCAGAATCTGGCAGTCAATTTTTACGCATGATCTGAGACGGTACCGGCGAAGTCTGTATCAATCGCTTTCTCAGGTGACCACACTGATCAGCGGTCCCAGTGGAAGTGGCAAGGAGCTGGTTGCACAGGCGATTGGAATGTCGCGCTTTATTCCCTTTGAACCTCGGAAGGAAAAATTCGCCACTCATTTTGCCGACAGTTATTTTGCCATCAACATCTCGGCGTTCTCCAAAAATCTGATTGAGTCCGAATTGTTTGGCCATGCGAAAGGCGCGTTTACGGGAGCTTCGGGTGCAAGGACAGGCTGGCTGGAGACCTGCGGAATGTATGGCTCAATACTTCTGGACGAAATCGGTGAGCTGGATATCACGACGCAGGTAAAGCTGCTTCGGGTTTTGCAGAATCGTCAGTATCAGAGAATTGGCGAGAGTCAGATTCGTGGCTTTCAGGGTAAGTTTATTGCCGCAACAAATCGGGACCTGCGAAGAGAAATTGAAGCAGGAAAGTTTCGAGAGGATTTGTATTACCGGCTTTGTTCGGATGTCATTGAAACGCCTTCACTCGTTTCACAGGTCCGGGACAATTCCGAGTTTCTGGGGAATCTGGTCGCTCATCTTGCCGGTCGTATTGCGCCGGAAGAACAGCAGACACTGACCGATGACGTCATGAAATGGCTGAAGCGGGGCTTACCGGCCGAGTATGCGTGGCCTGGGAATATCCGGGAACTTGAGCAGTGCATACGCAACATCATGATCTGCGGGGAGTATCGACCACCAGCCAGTGCTTCAGTCGGCCAGACGGCCAGCTATTCGGCTGATGCACTTGCGCTGCTTGACCAGATGCAGTCGTTCCGTCTGACCGCCAGCGAGGTGCTGAGTCATTACTGCAGAATGGCGTACCGAAAAACGAAGAGTTTTGAAAAGACCGCGAAACTCTTACAGCTTGATCGCCGCACCGTCCGGGCAAAAGTGGATCTGGCGGAGGGTGTTGATTCAGCGGACGATTCTGCGTAGTGCTCTGTCAGGATAAATAGTTCGGGCTGGAGGTAGTGGATCTTGCTAAAGATCCCCTGGCCGGAAGTAGTGGATCTTGCTAAAGATCCCCTGGCTGCAGGACCTTTGGCAAGGTCCACTACCCGAAATTCAAAGCACGACAGAGCAGTAGTCTGCGTTTCCGCAATACAATCGCTTCTTTTCGCGGTCCGTCAGCTCGCCGGGCGATTTTCAGTCGCTGTCATCTCTTTCAGTGTTGCCTCACTGTTCTCTCGTTCTGCAAACTCCCGATGCAGCAGCATCAGCAATGATTGCAGAAACGCAACGACGATTGGGCCAACGAACACGCCGGTTGGTCCCAGAGCCTGAACTCCGCCCAGAACCCCCACGAGTGCAGCAAGGGGATGAAGTGAGGCTTTCTCCAGCAGGATCCAGGGGCGGACGAGGTTATCGACGGTTGAAACAACTCCGGCGCCATACAGAGCGAGCATGAATCCGGCGACGGGTCGCACTTCCCCAAAGATCAGCCACAGGCTCACTGGGATCCAGACGAGAGAAGCGCCAACAAACGGGACCATTGCCATCAGGGCAGTCAAAGCCGTCAGCAAAAAAATGGACTTTAGTCCGGCAAACCAGAATCCGATCCCCGACAAGATGGCCTGTGCCATCGCCGAAGCGACTGCGCCTGCCACGACAGCACGCACCAGTACTTCAAACTCGGTCAGCAATTGTTGTTCATACTTACCCTCGAGCGGAGAAAGCAGCAGAAGTGTGTCGATGATTTGAGGCCCATCGGCAAACCAGAAGAATAGAGCGACGACAAAGATCATTAATCCGAAAACGGCCCGCGCAAAGATCACGCTCGTCGCGCCGCTGAAGGTGGCAACCCAGCCCGGTGTTGCTGCGAAAAACTGTCCGGTGAGCGTTCTCAGATCCTGTGCTGTGGGATTAGCCAGTTCTCTGAGAGGAAACCACCATGGGCCACCGAGCATATCCTGTCTGTAATCGAGGAAACTGTGGATGGCTGCTTCAACAGATTTCTGATAGGCCAGTGTGCCGGGAATCCCTGTCATGGCCTCCTGAAGCGACTTTCGCACTCTGTCGGCATCAGGAGCTGGTAGTTCCCGCGGTACTGCGGAGACGCCCTCATGCAGCCGTTCGAATTCCGTGCTGATGTGTTCCAGAGCAGCCAGGTTCCCGCTCGCAGTCGCTCCCTGACTGGCGTCCGAACGGAGCTGGCTGAGCGACGATTCGATAAAGCGAAACTCTTCAGCAAACGGGTAGTCGAGTCCCAGACTCTGGCGAGCCTGATTCAGCTGGCTTCGCAGCGTTCCATTGTCCAGATCTTCCACGATCTGTCCTGCCTCATGTCCAGCAAGCATCAGTGCTGCAGTAAACGGGATCAGAACAGCGAGCAGTACGGAGATCGTCATAATGGACGCTGCCAGATAACGTCGACCTCTGCACCACTGCGTCATCCGAAGATGAACGGGCCGCAGCATGATGACCGTTACGGCCGCCAGAAACAACGGGAGCAGGAAGACTGAGATGACCTGATAGAACAGGACGAGCAGGATACTGGTGATAACCACCAGCACCACAAACGACACAATTCGCGCCATGATCTGTTCCTCTGCCGCCCGATGATCCGTTGAGACTCTCTGCTGAAAAAGTGGACCTTCTTTCTTCGGCCTGTCCACCGCTGATCAGTTTGACAAGGTTCAAGTTTGACCAGTTTCAGAGAGATCTTACATTGTTGTAAACAATCCATGAACTCGACAGGTGCTTCCGACCAGCAAACAGATTCCTGCTCAGCAGCAATACCCTCCGGAAAGGCGGCAATACGGGCGATGCGAATCAATGTGATTGGTGCCTCAGGAAGTGGCGCATCCACGATTGGACGTCTGTTGTCAGAAAAGCTGTTGGTGCCCCATTTTGACTGCGACGATTACTTTCATGCTCCATCCGACCCGCCATTTCAGTCGCCGCGGCCTCCTGAAGAACGTACGTCTCTGTTACTGCGAGACCTGTCACCCATCGAATGCTGGATCCTCAGCGGTGGCATTTGCGGATGGGTGCCGTATCCTGAACTTTCATTTACCGGTATTGTATTTCTTTATGTTCCGCCCGACATCCGTCTGGCCCGTCTGAGGCAGCGCGAGCAGGAAAGATTTGGCAGTCGAGTACTGCCGGGAGGAGACATGCATGCGTCTCATCTGGAATTTCTTCACTGGGCATCTCGTTATGACGCCGGTGATGTGGATGGTAAAACACTGACCCGTCATGAAGCGTGGCTGGGCCAGCAGTGCTGCCCGGTGCTGCGAATCGACGGCACAATGCCATTATCGGAATCCGTCGAAGTCATTTTGAAGACTCTGGGTGATCGATGAGCTTCCCTCGGGGCAAAGTTGTGGCTGAGCATGGTCGAAACTCGCAATCCTGGTATCATTCTCAAGCTGGCTTGCTCGCGAACAGTCATCAGGAAAAATATCACCGGAAAGTGAAAAATGAGTACGACTGGCCACAGAAACGCTGTTTCAGAAGAGCCCCTGATCGCCGTGTTCATCGACTTTGAAAATCTGGCGATTGGCGTTCGCGAAATGAAGGTCGGAAAATTTCAGATCCAGCTGATACTGAAACGCCTGCTGGAGAAAGGTCGGCTTGTCTACAAGCGCGCCTACTGCGACTGGTACCACTATGAAGACGCTGTTCGTGAATTTCATATGCAGGGAGTGGAACTGATTGATATTCCACAGAGCAAAATGAGTGGCAAGAACAGTGCGGACATACGGATGGTGGTTGATGCTCTTGACCTTTGTTATTCGAAACAGCACATCGACGTGTTTGCCCTCATCTCAGGCGACAGCGATTTTTCTCCCCTCGTTTCCAAGCTGAAGGAAAACAATAAACGGGTGATTGGCTGTGGTGTGAAGCGTTCAACTTCGGATCTGCTGATCAGTAACTGCGACGAGTTTATCTACTACGACGATCTGATTCGTGTGGCAGAGAAGACTCAGGCCCGGGAGAAAAAACCGGCCGGGCGAAAAACGGATGAAGACCGGCAGCAGGAGGCATTCGACAGAGTTCTGGAAGTGGTTCATTCCATCGAACAGGACTATGACCCGCTGTGGGGATCAAATCTGAAACAGGCCATTCGCCGGGTCTATCCTGGATTCAATGAAGGCTACTATGGCTATCACTGCTTTTCAGACCTTCTGGAGGCGTTGAGTGACCGGGGGCTGATTGAGCTGGATTACGATGAAGCGCGGGGCAACTACAAAATTCATCTGACCAAAACCTGAATGGTGTGATTCGATCGGTTCTCTGCAGGGCCGCAGTTCCGTACCCGGTGGCATGTGCCGGGAAAAGGGTTCGACCTATTGAAATGTTCGTGAAAAGGGTCAGCAGGAGCAGTTGTGTTTTCGGCCCAACGGGCCATCCGTTTCCATAGCCTGGTCCATCGGCCCAGGACCGGGAAACCACAGAGCCAAAGGCCTAACGGGCCGACCGTTTGATGTTTTTTTTGTCGCTCCCAAAACGGCCGGCCCGTTGGGCCTGAATGATCATCAGGGGGCTGTTTTCCAGGGCCGCTGGCCCTGGCTATGAAAACGGCTGGCCTATTGGGCCGGAATCGCATGGGCCGGAATCGCATGGGCCGGAATCGCATGCTGTCGGACCCGGGGCCTGATCTGCCGCTCATTTTCTTTCACACAAGAGATGTGTGGTACGATGAGTGGGCCGGGGGAGTGGGCCGGGGGAGGGTATTCATTTCACCCGGATTGATATTGATCGCGTCCTGCATCCATTCATGTTCCACAAGATCAGATCATGAAGAAATCTCCATTTTTCGCAATTTCGATTAACTGCGAGACGTTTTCATCATCAGCGTTTCGAGTGCATCTCTCAATGGGTAAAATTTCCTGCACGTCGCAGAATGTGCTGTGACATTTTTTGAGCTCATGGAGGTTGGCTAATGGTTCGGTCCTGGATGATGGTGTTTTTGTCTGCTGCCCTTTTTGCTGGCGTAGCGGAAGCTCGTGGCAGAAATCGCGTGGTTCGATATCAGACAAATTCTTTTCAGTCGCAGGCTCCTTTACGTTACTCGGGCGGAGTAACTCGGATTGCTTCAACACAGACTTACGGAAATCGTCCGTTGCAGGTAACACCGGCTGGTTATCAGAATTCCGGTGGTCAGTCTTTCTCCGGTGGAAACTCGATGCAGGCCTGGGCTGAGGAAGAAGCCCGGATGATGGCCAGTCGAGGAACATGTGGTCATATCCGACCGGCTCCTCCAGGTTATTTTGTGGGGGTCGGCTGTGGTGCGACATGCATGGGAACAGGAACGCTTGTGGGCGAAGCGTCCTTCCAGGGGAAAATGGTACGAGTCTGGAAACGCTAAGAACCGCTGATTGCGTTGTGAGTTCAGAGTTCCGGCAGGATCAGGAATGGTCGGTCGCCTGAACTGCCGGAGCCGTTAAGCGGCCGGTTCTGAACTTTATCGGCGGATGAATTACCAGGCGCAGATGAGCCTTCTTCCCCAAAATATGCGTGATCGAGAATCTCGCGTTTCCCCGGGAGGAAGGCCGTTTGTCGTTGAACCAGTTTTTTGCTGACGCCAGCCGCTCACATATCAATCAACTGTCGCATGGGTCGCCCGCTTAGAGGATGTGTGCGATGTCCCATATTCTGACGACCCCATCGGCATGTCCGGTCGCAACTTTGTTGTTACCCATCCATCCCACACATTGACAGTTCGTCGAGGCCGCGCTGCTCCTGGAAAACAGGCAGGTCGCAAGACTCTTAAGAGAACTTGCTTCAAAGACTTCGATTCGACCCGGCAGCAGGAGAGTCCCGCGAGGCCACACACTGGCGATATACCCTCCGTCGGGAGAGCAGCAAATCAGTGTTGGCGGCGGACCCCATCGCGAGGTCGTGGTTCGTGCCGTACACTTTCGTGTCGAGACGTCCCATACGAATATCTCATGCCTCCACGAACCAATCACACACATTTCCCGGCCTGAGTCGCATGCGAGAGAGCAGGCAGCAGGAATTATTCCAGCCTGAGTGAATGAGGAAGCCTTCCTCGACTTTATGTCCAGCCAATAGGGTTCCTCAAAATGTCCGGAAAAAATCAACTGATTTTCGTTGGGACCGAACCGCACGCCAGATATACCAGAACCAGTTTTCAACGGCGAAGAAAAGTGTTCGAAACCTGACGCTGCTTCACTAATTCGCACATTGCCCTCAATAGATTCGCTGAGAACCAGCCCACCGGTTCTGTCGAATTCGACTGTTATGATGGCCTGTGTATCCAGAGGCGATTCCCATCGAACACCTCGTTCTGAAACCTCCCACATCATTAGGTCCCCGGAAGAAAAACCTATCGCAATGTTGCTGCCATCCGGTGACCAGGCGACGGCGGTGGGATATCTGTCAGAAAAACTGTCCTGGCTCTGAATGGATTTACGATCTGTGTCCAGAATAGCGAGTGAACCATCGGCACCACCCGTCACAATTCGATTTCCATCGTGAGAAACGGCCAGGCAAACAGCAGACCCGCGATGCATCGCGTAGGACTCACTGGCACGCCACCCGGAGAAAAACTGAAAGAGAATCGCAGACAATATCGCAAGCGACAACATGAGGATCGTGCGTTTCCGGCGTTGCTTCATTGCTACACGCTCAATCCTGATAACGGAAAACCGGCACACACTCTGTGACAGCAGGAGAATTCAGGTTCAATTGAGTATGGACTTACGCCCTGATACGCTCATGCGGAAGGTAATACTACCTGAAACCCTGTCCGCAGTCTCCACATTTCTGCACTCAACTCTTATATATGTCCGCCTTGAATTCAGCCGATCGAAATCTGTTGTTTGGAATTCTTTCGTTGCAGTCCGGGATCATTACGGAATCCCAGCTTCTCATCGCCATGAATCGCTGGACGATTCAGAAGCAAAAGTCGCTGGCCGAAATTCTGTGTGATTCCGGCGCGCTGACATCTGAGCAAATGCGGTTGATGGAACCAATGGCAGACGCACATATCCGACTCCATCAGGGCAGTTCGGAAGCGGCGCTGAGGTCGTTAACTTTTGTGCCGGACATTGCCGAGTCATTGCGAGGCGGAATTCCGGACGCGGATGTTCAGGTCAGCCTTGATCGATTCGGATCGACATTTCAGAGCAGGACGCTTCCGAAATCTTCATCGGCGGCATTGGCCGACATCAGAGGCAATTCGGACTCCCGATATACTCCCAGGCACCTTCATGCTCAGGGCGGACTTGGGGCAGTCTATTCAGCGATCGATTCGGAGCTGAATCGCGAAGTCGCACTCAAGGAGATCCGTCCGGAGTTTGCCGGACACCTCGAAAGCCGCGCAAGATTTGTACTGGAAGCCGAAATCACCGGTGGCCTGGAACATCCGGGCATCGTGCCGGTGTATGGACTGGGACATTACGCGGACGGGCGACCGTTCTATGCTATGCGATTCATCAGAGGAAAGAGTCTGAAGGATGCAATCGACGAGTTCCACGGCGGAAAGGGAGTCGATGCGACGAAACTTCAGCCCGGGACTGATCGCAGTTACGACACAGACGGTGGGACGGAATCCGGGCCGGGATTTGACGGGCTGGCATTCCGCAAATTGCTGGGTCGCTTTGTCGACGTTTGTCAGGCAATCAGTTATGCGCACTCGCGAGGAGTACTGCACCGCGATCTGAAACCGGGTAATATTATGCTCGGCAAGTACGGTGAAACACTGGTCGTCGACTGGGGGTTGGCCAAAGTGCAGGACCGTGCCGACGCATCCGTTCAGCCGGGCGAACGGACGTGACAACCATCGTCAGGCAGTGGTGTCACGCCCACCGTTGCCGGGCAGGCCATGGGAACTCCCGCGTACATGCCGCCGGAGCAGGCAACCGGTCAGCTCGATCAGCTGGGACCAGCGAGTGATGTCTACAGTCTCGGGGCAACGCTGTATCACCTGCTGACGGGCCAGACAGCGTTTGGCACCGGGGATGTCGCTCAGCAGCTTGCGAATGTCGCGGCTGGCACGTTCCCGATGCCACGGTCCATTCGAGCCGACATACCGAAGGCACTGCAGGCGATGTGCCTGAAGGCAATGGCCCTGCGCCCGGCGGATCGCTATTCCTCGCCTCAGGATCTGTCCGATGAGGTTGAGCGATGGCTTGCGGATGATCCGGTATTCGCGCATCACGAAGCGATTGGCGAACGTATGGTGCGATTTGCGAGGAAGCATCGTGCGAGAGCTTTCTCGGCCGTCATCGCCGTATTGTCCACTGCCCTCATTGCCATGCTTGCAGCGTTCCTGATCAATCGATCCCGCGAGGCAGCGGAAGTCGCGCTGAAACAGGAAAAAGATGCACTCGTGCGGGAATCAGAACAGCGACTGGAGGCCGAAAAGCAAACGGCGGAGGCTCAGAAGAAGGCCTACGTTGCCAACATTCGGCTGGCAAATTCCGCGTGGAACGAAAACGTCATACGCACCAGCCGTCAGGCACTCAGTAGCTGCACACCGGCCGGCTCGTCGCTGGACTTCCGGAACTGGGAGTGGCACTACCTGAAGAATCGCAACAATCATGCGCTGCTGAGTTTTGATCTGGGACCTTTTGCCGGTCTCGACCGCGCCCAGTGGACTCAGTTTGGCATCTTTGGCTCAGCAATCAGCTCAGACGGGCAGTTGATTGCTGTTACGAAGGGAGACGTGGTTCATCTTCTCGACGGAGTGTCCGGACAGAGTCTCAGGGTACTGACGGCAGCGCCCGCGATCGAATTGCCGCAGTCCGCGAAGCCAGTGCTGCAGAGAGTTGTCTTCAGTCCGGATGGGCAGTTTGTGTATTCCGCGGGAGGAAACTCCGTGTTTTGCTGGAACACTGAGACCGGAGTACAGATTCGTGAGTTCTCTGGCCTGACAGACAGTGGCTACGGTGATCTGGCACACTCCGCCGACGGGCAGAGGATCGCAGTAACGGCGTTTGACGGGGCGGTTCATCAATGGGACCCTGCGACCGGCGAACAATTTGCGGCGATCAGTTCGCCGAACGTCAGTGCTATGTGTGTCTGTTACAGCACGGATTGTGGTCTGCTGGCGTGTGGGTACAACGACGGTTCGATCCGGGTCTGGAATTCCAGTGATGGCACGAACGTGCATACCTTCGGTCTCAGAGGAAAGGAGATCCATCGGGGCCAGCAGCTGAAGGTGCTGGCGGTTGCCCTGCATCCCGATGGCAGGCGGTTATATGCCGGATTGAGCGATCGCACGATTGAAGTCTGGGACCTGTCAACACAATTGCGAGTTGACAAGTGGGAGCCACATAAAGACTTTATAACGTGCCTGAAGATCACCAAAGATGGTCGCATGCTTATCAGCGGCAGCATTGATCAGACGCTGGCGCTGATTGAAACCGAAAATGGCCGAGTCGTGCGGCATATCCGCGGTCATGAAGACCGGATCACGTCATTGGCGCTGTCGGCGGATGACCGACGTATTGTCAGTGTCAGCCTCGACGGAAACGTTCGGGTTTGGGACAAGGACAGTGATCCGGCATGCAGAACGACGAATTCCCATCTGGGCGGCGGGAACCTGAATTACCGGATTCGAAGTTCCATGGATGGCCGTTTTGTTGCCTGTGCATCACACATGTATACTGCCATTTGCGATGGCCAAAGCCTGGGACCTGTATTTTTCATCGATTGTCCTCAGGGCAGGATCAGCTTCAGCGACGACGGCGACCGAGCACTGATCGGCGGAGCAGTGTGGTATCTGCCTGGCAGGTCCGTGTTGCACCGTTTGTATCCGATACCGAAATCCTTTTTGGATGCCACAGTCGCGGATCTGAGTCCTGACGGGTCGCGGGTCGTGATTGTTGAAGATCGCAACCTGGTATGCCGTAATGCAGTGACTGGAGCAATTTTAGCCCGTTCACCAGAGCTTGAATTCCCGATCAAAGAAGTGTTGTTTGATCGAACGGGTGAGAAAGTGTTTTGCTGCGGTAATGAGATCCTGCAGTGGCATCTGGAAACAGGTTTGCTCACTTTTCTGTCCGATGCACCTGATTACGCCATTGGTTTTTCCCTGTGTGAGGCCAAACCGCTGTTGGCAGGATTTCAGCCGAATGGTGCAATCCTGGTCTGGAATCGCGAATCAGGTGCACTCACAGGCCAGTGCGAAGGCCACCGGCAGCAGGTTTACGATGTCATGTTCAGCCCTGACGGGACCCGCATGGTCAGCTGCAGTATGGATGCGATGATCAAAGTCTGGGACACGACAACGCTGGAAGAAGTCTGTACGCTCAGCGGGCATTCCGCCCCTGTGTTCGGCGTCTGCTTCACCAGCGATGGCAAACGGATCATGAGTTCGGGATGGGATTCCAGTATCCGGACATGGTTCGGAGATTCCGATCCCGCAGAAATGCGTCAGCTTTGCAAAGCGTCATCCACTGCCAGGGTTGCCAGCCGATGGGTCGACGGTCGGTCGCCCACACTCGAAGAGCAGACTGCAATCATTGAAGGAGATCGGTTTCTGTCACCAGCCGAGAAGGAGTTGGCGTTTAGATCCCTGGGACGCCGCCGAGTTGCTGGGGTACGTGAAGGCTCAGTTCCAGTCCCGGTCAATGACGTTTTCAATGATCCGGGACGCGCACTGCAGGATCAGGCAGTGGCAGCGTATGTGGCCAGGGATCCTGATCAGCTGGCGAAGATTCTGAGGGTTGCGGATTCGGAATATTCCCGCGACCTCGTGCTGCGGAGGAAGATTGGTCATCTTCAAACATTGCTCAATCCACCAGTCATTCAGGATCCGGCGACAATTCCAATAGCCACCACGATGGCAAGAATCTCAGATCTCAGGTTTGAGACAGAGCTGGTCGGCTGGGCTGCTCCGATGCGAAATCAGTCACTGATGGAAGCAGGGTATTCTCCGTTTATTGAGGTCGGCAGCGAGTTCTCTGAATCGGGGCTCTGGGCACATGCCCCATCATTGTACACCCTCAGGCTCAATCGATCCTGGAAGACATTAACAACTGGATATGGACTCCGAATCCCTGGACAGGGACGCGTGGACTTTGTGCTGAGAGGTGACGGCAGGGAGTTATTTCGTTCCGGGCCGCTTGCGTGGACCAGAGCGAGTACAGTCAGTGTCAGCGTCGAAGAAGTTGACATCCTTGAAATGGTTGTGGAGGACGGAGGAAATGGGCCGGATCGTGACTGGGCCGTCTGGATGGATCCGCAGCTGCACAGGTGAATCGAAGTGAAAATCTTTAAAAGAATCCTGTCTACATTGAGCATCAACCGTTGATCTCCACACTGGATGCTTCTCGCATTGAGTTCCAGTCAACCCTGGAGATCTCGATGTGGAATGAGGATGACAGAGCTGCTTAGGCAGCGAACCAGCCACCGCAGGAGATGCAACGACAGCGAGTGCAGCGGGAAGTGCTGCCCGGGGAAAGTCTTTGCGCTGTTTACGACCTGCTGTCTGACTACGGCCTGTCGCAATCCCGAATGAAGCAAAAACGTCGCTCACCCGTTACTGAGTCCTGATCACGAAGGCTGATCGGAATTCAGAGCGTTTCTTCGACAGGGCTCTTTGACTTCAATCTCTAACACTGGCATTGAAAGATCTGCAGAATGATTCATACATCCAGCGTCTGGCATAGATTTTTAACACTGACGCGCAAGGAGCGGAATCGTCGTTCGATTGCCATGAATCGTCAGGATACAGGCATCACAGCCTTTGAAAATCTGGAATCTCGACAGCTGCTGACATCCACGATCGGCCTTGTGAAGGACATTAATACGTCAGGGGATTCAAATCCTGGCTGGCTGCCGACATTCGGGATCAATGTCTCGTTCAGGGGAACGCCAGCTTCTGCGCAGATCGGAACCATCTTTTATTATGCCGCGGCTGCATCAGTTTCAGGTCAGGAATTATGGCGGTCGGATGGTACGCCAGGTGGCACATGGCTGGTTCGGGATATCTCTGCCGGAAGCAGGAGTTCAGCGCCCGCTGATCTGACCAGCGTCAACGGCACGTTGTACTTTTCCGCCATCACTAACGGCGCGAAGAGGGGGCTCTGGCAGAGCGATGGGACTTCCGTGGGAACGCAGCAGGTGCCGTTGCTTTCAGGGAACTCGATGTGGAATCCGACAAATTTTGCCAGTTTTGATGGGCGACTCTTTTTTACTGCCGATTCCTCCGCCGGGCGAGAGCTCTGGCAAAGCGATGGCACGGCTGCGGGAACTTTCATGGTTCAGGATATGAGCGCTGGACCGAGTTCATCTTCTCCTGCAAATCTGACAGTGGCTGGAGGAAAGTTGTTCTTTACCGCAAATGATCCCGAGCATGGGGGTGCGATCTGGAAGATCTCGTCGGCCGACAGTCAGCCCGAGATGGTAGTGCCGCACCTCACTGGACCAGAAAGCCTGACGGCTGCCGGCAACCAACTCTATTTTGTGAGTCGAATAATGGGGGGCAAAAAACTTTATGTCACTGACGGGACAGAGAGCGGAACCGTTCAGCTCACTGTCAATGACGTGGGGTCGGACTGGAGCAACCCGCGACTGGCGTATATGAATGGATTTCTGTACTTCCTCGGTTCAGGTGATCTGGGATACGAACTGTGGAGAACCAGTGGAACCCTGCCGGGCACAACAATTGTGAAAGATATTAATCCTGGGGCCGGGCACTCCGGGATTGATGGAATGGCGGTTGTCAGTGACACACTGTACTTCTCCGCATCAAGCGCCGGCGACGGTCAGCAGGAACTTTGGAAGAGTGATGGCACGGAGAGCGGTACACGACTGGTGCGAGATATACGACCAGGCCCGGCAAGTTCTCAGCTACACAGTTTCCTTGCCGGGGACGGAGTCATGTACTTTATTGCGAATGATGGCGTGCATGGTTTCGAACTCTGGGAAACTGATGGTACTGAAAATGGAACGTCTCTCGTTGCAGATCTCTTGCCCGGGCAGGGTTCAACGGATCTCAGAACAATAAGCTGGCAGGAGCCACGGCTCCTGATGCGAGCAGAAAATGCTGTCTTCCTTAGTGCGACGAACGGAGTCACGGGACATGAGTTGTACGTTGTTTTCGCCCGGCTTCGCTTAACGATCGCCGATGAAACGACGATCGACATGACCCCTGATCTTTCCTGGTCACCGATCACTGGTGCTGCATCTTATGAGTTATGGATCGAAAATATCTCCACCGGGGCTTCGTCTCTGAGTCCGGTAGTGACGACCACATCCTTTCGTCCAGCGGAACCACTGGGCATTGGAACGTTCCGAATCCGGGTGCGTGGCCGATTGACCGACGGTCGATACACCGCCTGGTCTTCGCCAGTCAGTCTAACCATTCGCACCCCCGCAACCTTTGAAGGTGTCAATCCGAGGCAACCGACATCGAAACCAGCACTTAGCTGGAACAGTCTGGCTGGTGCAGTCAGATATGACCTGTGGATCGACAACCGATCAACGCAACAATCTCAGGTTGTTCGCACAGCGGAACTTACCTCAAACGCCTGGGTCAGCGATTTCGATCTGCCGATGGGGCAGTATCGAGCATGGGTCCGCGGCATTGATGCGGGTGGAATTGCAGCTCAATGGTCATCACCCATGAACTTTGATGTTGTGCCTGCTCCTGCTCTGATCGCTCCACTGTATGCCACGTTCAGTCGCCAGCCGACATTTGTCTGGACGGCGGTCACTGGGGCGACAAAATACCAGGTTTTTGTGCGGAATATGAACAATGGTGCCACTACCAGCGATGTGAAGAGCATTACGACAACCAGCTGGACTCCTCCTACGAACCTGGCCGATGGACCTTATCGATGGTGGGTACAGGCGACCAGTGCCAGCAATCTGACCAGTCTGTGGTCTGCCCCCGGCGATGTTTATGTCGGAGGACTCGCGACGGTCACGGGACCAGTGGGATCCACCAGCGATGCGACTCCGACATTCACATGGCGACCGGTTCAGGACGCAGTTCGTTATGAACTGTGGGTTTCCAATGCAAGTACACAGGCTCGCGTCATCCATCAGACCGCATTGACCGGTACCAGCTATACTCCGACAGCTAACCTTGCGAAAGGTATGTATCGAGTCTGGGTTCGGGCGGTCAGCGCGAGCGGAGAAAATGCAGTCTGGAGTGCTGCCCTGACGTTTTCCCTGGTGCACAGCGGTGAAACACAGGCCGAATTTGATCAGTTGCTGCTGACGGGTTTTACGATCGAGTCTTCTCGTCCAGTTCAGAAGCTCGTGGTCACAGAACGGCCTTTCGAACAGACTCACCAGAAAAATGGAGTGACGTCCGAAGGATCGCACAGCGATCGCTCTGAAATCCGAAAGAATGGCCTCGCCGAGGCTGAACAGTGGAGAGCAGGAGGTCAGTCTGCCCTTCAGGGCGAAGAGGTGTCATACAAACTGGTTGAATATCCGGATTTAAATGTTGATGGAGCCTCACGGAGACCACTGAAACACGATGGCGAGTTGCCCGGACTTCTGACCGAAATTGATCGCCTGATGGAGGGCTATGAACCTGTTGTCTGAATCCGGACGTGACGGCCTCGCGACTTAGCGGTAAACCAGCGGATTGTAAGAAGCTGCCTGACTCAGCATGGGATGAATCGACGCTTCGTAGGGTGATGTGAGATGTGGGACAGGATAAATAGTGTATATTATGACCACAGGTGTGTGCATTATTGACCCATGGTGCCGCCGGTTCGGTGCTGTGCCGATGCGAACCTGACGGAAGCAAAGGGCCGCAGGCATGTCATCCATTGCCATTGAGACCGTGCTGTGCAGACCGTATCAGCGGGATCACAACCGGGCGGCTATTTTCTCGCTGCACCCACTCACTTGCGAAGATTGAGCCCCAGGACCCTGACTGGGCGCTAATTCAGTTGAGATGCCGGTCACCAAAGTGGTATAATTTTGTGGAAATGCATCTTGCGCCATTGTTAACGCCGATTGTCTGCTCGTGTCGATGTGCTGAGCCTGCGTGAAGTTCAGTCTGGACAGAGTGAATGTACACTGGATTGTCTCAGTGCCTGAAAAGAGAGTTCCATGTCCGGTTTTTCCGTTCAAAAGACGATCCTGACGGGGTTTGCGTCGCTGGTGGTCTGTCTGCCGGGCCTGACGATCCAGGTGTTTGCAGATGAGCTGGCGCGTGACGAGTCGTTTTTCGTGCAGCGACTTTATCCCGTGATGCATGCCGCACAGTGTAATCTGTGTCACAGCGATAACGGAGTGGGTTCAGATACGGGGCTGGAGTTTCCTGGAGAGGCAGCCAGCCCTGAGCAGATTGAAGCATTTGGATTAAAGCTGATGGATCTTGTGGACCGCAATGATCCGAAAAAGTCCACACTTTTCCTGAAGCCCACGAATCGTGAAGAGCATACCGGCGGCGAGCGGATCAGGCCTGACAGCCCGGAAGAAAAACTGCTCCTCGGATGGGTCGAATATCTGGCCGGTCTGTCTGACGATCAGCGATCGCAGGCACAGGTGAAGATCGCTAAAGCCGGACAGTTTAAGCTGCAGCCACTGACAATTCGTCGTCTGACTCACAACCAGTACAATCACACTGTCCGGGATCTGCTCGGCGACAGGACTCTGCCGGCCAGCAGTTTCCCCAAAGAAGATTTTATCAACGGCTTTCAGAATCAGCTTGAAGCGCAGGGGATTTCACCCCTTCAGGCAGAAGCTTATGGCAAAGTTGCAGAGCGTCTTGCGGTGGCCGCCTTCCGGGGTGGAGATCATCGAAAGCTGATCCCTGTTTCAGCAGACGTGGCGGAAGAAGGCGATTCACCTGACAACGTTCGGACAGCGACGGCATTTGTTAAGTCTTTCGGAGTGAAAGCCTTTCGTCGTCCTCTGACGGAATCCGAGATCAATGCATACGTTCAGCTGTTCCAGAGGGATGCCCGGGTTGCCGGGGACCGGCTGGCGGGGGCTCGCATTGTCGTGGAAACCATGTTGCAATCGCCCCATTTTCTGTTTCGCGTGGAACATGGTGCTGAAGGGGCGTTTGAGCAGTATGAGATTGCCAGTCGGCTGTCTTATCTGTTGTGGGAGACCATGCCGGATGATGCATTGTTTCAAATGGCTGAAGCTGGTGAGTTTTCCTCGGTTGAAAAGATTGAAACGATTGCCCGGAGAATGCTGGAGGATCCCCGTGCTCGCGGATCGCTCGACGAGTTTCTGGCTCAGTGGATGCGATTTGATCGCGTTCTGACGGCAACTCGTGACAGACGCCGATTCCGGGAATTCAGTCCGGAACTCGCGACGGCAATGGTTGAGGAGACTCGTCTGCTGTTCAATCACCTCGTGTGGGGTGACCAGAATTTTATGGAATTCTTCACTGCGGACTACACGTTTCTGAGTTCGGATCTTGCGCGCATCTACGGGATGCCGGCACCCCCTTCCGAATACACAAGGGTGTCTTATCCTGCTGATTCCGGGCGCGGGGGCGTGCTTGGTCACGCATCGTTTCTTGCGGTGACGAGTAAGCCGGCTGAAACATCCCCTACAGAACGAGGGTTATTTGTCAGAAGTCATTTCCTGAGTCAGGAAGTGCCCGCTCCGCCTCCAGGCGTGAATACCAATCTGCCGACCGTGACGGAGAATACTCCAATGACAAACCGGCAGCGGCTTGATCTGCATTTGAACAGTGAGGCATGTGCCAGTTGTCATCGACTGATCGATCCGATTGGTCTTGGGCTGGAACAGTACAATGCCATCGGCGGATTTTCTGAGAAAATGCCGTTGCTGTTTGGCGAAGAATATGGGGAACGCCGAAGAGACACAGTGGTTGAACTCGACGTGGACACAACTGCCTACATTCAGGGGATTGAAAATTCCGAATTTAACAGCCCAAAAGAGCTGGGGCGGATTCTGGCGCAGAGTGAAACCTGTCAAAGGTGTATTGTAAAGCAATACTTCCGGTATGCATTTGGTCGACATGAAACTGCGGCCGATCAGTCTGTGATTGATAACGCTCTGCAGCGATTTCGTGATTCCGGTTTTAAATTCCGGGAAATGGTCGTTTCGATAGTTACTTCAGACCTGTTTCTTCAGAAAGGTTCTGACCAATGATTTTGTCACGCAAAGACCTTACTCGTCGTACCTTTCTGAGGGGCGTTGGGCTTTCAGGAGCAGCAATCAGCGTCGGACTCCCGGCCTTTGAAGCGCTTTTCAATGAAAGCGGCACTGCATACGCGGCCGCTGGTGCTGCGCCAGAACCAATTGAGACGCGATTCATCCTGTGGTTTAACGGAAATGGAATCATCGAAAAGTACTGGATTCCACCCCAGTATGGCGATGGCTTTGAGATTACTCCCTGCCTGCAGCCTCTGGCCCGTTTTCGCGACGATATTCATGTGCTCAGTGGTGTGGATAATTCCGCGGCCCGACTGCCGGGGCCCGGAAACGGACATCATAAATCGATGAGCGGTCTGGTGGCATGCGAAGCGTTTTCAGGGCGTGGTGCCGGAGGTGCTTCCATCGATCAGGTTATTGCCGATAAAATTGGTTCCGAAAGTCGATTTCGATCGCTGCAGGTCGGGGTTTGTCAGGAGTCGTTTGGGGAAAGCGTTCAGCGAAATATGAGCTGGGCGGGACGTGATCGTCCGCTGCCACCCGAGATGATTCCACACCGATTGTTTGACAGCCTGTTCGGCTCTCGGGAGCAGTATTGGGTTGAACGCAAAAAGAGTATTCTTGATGCTGTACGTGACGATGCCACATCGCTGAAGAATAAACTGGGCTACAGTGATCAGCACCGGCTGGACGAATATCTGGCGTCGGTTCGAAGTCTTGAGCGGTCCGTTGCCAGTTTGCCACCGGAGTACTCTCAGGTGGTTGAGCGGCCGTCTGAGGGAGGTGACCTGAAAGACTGGCCTCGAATTGCAAAACTGCAGACGGATCTGCTGGTTCATGCCCTGGCTTCCCGTCAGACCCGCGTTGCCTCATATATGCTGACCAAATGTCAGGGTCTCTCTCGCTTTCCATGGCTCGGCCATACTTACGATCGCCATCACGATTATACTCATGGACGAGTGGAAACCCCGGAAGGACAGCGAATCATGAGGGATATCTGTCGCTGGCACGTCGAAGAATTTGCTTATCTGCTGGCGAAACTGAAATCGATCCCTGAAGGAAACGGAACTCTTCTTGACAACACGTGTGCTCTGTTCGTGCATGAACATGCCGAAGCAAATCCCCACAAAAACGCGGGGCTTGCTATGATTGCAGCTGGTCACGCCGGAGGCATGAAAACGGGCCTGCATTCACGTGTTACCGGGACAGTCGGTGACCTCTACCTGACTCTGGCCGAGGAAGTACTGGGTGCTCAGATCGGCAAGTTTCCCACAGCAGACAAAAAACTGAATACCATTATTTGATGGCGAGGTCGGATATGAAGTGTTTGGTTGCTGGTCATGTTCTGATTTGGGCATGACCTGCAACCGGCATTCTCTGTGAGCGACGGTCTCTGTGAGCGACGGTCTCTGTGAGCGACGGTCTCTGTGACGGGCAGTCTCTGCAACCTGCACTCAGCGGCGTCTGGTTCGTTCCGGATAGGTAATCTCCGGTTTCTGCCACCAGCTGATCAGACAGTCGGGGCGAGCTGCCCGCACGGTTTCAACCTGCTTTTCGGTCACTGTTGTTCCGCCCAGGAGCAGGTGTGTCAGGCTGGTTTTGTGCGACAGTTGAACAAGTCCAGCGTCGCTGATACCGGTTTCCTGCAATTCGAGAATCTGAAGGTTGTTCATTTTCAGAATCGCAGGAACTACATTGTCATCAATGCCTTTGGTTTTCCAGAGTTTCAGGTGACGCAGTCGTGGAAGATCCTGAAGGGCCGACAGTCCAGTGCCCGTAACGGCCGTGTCACTCAGGTCGAGCACTTCCAGATCTTTCAGACGTGCCAGTTTCGAGATTCCCCGATCGGTCAGTGCCGTCTGACTGACGTTCAGGAATTGCAGCTGTTCAAGATCGGCAATTGCGTCAACGTTAAAGTCCGTCAGGGAGAGGCTCCACAGTCCGGAGTCAGTTCTTTGCTGCCCCGCGATATCCAGTTTCTTCAGAGAAGGCAGCAGCTTCAGTAACGGCAGCGATACGCCGCTCATCTTGTTGCCTCCGAATGAAAGATGTTCGAGGTTTTCGAGGTTTGAAAGGCTTTCGAACAATTCATCACTCACTCGACTATGCGCTACATCCAGAAAACGCAATGTCTTCATTCCGGCAATGTGCTCAAAGACTGTGCTTGTCACCTTTGTTCCGCGGGCGTTGAGCGATTCGAGGTGAGGCCAGTTCCTGATATGAGCGATGCCAACATCGGTAATATATTCTGCATAGTAGAGATTCAGCACTCGAACATGCTGAAGCGGCTTGAGATGTTCGAGTCCCGGGTCAGTAATTTTTGTATAGGAGAGATTGATTTCTTCCAGCATGGGGAACTGCAGCAGCTTTTTCAGGTCTGCATCTGTCACCCATGCGTTTTGAAGATTCACGGTGACAACGTCACCAGCGTCGTTTTGCGTCCAGCTTCCCCGCAAATCACGAAGCCACTCGACGTCGGCTTTGAGGTCTGCGGCAACGCCTGTTGCCGACATGATGCCAATGCTCAGCACCAGCAAAAGAAGCCTTGAATAAAGCATCATTAAACTCTCCTCACGATGACTGATCAGCCTCAAAGCAGGCTGCGAACAGCGGATTCCCACGGACCCTTGCCGAACGTTAAATTATTCAGCTGCGGCGGCGTTTCGGATCCCCGGACAACGGATCCCAGATGATCTGGCATTCCGGCAATGCAGTATGAATCTGCTGGTAAGCCTGTGGCGTCAGGACTGTGTGATAAAGGTTCAGCAGTCTGAGTTTGTTGAATTTTGACAAAAGCGATGCACTGGCATCAGTGATGTTTGCACTGTCGAGACTCAGGCTCTGCAATTCCGTCAGCGGGCTCAGCGATTCAAGTCCCTTATCACCGACGTCCGTGTAATCCAGATTCAAGTCTTTCAGTTCTGTAAAGCCGCTGACAACCATCATGCAGGTATCCGTAATTCGGGTACGAATCAAACCCAGCACCTTTAACCCGGTGAGAGGTTTCAAATGGTCGGCTCCTTCGTCCGTGATTCGGGTATAATTCAGCTGCAGTTCAGTTAACTTCGTCAGGCGGCCGACATGCGTCATGCCTCTGTCGCCAACGTCAGTTCCGGAAAGGTCCAGGTGTACCAGATCAGGAAGAGTTCCCAGCCGTTCCAGTCCGGCGTCTGTGATATCGGTAAACGCCAGCGAAAGGCGACGCACGGATTTCAGTTCTGTCAGGTGGTTCAAACCATCAGTGGTGACTGGAGAACCGGCGACATTCATTTCTTCGAGAGAAAGACCCTTCAGATGGTGAAATCCCGGGCCACTGACCGATGTGTGCGTCAATGTCAGCAGCTTCAGATTCGTGAGTCCGGAAAGGTTAGACAGGCCATCGTCGGAAATCGTTGTTCCGCTTAAGTTGAGATCGGTGAGGCTTGTGAGTTCTGCAAGATGCTTTACACCCAGATTACTGATTTCAGTGAACTGCAGGTCCAGCTTTTCAAGTTTGGCGAGTCCTCTGAGATTTGCCAGCAGCTCGTCGGTCACGCTGGTGCTGGCCAGGGATATGGCCGTCAATTTTCCGTCCTGCACAACGGCCTTTCCGCCGATGGCGTGTACCCATTGTGCGACTTCCGCTTCGTCCTTCCCGGAAACCATTTTGTCCGCGTCTTCCGGAATTGCAGGTCGCACGACGAGATCCACGAAGACGACTTCACATGTCGGCATCGCGGCTGAAAGTGCTTCGATCGCACCGCGGGAGGCTCGGGTATAACGCAGATCGACCGTTTGAAGTTTGCCCAGGCTTTTTAGCGAGGACACTCCAACGTTGCTGATTCGGGTGCCATACAAATCGAGTTCTTCCAGTTCCGTCATGCCCATCAGGTGCTGTATACCGGCATCTGTGAGTCCGGTGCCCTGCAGGCTTAGCTTTCTCAGCTTCTTCATACCGCTCAGATGGGCGAGGCCGTCGTCGCTGATTTTGGTTCCGCCGAGGTCCAGATGCTCGATGTTCTGAAGTCCGCTGATCGATGCAAGACCATCATTGGTGATCACGGCGTCTCGCAGCAGCAGTCGCCGCAGTTTCGTCATCTGCTGCATTTGCTGAAGTCCCTTGTTGTCGACAGGACAATAGACGAGGTCGAGATACTCCATATTGACAAACGGCGCGAGCTCATGCCCTTTCGCGTCTGTGTTCTCAAGGCTGAGCAGCCTGAGAGTGGGGCCCAGTGGAGCGATCGCCTTAATGCCCTCGTCCCCAAACTTGATCCCTTCAAGATAGGTGTAGCTGAAAGTGAGTTCTTCCAGTGTCGGCAGGCCTGCCAGCTTTCCCAGATCTTTACTGTAATTCAAATCGGCACCGGAACTGGGATTCCACATGGGACCGGGAAGGTTCAGAACCCTGAGTGACTGCAGGCCGTCCAGCCACTTCAATTCAGGCGGCAGAATATTAGCGCCCACAAGATCGACGAGCTCCAGCCGGAAATCGTTCTGCGGCAGCTCGCTGACGTTGCGGATACGCTGGGTCTCACCTTCAATGCGAACGGATCCTCCCAGCAGGAGCACCCATTCCGCGACTCGCCGATCGCCTGGATCAGCGAACGCTGTCGGGGCCTGACTGAGGACAGCCAGACCGATGAATGTGCAGGCGATGATGGATTGCATCGGGATCCTGCAATGCAACATACGGAAGGCAGATTGATACATGGCGGTTGCCTCAACGTGCGAAATTCTGAAAGCAGGTGGCGAGACAGCGATTGTATTCTTTCTGAATGCCGCCTGCCACTCCCTGTGTTCCCGCCCTCAGGGCAAAGCGAGAATTTGAACATGGAAGTCGGGACAGGCCGGATGGCAAAGAGAATTAGTTCCCGCTCCGGCCGGAACTACCGTTCAGGATTGGCCGCTGTCTCCACGCATTCCCGGTATTCGGTTGACGCCCGGCAGACCGCTCGACACACTGAAGAGTCTCCTGCCTTCCGTCCTGCCTTTGTGAGGATCTGTTCCGTGGCCTCAATGATTTCAGTTTTCCATAGTTTCGCGATTTCGTTTGTTTCCGTTGGTATTTGTGTGTGCATCTGTCTGCCTTCGAAGGCATTAAGTGAGAACTGGCCATCATGGAGAGGACCGGGTGGTAATGGGCTAAGTTCGGAAAAGAATTTGCCCACCGAGTGGAGCCCGACAAAGAATGTGGCGTGGAAAGTTGCCCTGCCAGGCGCTGCTGGTGCTTCGCCGGTTGTCTGGGGCGAACGGATTTTCCTGACTTCGGTAAACGACGCTGGTGAATTGCTTCTGATGGCCATCGATACCGGCGGAAGGCAGTTGTGGCAGCAGGTTGTCGCTTCAGGTAATAAAGTCGCACGCGTGGATGAAGGCAATTCTGCGTCGCCTTCCCCGGTGACCGATGGGATCCATGTTTGGACATTCATGGGAGAAGGCACTCTCGCATGTTACACGGTTGATGGCATGGAGACCTGGAAGTTCAATCTGCAGGACCGTTACGGCAAACTGAATATTCAGTTTGGAATGAGCTCAACGCCAGTACTGGAGGACGGCGTTCTTTACCTGCAGCTAATCCACGGTGAAGGCGATCCAAAGACACGGGAAGCCTGCGTGGTCGCTCTGGACGGTGCTACAGGGAAGCAGATCTGGCATGTTGACCGACCCAGTGACGCGGAGGCGGAGAACGAGCATTCCTATGCGTCACCCATCCTTTACCGCGATTCCACAACAAAGCTTCTGCTGTCTCACGGAGCCGATTTTATTGTGGCTCATGATCTGAAAGACGGCCACGAAGTCTGGCGATGTGGCGGGCTGAATCGACGGGATGATAATGTTCTGCCCTACGACAGGACCCTGCGTTTTGTGGCTTCCCCCGTCGCTGCACCTGGTCTGGTCGTGGTTCCGTCTGCAAAGCAGCATCCGCTTCTGGCAATTCGTCCTGATGGTCAGGGTGACATTACAGGCGTTGCCGAAAAACAATTGTGGATGTGGAAACGAACGCCTGACGTTCCAACCCCCGTGATTGTCGAGGATCTGGTTTATCTCTGCATGGAGAATGGCAATCTGACTGTTCTTGAGGCAGCCACAGGTAAGGAAGTTTATTCACAGGCAACTCACCGTCAGCGACATCGGGCGTCTCCGGTCTTCGGTGATGGCAAACTCTATCTGACAGCCCGCGACGGTCGAATTACGGTCGTTCAGGCGGGCCGACAATTCAAAGAACTTGCAGTCAATGAATTGGGAGAAGATCAGTCCGCCTCCCCTGCCATCTCAAACGGGACGATTTATCTTCGGACCTTCCAGCATCTTTGGGCCATCCGCGAGTAAAAGTCCCTGGCGGCCCATGCTTCGAAGCCACAGAGATCCTGGCTGCGGGGACATCGGGGACCGGTGTGAGCAACTGCCGCTCCGTCAATGCTGGAAAGTTGGTATTGATCTTTGAAAGATCAATTCCGGCACCCAGGCCGTTCTCAATGGTGAAGGCAGGACTTCAGGCAATTCGTCGGAAGAGTTGTTCGTTCGGAGTTCGCCAATCCAACAACTTGCCCCACGCATCGAAGCTGTAATCATCCGTCACGACCTGAGCGTCATCCGTGAGCTGCCTCACTTTATGAATCCCGTCGAACAGGTAGAAACTGGATTCCAGACCGCGATGCTGGCTGATTTCCACGTAGGCGAGTCTCTCCGAGACTCGCGAATCCCGGCGTCTCGGAGAGACGCCGCTACGTGGCTTTTGAGGTAATGCGTCAGCGATGATCCATCGACGGGGCCCCTCCCGGCCTTGTGCCGGGAGAGCCAGGGTTTGACAACTACGGACGAACGAAGTGAGGAATCGGCCCCATCGGCTTCACGCCGATGTTGCCCAGGTTTGGCAACTATTTTGCTCACTGGAGTTTGTAAACGCGCGCTCAGGTGACGTAAAACGGGGCGGGGCTGGCGTGATGCAGGCTTTAGGTTTTGTCCCTGTAGTCTCCAAACCTGGGCTCGACCGGCATAAGGCTCAATGGCGTGGACTTAAGCATCGTGCGGATTTCCATAGTCGTTTTTCGCTCCGCGAAAACACGCGAAAACGCTACTTTCGCGGAGCGAAAGGCGACAATAAGTCCACGGATTCGCAACTCCTGGCCTCGGATGTTGTCAGGATGCCTTGCATTGCAGCAGCCCTCATCTCTTTAAAAGATTTTGCAGGATGGGAATTCCTGCCCGTCCTTGCTCTGCCAGAACGCACAGTTGAGCCACGGTTGCGGCGGTAAGTTGCCGAGTCCTGTGTGACCTCCGGTCAGTACCGGCAGCCATCCGATGGCTTGACGAAATTATGTGATCGTTGGGGGCGTAGCGTGGTTGGGGACTCGTGGCCTCGTCCACTACGGAGCTCTTGTGGCGGCTTGATCGGTTTGCATCTGTGTTCTCGGGCAGAGTTCTATTTGCGATTGGTGTCGATATCGATATCAACTTTTCCCGTATCAGTTGATCGTTCTACTTCGATGTCACCGGCAGGCGTTTTGATATCGAGGATTTTTTCCTTTCTCTCGCAGCCGGTGAGTGTGATGGCCATTCCTGCGCACGCTGCCATTGTGAAAACAAATCTGGCGGCGATTCTCGTTACCTGCATTTCCGGAATACTCCTGAGTCTGACACTTAAGTTGAAGCCCAACGCAACGCTTTCTTCCGACGTGAACCGAGTGCACGTTCCGTACCAATCCGCTCAGCACTGCCTTGTCGTCAGCATTGTTGGTTCCTGAATGAACATTGCCGTAATTTCGGGAGCTACAGTGAACCGGCACTGGTCGATTCAACCTCACTCCGCCTGAGTTTCGGGCAGGGGTTCCGGGATTCCCTGAGAATCGGCACTCTTTATGCTTACGGTTCTTTTTATGCTTACGGTTCTTTACGCTTACCTTGTCGAGTGTCCGCTCGGTTGCATCTGGAAGATGTTGGAATTGCTTTGGATATGAAGAAGGACGATGATCCGTCCGTCAACTACGGTTATGTCATCGCCACCTGTCCGCTGAGCCAGTCGGGGTGGGTGGGCTTTAATCCAGGGCAGTTAATCGTGCAGACGGGAAGTATGCTCTGCTTTTCAAGTCAGCAGGCCTTGCAGCCTCAGCAGTCTGATGTCGGCGAGCGTTCAAATCTGCAGCTGAGATGACGCACGCTGATCAGGGTTTCGACAACCGGATGCACTGCATACTGTGGAGACTATTCTGCGGAGTCGAGAGCACTCAGCAGAGCCACGGCATTGTCGACACTGCCTGTTGCTTTCAGCAGTTGCTGTGCCAATTTAATGGCCTCGATCCACTGAGCGGCACCGACGGGGTGCCCGGTATTCCACTGAACATTGGTTTTATTGCGAGCGGCCACCATGTTCTTTTTGGTTTTCACCATGACAATACGATCAGAGTTCACAGTGTGGCCAAACTCATCCTTAACGGCTGCCGCGACGACAGCTGCGTTAGCATCCGGCATTTTCTTAATCACTCGGCGAATGGCTGAGCTCTTATTTTTTCTGGGATCCGGATTCCTTTGTTTTTTTCCTGCGGCCATACTACTGACTTCCTGTTCCATAAATAAAGTTCGGCCAGGTGGACACCGTTAAGCTCAACTTAGCGAGCTTGCAACGGTTCCTATGCATCAGATCTTACCAGCATAGTTAACGTTTAACAATCAGCATTGTTCTCGCCGACAGGAAATCCGGTTCAGCGACAATTGAAGTTAATCGTTCACAGGTCTGATACTGGCTCACATTCCCGCTGAAAACGAATGGGGCGTGGGTGACTGCCTGCAACCTGATCGAGATTGCCCCAGGGGAAAACTTTGGCTGTCCGCATGGCTTTGCCAAATGATGAATGCCTGACTCGCAGGGTCCCGGCAGCAGGAATACGTGTGCGAAACAGCCAATGGCTGTGCTGTTCGGCACATGTTTGGTGGTCCTCTATGGTGAGCATGTCGTAAGTCCCATGCTTTGGCGGGAGATGCCTCAATTGTTGAAACACTGGTGCAGCATGACGTTAGGAGTCAGTCGAGATCGAAAGTGCGGAGTCGATGTCTGAAATTGGCACGACGTCTGCCATCACTGCCGATGTCAGAAGATGTGTGCCAGTCGAAGATGATTTGCACATGTCCGGATTTTTTCGATTCAAACCGCTGTATTGCAGAGGGAATTCGGGGGAGAACCTTCAGATGCAAACGATGAGGTCGTTCCTTCTGGCAACCGATTTCAATCAGAGTTACCAGGACCTGCGGGATGAATGAGTGCTTTTAGGGACACTCGATGATTCGGCGTACCGATCGGAAATTTTTGAGTTTGGTCGAATGATTCGCGGCAAATGTTTGTCCGAATCTCTTTGTTGCCGCGATGTCACCGTTACCGCAATTTCACCTCATCAAAAGAGCTCATTCATGCTGGAACTTCCCTGGTGGTGGTGGCTGGCTCCTGGTGGTGCCGGGTTTTCACTCCTGTTTGCTGCCATGTTCTACCGTCAGATCATGTCTGCGGCGCCTGGTGATGAGGACATGCAGCGGATTTCCGGGTACGTCCGGGAGGGGGCTTTCGCCTATCTGAAGCAACAGTATCGAGTTGTTGCAATTGTCTTCGCAGTTCTGACACTGGTACTGATCTGGCAGTCTTTTGGGCTGAAGCAGCAGCACTTTTTGGTACCTTTCGCCTTCCTTACCGGCGGTTTCTTCAGTGGTCTGGCTGGCTTTATTGGTATGAATACTGCGACGTTTGCAGCCAGTCGCACTGCTGAGGCTGCGAAGGAGTCGCTCAACCGAGCATTGCAGGTGGCTTTCCGTGCCGGGGCGGTGATGGGATTGGTGGTGGTTGGCCTTGGGCTTTTGGACGTCAGCCTGTGGTTCTGGCTGCTGGCCTGGCTGCTGCCTCGCATAATCGACGGCTTTGTGATGTCGATTGAGCAGATCACAGTGGTGATGCTGTGCTTTGGTATGGGAGCCAGCACTCAGGCATTGTTTGCTCGTGTTGGCGGCGGGATTTTCACGAAGTCGGCAGATGTGGGAGCTGATCTGGTTGGAAAGATTGAGGCGGGGATTCCGGAAGATGATGCTCGTAACCCTGCTGTGATTGCCGACAATGTGGGAGATAACGTAGGCGACATTGCGGGTATGGGCGCTGATCTGTATGAAAGCTATTGCGGCTCGATCCTTGCCACGGCAGCGCTGGGAACTGCCGCTGCGTCAGCACTTCGATACGAGGAACCTGCTGCGAAACTTTCGTTCGTTCTGGCTCCGATGGTGCTTGCTGGTGTCGGTATCGTGGTATCGGTGCTCAGCATTTTCCTGGTAAAAACGAGGGAAGGTACTTCACAGGCGAATCTGCTGTACGCGCTTCGTCGAGGTGTCTGGGGAGCGAGTGGACTGATTTTTGTCCTTGCTGCCCTTGTCTGTTATCTGGTACTTCCGGCAGACATTTGGCGTGGCGTCTTTGGTGCTATAGCAACCGGACTGCTTGCCGGAGTGGCGATTGGCTGGTCCAGTGAATTCCATACTTCGTCCGACTATCGGCCCACTCGTTCGATTGCTGAACAGACACAAAGCGGGCCGGGAACGACGGTCATCGCCGGACTTGCTGAAGGAATGCTGAGTTCCTGGCCAGCGCTGGCGATCGTGGGAGTTGCCACTCTGCTGGCTTACGTTTTTGCCGGGGGAACACAGATTCCCGAAACGGGGTTGTACGGTATCGGAATGGCTGCCGTAGGAATGCTGGCCACTCTGGGAATAACGCTGGCCAGCGACGCATATGGCCCAATTGCTGACAATGCGGGGGGCAATGCCGAGATGACACATCAGCCCGACTATGTGCGGGAACGAACGGATGCTCTGGATGTACTCGGCAATACGACAGCGGCAACCGGAAAAGGTTTTGCCATTGGCTCAGCGGCTCTCACCGGTCTCGCTTTGCTGGCCGCATTTGTTGAAGAGGTCCGGGTTGGAATTCAGCGCGAAGCATCGGCTTTTGTGCAGGCCCATTTGAACACTGATTCTTCCGTGCCCGGAAAACTGGTCGCACTCGGCCGAGGAAAATTCGCAGTACTGGCGGACCGACCTGATCCTGAAACAGGATTCTTTCCGGCGATGATCGTGGCCAGTAGCGGATCCCCATATATCGTACTCGATGGCGAAGCCCGGTCGGCCACGGACGAGGAATTGCTGGTTTATGGGCGGCAGGGGCGTTCTCGAAAGAAGTGGGCTGAATCCATCGTTGATGATGTGCAGAATCCGAATTCCGCAAACCCAGGGACTGTGGACCTCGTTCATCTTGTGCCAGTCCAAAAAGCGAGGTTCAGTGATTTTATGGAGTTATACGAGGTTCACCTGATGAATCCTCGCGTACTTGTTGGAATGTTTTTCGGCGTCATGATGGTCTATGTTTTTTGTGGCCTGACCATGAAAGCTGTTGGACGTGCGGCCGGTCTGATTATGGCGGAGGCGCGTCGGCAGTTCCGCGAACTCAGTTTGCTGACTAATCCCGGTGCGAAGGCGGATTATGCCAGATGTATTGTAATCGCGACTTCAGCAGCCCAGAAGGAAATGATCGTGCCATCCCTGCTGGCCGTGGTTGTTCCCCTGGCTGTCGGAATGTTGCTCGATGTCAGTGGCATCATGGGACTGCTGGCAGGCAGTCTGACGTCCGGATTCGCCATGGCCGTGTTTATGTCCAATTCCGGCGGGGCATGGGACAATGCGAAGAAATATATCGAAGCCGGTCATCTCGGCGGTAAGGGGTCAGAAGCACACAAAGCAGGAATCGTTGGTGATACCGTGGGTGACCCGTTCAAAGATACTTCCGGGCCCTCGCTCAATATTCTGATTAAGCTGATGAGCATGGTCGCGATTGTGTTCGCCGGAGTGATCGTGAAATATTCTCCTGTGATCGCTGTGATACTGGGAATTGATCAGTGAACCCGGGTAGGAGCCCGCGTGAAAATTTCTCTTACGATTGTTCAGGATCGATCCGTCGAAGTTTTTCCCGCAGCGTTTCACGGTGGATTCCCAGCAGTCTTGACGCTTCTCCTCGCTGTTCGCCGACATGACTGAGTGTTGCACGCAGCAGCGGACGCTCAGCAGTTTTCAGGAATCGCTCATAAAGGTCATCCAGTCCGGATTCTATGTCGTTCAACTGCGAAGTGGTCCAGTCGCAGACAGCCTGCTGAAGCCGAGCTGTCGGATCCTGCCCGACTCGATGATCAGCCTTTATCAGAGACGGCACAGGATTCGGCAAATGCTCCACCGAGATTGTATCGCCCCGACATACCACAGTTGCTGCCTCAATCGCATTTCGGAGTTCACGCACGTTTCCATACCACGATCGCGACTGAAGTTCCTTCATCGCTTCAGCGGAAAGTCGCATTTGCTGTCCGCTTCGGGATGCATTCTGCAGAAATCGATCAGCCAGGGCGGGAATATCTTCAATTCTGTCTCTCAATGCCGGCATTTCAATGCGAAAGACATTCAGGCGGTAATACAGATCACTTCGAAATTCGCCTCCTGAGACGCGTTCTTCGAGATTTCGATTGGTCGCAGCAACCAGACGAAAAGTGGCCGTTCTGCAATCACTGCCACCCACGGGACGAAGTTCCCCGGTTTCAAGTACTCTGAGAAGTTTGGCCTGAAGGTTCATCGACACTTCACCAATTTCGTCAATGAATGCTGTTCCTCCGTTTGCCATTTCCAGCAGGCCCCGGCGCTCCTGGTCGGCTCCTGTGAATGCGCCTCGGGAATGGCCGAAAAGCTCACTTTCCACAACCGATTCGCTCAGGGCCGGAATGCAGATCGGTACGAAGCGGCCCGTGCGGTGGCTGTGCTGATGAATGGCTCGTGCAACCAGGTCTTTTCCGGTACCGCTTTCACCAGTAATCAGGACCGGTACGCTGCGTTCGGCGACAAGCGCAATTCTGCGGAACACTTCCTGCATTGCTGGTGAACTGCCCACGATCAGTTCATCGTCAGGCTTTGTCTGTTGTGAATCGCCATGCTTCTGTGAAACGGATATTGCCTGTCTGACAACGGCCACAGCCCTGTCCAGATCAATCGGCTTTGTGAGATAATCAAAGGCGCCGCCATCGATTGCGCCGACCGCGGTCCCCAGATTTCCAAATGCCGTCATCATGATGACCGGGACGCCAGCGGATTTGCCCCGAAACTGCTTCAGGGCCTGCAGCCCGTCCATCCCAGGAAGCCTCACATCCATGACAATGACATCCGGTTTCACGCGATCTGCCATCGTCATCGCCTGTTCGGCGGTTCCCGCGACGTCAACAGTAAATCCCTCGTCCGTGAGACATTCTCGAAATGCCCAGCAAATCGCAGGTTCGTCATCCACAATCAGCACGTGTGACATTTTGCATATTCCATTTTTGTCAGGCTTCCGAATGAGCTGTATTGTATCAGACATCAGCAGCAATTCGTTCGATCAGAAAGCGAAACCGAGTTCGGTTGTCAGTTCGCTCGCATGTCAGCGAACCCTTACCTGAATCCGCCACCTGTGCGGCGAGAGTCAGACCGAGGCCCACTCCATCCGGTTTGCCCGTTACAAAAGGTTCGAAGATTCTGCCCTGAACGGCTTCAGCGATTCCGAGCCCGTTGTCAGACACATCGACCTGAACGTGAGTGTCGGTGATCGAAACCGTGACCTGCACATGGCCACCGGGGCGACATGCTTCCAGGGCATTCTGTATCAGGTTCAGCAATGCTGCCTGAACGAGTTCTGCATCCGCAACGACAATCTGATCTCGAAGATGCTCGGCGGGAAGATCGATCGTCAGCAACGTGTCTGCATGCTGAAACTGAGGCTGAAGAAGATCCCGAATCGTGGTCAGGATTTCATCGATTCGCCCGGCCACTGAGGCTCGCTGTACGTCACGTGTCAGACTGAGCAGACCGCGAATCTGGTTTTCCGTGAGGTTCAGCTGCCGTATTGCCACCTGAAGGCTTTCAGGATCAGTGTCAGGTGTTCGTCTCATATGCAGCTGAATGGCCATCCGAGCTCCGGTGATGGAATTTCGAAGCTGATGAGCCAGACCTCCGGCGACCTGAGCTATCAGAGTGTTGCGCTCCGTCAGGCGAATCTGATGTGTCGCCTCCTGCAGCCCCTGCGCCATTCGATTGATGGACGATGCAAGGCTGGTCAGTTCGTCGTCACCTGAGACCGGCAGCAGATTGTCAAACTGCAGAGTTGCCAGTTTACCCACCTGATGCTGCATTCGATCCAGTCGGGCACCGAGCCTGGCGGCAATGAGATAGGAAAGAATGGCCATCATCAGCATCGTGCATGCTCCGATCAGCAGAGGTGGCAGAATGACATCTCTGCGGACCGCCTGCCATTGACGCTCAGGGATCAGTACCAGCAACTGCCGCAGCTCCCGGGAACGCTGTACCTGAACGCCCCCGACCAGCCATTTTTCTCCGTCAACTACAAGCGGTCGGAACTCTCCCAGCTGTCCTGCATCTGACGAAGGAGCCTGCGGCACCGCAATCACTTGTCGAGCAACTGGCTGTGGAAGCGTTGTGGCAGTGATCGTGCCCGTCGAATCAGCAGCAATAAAATCGGCTCCGGAAAGCCCTTTCATCTGATCCAACACAGCACTTCGTACCGGAAACGTGCTTCCGCTCAGCGTCGCAACAATCTGATTGAGCCGTGAAATCGACTCGTGTTCCACATGACTGGCCGCATTCCATGCGGCACTGATGGAAATAATGCCGATCGCTAGGCCCTGCAGTAAGGCGAATGGCATCAGAATCTGATTGCGAATAGGCCAGCGCATGAGCTTTGTGTGGACATGGATTTAGGGGACGTGGCAGGCAACTGACGTTTTCGGAAACATGACGAGTCTGCCCTTACCTGTCACGCAAGTGGACTCAATTTTGCAGCGACCGACAATGGACTTTGTGATTCCGATTCTTCAGAAGCCCTGAATTCCATGTCCGACAAGTGGTCACAGTGTCTGCAGCGAGAATGTTTTCGAAAGACCGCTCTCATGAGAATGCTGCTGAGTGGTTCTGAGCCAATACGGGCGGAAGTCAAGCCGTCCCCATTGAAGCACGAGTGTGGGAGGGATCTGCGAACTTTACGGAATTCCCTGCCGCAATGAAAACAGCCACTCACTGATCCATGAGCATTTTGATTTGTGGAGGCACATCCATTTGTTCCGGCAGAATCCGCTCAGTGATTTGCTTTTCTGCAAGGGCGGCGTCAAAGCGTTTCTCAGACTTAAGGTGCGATAGCCAGTGCCGTACCTGTTCGTCGGCTTTCGATTTCTCTGCCGCGGAGTCAAACTGATCGAGGGCCTGATAAGCGCGAATAACGCACCAGATGCGACAATTGTAAGCCCAGTCGGCCGCTTCAGGATCCATCATCACAAGTCGACAGTCCTGACCGGCCGTGTAAAAGCCTCGGTATGCACCCCGATAGTCCTGCGGGTGATCCAGTTTCGCCACCGCTCGCACTTCGGCCGCAAAGCGGGCACTGGAATCGCTGCTATGCTGGTTTGTCAGTATCTTGACTGCGACAGCGCGTCCCAGACTTGTGTCGAACCCGCGAAAAACGATTGACATGCCACCTGTTTCAATCACATGTTCGATGGCAAATTCGTCGATGGCTCCGAGGTCACCCGGACGCAGCGGCGCCGAAAGAAATTCGGGTCCTTTCCGTTGTCCGGAAACAGCATTTCGATATTCGCTCAGAAACTCCGATTCTGTCAGTTGTTCGATCCTGCTCTGACAGGACTGACAGTGCTGCAGATGATCGGCGTCCACCTGGTCGATTTCTCTGTCCACGATCAGGCAGTTCTGAAGCTGTTCGTCCGAAAGACATTTTCGTGCTGCCGCTGCCATCAGGAGTTCGCATCACTGCTGCTGAGACGGGTGTCCCCGGAATCCATAACTGGAAACTCATCGGCCAGCAGGCGAACCTCTGCTTCGAGCAGCTTCAGTACCCGTGATTTGTTGACGTAGACGGTGTGTACCGGGATCGCCAGCTTAGCGGCTGCTTCAGCCGCTGGAATGTTGTGAAGCCATGTCAGTTCAAAACTCGACCAGGTGATCGATTCGACTCGCAGTCGTATTCTTTGGCAGGCTGCATTAAGAACCTGCTGGCAGAAGACTGAATCCCACAGGGAGTCCGAGTCTGATCCGACGAAGTGCTCATTCCCGCCAACTTCTTCAAGCGATACTTCCTTTGCTCGCAGCGATCGCTGACTAAACCAGGAATTGACCCGATTTGCAGTCACCGTTCCAAACCATGCGCGGAATCTGCCGCGTGCAGGGTCGTATTCGAAACTTCTGATCGCTCGTGTCAGTGTTGTCATAACGTCCTGAACCAGATCGTCGATATCTGCTTCCTGGATACCCCTGCGTCGGCAATATGTTCGAACCACCGGTGAATAGATTGTCGCGAAGATCTCCCACGATCCCGAATCGTCGGCATCGCGGATCCTGAGTATGAGGCTGGGAGACGTGACGGGTTCGTACCTGTTACTCATTGACTACTTTCAAAACAACAGGTTCTCTCAGCATTTGCAGCGAGTATTTTGAAAATTTTCGAAACGCTCAAAATATTTGACCCTGTCAGCAGCACGGCATTCTTTGCGGACCAATTTTTTCGTGCAACGGATGGGACGTTACCAGTGAAAACTCCGGGATTTTCCCGGTGAACCAGAAAATTGAAAAACTCTGTAAATCCGGTGAGAGAACCACCAGCCTCAGCTGTAGAGACTGGCAGACGAAAATGATTCGTTGCAGTAATTCATGTTTTCATCCGGAGACCACATTGTGCTGAAACCTATGCTGAGATTTTCTTTTGCTGCGCTGGCGGTCGTGTCGTTCTGCACGGCAGAATCACAGGCGGCAGTTCTGTTGGGGCCGACCCCCTATCTTGCGTTTGATAATACGCTTCCAGGAGCGGGAACTTCAATCAGTCCGTTTAGCGGTCTGACGTTCAGCTATTTCCACAATGAGACGTTTGAAGATCGGCTATTGAATTCCCCGGGACTCTCCACGAGTCCCGGTTTTGGTGGTAATGTCACTTTGCCGGGGCAGTCCATTCGGGACTCCGTCGATGCTGATGACGGCCAGATCGATGGCAGTGGCTCCGCAGGCTATTCGTATTTCACGAGCCAGGGGTCTCGGGGGCTGAGTTTTCGCTTCGATGCAGGCATACTTGGAATGCTGCCAACGCACGCCGGGCTCGTGTGGACCGACGGACTGTTCAACCGTGTGATCGAGTTCGAGGCGTTTGGTGCGAATGATGAATCACTTGGAGTGATCTCAGCAAATGGCATCCCCGACAATTCCATCACCGGAACGACAGCTGAAGATCGATTCTTTGGCGTGATCCATGCCGGTGGAATCTCCCGAATTTTCATCAGGAACCCGGGCGGAGGGATTGAGGTTGACCATATCCAGTACGGTTACATGGGCAATCAGAATCAGGCGGTACCCGAGCCTGCTTCACTTTGTCTGTGGGGGGTGGCCGGAATGCTGGCAGTATGCATGACTCGCCGTCATCGATCCACTATGGTTTGACGAGATACTCCTTGACATCGTCTTCTCTCCGGCAATGATAGTGCAGGTGATTGAGGCGTTCGAAGGGACGTTCCGACCGCCATCAGAATTCTCGGAAGATAAGATTGAGCACACGCCTGCGAACAGCCGGGCAGGTGCAATTTCAGATAAGCCGACGTTGTGAATTCCAACAGGGTTCACTTGCGTCGGCTTTTTTTGCCTCCGACGGAGGTCATGAGAAGAGCCGATGCAGGTTCCCCGACGGGATGCGCTGCGTCGGCTTTTTTCTGTGAATCTCTGCAGAAAACGGCTTCGATCGAAGTCGGCAATACCACTATGGCAACAGAGAAAAGGATTGGAATGATGTCTGCATCAGTACGAACGACCGGGTCAGCCCCAAACGCAAGAGCCGAATCAGGGTCGGCGTTGAATCCTGGTGAATGGGCTCAGGCAGCGGAAAAGGGCCGTGAAGCGATGGAAGCTGCCAGCGCCATGGCAGGTCATGCCGGACAGGCAATGGGTAACATGGCCAGTGATGCTGCGAGCGATGTTGGCCGTCGAGCCGACAATCTTGCCTCGGACGCCGGAGCTGGAATCAGAGAATTCGGTGATCGTCTCAGTAAGGGTGGTCCTCAGGCGGGAATGCTTGGCTCTGCGTCGCAAGCGCTGGGGCAAACAGTGCAGGACAGCGGCCAGTATCTTGAAAACGCGAAACTGAGTGGAATGAGTCGGGATCTTGCTCAGGTAGTGCGACAAAATCCCCTGCCAGCAATCGGTATCGCGTTTGGTCTGGGATGGCTTCTGTCAAGCCGGGTGAGGAACTAACCCATGTCGACGGATGTCACGATGCCCCCTGACCTCAATGCTGCAGCGTTGCTGAGCGGAATGGCCGACAACCTGCAGTATCAGGTTGCTGAAACAGTGAAATCGACCGGCAGAGCGGTCACCGCCAGTGCTGAGGCCATGCAGGAATCCGTTGAAACCATTACTGAGAACTCCGTCGCATGGCAAAATCTCGCATCGTTCCGACGTGGCAAAATGCAATTGTTGTACTGTCCGGAACCGTTGTCAGTCTGATTATTATCGCAGGCCTGCAATGGGGGCGGCCTGTTCTTATTCCGATTGCACTCGCGATTCTGCTGACGTTTCTGCTGAACCCGATCGTAAAAAAACTGCAGATCCTTGGTCCTGGCAGGATTCCCGCAGTGATGCTGGCTGTCGCTGCCGTGGGCCTGGTGATCCTTCTGATTGGAGGACTGGTTGTGCAGCAGGTCTCCGGCCTCGTTGCTGAACTGCCGCAGAATACTGCCAATATCAAAGCGAAAGTCAGAACTCTGCGGCAATTAAGCTCGAGTCCTCTGGCAAAACAGTTCGAACGAATGGTCGCGGAGATCAGTAGTGATACTGTCCTGCCATTCTCCGCAACGGGTTTGCCGCAGGCTGAGGTGCAGAAACAAAATTTGCCGGTTGAAACAGATGCTCCCTCGTCGGGGAGTGTCGGATCTGAATCAACGCTCTGGCTGGGTCTTACCGGCTATCTCAGTTCCGCACTCGAGGTTGTGGCAACACTTGCGTTCTCCCTGATCCTGCTTGTCATTTTTCTCATCAGCCGTGACGATCTTCGAGATCGAGTGGTGGTGCTCGCCGGAAGAGCCAGAGTGGCGGTCACAAGCAAAGCTCTTGAGGACGTTACAGAGCGAATCAGCCGTTATCTGGTCGTGGTTGCTCTTTTGAATGGTGGCTTTGGGCTTATCCTGACCGCTGGCTTATTCGCCCTGCAGGTGCCATACGCTTTTCTCTGGGGATTCATTGCTGGTTCCCTGCGGTTTATTCCCTATCTCGGCCCCTGGATTGGTGCAGTGTGTCCGATCGCGATGTCCCTCGCAACGTCCGATGGATGGTTCCAGCCACTTGCGGTATTTGGGTTCATTGTGGTCGTGGAACTGGTTAGTAACAACATTCTTGAACCGTGGGTCTTTGGTCGAAGCACGGGAGTATCGTCAACCGCTCTGATCATTTCAGCTGCGTTCTGGCTTTACCTCTGGGGGCCGCTGGGGCTGGCTTTGTCAACTCCGATCGCAGTCTGCCTTATGGTGCTCGGGCGGAACATCCCGCAGCTTTCGTTTCTATACCTGCTGATGGGCAGCGAGCCGGCACTCAATGCTGATATGGGGCTCTATCAGCGATTCATGCTGGGCGATGAACATGAAGCAACACGACTGATCATTCAGAGATTGAAGACGTCGTCTGCCGAGGAAGTCTTCGATGAAATGCTGATTCCAACCCTGAATTTCGCGAAACGTGATGTCCTGCGGGATCAGCTGTCGGAGGAAGATCACAAACTGATTCTGGATGGCGTTGAGCAGTCATTGCGCCACACCGATGAATTTCGAGCGACGAAAACGCCCATCAATGAGAAACCGGAAACTATCACACCTGCCGATGAAATCGGCCCGACGCCTGTCACAAACAGGCCCGTGAATCTGCTGATCTGCCCTGCATCTGATGCGTCCGACTTTTTAGCGACGGAGGCACTGCGGCAATCCCTGAGTCCGACGCACTGGAGTGTTGAACGGACCGCGGTTGAAACGTTGACTTCTGAGCTGGTGGCTCGCGTTGCGCTGGATCCTCCGTCGATTCTCGTCGTCGTGGCACTGACGCCACGAGGACTGGCCCAGGCTCGCTATCTGTGCAAACGGCTTCGTGAAGCCTCGCCCCAGCTGCAAATCATCGCCGGGCGTTGGAGACTGAAACGGAATGAGAAGATGGAACGGGAACAACTGGAACAGGCCGGGGCCAGTTTTGTCACCACATCGCTGGTCGAAACATGCCGTTTGCTGAATTCTCGCCTGCCCCTGTTAATACAGGAACGGTCGATCTCCTCACAGACCAGGCCAGCTCCACTGGAGCGGAGTTCTGAGCCGCAGGTGGCAGATATTCCAGCTGGCGGGTGCGGGGTCACACGGCTGGAGTCCTGATGTTATCGTCAGTGATGTCGGAATGCCGGGGATGATGGTATCGCGTTGATGAGACGATGTCGTGATTACGGCTTGAAAACACCGGTAATCGCACTGAAGGCCTTCGCACGTGCAGATGACCGTATACGGTCCCTGCAGGCTGGTTTTCAGTCACATTTGTCAAAGCCTGTTGAACCAGCCGAACTGCTGAACATGATCATTCGGCTGCATGAGAGCTGACAACCACCGCAAGTCGCAGGCAGGCGGTCGCTAACCAAATTTTCTGGCGATTAGCAAAAAAAAGAAGCCGTTCAATGACGAACGGCTTCCGTGCTTCAATGTGGAGTCAGCCGACACAGCAAAGGCGCCTCAATCCAAAAGAATCAGACTGCATTTGAGCGGCGTCGGCGATAGCTGATAACACAACATCCGATCGCACCAGCGCCAAACAGAAGAAGAGAGCCGGGTTCTGGAACAGCGGTCTGTTCAAGACGGAACGCATAGTTAACCAATACGCCAACTCCATAGAATGGGCCATGATCGGTGACCAGAGCCGAATAGGCCGAGCCGAACCCTGATGGGTCATTGTATCCAGGGGCACCCAAATCAAGCGAGAACGTTTCAGATGTTGGATTATCGAGGTATTGAGTGTCTGCCCAGCCGTCTACATATGCAAGGTGATTGATGTTAGCCGGGTCAGTTCCCAGAGTGGAAATCGCATAGTCAGACGCGTTTCCACCAAACAGGTGAGCCGCTGCTTCGACTGCAGAAAATACCCGAGGATTCTTTGTCCAGATATAGGGGTTATCCGGGTTATCGTAATTACCTTCCAGATTACCCAGATCCCAGCTACCGACATACACGTATCCGGCTTCAAGCTTTTGGCTCAAGCCAGCAAGAAGCGTAACCACAGCCACGCTTTTTAAAACGATGTTCATCACAGAGTTCTTCATCAATGCTGTTCCTGGAAAACGATCTAAAGGGAGAGCCACCTGTTACAATGCATACCGATTCGGATCTGCGATTCCGTTGAACCGAAGCTAATGGATTTTCGCCACCGAATAAACATCTTCGGATCAGATATGCAGGAATTGCGCCAATGAAGGAAGGCAGAGACAGAAATGCGTTTCAACGCACTGCATCTTCACTCTGCCGAGGCCTAAATGGCCTTGTTTTGAGTACACTTTCATGGAAAGTGATTTAGTAGAGTTGCGATTCTGAAAATTGGCGATGAGCCTTAACCCTGAGTTTGCAGGAATGAGTGTGTTGAACTTTTTTAGCAAAAGGAGAAACCGCGATTCAAATTGATGCAGTTTCCCTCCCGCGCGGTGGCGTTACTGCTGAAATGTAAAATGCCGGGAAAGAACCCGGTTTCCAGCGAATGACAGTTTCCAGCGGAACAAAATGGCCACCTTTTTTGCGCATGTCATCTGACCTGGGACTCTACTGCTCTGTCAATACTTCGTTTTTAGGTACGATGGGCATTCTTGCCCTTCAAAGTGCAGTCGGACAGGAATGTCCAACCTACATTTTAAGACTTGACAGAGCACTACTCGCATAGCGGGACTTTCCCGGAAGTTCCCCGCTGTCCGATCAGCTTTTTGATTCGAACGATTCTTGCATTGAGGTAACCTGCTGAGGGTCCCGTTGTGGTTCCGTCGCCGCCATTGGGAGTCGCTCGTCTGCCTCGATCGGTTCCTGAAATCGGCACAGTGCCCCGACAATCGTTCCCAGAGGAAGCAGCTCGGTAAACGGGATCGTACAGTAAATGCCCGCGGCCAGAGCGCAGATCAGACGGCCCGGTTTGTCGAGCCCCATACTTTGGCCGAGCCAGTAACCGGCTGCCGCACCAAGAGGCAATCCGAGGACCAGCCCAACGGGACCAAATGTGATCAGATCAAGACCGTCAATCAGCATGCCTGCCATAACAGGACCCATAGCGTGATTCAGACGACTCAGGGTTTGTGTGTCGACTCTGGTTTCCGGGACGATGTTGTCCATGGAATGCCCTCTGCTTCGTTGTGTGCCATCCCGTACTGATCATTGTCAGCGTGCTGCTTCTCAATGTCAGCGTGCCGTTTCGCATACTTCCAGGGACGTTTTTTGTCCGGAAACGACAGGATGCAGGAGGAGGATCAGAGAATTCGGAAAAAAGGGAGTTTCTACGAACAGTGCTCCAGAATCCGACGCCAGCCGTTTCGACTGGCGACTGCATTCCTTAAGAGATCGTAGTATTCGCTGGCATTGACCCGTTCGTCAGGCGGAGAAAATGACTTCACCAGTTCGGCATATCTCTGTTGTCGTTCTGCAACTGACCCGCTCAACAGCAGGATGCGGCTGAAGGCTTCACACGCATAGGCAAACGTCTCCCGCTTCTGATATTGAATGGGTAGTAGCCATTCTCTTGTGCGGGTCGACGGGAGTCCCACCGTTTCGCGTTTCACGTTATGGAAAATGTGGGCAGCTTCGTGAACAACGAAATCAGCGAAGGGGTCTTCTTCCTCAAAGTACTTCATCGATATGTAGCAGCGATTCCCAACTGACAGTCCGACGAGGGAGGGTGTCAGGTCGGAGAGTGACGCTAAGTTAAGACCGCTTAAAAACAGGTTTGCAATGTCCCACGCAGTCTGTGGAGTTTCGCTGCGCAGCAATTCTTCGAAAGTTAATGGCGTGACGAAATGCACAGAGCGTTTAAGAAGATCGATGATGACGGGAACTTCTTTGCGGCTGAATATTCCCTTAACCATGGGTGTGACGAGTGCGCTCGTAAAACCTTCCAGGTCGGAGGGGATTCGTTTTTCATGCACAAACGGACAATTTGCCGAACGAGCGTGTACTTCTGCGACGAGCGCCTCCACGATCGCTCTGCTTCCTCGCTGGATTCGGTCCAGTGTGCCTGCTCCATCGAACGATTGGAACAACAGGTCGTATTTGCCCGTACTGAGGTAATGTTCAATTTCTGCGCAAGCCACTGATCAACTCCGGATTCAGGCGCGATACGACCACTGTTTTTTACTGCTCGTTCGCCTCCCAGGCAACGCACCTCAGCATCATTGAGTCTGGCGATGCAAACGAATTCAACCACAGATGCCACAGATTTTGACAGGAGCGTTTGCGTTTTTATCTGTGTCCATCTGTGTAATCTGACTGATCTGACTGATCTGACTGATCTGTGGGCAAAAAAAAGCGGCTCAACAACAGCTGTACTTTATCGCAGCAGCGAGGGACGCAGCAGACGGAGTTCTTCTGTCAGCTGATGCTGCCTGGCAAAATCGCTGTCCAGGCGGGCCTGCTGCAGCGCGACGAACAGTTGTGCGGCGCGCTGATGAGCTCTGACGACGAGAGACAGGTCAGCATTACAGCGACGACAGACCGGTTGCAGAGGCTGCTGAGCACGGCAGACCGGGCAGCGAAATTCCGTCGTCTTCTTTTCGGAATTACTACTGGACATAGAACAGGATGTCGTCAAGTTCTGCAGAAAGGCTGGAGACTTCCACAGCATTGTCCTCGCTCATTGCCTTTTTCAGTTTCTCTGACAGCGCCTGGATTTCTTCTGCGTCCGAATCCGGAATACCTGCTCCGAGGTCGCTGATTTTCTGCAGAAGCGAAACGGCTTCGGGGTAGCGAGACTCCATGTCGCTGCTGTCGGAGGAGTCTTGTGACGGACCATTTCTCCATTCAGACTTCGACGGCAGATCCGCATCGTCAAGAAGTTCGTCTGACGCATCAAACATCGCTCCCAGACGACTCTTCGCCCGGTCACGATCTTCTGCCTGAAACTGGCTGAGCGCGTTTTGAATGAGCACCTCGCTGGACTTGCCGGATGCCGGTTGTGTGGCGGTCACTTTCAGCGTGCCGTCCAGAGTCAGGTCAAAACGAACAAGGATTTTATTATTGCCGCCGCCACCGGTGGCCAGCTTCAGCGTTAGCCCGCCGATTTCACGATTCTTCGACAAATCGGAATGCTCACCCTGAAAAACCCTGATTTCGACCCGTTCCTGTTCGTCAAACATTTTGGAATAACGTTCTTCGAATCGGGCTGGCAGGGGGCTGTTGCGATGGATAATCGGACAGAAGATCATTTTCGGTCCTGAGAACGTCATTTCTTCAACCGCCTCAATTCCGAGAGTATGTCCGGTAACATCAACCAGCACCGGGCCAATTCTCTGACCGGCCAGCATCGCGGCCTGAACCGCAGCCCCCAGAGCTACTGCAAGATCGGGATCCACCGAGCGACTGGGCTCCCGGAGGAATTCTTCACGAAGCCGACGGGCGACGAGTGGTGTTCGGGTTGATCCGCCGACGAGCGCAAGATCATCGATTTGGGTGGCCGTCATTCTGACATCACGCAGGGCCTCGTCGAGGCAGCGGATCGTGCGATCCACAAGCGGGGCAATCATTTCCTCGTACTCTTCACGCGAAACGGAAGTCTGCAGATGCAGCGGGCGACCGTCCTTTTCCGCGATGAACTCTTCGGTAATGTCAACGGTTTCCTCGATCGAGAGTTTCTGTTTTGCCTGTTCACACGAAATCAGCAGCCGGTATTTCGTGGACAAGTCGGCTCGCAGGTCGATTCCATGAGTCTCCTGAAACTGGTCAGCCACATGATTCATCAGCAAAATGTCGAAGTCATCACCGCCAAGATGCGTGTCGCCCTTACTGCTGAGAACTTCAATTACGCCGCCTTCCATCCTGACGATTGAAACATCGAATGTTCCGCCACCCAGGTCATAGACAACAATGTGTTTGCAGTCCTGTGTACCAGCGTGATAGACGAGTGTTGCCGCTGTGGGTTCGTTAATGATTCGTTCGACCTTCAGACCGGCCAGTTCGCCCGCTTCCCGTGTTGCCTGACGCTGATTTTCGTCGAAGAAAGCCGGTACTGTGATGACCGCCCGGGAGACAGGTTGTCCCAGCACACGGCTGGCACGATCACGAAGGCGACGCAGAATCATGGCACTGATTTCGGGAGGAGTGAAGGACTGTTCGCCCAGTTGCACCGGCTCCATTGTGCCCATTTTGCGTTTGATTGACGCGATCGTGCGGTCGGGAAATGCGGCCAGCTGATTGCGCGCCACTGTGCCCGTGATCAGAGTGCCATCCTGCTTCAGTCCCACAATTGAAGGCAAAAGCTGTTCGCCATCTTCTGTAAGGACGATCGGCTTGCCATTCACAACTGCAGCCACCACGCTGTTGGTGGTTCCCAGGTCAATACCCACAATCGGTCCGTCAATAGTATTCGCCATTGTTCTTAATCCTTACAGGGTTTCCAGAAAATCAGTAAATATCGAAGCTGCGGACCTGCCATTCCGATCCAGGCGAGCCGAATTGCGGTTCCTTTATTTTGATACTCGAACGTCAGCGAATCGCAGCAGCTGTCCTCGCCAGCGATACGCCGGAGAAAGTTCTTCGACAACATGGCCTGGCGGATGCTGTGAGGATTCCACAACGGATACCGCATTCATCAGCTCTGCATCAAAGGGTTTGCCAGTGACTTCAAGACGCCTGATGTCCTGTTCTGCCATCATTCGTCGGAAGCGTGCAACAACCAGCTGCAGGCCTTCAGTCTCCGGACTGACAGGCGACTGCGAACGATCATTCGCAGTCAGTGTTTCCAGCGTTTTCTGAAGAAATGAACGCGAGAACCAGCGAGCGAGAAAACTCTGCCTTTCAAATCGCTCGTGCACTGCGGCGATACGGTCAGACTGCTGCCGCGTTCGATCCGTATCATATTTCACGCACGCATCAACCGCTCGCGAAATGTGGGCCTCAATGTCGATGATCAGATATACCAGGCTGCTGATTTTGCTGTCTGCAGTTGCAGCGGCAAGCTTCGTTTCCAGTCGATTCTCAAGTTGCTGAAGTCGTTCCACGGATGCAACCACTGAAGCCGAAAGTTCACGGCCCTCACGGGCCTGATTTCGCCACTCATGTCTCATCGCCGTGAAGGCCTCAATCACGTCGGCGAGTCCAAATTCCGGGATGTCGTTTTCACCCTGCAGCCTGGTCGAATCTGATTGATCAGACGGCTCCGGTGGATCGGGCAATGAAGATGGACCAGAGCGGAACAATGGGCTGCTCATAGAGTTTTTCCTGACGTATTCGGCTGCCTGACGTCATCCCTGTTTCCAAGGCTCAGAAGGAAATCGACGCTCAGATTCGGTGCGTGTTTCTTCTGTTCCTGAATCACGCTGGACCATTCCGGAGGATCGTCATCAGGAGGCCGCAGCAATACCCGGGCGATCACCAGCGGATCTTTTGCGGCCTCATACGCTGCTCGAATTTCACGAAAACGATCCGCATCACGTTCCGGAGGAAATTCCTTCACGAGTTCCAGATAGCGAACGCGAATTTCTTCGGCCGAAGCATTCTGAGGCAGACCGAGCACACGATGCGGATCCGCAATGACATTTGAATCAGACATAGAAAACTGTCCCACTTAAACTGCACGCTGGAATTTCCATGACTTCCGCTGATGTCCGTCAGGTCTGTTAAAAACGGGGCTCGATGATATCTTCAGCGACGTTTTGTTCGAGCCTTTGACGGGCCTCCTCGGCGCGTTCAGCCACGCAGGACGGACAATTACAGACTTCATCATCGTCGTCATCGTCATCGTCATCAAAGTCGAGGTCGTCCAGCGAGAAACCCATCGACTTAGCCATTTCGGCGACCATCCGACCGAAGCCAAACATCTTTTCCGGCATTGCAGCGAGGCGCTGGTCGGTTTTTTCGACCAGTGACGCGAACCAGGAACGGTAATACGGATCGAGTTCAGTCTCCAGAGCATTTCGGAGCAGGGTCAGCGGGCGCGAAATTTCGCTCAGGCCTTTTGAATTTCTGCCTTCAGGAATGCTGTTGATCCGCACGGCGGCAATCAGAGGGTCCGTGAATGATGGCAGTTCCAGGCATTTGGGGAATGCTGAATCGTTGTTTTCGGGCCAGAATCGATACTCCGAGGCCCACAACAGCGAGTGCCTGAAGGCTGGCCGTGGTAACCATTCACGGATCTTCTTTGCGACGCTGTTTACGCGACTCTTCAACTCCCGACCAAACTTACTGCCATGCATTCGATAGGCCGGATAGATGACCTGAATGCGGTGTAAGTCCCAGTAAAACTCACCCAGATCCAGAAGATCCTCGGTAGAAATCTTCTTCACGTTCCTGACGGCAGTATCCACGACGGCTCGCAAAGGTTTCAGATCTGCAGGCGATACGCTCATTTCCTGAGCAGCGGCCAGCATCATACAAGCATCGCGAGGACAGTCTCGAACACGTTTTTTCTGTTCGCAGATCATGGTTCGCTGCTGTTCGTACTCCGTGGTGTTACCGCTTCGAAGCTGAAATGCAGCGTGCAGATATGCCAGCCAGTCTTTGCTGAGCCATGCGGGCCACTCCGATTCAATGCACTGCAGTTTTTCGGGGACCTGCTCAAGACTCGATTTGCGACGACACAATTGCATGGTATTCAGCAACTGCCATTTCCATGGCAGGGCGCGAATTTTGGCATCGTCCTGTCGTGCCACTCGAAGCCATTCAATGAACGGTTGTGCCTGCTCGAGTTCGCCATTTTCAAGCAAATATTCAACCAGCCACAGCCGGGGTTCGACATCATCCGGCCGTGATTCCGACCACTTCTTCATCACGCCAGCCAGATTTTCGATCAGCGGTTCCCGTTCTGCGGCAGCTTTTGCATCACTGTCATCCAGTTTTTCCTTCAGCCATTCTGTATACGTTTGAAAGGCTTTGCGATTGTCAGGAAATGCGGCAATCGATTTTCGTAACAGTCGTTCAATTTCCCTGTCGTTTTGCCCCTCATCGAATCGCATGTAAAACGGCCGCTCGGACTCTTCTGAGATCAGCTGGGCCGCACGCATATGACAGCATTCACTGATCAATGCCTGTCGCAGCGGTTCGGAGATTCGCTGGGTGCTCTTCAGGTACATATCCACATAATTGAGAAAATGACGACTCTGCTCCGACCGTTCATCCGAACCGTTGTAGTAAAAAAATGACAGCAATTCATTTTGACGATCGTGATCCGGTCCCTTGAAGAAACCTGTGGCGGCCGAGAAGAGATCGGTATAGCTCTGATGAAAGGCTCGGAGCAATGCAGTCCGGTGCAAAGCGGAAACAAGTTGCGGCTCTGTACTCTCAAAGTCGTTCGAGAAACTTCTGAGCCACTTCATTTTGGCCGGTCCGATCAGCAGATCCGAATCTTCCTCGGGTATGGTTGCCCCTGTTAACGCCATGCGAATTGCAACTCGATCAATTCTGACGCGACGCAACAGTCTTGCGGATTGCAGCAGTGAAGTGTCGAGACGGTTTTTTACGCCCGCATTGGTTAACAGTGAGGTATCAGTCAACAGTGAGGCATCAACGGATTCCGGTTCGGCTGCCGCCTCGGATTCGGCAGGAAGCGCGGATTCGGCGGGACGAGCGGATTCAACCGTCGCCTGGTCAGCACTGAATGCGACGGAATTTGATTGGACGGAATTTGATCGAACGCCTGCCAGTGTCAGATCTTCAAGATCCGGCAGAGCGGCCGCGATCATTGCCGTTGCGATTCGACCCGGTCTGCGCTGTGGATCGAGGCGATTCCAGATCTCTTTGGCTGCAGAAAAGTCATTTTCCAGCCACGACGTGAGCCCGCGGACCAGCAGCCGCCACTCACTTAGTGGACTGCTTCGCGGAATACCGGCCACTCGTGCGGCGGCGTCAGATCCCTTTAACTTACACACCAGCTGCAACGATTCACGAATATTGGTGACCTGGGACTGCAGATCCGCCTCCAGCGTCTGAAATGCAGCTTCGTCGAAAACGGCAGCGTCCGAAAGGTTTTCTCCTGCCCAGGCTTCCGGCACCTGCTTCGCAAGCCTTTCCTTAATTCTCACCCCAACCGAAACCCGCTTTGACGCCTGCTGCTGCTTCTTTTTCTGTTTTTCGTTGCGTCGCTGTTTGCGAGCCTGCTGCGCTCTCGCTTTCTGCTGTTTGTTCTTCGCCATCGCTGCAGTCGCTCCCTCCATGAACTCTTTGCCGCAATCACTAAGTTTCGGCCATCACAGATTTTAGCAAACGAAAACGGTTCGAAAACTGTCGGCCGCGGCAATTCTGCAGGTGAGTCGCGTGAGCACTGACGCTGATGAGAATCGAACATCAACCGAATGCTTTGCCCGGCTGACGGAACATAAAACTGTGGCACCTTCAAGTCCTGGAATCGTCCGTGAGTTCCCGGGAATTACCGTAACATTCTGCAGCAAATTTGGAGAAGGATAGCCGCGGACAACCATGAATTCATTGTTTTGTGGCGATTTTGATGTTCACCCGTGTCTTTGCGGTCCGCCGCAGATCGCACTTTTCCCGATAATTTTGATCTGAAGGTGAGTTGAAATGCTGAAATTTGTTTCCTCCGCCGTCTTCGTGGCGATTTTGACGACCGTCCAGGCGTCGGCCAGTGTTGCGTATCAAACAGTCACGTTTGAGAACCTGACTCCCGGCCCGCTCACAAGTTATACGGAGGATGATCCAGCGTTGCAGCGGCGCGGGCTTCATTAGAGATTTGTTCTCCTTCATATACGACTCCCATTCCGCCGCGACCAATTTCACGCAGCAGACGGAAATCTCCAGGCGTGTGAAGTTCCGGAGGATCTGGCAACTGCAGGGAATCTCCATGCCTGGTGTCATCAGAGCGAACCGAAAGGTCGACCAGCATCCTGGCTGCAGGCAGCAGGCGACCCAATATCAGGGCATTTCGAGGGTGCCTTTTTACAAACTCTTCGATCGCGAGTCCCTGAGAATCAGAATGAGCTGATGTCATGACTGACTCGCGTCCAAAGGCAACAGTTCGGCCAGCCGACTCAGTACTCGCGTCTGGCGAGTTCGCACTGCTCCCTCTGACAGCTTCAGAATCGCTGCGATTTCTCTCACGGGAAGGTGCTCCAGAAAACGAAGTACAAGAATCTCGCGATCCGATTCAGGCAGCTGTGCAATAGCCGTCATCAAACGTACCTTCATTTCTGCTCGCAGCAGACGAGCATCGGGAGCACTGTCGGATGCCGCGAGGCCATCGAGAAGTGTGGAAGCGGATTCATCTGACAAGCGTGACCGTATGGAGATCTCCCGCTTTACACTTCGCCTCCGGGCGTCGAGATGCTGACCGTGTAAACGTACCAGATGTTCCCACGCGAGTCGCTTCAGCCAGGGATAGAATGGTACTCCTGTACCACGTCCGATGGATCAAGCCGGGACACATAAATGTTCCCGATGTCGATCAAGTAACTCTGTCTTCGCCGCAACTTCTCCAGGAGAAGCGCGAAGCAGCAAATGTCTGGTATTATTGGAATCCGAACGTGCCATTTTTCTCCCTGAAATGCTTCTCCCGTGACCGCCCGCTTTGTTACACACATTCCAGGAATTCCCGGAAGAATTAAAGTCCACACATCGGGATTGTTAAAGTGGGTGTGATTTCATGTTCATTAAATTCCCATTGATTCTGATCAGACACCCGACAGGCTGCGGTGAGAATATAGTGGGTACGTTTGTGCACACTATCTATTCTATTGCGAGGTATTGCCGGATTATCTGCGATCGCAGTAAGTGACGATCATCCTGAATCGGAACGACTTAGTTTTTCGGCAGGTCTTCGAAGACGTTTTCCCGCTCAAGTGGCAGTTGGAATCCGTCTGAGATACGAGTCATATAAAGACCGCGGCAAAGCCACCAGAACGTTGACATCGCCTGGGCTTCTCCGAGGTCCTTTACCAGAGTCGCATAATCCGCCGCGGTCAGACTCCATGGTGTCCTGCTGAGCTTTCTCGCATAGGCGTAGGCTCTTTGCTCTTCAGGAGGAAATGCGGACCAGTCGTTGCTCGCAAGAATCTCGGTTCGTTTGGCAACTGCCTGTTTATCCAGTCCGGCAACTTCAAGAAGCATTTCACAGTGGCCCATGCAGTAGTTGCATTCGACCGTTCGTGTCTGAACCCAGAACAGGCTTTCTTCGAACACCCGGTCACCTGGCCGCTCCGCCCACATCGTGCGTGTTGCAATGCTCCACGGAATCTGCAGTTCCGCCGCATATTTGTAGGTCATCAGGCTCCATACAATGCGAGTCGGAGTTGAAGCCATGGCGGGCGGCAGCAGGCTTCTGACTTCATCCCAGGTCGGAACCGGAAGTCGTGGCTGTCGTGCTCGCTGCCGTTCGAGTCTGGTCTGCAGCTGTTCAAACGATACCGCAGTCCAGTCACGCTCTTCCGGTACGACATTCCTTCCGGCTCCGTTTAACGCTGGCAATTCGCTCTGAGCGGGAATGATTGAGGCGACCTGTAAAGCATCTTCAGAGAATTCAACATTCAGCGGAGCAAGTGGGCCCGTCTCTTCCATTGGAAGCTGAAGTCCCAGAACAATACGGTCCTGAAAATTTCCATAGGCGGCCAGCAGGACCATCGACGCAACAATTTTCCCGCCGTACGCCAGCCGCAGATTCTCGAACAATTCGTCCGGGAGTGCCGGGGCATCGACTGTCAGGAGTCGAGCAAACTCCAGAGGTTTTTGATCGGACTCAGGCCACAGCGCAGGATCACCTGCAAGAACCGAGACAACTTCGTCACTCCCTCCGCATCGCTTCAGATCAGCAATTGCGTAATCCTTTGAATATTCGCAGTGATTGGCATCTGCGACTACCCATCGCATTTTTGCCCGCAGAATCGGGTCGACAGGGCTCTTCATCCGATGAGCATAGTCGAGATTCAGCATCGCGGCTGCCGTTCGAGGCAGATGCGTTGCAACCGCTCTGACCCAGCTGGGAAGAGGCTGCCCTGCCCCAAAGATCGCATCAGGGAGCCGCCGCCAGCAGTCTTCATTCGTAAGGAGTGTGACAGCGGGCATTGCGGGCTCCGTAACACGGGATAACGCTTCATGGTTTTTCGCAGATGTCTGAGCGTCGTTCAGCAAACGAATATTCTCCAGGCAACCATTGCGACTATTTCGCTGCATTATTTTCCAGGAGCGTCATCAGTAGTGCCTGTTCCATTTCCTCAGGTTTAAAGCCGAAAGGCCCGCGACCACTCTTGTAAGCCACTTTTCCATCCGTGTCGATGACGTACAGCCGGGCTGGCATGCCGCTGTAGGCGTTGCCGGCAGTATCGTTAAGATCATCGACCAGAAGCGGAATCGTAGCGTCGAGCTTTGCAGCGCACTGCTCCGCAACGGCATGTCTTTCCTGATACGTTGTGGGCTGAGCAATCGCAACACCAGCCTTTTCATTTGACTTCATTGCCCAGCCATTGGTCGGGTGGGCTTCGCGCACATAGATAAAAAGAAAATCGGCATAGTCCGTCTGACGTTTGCGCACAGCCTCGACGGTTGGGTACATCGATCGAAAAGGACCACAGGTAAAGTTACCAAAAACGAGTACCACGGGCTTTTTGCCGATTCGATCTGACAACCGTACCGGACTGCCACCTTCGAGCGGCTTTAATTCGAAGTCCGGAGCCTTTTCATCGACGGATGGGCCTTCCTGCAAAGATCCGATCTCCCCCGCCATCAATCCCCGGATCAGCGTCTCCCTGCGAGGCTGGTCTCCGGGAAGAAATCCATTACCCGGCGGAATGATCGCATCACGCAGCTGTTCGAAACGAATCGACTTCTCTCCATCAGCAACTCTGTCAAAAAACGCCTGCCACTCTTCCACTGTCAGATTTCCGTCGCCGCTGGGGTCGATGCGTCGGAACAAACGGTTGATCATATACGACTGTCGGACCCATGGATTGCCGTCCGACCAGTCAAGATCTGATTCACTGATTGAGCCGTCGCGGTCTCTGTCGAGCTGTGTGAAGATCCTCTCGTCGCCTCGAAACGTCTCTTTCCTCAGCGGCTGGTCCGATTCAATTCCATGTCGTTCTGCCAGCCATTGCCAGGAGAATCGACTCGCGGCAGGTCCAAACCACCCTGTTGTTCCGTCCATCTGTCCGCCTCTGGCGATGACGAGATACATCGACACGGCTTCGGGCATTCTTTTCCCTTCATACGCCGCCTCAATCTGTTCGGGGGTAAATTTCAGCAACTCAGGACCGGGCCTGGGTGGCTCAGTGGGCGCTTTTGCAGACGCTGAGTCAGGTGAGGTATCCTGCGGTCCGGCGAAAACTGCGCCGCTTACAGAATGACAAACGGCAAATGCCAGGAAGGCGAACCGGAATCGTTGTACCAGCATTGTTTCTCCAGTGTCGTAACAAATTCAGATTGGCTCAGCATCGGAATTGGAGGGTCAGCATTCTGATCCGTACGGCATGTTCATCGATTTGACTTTTCCGTCAACCGGGAGGGGGTGCCCGGCTTGTGATGGTGGTTCAGCCATTGAGCAACGGGCATCAGTTCTTCGGCAGTCAGGAATCCGTCCTGATCAATATCAAGTTTTTCGAAATGTGGTGCCACGAGGCCGACAAGTTCCGATTTCTTTAGTCGTCCGTCCTTATCCTTATCTCCCACCATCAGTTGGCGAGTAAACTCTTCGGGCTTCCAATATCCGGCGCCTTCACCTCTTGCTCCGCCGCCGTCTGTGTCGCGCTTCAGGTGGAGCGTATACTCCTGGCGGATCACATGACATACATCGTCATCTGTGCAGGCATAGTAGGTAACAATCAGGCGAACCGGCTGATCTTCAGGCCATGATGGAACTTTTATCAGGAACTCTCGAGGGTCGGAGTCGCTGGCCACGTCAACTTTTTTTGCAGCGAACTCTCGCTTTTCAAACTCGACAGATTCTGCAGCCTCAATGATAAAAGTCAGCGGCTCTGTCAGGTTGTTCCAGTGTGCATTGTGGAAAGGGTCGAGATGAAATCCCAGATACAGGAGTCCTGATCCGTCCTTCAACAGTGCCGGATCCGCTTCTGCCCGCAGCTTTGCATAGAAGGGCTGACCGCCATCATCTTCGATTTTTGGCTCAATCCGAACCGGCATCATCTGCGGACGCTTAAGTCGTGGCACAACGCCTCGTGCCGCTCCACCGGGCAGCGGCGCCTGAATGTTCAGATTCAGGTCCTCCTCACGAGTTATTCGGTCCGTTGGACCGACGAGTTCCTGCAGATCTTTACGAACAAGCTGCGGGTTACTCCACGCACGCTTCCGTACGACGATTCCATCCGGGCTAATCAGAAACTGTGAGTTGGGCCGGTCGCCAAGTGCATGTTTGAGCCGATTGTCGATCGGGTCAACAATCCAGGGAATTTGAGTGCCAAACTGCTTCCGGGCCTGGCTTGCGTGCATCAGTCGCTCTTCGGTGGTAAAAGGCTGAACATAGGCGCCTGCGAGTTCGGGATGTGCCAGGGACTTGTAAATGAAGTAGAACCTGACACCGAGTGGAGCATAGTCCCGATGTACCGCTTCCAGTCCGGCGATATTCCACATCGAGGGCGGACACGTCATGCATCCAAATGTCAGGACCGTGTAGTGGCCTTTCAGGTCAGCCGTTCGAAAAGGTGTTCCGTCCGCATTCAGGACCGACACATCCGGCAAAGGTTCCCCAATGAGCGGCTTCTGTGTCAGGAATTCTTCCTCCCGTTCCTGCATTCTCTGCTGCGCAATTAACTCCGGAACCAAAGCAAACACGGCGACCATGCTCACGATCAGTCGAACAGGCGACATCAAATTCTCCTCATCCAGCCACTTAGAGCGAATCGAATAAAAATGCACTACAGGATCGCACGAAATACTGTCAGAACCGGATCAGTGCCAATCACGTAGGTCAGCGTTTTCTTCATGGGTTCACTGCCTTCCTGAGGTGCGAGAGTCAGTTCAACATCACAAAACCAGTTGGCATCCTCAACCCGCCCTTCGCCGAGCAACTGATAGTTCAATAGCCTGCGTCCGCCGCTCCAGAGTGCTTCCTGAACGACAATCTCGGGATCTCTTTTTCGAAGATCATCGATGGAGCCCCCGCTTTTCCAGTGGTCCATGACTTCCATGAGAGACGCTTTTGCGACTGTCACATCGACGGGCGCTGCTCGCTCTTCTCCACATCCGATCATGATACTCATTGCAGACAACAGCAGGCATCTGCGTGAGAACCCTCTGCATGAGAAGCCGACGGTGAGATTCCCAGCCAAATTGTGGACAGAATCAGTACGCATGGAAAAGGCTTTCAATCGTTACACTCTGACGGAAAACTATGCCGGACTGGTGTTTCAGTTTGTAGTTCCAGCGACAGAACACCGCCAGCTCAGGACTGGGAGTTTGTTTGTTGCCGATCAGAACTCGCCAATCGTCTCGTTGCCTGCTCGAGTACCCACCGCCCGCCAGATACCCAGATCGATGTTCTCACTCGTAAAGCGAACTGAACCGTCACAGAGCAGAACATGTACTCCGCCGACATGTCGGCTGTTGGCAGCCATCGTTGCCTTTCCCGCTGCCTGAAATCCGCAGGATCGGGCGTTGGGACCGCTGACGTGCTGATAGCCATGCTTACCGTCGATCCAGGGAGCACCCATAAACTGTGGAAACTGGTTCGCAAGATTCGTTATGTCAACCGCCTCACACATTTGAACCGCTTCGGCATGGCTATTCGGATTTGCTGTACTCAGGAAAGTATCGGATCGTGGTGTGACAATCCCATTGGAGCCATCAGACACGATGCGTTCACTGAAGGCTGCCGTACTGCTTGTTCCATCAGTCACATCCCGGAACCGTATACAGCTCTGAAAGAACATGACGCCATCCGCAGCCGGATCCTGCCATCGGAGACTTGCACCCTTGTTGGGGAAGTAGTTGATTGCTCCACCGGCAGAAGGCTGAGAATTGGCAAAGTCAGAAGGACAACGGAAAGCGGGCAGTTCAATCAGTCTCGCCATAGTGTTTGCGGGGTCGGTAATCTGCTTGTTGAAATCAATACTGGCATACAGACTGGCTTGCTCGATCTGTGCAAGCATCTGGCTGATTGCAGAATACTTTGTACCCGTGCCCCCCATTCCAAACGGAAAACAAAGTGCTGTGTCGTGATAGTTGTGAAGGGCAAGGCCAAGCTGCTTCAGATTGTTTTTGCACTGGGTCCTGCGAGCAGCTTCGCGTGCCTGCTGAACAGCGGGCAGCAGGAGTGCGATCAGGATTGCAATGATGGCGATGACAACGAGCAGCTCAATGAGTGTGAAACCTCGTGATTTGCCGGAAGTGCGTATCATGTGAACATCCTCTGTCAAAAAATGAGAATAATTGAAGGGCAGCAGGAAAACCGGGAGAAGTAACGCCCGGAAAAAATACAGATCAGAATGAGGGCCGATCTGCTGATGTCGACGACATGATCGCAATGACCATGTGGACCTCAGCAGCAGATATTTCACGTACCGCTGAGATACTGATCAGAAACCGCGGTCGCGATTTAACGCTGGCGCCACACGCTGAGTGACGCAACACGGTTACGGAGAGATGCGTGATACCGCAGTCGCCGATGCTGAAAAAGTGCAGGTCCGGAGGTGCGGTCAGCTGTCAATGGGGAACGATTGCTCAATTGAAGGGTTCTGGCACAGCCAGCCAAACACAGGTTCTCCCGGTGTTCGATCCCAGCGTTTCTCAGCAGAGTGTCCTGCGCCAGGTACGCCACACTCTACTGGCAGAGCAAATCGCGAAACTAAGCCGCTGGTGGGCGAAAAATGGACGAGGGCACGTAGCGACCACCTCGCTCAGACTCAGGAAATCCCGTGATTCGCCGACCCGCTGACGGGACGGAAATGCATCCCAGCAATGCCGCCGGATCAGTATTTCTGAACTGACTTACGGGAGCCGCAGGAACCGGAGAAAATGGCACCGGGCTCTTCGAGCAATTTGGGCCGGTGCAGCGTCGGAAGGGATCCTGACTGGGTGTATCTGGCAAAGTCGCATAGTCGACCGCAATATCGCGTTCGTGAACCATGTGATCATTTGCCATCTCGTGGCCGGATACCGGCTTCCCGTTTCGAAACAAATAGTCTCCACAGGAGGCGTCTGCTGACTGTCCACTCGACAATCCAATCGCCACGATCACCACCGCTGCCCAAACTTCATTGCGTACAAACCCCTTAACGCTGTTGAGCGTCAGGTTGCACATAATGGTTCGAAGAACGGTCAACATGCGGTTCTGTTCAAAACAACTTCAGGGAAGTAAACACTTCAACAACTACGCAAATCTGATTCTGAATCTTCCGATTCCAAATCTCGGGAAGTCTGTGATTTTGAGTCTACGTGTCGATCGCTTCAATATACCAGTGCAATTTGCTGAAAAATTTGCAGATCCGCAAAGTTCGCGAATGTTGATGTCGTTGTTCGGTTAGGGATTTTGGAAATCGCGCGCCACCTTACCGACGTTGCTGGTTGCGAGGGAAGGTTTTCGAAAAACCTCCTCCCCCAGCAAAGCTGGGGGAGGTCGATCGAGCGTCAGCAAGATCGGGAGGGGGCTGGTGAACATCGGGACGCGGGTGTTTTTGGAACGGCGTTGAGTGCAACACGCGGCGAGCCCTCCCCCGGCCTATCGGCCGACCCCTCCCACTTCGCTTCGCTGCGTGGGAGGGGAGGTTTTTGAAAACCTCCTCTCCCAGCAAAGCTGGGGGAGGTCGATCGAGCGTCAGCAAGATCGGGAGGGGGCTGGTGAACGGCGGGACGCGGGTGTTTTTGGTATGGCGTTCAGTGCAACACGCGGCGATCCCTCCCCCGGCCTGACGGCCGACCCCTCCCACTTCGCTTCGCTGCGCGGGAGGGGAGGTTTTTGAAAACCTCCTCTCCCAGCGAAGCTGGGCTCATCGTACCACACATCTTTTCTGAAATAAAAAAAATGGGCGGGGTTCAGGACTCGGGTCCGAAGGCATCCCATGCCATGGCGAGGAAGTGAGTCTGCTGAAGTCCTGTCCAGAGA
>JALHMY010000042.1 GCA_022843805.1 Fuerstiella sp.
TTACACACGCAACCCGCGGTTCACCAGCCCCCTCCCGATCTCGCTGCCGCTCGCTCGACCTCCCCCAGCTTTGCTGGGGGAGGAGGTTTTGATAACCTCCCCTCCCGCGCAGCGAAGCGGAGTGGGAGGGGTCGGCCGAAGGCCTGGGGAGGGCTCGCCGCGGGTGGCACTCAACGCCGTCCCAGTTACACTCGCAACCCGCGGTTCACCAGCCCCCTCCCGATCTCGCTTCGCTCGCTCGACCTCCCCCAGCTTTGCTGGGGGAGGAGGTTTTGATAACCTCCCCTCCCGCGCAGCGAAGCGAAGTGGGAGGGGTCGGCCGTCAGGCCGGGGGAGGGCCCGCCGCGAGTTGCACTCAACGCCGTCCCAGTTACACACGCAACCCGCGGTTCACCAGCCCCCTCCCGATCTCGCTGCCGCTCGCTCGACCTCCCCCAGCTTTGCTGGGGGAGGAGGTTTTGATAACCTCCCCTCCCGCGCAGCGAAGCGAAGTGGGAGGGGTCGGCCGAAGGCCTGGGGAGGGCTCGCCGCGAGTTGCACTCAACGCCGTCCCAATAACACCCTCAATCCGCCGTTCACCGGCCCCCTCCCGATCTTGCTTCGCTCGCTCGACCTCCCCCAGCTTCGCTGGGGGAGGAGGTTTTAATAACCTCCCCGCCCGCGCAGCGGGAGTGGAGGTTTCTGCAGACGCCCCAGAAGGCACTTCACTGCATCAGGGTCGGGAACTTTGAGCTGAACGCTCCGCGGCTCATCACCTGTCCGAAGCCAAGCTCGCGAGCTGCCTGCAGCCGTGACTCATGGACATGAGGGCCGTAGGCCACTGCTTCCCGTAAAACGTCGGGCGGGAGACAATTCGCCAGTTCCTGCAGATCCAGCCCTGATGAAGAGAGATCAAGACAGACCAGCACTCGACAACCTCGAGAGATGCCATCTGAAACCGCAGTTGTCAGTTCGGCAGAAGTTGTGACACGCAGGAATTCGTGCCCCAGGGATTTAGCAGCTCCGCCGACGGAACTGTTTAACATCAGATCATTGCAGTGTAGCACGACCAGCAGTCCAGGCCGCCTGTCAGCACTCGGCGAAACGCTCATTCCTGTTTGTCCCGTATGGGTGCAAACTTGATGCGACTGATGTAGCGAACCATTTTTCCGTCAACCATTTTGCCCGAACAGGCACTGATGGCGCTAATAATAAATTCGTAGTTCAGACCGTAATCCGGGTCGATTTCGACTTCCTGCTTATCAAGATTTCCGGGGCCTGTCGCTTTCAGTGCATTGACGCCTTTCAGCACTTCTGAATTCAGCAGCTGAAAGGCACCTTCCCCTGTGCCAAGAGGATTGCCATTAAAGTACAGCTGACGCAGCTGTCCGGAGCCAGGTTCAGCTTCCATCCGTACTTTAAACGGCGGAAGGTCGGCGTCCGTAACAGCTGACTGAGCAGGAGCACCGATCGGCATATTGATATCGAAGTCACCTTCCGGCTCCACGATCTTCAGAGTCAGCATGAAAAAGATGAGCAGCTGAAAAACGACGTCAATCATCGGCGCCATCGGAATCTCAATCTTTGAAGCGGCAGATTGATTGCGAATCTTCATGACAAACGGTCCGCTTGAAAGTGAGTTTGTACGCCTGCAGAGCGTGGTTCCGGCGTTAACCCCGCAACGAGAACCTGTTTATAAGACCAGTCGGATCTGGTAGTCAAAGTGATAAACCCCCGCCCGCAACTGACCTGGCGCGTCTAAAATTCGGACTTCTGAGTTGCTTTCAGTGCAAAACGCTGAAACGCGATATCATTTTCCTGGCACATTTGGATCAGGTCCTGGACCTGCCCGGATTTCACTGCTGCATCAGCACGAATTTCGACCGTTACATCGGCAATATCCTTCCCCAGTGCTCGATAGAAGGCTGCTTCCTGCCTCAAACGGCCACGCACAGATTCGATTGTAAATTTCTGATCACCGTCAAAGACGTATGCCGTTGTATCCACAATCCGTCCATCTTTGTCACGGTCGAAGCCAAAATTCAATGTAAAAGAGCTCTCACGTTTCACAACCGGCGGTCTGGCCAGCTTGTCCTTTGGTAGTGTGACGCGTTCATCCGCCTTATCCTGTTCAAAATTGCTGATCATCATGAAGAATGACAACAACTGAAAAACAACGTCAATCATAGGAGTCATGTCGACCTCTGGAACAGTCGAAGGATTTCCCTTAATTTTCAAGGCAATGATCCTCTCAAATCAGCATCCCTGGAAGACGGGATGGCATATCCACCTAGCGCGAGAACCATACGAATCAAAGAAGGCATCTTAAGGTCAGGTGCTCGGTCCAGTCGATTTCGGTTTGCCTGCCGCTGCAAATCGACTCATTAGTCCTTCACTGACCATGCCAATTTCCAGCACCAGTCGCTGGATTCGGTTTTTGAACATGCCGTAGAAAATCATTGCTGGAATTGCAATTCCCAACCCAAGAAGTGTCGTGAACAAAGCGGTTGAAATCCCTCCTGCCAATTCGGACGGTTTGGGTGAGACGGACGACTGAGCAATCTTATTGAAACTGTCGATCATCCCCTGAACCGTTCCCATCAGTCCAAGCATGGGAGCAATCGTACCAATCATTGCCAGATAACTGAGACGATGTTCCAGAACCATGTTTTCATCTTCGCCCGCTTCCTGCATTCCCTCCATCGCTTCCGCGTATCCGCGACTTAAACGACTCATACCAGCCGCAAGCACGCGGGCTACGAAGGAATCATCACTACGTGCCATCTCATATGCGTTTTGAAAATCTTTGGCATTCAGCTTCTGTTCAAATTCCTCGACGAACTCCGCTGGTAACAATACATCCCGCCGAACCTGTAACAGGTTCATCATAATCAGCGCCACCATAATGAACGACAACATCGCAAACACCAGAGACCAAAACCATCCACACGCCCTGATCATCGAAGTGAGAAAGCTCTCACTCACTGGAGCCGGGGCAGCCGGTGTTTCGCCAGCGGGCGCCGGGGTCGCCACCGGGGCAGCATCTGTTTTCGGAACAGCTTCATCAAAGGCCTGCGCCGCGGAACCCGCACCAAACGGAAACACAACGGCCGAAACGGTCAACATCAGCAACAAAGCCGCCCACGACCGAAGGGAACGTGGCTGTGTTGCAGGTCTGGTCATAGTCGGCATGGTCAAGAAATCTCCAGATGGAAAACTGCCCATCAGCCACAAGTAAAGTTTCAATCAGTCAATTCAGACAATAACGAAATGTACAGCGTAACCCTGCTTTCGTCACCTCTCCCGGCCTGCCAGGATCACCACTCCGGGAAAACATAACCCATACGCCGCCAAACGCGCAAACATCCAGAAATTCAGGAACGTCCAAAATTCATCCGCATTTTACCCAAATTCATCAGTCGGCCTTAAGCTGGGAAACCCAGGTGCTGTTTGGGTATTTTTCACGCAGCCGGTCTGCTGCATCCTGTCCCCGGTCCTGATGACCTGCCCCGCCCCACAGCTGTGAAAGTCGGAAAAGCGCCTGAGCATGCTCAGCTGGCTCGGACGAATACAACACGTCAACATGAAGGTAGGCCATCAATGCGGCTTTCGGCTCATTCCGCTGTTTCAGACAATCACCTTTTTGAATCCATGCTTCGGCAAGCACCCGTGTATCCGCTTCGGACGCTTTGCTGATCACTTCATCCAGCGCCAAAATCGCTTCATTCACCTGGCCCAGTTGCTGCTGACACATCGCTTTTCCCAGCATCCCGTCAAAATGAGCACCTTCCGATCCTGGATCACCCGCACTTTGCTGCACGACCTGCTCAAACGCCTGCATGGCGCCAGGACCATCGCCGGTCTGCAACAGCAGTCGTCCCAGCTGAACCCCAGCCTGCAACTGAAATCCTTTCACACTCGAAGCCTTGACTTCCTGCAAAAGCGCCTGTGATGCGGCTGCGTCAGAATCGGCAATCAGGAACGCTTCGAGGAGTGTCGCCTCGAGGTACCTGAAATTGGTCTTCGACGCCGTCCGAAACTCCTGAATGGCTTTAAGAGCATCTTCTCGCTTCGATGGATCAGCCTGCGCCTGTTTCACCTGAGTTCGGGCAATCAGAAACTGCAATTCGGTTCCGACTCGCTTGTCTGCGCCGGACCCATCAGACTGGATTTGCCGATATTTCTCCAGAGCGGAATCGAGCGCACCGGATCGCTCATTGCTTTGTGCCTGAGCGAAAAGCGCGGGCTCCTGATCAAATCGCAGGTTTTTTATGTCTGCAACCGAGACGACTTCCTCTTTGCCATTGCTCAATTTGATCGTAATGGCTTCTGGAGTCATCGCGGAAAATTCTCCGCGCAGAGTGACATTGTCGCTCTTTCGTATCACCTGATCAACGGCCAGACACTGGATGTTTGCTGACCACATTATGGCGGCGACGACAATTGCCGAAATTCGTGAAACCCTGTCTGCGTCAATAACGTTCATCATTCCGCTCCATTTCACACGATGGTTTGGTGATCACATGGATTCATGGATCACCAGTTGTTTTAACCAGCACCGCCCTGGTCTGTTTCGCGAGGTGGTGATTTCTGAGGCCTATCCGCAGGGGATTGATTTTTGTCGCCCTGGGCTGGTGGTAAACCTTTCACACTTTTGCCTCCAGAATCAGCTTCAGCACTGCCCGCCGGGCGTTGCGGCGATACAGGTTTTGCGGATGTGGGCCTGGCCGCTGGCTTCGGGGCAGTATCCGACGGACCCGATCCCGACTCCGGTTTTGCCGCACCCCTTGAACGCGCTGTCTCCGTTCCGGATGTATCCGTCTGCGGAGGGGATGTCTTTGGTGCAGCTGGCCGCCTGACCGGTGGAGCAGGATTCACATTCGACGAAGAAGTCGAAGGCGAAGGCGAGGAGACAGGAGATTTCGTTCCCTCAGCCGGCTTTGGACGCGGTTTCGGAGCAAGGTCTGCATTTCCTGACTCCGCTTTTGGTGGCGTGGCCCCGACTGGCTTTCTGGATGCCATGCCTGAAGCACTCTCTGCCGTACCTTCCACGGGTGGGCGTCGCACTGGTTTGGCAGCGGTCCCCTGAATGGTCGGCGGTGCGACTTTTCTGCCTGGTGAGGCCACTCTGGCCGATGCCGCTTCGGATGAAGCACTCCTGCCAGTTTCCTTTTGCGAAAATGCCAATGACCCGGGAGGTAACTCGGCAACCTGTCCAAACACTGAAAAATCGGGGACGCCAGCGCCGAGCGTTCCGGATCCTGGACTCGGAGCAAAATTGACTTTTCTTCGAGTTCTCGGTCGACTGAGCAGGAAGTAGAACCCCACAGCAGCCCCGGCCGCAACGCCGATAATCAATGTCGTGACCAGCCACCCCGGACCAGAAGGAGCAGCCGGCGTGACGTTCGTCGGTGGCACACCACCTGCCGCCGTTGCCGCAGCCGCCGAATCCGCCGACTTACCAGACTCGTTCTGTCCGGGTACTGCCGCTACCTTTGCAGGTGTTTCGACAGCAGCCACCATCACTGGCCGTTCCAGTGGTTTGGGAGTCTGCTTCAAATCCGTTTGAATATCCTGAAACAACCTGTCAAATCGAGACCACCAGACTGCATCAATATCTCGATAGATCTGTGTAAAGATTGTGATCTCAGCCAGGGCAGATCGCAGCTGAACGGCTCCATCCTGCGCGCCGGTGGCGGCATATCGCCGACGAGCGGATGACAACTGCAGCCGTGAATCCAGGAAACGCTCCTTCATTTCCGCTGAAGTGTCTTTCCGGACCGCCTGCTGCAGCCTTCTGGCAATATTGGCCCAGCCCCAGATGACCTGATCGCCTTTTTCGTCTTTTACACCCTGAATGGAATCCAGCAGCCGCTGCGGTTGTCCTTCCGCACCCCAGTCGCCCAGAATCAGGGCAGCTTCGAACTGCGCATCGAGGGCCAGCGGATTCTTTTTCAGAATGTCCGTACAGATCTGATAGGCTGGCTCAAACATCTTTTGCTGGCGACGACATCGGGCCAGACGCAGGCGAATGGCCGTTGCCGCAGGTTCCGTTGCCAGATTATTCTGGATCACCGTGTTGTAAGTTTCGGCTGCCTTTTCGAAGTAAGACGCTGCGGCAGCTGTATCGTCCGAGACGCCTTTGCCAAGCCCGAAATATGTTTCGCCAATCCACAACAGACTGTTGTAATCACTCGGATCACGTTTTTCGAAAACCCGCCCAAGAAACTTTTCGAAGGAATTCCGTACTTCCGCGAGACGCTGAGTATCACCCGCCTGTTTTAGTCGCTTCAGCTCCTCCTGAAGTTCCATCCCCAGCTGCGTATAGACGGCCGTAACATCCTGTCCTCCGACCTTCTCAAGTTGTCCCATCGTCTGCAGAGCTTCATCAATCTGCTGTGTGCCCACATAGGCTCGCAGCAGCAGTCGCATAGTCAGGCCAGCAAACGACTGACTCATGATCCCGGATTCCGGACGACTTTCGGCCTCCGGAACCTGGATTGCATTCACGACAGAATTCTCGCCACCTGAAGTCAGCCGCTGAATGGACTGAGCAAAGTCACCTTCCATATTCAGAATACTGGCGAGTGAAACTTCGGCGGCGATCACTTCATCCGGCTGAGCAGCGTCAGGGCCCAGCCGATCCCGAAACAGTTGAATCCCCTGTGTCAGCAGATTCTTTGCTTCGTTTCTCGCTTTCAGCAGATCTTCGGGACTGCGTCGGTTCTGCGGATCTGCCGTCTCATCCTCAGCCGACTGCATCGACCATGCTGCCCAAAAGGCCTGGCCAGCACTAATACGAGCGGTGGCAAACTGTGGGTCAGATTCCGGTACCTGCAGAAACCAGGTGGCAGCTTCGAGTGGTTCCTGAAGCTGCTGATAAACGCGTCCCAGGCGGATCCTTGCCTCATTTCCCCTTGCCGACTGAGGATAGAGTTCCAGGACTTTCACGCAAACATCGCGAAGCAACTGGGTCTCAAAGTCACGATCTCCCCTGGCCGCATCATTCCATGCCTGAACGGCGGCAGTGATTGCGATATCGGTCGCATTCAGAGCAGTATCCGGGTCCGCCACACGGTCCTTAACCATACAGTAAGAGGACAGAATGACAGCATCAAAATTCTTTCGCTGACGATAGTAGATGAAGCTCAGAAGATAGCGAGCCTGTGCGACAGCCTTTGGCTCTGTATCGCTGTTTCGCAGATCGAGCGCCAGTTGCAGCAGACGTCCCACTTCATTCAGATGCAGATCCAGGGCAGTGGCTTTTTGCTGCCGATCGGTCTCCGTAGCGGCCGCCTCCGCTTCGTCTTTCAGCTTTTGAATCTGATCAATCATTCCGCGAGCCCGCTCAAAGGCGGTCTCAAAATCCCGAGGTTCCTTATCCTTTTCACCAAGGGCAGCCTTTAGCCGACGAGACATTGCGCTGGCTGGCTCCCGGTAAGCACCAGGAAAACGGGCGACCTGCTGAGCATCGGCCATGGCCTGCCGAAGCAGGACCTCTTTTGACTGTGCATCAGCATTGCGATCCTCCGACAGCTTTTCTTCCGCAATCGCCTTCTCCCAGAGAATTCCGAGACCGGTGGATGTTGACATCAGCGAGCGGTTCGCAGCAATCCATTCCGTCGCCTCCTGCAGCACGAGCGGATGGTCGTTCTTCTTTGGATCGTTCAGACAAATCAGTCGATAATGCTTTGCAATATTCTTTACTGTCTGAACATTGGGATGATCAGACTTGTGTGACAACACTTCCTGATAAAATCCCAGAGCTCTTCCGAGATCATCCTGCTCCTGAAAACACTTACCCATCATCAGTCGCGCGTGCAGCCCTATCGGATTCGTTCGCCGACTCGTATGAATCGCTTCAAACAGCGAAGATGCTTTAATCAGCGTTTCGTTTCGTTCAGCCGAGCCTTTTTCGAAAGTCTGACCGCGTTCATACATGCATCTGGCAAGATTGAACCATGCTCCCAGAAATTTTGCGTCGTTATCTTCGCGTTTCTGAAACTGCTCCGGGTCTTTATCCTTGTCAATGAATCCCGGAAAAGCCTTTTCCTGAGCCAGATAGAGGTCATGAGCTTTTCGGTAAATGGCTTCGGCGTCATCAATCAGCTGACGGGCCTGACTCTGCATCTCCGCTCGCTTCGGTTCATTTGATGGCGACTCGGACTGCCAGATCAGAGTCCTTGCCCGCGCAAACAGAAGTTCCCCCAGACTCGAATTTGCAAAAGCAGCCTGCGCATGCTGCGGATGCTGACTGATAAACCGCCTCAGAGCTTCCTCTGACTGTCCCAGTATCTGTTCCCGGTCCTGCGGCAGACGTGTGGCACTGCCCATTTGCTGCAAAGTCAGGCCGCGTTCAAGATCCAGCACGTCGCGTAATTCGGCCGACAGATCCGATTTCCTGCCAAGCTCATCAAGATGCTCAAGTGCTGTGTCGTAATACCCGCGGGAACGAAGGCCATCAACAAACTCCAGCTCAGTCGTACGACCTTCGGATGACGTCTGACCGTATAGTGGGGATGCAGCCAGACCTGCTATGGTTAAACAGATGCAGGTCAGACAAATTAAAGGCAGTGTTCCGACGGCCATTCGAATGAATCGTCTGGCGGAAAAATCACCATCGCAGAGAATCCCCGTTTGGCGCAGGGGGTCAGGGGTCTGGCTACCAGCGAGTTTAAATCGCGGCATCAACCGGTCCCCACGTTTCACAGGATTCGTGAGAAGTCTGCGAAGATTCACCGGAAGTCTGTAAAGATTCACCTGTAATTCCTTACGACGCAGCATCGGATACTCCGGACTTGTCACCTGGAAGGAAACGCAAATCCATGTCGATATTCCAGAGACTATGTCCAGCATATGCCCTGACAGGGAAACTGACAACGGTCGTATGGAGGAATTGCCTGACGGACAAATGACTTGCAATCATCTAAATCGACTGCGAAACCGTGGCAAAAACTTCCCTGTACGCTGCCTGTACTGCCTATACGGTTCACCAAATCTCTCCAGCAGTCGCTGCTCTTCACGCGGTGTCCTCAGAGCCAGTAACGCCAGAACCATGACGCTGCAAACACCAATCACCAGGTTTGACGTCAGAAGGGTGGCGGATGCCATGAGCAGCGCGGCCGTGACGTAATAGGGATGGCGAACCCAGCGATACGGACCGATCGTCACCAGTTCCGCTGATTTCCGGACAATCACTGTATCTGTCAGATTTCTCCCCAGACTACTCAAAGTCCAGTACATCAGAACCGGAGAAAAAATGCCCAAAACTACTCCCGTAAAACGCCCCCAGACGGGAATTCCAATCGCAGCCCAGTCGACGAAAGATGGCTTCGTTAGCCACAAAACTGCAGAAATCCACAGTCCAAATCCTGCCAGTCTCAGCAAAATGGCTACCCACAGGCCCTCGTCCCGTCGCGAGATTCGCTCGCCGGAAGCAGCCGCCAGTCGTCGATGCCAAAGGACAACGGACATCGTGGCGACTATAATCAGCAGAAATGCGATCCGATAATGTGCTTCTGTCATAACGCCTTTTCACTTTTCAGTGGATAAAGAAAGGTCCGAAAAGTCGTCGCACTGTTCTGTTGGATTCTAACAAAATTCAGGGGTTTAGGGCAGTTCCGGTGAATTTCTGCTGGCTTCTCTGTGTGTAAACGCAAGAGTTCGCTAAAGTTGAGTCGGGCGGCCACCGGCCAGTTTTACCTCTGCCAAGATTGGGAGCTCAGCTGTGAGTGAAAATATCACGCTGACTGAAACTGACAAAGATTTACCGAAACATGTCAAAAACGGCTTCATGCGTTATCGGGACTTCAAACCGCTGACACAGGGAGGCGAGGCAATCCTGCGCACCTGCCTGGATGAAAATCTTGGGCGTACCGTGGTCATGAAGACCCTGCAACCCCAGTTTCAAAACCTTGATACGTACCAGAAGCGATTTCTTCGGGAAGCCAGAGTTACCGCTCAGATCCCCCATCCGGCTACGATTCCGGTGTATGAACTCAGCCGGGATGCGGATGGAAACCCGTACTTCACGATGAAGAAACTGGGCGGCCGCGATCTTTGCGACATCCTGGATCAGATTTCCGCCGGCCATGCACCCACAATCGAGCAGTTCGGACTGGATTCGCTGATCAACGTTCTGATCCACGTCGGCCAGTGTCTCGCTTTTTCTCATGCTAAGGGCGTTGTTCACCGTGATATGAAGCCCGCCAATATTATGATCGGTGACTACGGCGAAGTCATGGTTCTGGATTGGGGGCTTGCCAAAGTCTGGGACATGGCTGACGACGATGACGTTGATCGACTGATTCGAAGCGGCCAGCAGCGCATCGCCGGACGACTGACAGGAAAAGGAGATGTTCAGGGAACTCCATATTATATGTCTCCCGAGCAGTCCACCGAAACCGGAGATGTGGATGAGCGGACTGATATCTACAATATGGGCATCATTCTGTTCGAGATCCTGACTGGCGAAAGCTACATGTCAGGTCGCAACTTCAAGGAAATTCAGCGGAAAATCCTCGAAGATCCCGTCCGTGAACCTCGAAAAGTCTGTCCGAAAAAGAACATTCCCCGCGAACTGAATGCGATCTGCGTTAAGGCTTTGCAGAAAGAACCAAAGGATCGGTATCCCCTGATGTCAGCCATGGTGGACGACCTTCGAGCATTTCTGCTCAATAATGAGGTGTCCGTTTACAGTGAACCGAAGTGGATGCGCGTTCTGAAGTTTCGTGATAAAAAAGTGTTTAGCGCCACATCGCTGCTTTGGCTGACACTCGGTATTCTTCTGAGCATCTTTTTTCAGCTGGGCTGGTTTCTGATCCGCCTGAGCATGTCATGATTTCCTGCATTTCGGTTAATCGGCCTGCGTGGCTGCGGTTAGAGGCACATCGTTAGATAATGCTGTCTATCGAATTCAGCATGTTCGTCGCCGATTTTTGGCATGTCCGCATATGAGTGTCACCCACGTACTTGTTGGCCGGCCGTCGCAGGGAAAACGCAAAGTGGCAGTCACGTTTCTGATCGTCTTTCTGGTCGTTGCGGTCGCTGCGGCTGGAATGGCTGCCCTCAGCTGGATGGCACCCAGACCTGGTTTCCTGGGAGTACATGACGGAAGACTGGCCGACTGCCCCGATTCTCCCAACTGCGTCTGTACTCAGGCGGACGATACGGAACACTGGATCGAACCATTGATCGTTCAGGCTGATCCGGAAGTGGCGATGGACCAGATAAAGCAAGTGGTCATGTCGACCTCCGGCAGCCGTATTATTGAACAGTCGGCGGTTTACCTGTATGCGGAGTTTCGCACTCCGATCTTCAGGTTTGTGGACGATGTCGAATTTCTGCTCGATGCAGAGTCCGGCCGCATTCACTTTCGATCGGCGTCACGCGTCGGCTATTCTGATATGGGTGTCAACCGGGCTCGGATGGAAACAATTCGACGACGCTTTTCGGAGCTGCAGACATCCTCGCGAGCAACACCTCGCGATGCTCTTTTGAAATCGAGATGATTTGTCCTCTCAAGGCTTAAAGCCTGGTGGTGAGTCAGATCCTGAAATGTCGAGCCTTTCTCTGTTGACAAATCTCCTCCCAATACGCCAGAATAAACTACTATGGATGTAGTAGAATGAGGATTTCCGAAGCGGATGCCACGGAGTGTCCATGGTCAATGGTGTCCGCCGGCAGTGATGCGATTCATGGTGGAGGATTTTTTCATCGGGAATCGCAAACTCGATCCGAAGTCGGATACTGAAGGATGCAACCTCGGACAGTGGCTGCGGGATCAGGGTTTTCTATCGAAATGCATTTTTGATCCTGCCCCGTTTTAATCACATGCATCGCTTTCTGGGAGCCTTGATGAAAGGTGCCGGAAGAAACGTGATTTCAGTGCCCGTCCATCACAGGCATCGACTTCACGGGCAGTCGCACTACGACACTCTGCTGCGACTCTTCGCCGGAATCATCGATATGGGCGGAGTGAAATGGCTGAACTATCGAACTTCTTCCCCTGAAATTGAGCGAATGGATCACGCCTGTGACAAGCGAGCAGATATGGATTGCCTTCGGTCTGACCGGCCAGCTGCTGTTTTCCGGTCGCTTCGTAATTCAGTTACTCAGCAGCGAAATTAAGAAGAAGAGCGTGATTCCAGAGGCTTTCTGGTACTGCAGCATCGGTGGCGGGTTAATCCTGCTGACGTATGCAATCCACCTGAGGGACATAGTTTTTGTGCTGGGTCAATCTTCAGGGCTTCTGATATATATTCGCAACCTGCAGCTGATCCGCATCGAAAAACACAATGCGATACCTCCTTTGGTCTCTGATTCCTGCCATTTTGCTGACGCTGACCGCACTGGTCAGTCGCCCATTACTGCCCGTTGACGAAACCCGATATCTTGCTGTTGCATGGGAAATGCACCAGAGCGGGGATTACCTGGTTTCACATCTGAATACTCAGCCTTACAGTCACAAACCTCCCGTGCTGTTCTGGCTGATCAATGCAGTCTGGTCAGTGACCGGAGTCAGTCTCTTCGCCGCCCGATGTGTTGCTCCGATCGTCGGCATCATTTGCCTTCCTCTGATCCGAATGATGGCTCGCCGATTGTGGCCTGAATGCCAGGCCACCGCAAACTGCGCTCCACTCATCCAGATATCGTCGATGATTTGGATGGTTTTTTGCCCATTGACGATGTTTGACACGATACTCACGTGCTGCACTTTGGTCGCATTGCATGGTGTGCAGCTCGCGTCTAACCATGGTCTCTTCAGCACATCGCAAACAACCGCAGTTCGGGGAAAAACATTTAAGAATAGTGGATTTGTTGTGGCGGGCGTGGCTACGGGAATTGGCATCCTGACCAAGGGGCCTGTGATCCTGATTCATCTGCTTCCCACTATGCTTCTTGCTCCATGGTGGTCTTCCCATGTGCGGACACATCCCGGAAAATGGTATGCAGGAATTGCCGTGTCGATAGTGATTGCCGCGGTGATCGGCCTTTCATGGGCAATTCCATCTGCAATTTCCGGAGGTGAAGCTTATGCAGACGACCTGTTGTTTGGACAAACGACCGGACGGATCGTCAGTTCATTTGCCCACCGTCAACCCTTCTGGTGGTATCTTCCCTGGCTTCCGCTTTGTCTTTTGCCATGGCTATCTGCAGGAGTTGTTTTGAAGGGATTCGGAAGGCTGCATTCGGACTCCGGCCTGAGGTTTTTGATTTGCTGGGCTCTGGGAAGCCTGTTGCTGCTCAGCATCGTCAGTGGCAAACAGATTTATTATTTGCTGCCAATGACGCCCGCCTGTTCACTGATCATGGCCCGGGCGATCGTCAGCGCCGGGGAGTCCTTCAGTCGGCGATCGCTGGCGTTCATTGCTTCCGGGACGATCGGAATGGGCCTCCTGCCGATCGTTTTCAATCATTTTCCCGGACTATCAGACTCGTCTGTCTCGGGCCTGGTACCGGATCTGTATTCGATTCCGCTTTCTGCATGCGGTGCAGTGCTGCTGATGGGGCGTTATTCGTCATCCGAATTTTTCGTCGGGTGGATTTCAACCATGGCAGTTTTGTTTGTATGCGTGCTGATGTGGTCGCTTGGTCCAAACGTATGGAACGGATTCGATCAGCGTCCTCTGGCCCGGTTTGCGGGTTCCTGCAATCGTCCTCTTGCATGGTACGGGGTTTATCATGGTCAGCTGACCTTTGCCGGCCGAATAAACTACGTGCACGAAACTCCCACTGAACAGTCGCTGGAACTGTGGCTGAAAGAGAATCCGGACGGAGCCGTCATTTACCGGATCCCGTCAGCCGTCCAGGATTTTAGTCCGATCATCAAATATCTGCGTACCGTGGATGGGCCCGTCTCCGGTCCGAAACAGCGAAGCGAACTTGCTGACCTGCTCGGGCATCATCATCGAGTGCCCCTTTCGAATCAGGAGCCCGAAGCGATTGCTGTATACTGGATCCGACGAGGTCTAATTGTCGATCCGGTCCTTGTTTTGACTTACCCTCGTCGAGAGAATCGACTGCAAGCCTGCCTGTTCTGACGACCATTCCGGGCGTAAACAGCCACTTAGTTTCTGACAAGTGCGGTTCCATCAATCGAAGAACCGAGAGTTTTTTTTTCGCCATCAATCTCGAAGTTCTCTTCAGTCTTCAGGGCGGCGAGCAATTCGGAAAAATCGGCGGCTCGCTGTACTTTTTCCAGTACACCAGGACTTCGAAACAAGCCCGCCAGATCCGCCAGAATTTCGAGCTGCACGGCAGAATCCCTGTGCGGTGTCAGGATCATAATCACGACGTGCACCGGCACTCCGTCCGGGGAATTGAAGTCCACACCGGCTTCTGACAAGCCAATTGCAGCGATCGGGAACGTCAGACCGTCCAGATGGCTGTGTGGAAGTGCTGCCGCATTTCCAATCGCAGTGGGCATCGTTTCTTCACGCTGCAACACAGCCCGTTCAACATCATTTACATTCAGCGATGTGCCGCTGCAGGCCACCGCAGCCAGTTCCCGAATCACTTCATTCCTCGTCCTTCCTCGCAACGAACGAATGAATCTTTCACTGTTCAGCAAACCTGCAACGTTCTTCAGTCGGCGACGCGCCAAAACGCGCTGCATCAATGGTCCGCTCAGCATGGAAGTTACAATGGCCATCACCACCAGAGCCACAAACAGGCGCATTCGAATCACGCCTGCCTGCAGAGCCAGCAAGCCAAGGATAATCTCCATTGCTCCCCGGGCGTTCATCCCGAATCCAACGGCCCAGCGGTGTCGTCGGGACATTCCCGCCCACCACGCGCCTGCCCAGCATCCGGCCAGCTTGGTCGTACAGGCAATCGCCAGTACCGTGGCGACCAGAGCGACGTCAAAATGCGCCGTAAAGTCAATATGCAGACCGATACTTCCAAAAAACAGCGGGGCGAAAATAAAGGAAACGAAATGGTCAATCGTTGAGCGTGTCTGTTCTCTCAGATGTGAAGAATCGCCAATGGCAACTCCGACAAGAAACGCCCCGAAAATTGCATGCACCCCGATCCATTCTGTGAGTGCCGCCCCCAGCAATGTGATGCAGAAGGCGAAGCTCAATACGCCTCCCGGCCAGTGAGTATGCGTCTGTATATAGGGCAGAATGCGGTGAATCAGCGACCTGCCAACAGTCAGCATTCCAAACGAAAATGCCAGAGTAAGAATGATCGTCAGCCAGATCGTACCGCCGGAATTGCCGTCCGATCCCATAAGCCCAAGAATCAGTGCGAACACGATCCAGCCAACCAGATCGTTAAATACGGCGGCACTGACGATCACCATTCCGAGATCACTTCGGTACAGGTTCAGATCCATCAGAGTTCGGGCAATCACCGGAAGAGCTGAAATTGACAGTGCCGTTGCAAAGAACAGTGCAAAGATCAGGTGATCAGCATCTGCATGAGCTCCCATAAGCCGCGGGGTAAACCAGGCACCGGCAAAACCGACAATGAATGGAACGAGCATGCCGAGCAGCCCGACTTTGAATGCCACTGCCCCCTGGCGCCACGCAGATGAAAGGTCAACTTCCATCCCGGCGACCAGCAGGAACAGGGTGATTGCCAGCGTTGTCATCCCACTGAAGACGACAGCGACGTGTCCCTGAGCTGGAAACAGCGCAGCATGCCACTCGGGCGCAAACCTGCCCAGCAGCGTTGGCCCCAGCAACACTCCGGCCAGCAGTTCGCCCACAACGGAAGGTTGCTGCAGTTTCCGTGCAAATTCACCAAGCAGTCGCGAGAATCCCAGAAGGACTGCCAGCGAGAGCATCAGTTGCGAAATTTCGTGATGGTTCAGAGATTCCATATCGCAGTGACTTCTATTCAATAATCAACAACTGCATCAGGCTGTTTCAAGCAATGGCTGAATTGTCTGCTCCCAGAACTGCTGAAACTCCCGGTTTGTGATCTGTGCAGACTGCGTAAAGCGAATTCTTACCACAGCTTCACCACCCCGCTTTGGTTTGATCTCCTGCTCTGCCCCAAATCTGGCGATTGAACCAATCGTCAGCGAATCGTGAGGACAGAACAACAGCAGATCCAGCCCATCCGATCGTTTCGTATGAACTTCGGCAATGGTTTCCCCATCAGCCCGCCTCACAAAACAGACTTTACTTCGGATGCCATAATCGGCATCACAGTGCGTCAGTCTCGTCTCCACAAATGCCAGCAGTTTTTCCGTCGCATCAAAATCCCAGCTGACGCGACCACTGCCGGGTAGACCTTTTCTCATCACATGCCATTTTCGCCCCAGCTGTTTCCATGGCATCAGATCTTCCGGATTCGCCTGTTCCTTTTGAGACTGCTGCAAAAATGCATCAACCGCTGCGTCCAGGAATTCCCGAAACTCCGCTGTATCAATCTCCTGCAGGTTCCACACTTTCAGTGTTACTTCCTGCCATGCGGATTTCAGATTGCGAGCCTTCACGCGAGGTTCACGCCCATAAACAGGAATCTCATTCATCTCATCCAGCGGAACCAGCCTAAGCCGCTGATCAAGATCCTCGGTTGTGAACGTATTCTTCTTCACGCGGAAACACAAAGTCAGCAGCCAGTCACCGCCCGTTCGAGCATGCAGGAACCAGCCCAGTCCGCCGTTACCCCGAATCTCCACGGTACTGCGATGATTCCAGTTCACCGCTGCCAGAGATTTTTTCTTTGCCAGAAAGTCCACAACAAACTGCAGTGCCTTTCCTTCCCAGCGACAGACTTCGCCATTGTGGGAGATTCGATCAGACGTATGCCACTTCTGACCATTCACTTCCCACGGCAGCTTCGCCGACTTGCCCAGCTCTTCAACACTGACGTCGCCAGCCTGCTTCTCCGCCACCATCAGCACATCGAAGGTTTCAATCTGCCCTCGGACCGAACCGGACATCACAGGAGCCAGCAGTTCCCCGGTCCATGATCGAAGCGTGATTCGCGAGCCCTTCTCAACCAGAGACGCTGGAGCTTTGGAATACTCAACAACGTCTTCCGGCGTTCCCTGCGCCACAATACGACCTCCGCCCGCCCCGGCTTCCGGCCCCAGATCAATCACCCAGTCGGCCGTTTTAATGACATCCAGATTGTGCTCAATCACCACCACCGAATTGCCCTGTTCCACCAGACTGTTCAGGACGGTCAACAGCCTCGCAATATCATCAAAATGCAGGCCCGTGGTTGGCTCGTCGAGCAAATACAGTGTTCGGCCACGATTCGGCTTCGACAGTTCGGCTGCAAGCTTGATCCTCTGAGCCTCACCGCCGCTCAGTGTTGGTGCCGACTGCCCAAGTGTCAGATAGTCCAGCCCAATCGCTGACAGTGTTGCCAGAGGAGCCCGGATTTTCGGAACATTCTGAAACACCTCAAGGGCCTTGCTGATGGGCATCTCAAGCACATCGGCAATGCTGCAACCATTGAATTTGACTCCCAGAGTCTCAGTATTGAAACGCTTCCCGCGACATGTTGGACATTCGACCCAGACATCCGGAAGAAAATGCATTTCAATCTTCTTCTGGCCCATTCCCTCGCAGTCTTCGCAGCGGCCGCCCGCCCGGTTAAAACTGAATCTTCCCGGACGATAACCACGAACCTTCGCTTCCGGCATACGGCAAAACAGTTCGCGGATTTCGTCGAAGACCCCGGTATATGTCGCCGGATTGGAAGCTGGTGTATTGCCGATCGGATTCTGATCCACAATCACCAGCTTGCTCAAATGCTCGATACCCTTCAATTCACTGAATGGACCGGGAGTTTCCGTCGAAAGATTCAGCCTGCGCGCCACTGCTCTGGCCAGAGTATCCATCAGCAGAGAACTTTTACCAGACCCACTGACTCCGGCGATACACGTCAGTACGCCCAGCGGAATCCTAAGGTCCACGCTGCATAGATTGTTCTGAGATGCTCCGAGTAATTCCAGCCAGCCACCGGGAGCCTTCGGCAGTTCCGGAGAACCGGATGAGTATTCAATGACTTCAGCCGGAACGGGCACTGGCTTCTTTTTGCCGCGTGAACGTCCCACATCAGTTGCTGCTTTTCCCAGCATGGCCGTTTCCCGCAGAGACACCATCCTGCGGTTTGTCGGGACAGGAATGCTTTCGGCACCGCTGAGGTAGCTTCCGGTTCTGGAACCCGAGGACTTCTTTTTCAGTTGTGCTGGAGTCCCCTGAGCGACGACCGTGCCGCCGAGCCGTCCGGCTCCCGGACCGAAGTCATAAAGTCGATCAGCCGCTTCAAGCACTTCTCTGTCGTGCTCTACCAGCAAAACCGTATTGCCCAGATCCCGAAGTCGCCGAAGTGCGGACAAAAGTCTGCCGTTGTCGCGCGGATGCAATCCAATGGTCGGTTCATCCAGAACATACAATACCCCGGTCAGCGAACGACCAATTTGTCCGGCGAGTCGAATTCGCTGAGACTCACCGCCGGAAAGCGTCGGCATTCCGCGGTTCATTGTCAGATAGTCAAGCCCAACATCCACAAGGAATGACAGCCGATGAGTCGCCTCATTCAGCAGGTCACCGGCGATTTTCTTCTCTGCCGCATTCAGTTTGAGACCCCGCAGAAACCGAAGTGCTTCCGCAAGTGGCATACGACAAAGCTGAGGCAGCGTGACCTGACGCAGCTGAACAGCAGCTGGTTCGGGCTGCAGCCGAGTTCCATTGCAGAGCGAACAGTCCCGCTCTCCACCCATCTCCATCAGCGATTTGCGATACGAGTATGACAAACGTGAGGCCTGCTCAATCGCCGGGTAGAGCCCACGATATTTGAAACGGAACGTCGACAGATTTTCTGCGCCTTCACCGAGGCTCTGTTTTTCCAGAGTAACCCATCGTTCGTCATCTCCATACAGCACGAGTCGCTGCTGCGTCGACGACAGCAGATACCATGGCTTTTCAAGCGGCAAATCAAACTCACGTCCAATGGCTTCCAGCATGCTTTTGAATGCCGGATTCAGTTTTGGATCCGGCCACGCACCGACTGCTCCGTCAAGTAATGACCGCTCCGGACTTGAAATCAACAGTGACTGATTCGCACCAAACTCGGTCCCCAGTCCTTCACACGCTGCACACCAGCCCAATGGACTGTTGAACGAGAACTTCTGAGGAGCCAGCGGCTCAAAAGATCGGTGACAAACTCCGCAGGATAAATGCAGACTGAATCGATGAACGGGCCAGTCACGTTCGTCTGTCCCGTCCTCGGCTGTGACGGTCTGCAAAATTCCCTTCCCAAGATCCAGAGCTGCCTCAACAGAGTCAGTAATGCGCCCTCGTGATTTCGGATCAATTGTTATCCGGTCCACAACGATGGTCACATCATGTTTTCGACGATGGTCCATTTCAGGCACAGCATCCAGCTGATACGTGATGCCGTCGACGCGGATGCGAGCAAAACCGCTGCCGCTCAGCTTCTCCCAGAGCCGACTGTAAGGAACAGTCCGGTCAATCTCCAGCGGCGCCAGCAGCAGCAGCCTGGACCCCTTCTCCCCGCGCAGAATCGCGTCAACAATCTCATCGGTCGTCTGCTTTTTGGCAGGCACCTGGCATTCCGGACAATGGATCTGCCCAAGTCTTGCGTAAAGCACCCGAAGATAATCGTAAACTTCCGTGACAGTGCCCACTGTGGAACGCGGAGTTGCCCCGACTGTCTTCTGCTCGATCGCGATGGCCGGACTCAGCCCCTGAATACTTTCAACTCGGGGTTTTGGCATCTGGCCCAAAAACTGTCGGGCATACGCCGAGAGACTTTCCACATAACGGCGCTGACCTTCGGCGTATAATGTGTCCATGGCCAGAGATGTCTTGCCACTTCCGCTCGGGCCACAAAATACACTCATTTCTCCTCTGGGAACTTCCAGACTGACATTCTGAAGGTTGTGCTGAGAAGCCCCGGTGATGCGAATCCGCTCTGACATCACAAACGGGTCGGCCGACTTCGATCGAGTTCGTCCGCTGCTGACCGACCGTTTGCGTTTCACGCCTGGCAAAAGAGGACGCAGGGCCACGCCCGTATGAGAAGCATCGCAGTTTGCAACTTCTTCCGGAGTTCCCTCGCAAACAATTCTTCCTCCCCCGGCTCCACCTTCCGGTCCAATATCAATCACCCAGTCGGCTGTCTTAATCACATCAAGATTGTGCTCAACGACGATCACGGTATTGCCGTCCGTCACAAAATTCTGCAACACTTCAAGCAACTTGTGCACGTCAGCGAAGTGCAGCCCTGTGGTCGGTTCGTCAAGCAGATAGAGAGTTTTCCCGGTCGAACGCTTTCCAAGTTCACGGGCCAGCTTGACTCGCTGAGCTTCTCCGCCGGAAAGCGTGGGAGATGCCTGTCCAAGCTGCATGTAATCCAGACCCACATCACACAGGGTCTGCAGCAGCTGAGTGATCTTTGGAAAACTTTCGAACAGCAGAAGGGCATCACGTATCTCCAGATTCAGCACGTCCGCGATACTGTGATCACGATACCGAACTTCCAGAGTCTCATGGCTGAATCGGCGACCTTCGCAAACATTGCATGGCACCCAAATATCGGCCAGAAAGTCCATTTCCAGTTTTGTCGCACCATGCCCCTCACACGCTTCGCACCGCCCGCCCTCGACGTTAAAACTGAATCGTCCGGCTTTGTATCCGCGAATTTTGGACTGTGGCAGCTGAGTAAACAGTGAACGAATTTCATCAAAGACTTTAACATACGTCGCCGGATTGGATCGCGGTGTCCGCCCAATCGGTGACTGATCGATATCGATCGCCTTGTCAAGCAGTTCAAGCCCTTCAACGCTTTCATGTCGCCCCGGCTCGCCTTTTCCGCGATTCAGGTCTCGATTCAGGACCTGCCACAGAATGTCACTTGTCAGAGAGCTCTTGCCGGATCCACTCACGCCGGTCACGCAAATCAATCGACCCAGCGGAAAACTTACGGTGATTCCCTTCAAATTATTGTGCGACGCATTCCGCACGACCAGACAGCCGCGATCGGGATTTCGTCGCTGTGTCGGCACCGGAATCTGAACTCTTCCCGAAAGGTACTGTCCGGTCACACTGCGTTCGGATTTCAGGACATCGTCCACATTTCCTTCAGCCACAATTTCGCCGCCGCGAATTCCAGGTCCCGGTCCGAAATCCACGACATAATCGGCTGCCCGCATCGTCTCTTCATCATGTTCGACAACGATTACTGTGTTGCCCTGATCGCGAAGCCGCTGCAGACTCTCCAGCAGCATTGTGTTGTCTCGGGGATGCAGGCCGATTGACGGTTCATCCAGAATGTAGACCACACCCACCAGACCGCAGCCGATCTGTCCGGCCAGCCGAATTCTCTGAGATTCACCGCCGCTCAGCGTTGGGGCCGAACGTTCAAGCGTCAGATAATGCAGCCCGCACTGCAGCAGGAACCCCAGCCTCCCGCGGATCTCCTTCAATGCTTCTGCAGCGATAAACTGAGAAACATCGTCGAGCTTTAGTTCTTCAAAGAACTCCAGTGCTTCCTCGATACTGAGTGCACAGACCTGAGGAAGACTCATTTCCATCGGCAGCCCGCGTTTGCGAAACGTTCGACTGGCACTCGTCAGCCGGACACTTCGAGCCTGTCGATTCAGTCGTTCACCGTCACACGCCGAACATGTGACGACTTCCATGTATTTTTCGAGCTGCCGCCGACGCATTGGATTCTTCGCCGTACGGTAGCTTTCCAGCAGTCTGTTGACCCAGCCTTCCCAGGTGCCACCATGCTTCCATGCCCCGCCTCGCGTTTTCCAGGTAAACGTGACGTGACGGTCTCCGGTTCCGTAAAGCCACAGATGGCGAGCCTTTTCCGGAATGTCCTTCCATTTGGTTTTCAGCAGGCTCCCGGCACTCATACCGGTGTCCTCTTCAATCGCCTCTGCGGCACCCGTCAGCAAATGCCGGGGCCAGCGTCCCAGCTTACTGAGCGACGGAAGAAGCAGTATCGCCCCTTTCTGAATGCTCTTTTCCTCATCCACAATCAGCTGATGCAGCGGAAAACCGTGCCGCATCCCCAGCCCATTGCACTCGGGACACATTCCCAGCGGACTGTTAAAACTGAACAACTGAGGTGTCGGCGGCTCGTAACTCATGCCACTTTCCGGGCAGGAATAGTCCGCGCTGTAAAGCCGATCCTGAAACTGTCGCACCGAAGCGACCTGCTCTGCACCGTCCTCGCTTTCCAGATGTGATTCAGCCTCACCTGAATCAGGCGCGGTGGGTGCCCGCCGCGACGATGCGGGAACGGACTTCCCCGATTGCGACTCTGAGTTTTCCACACTGCAGATCAGCCGTCCATCTGCAAGCTTCAGGGCCTGTTCCACGGCTTCAGCAACGCGGGATCGCATCCCTGTCCCCGCCACAAACCGATCGATCACCACTTCGATATTGTGCTTGTGGTGCTTTCGCAGATTGAGCTCTTCCGTCAGCGAAACGATCTGACCGTCAACGCGCGCCCTTAAATATCCGCGCTTCAGCAGGTCAGCAAAAAGATCTCGAAATTCGCCCTTCTGGTTCTGCACAATGGGAGCCAGAATCTGAAATCGAACTCCCGAATGCTGAGTCAGAATACTCTCGGTAATCTGGTCAGAAGACTGCGCTCGAATGGGCTTGCCCGAGACATAACAGTATCCCTGACCCACTCGCGCGAACAGCACTCGAAGATAGTCAAAGATCTCTGTAATTGTCCCGACGGTGCTGCGGGGATTTCTGCTGGTCGATTTTTGCTGAATTGAAATCGACGGCGAAAGACCAGAAATTGAATCCACATCCGGCTTTGGCATCTGACCCAGAAACTGGCGAGCATATGTGGACAGAGATTCCACATATCGACGCTGTCCCTCCGCATAAAGCGTATCAAACGCCAGTGAACTCTTTCCCGAGCCGCTGACGCCTGTCATTACGATTAGCTTGTTTCTGGGCAGTGTGAGGCTGACGTTTCGCAGGTTGTGCTCTCGAGCACCCCGAATCACTATATCCGTGCTGGCCATGTATTTGCAGATGCCCGTCTGTGGATTCTCAGGCTCACGAACGTCCGTCCACCACCCCGTTAACGGCCTGATTCAGTTCAAAAAGTATCGTTCGCGTCGCATTATAGACTCAGCACTGAAGATTTTTAGGTTCAGCGGCAAATTTGGAGGTAGTGGATCCTGCTAAAGATCCCCTGGCTGCAGGACCTTTAGCAAGGTCCACTCCCGGAAATTCAAAGCTTGACACGGCATCGGTTTCGCCGCCTTTGAGTTCAGAGTAAGATCGGTGTTCAGTAAGCTGATACTCGACCACCCTGCAGGAGCAAAAACGTGTCTCTGAGCTGTCAAATGTTGTTGCGTCACCTGTTCCTGGTGATTGCTGTTGTTGCGATGAATTCCTCAGTCAGCAGTGCTGACAACCCGGTACCGCCGCAGGGATTTCGCGCCATTTTTAATGGCAAAGACCTGAATGGCTGGTATGGGCTCAATCCTCACAATGGAAATAATCTGACAGGCGACAGGAAAGACGAGAATCTCAAAGCACAGCGAGCAGAATTTCCGAAGAACTGGACGGTCGAAAATGGCGAACTCGTGAACGATGGCCATGGACCATACGCAACAACCGATGAGGAATTTGGAGATATCGAATTTCTGATCGAATACAGGACCGTCGCAGGTGCCGACAGCGGAATTTATCTGCGAGGAACTCCCCAGGTGCAGATCTGGGACTGGAATCAGCCGTTCGACCCAAAGAATCCGACTCGGAAACCACATCTTGGTTCAGGTGGCCTGTTCAATAATACTCCTGGCTCTGCAGGCCGCGATCCCATGGCATTTGCCGATAAGCCGTTTGGCGAATGGAATCAGTTTCGCATCCGCCAGATTGGTGCACGAACCTGGGTCTGGCTGAACGATGTGCTGGTCGCTGACGGTGCGGTAATGGAGAACTTCTGGGATCGTAAACAGCCGCTGCCAGCCAAAGGTCCCATCATGCTGCAGACTCATGGCGGAGAAATCCGATGGCGGAATATTTTTGTGCGGGAAATCGGACCTGATGAGGCAAATGCGTTTCTGCAGGCGGAAGACGGGAAAACGTCGGACCTCGCGGATGCTCTCACACTCCATGCGTCTTTCGACAGGGGGCTGGATGCCGATTTCTCAAGCGGTGATAGAACCTGTTACGTCCAGCAGGGTGACGAACTGCACCGTGCTCAGCTCCGCGACGCCGTTCTCGTCCCTGACGCCGGTCGATTTGGAGGGTCACTTCACTTTACAAAGAAGAGCGACTTCCGGCCGGCATTCCGTGATTCCGGTGTGCTCGGCTACAACCCTGATAACTGGAATACTACCGTCTCGGTTTGGCTGCGTCTGAATCCTGACAGGGATCTTGAACCGGGATATTGCGACCCGGTACAAATCGTCGGCGACGACGGTAAGAAGGGATTTATCTTTCTTGAATTCTCAAAGGATGAAACACCCCGATACTTTCGTTACGCCATTCGTCCACTATTCCATATCTGGAATCCGACGAACGTTTCCTGGGGCGATATCCCGTTCGACAAACGCCCTATGGTTCAGGTGGAACGACCTCCATTTTCAGCCGATTCATGGACGCACGTCGTCTTTACCGTTGAGAACCTTAACAACAAAAGTACGCCTCCGGCCGGCCGAATGTATATGAATGGAAAGCTGAAGGGCACAATTGAAGGGTGGGACCTGACATTCGGCTGGGACCCGTCAAAGGTCCTTCTGGTTCTTGGTGCAGCTTACGTTGGTCATATGGATGATTTCGCCGTCTTTAATCGGGTGCTGAACCCCGACGAAGTAGAGAAGCTTTACTTGCTGAAGAACGGCGTTCGCGATCTTCATTCATCAAAATCGGAATAAGCCAGGGTTGCTTAATGCCAACAGAAGAAAGTTGTCGCTCTGAACACTCGCAGGACCCGGCGACGGATATGCGAGTCCACAAAACGTCTTCCTGGTTCGATCTATTTGATCAGGCCCCTGTTGGGTATTGCACGATCTCCGGTGGTGGAATTATTCAGGAAGCCAACCTGACCGCCAGTCGTCTGCTTGAAGTTGACCGCGATGAACTCGTTCTCCAGCCAGTCTCACAGTTCGTCGTTCCGGAACATCATAGTCTGTTTTCAGAACATATCTCTGAACTGAACCGTATGCGTCAGCCATTGTGCTGCGAGCTGCGGATGCGCAAAGGCAGTGGAGAAACATTCTGGGCATCAGTCACCGGAACCAGGCCAGACAGCAGTGCTGGTGAAGATGTCATCCTGATCGTGCTCAGCGATGTCACTCATCGAAAGAATCAGGAAGCCGCTCTCTTTGAAAGTAACGAACGATACCGCCATGCGATTGACGCAACTCGTGAGGGTATCTGGGACTGGAATATCGCATCGGGGCACGTCTACTTTAGCCCTCAATGGGCACGTTTGCTCGGATACGAACCCGATGAAGTTCCGCAGAGAGTTGAATTTTTCTTTACGGTACTTCACCCCGATGACACACCGCGAGTCACTAAGGTCCTGAACGATCATCTGAACGGCCTGACTCCCGTTAAACAGGATGAAGTGCGGCTGCGTATCAGGTCGGGCGAATATCGATGGTTCTTTGACCGTGGGCAGGTTGTTAGCAGGGATGCTTCGGGAACTCCGCTGCGCATGGTGGGCACGATTTCCGACATTACCGAACGCAAAAGAGCCGAAGCCGCACTAAAGGAAAGTCAGGCTCGCACAAGACTTCTGATCAAGGCAGCAAGCCTTGGGCTCTGGGACTGGGATCTCATCTCCAACGATGTTTACTTTTCTCCGGAATGGAAGCAGCAGCTTGGTTATTCAGACGAAGAACTTCCCAGCCGATTTTCAGAATGGGCGAATCGTCTTCACCCCGATGATCTGAACTCCACGCTTGCGGCAGTTCGTGATTTTCGCGAAGGTCGACGACCAGCATACGATGTTGAATTTCGCATGCGTCATCGCGATGGCTCATGGCGATGGATCTTTGCACGTGCCGATGTTCTGCGTGATGGACAGGGACTTCCGGTTCGTATGATGGGATGTCATTTCGATATCACTGATCGAAAAGAAGCTGAACAGACCAGCAATCGATGGCTGTCCCTGATGCGGGCAACACTCGAATCAACAGCAGATGGAATTCTCGTCGTCAACGCAGACGGAAAGTTTGAGATATTCAATCGAGTCTTCCAGGAAATGTGGCGTATTCCCGATGAACTGCTGGTCGCCGGAATTGATTCGGCTGTTCTCAGCTATGTCTGCACTCAGTTTCGTAATCCGGAACAGTTCCTTGGAAAGGTACAATTCCTTTATACACATCCGACTGTGGAGAGTTTTGACACACTGGAACTGAATGACGGCCGAGTGATTGAGCGTTATTCCCGACCGCAGCTGATCGATGGCAGAGTTGTGGGACGAGTCTGGAGCTTTCGTGATGTGACCGAACGCAAACAGGCGGAGGCCGCTCAGGCTGAAGCTCTTGGCCGCCTCCAAAAGATTGCCAGCCGAATTCCCGGCATGGTCTACCAGTTTCGACTGAGAACTGACGGTACCGCCTGCATACCGTACGCCAGCGATGGGATGCGAGAAATTCTTCGAATTAACCCTGAAGCGGTTCGGGAGAATCTCACCCTGTCACCCGATATCATTGATCGGGGGTCATTCATCGCATCCATTTTGAAGTCGGCTCACGAACAAACTCCATGGGTACATGAATTTCAAATCCGCCACAGTGACGGTTCCGTACGCTGGCTTGCCGGAAATTCTCTCCCGGAAAAGGAAGCGGATGGATCCACACTCTGGCACGGTGTAGTCACAGATATCACCGCACGAAGGCAGGCCGAGTCGAAACTGAGGGACAGTGAACGCCGGCTGCGAGAAGCCCAGGCCATCTCGCAGATTGGAAATTTTCACTGGGATGCTCATAACAATCAGCTGGTGTGGTCCGATGAACTGTTTCGAATTTATGGCCAGGAACCTGCCAGCTTCGAACCCACCTTCGAATGGTATATTTCCGCTGCCCACCCCGAGGATCGTTCCGGCCTGTTGAATTCTCTGCAGATGTCAATGACGGAGCTGTCAAGGTTTGATCTCAGGTACCGAATCCTGCTTCAGGATGGCAGCCAGCGATGGATCCATGCTCGCGGTATCGCTACAGTCGCCCGTGATGGTTGTCTGTCAGGCCTTGAAGTCACGTGTCAGGACATTACCGAACAAAAACGAGCCGAAGCAACTCGCGCTTCGCTCGAAGCTCAGTTACGCGAGTCGCAGAAAATGGAAGCCATCGGGACGCTTGCCGGTGGTATTGCACATGATTTTAACAACATCCTCGCCACGATTCTGAGCAACGTTGAGAATGCACTACATGAGGAAATCCCAAACCAGGTCGTCCGCAACTGCCTGGTCGATATTTCAACAGCCGGTACAAGAGCGAAAAATCTCGTCCAGCAAATTCTGTCATTTAGCCGAAAACAGCCGACGGATCGAAAACAGATACGGCTGCATACCGTCGTTGAAGAATCTGCTCGCCTGCTCAAAGCCACGCTGCCCTCCAGCCTCGAACTTCAGGTGCACTGCGACCCCTGTGTCCCCGCGGTGATGGCCGATGCAACGCAGATTGAACAGGTGCTGCTGAACCTCGCCTCAAATTCAATGCAGGCAATGCGAGGTCGTCGCGGTACAATTGGCCTGCATCTCAGCACCATTCTGCTTGATTCCCGCATTACGAGCTCGCATAAGTCACTCAGAGCGATTTATCAGCAGAATTCAGGGACGGTCGTGCGATTGTCCGTTAAGGATGACGGTCCCGGGATGGACGCGACAACCATCCAGCGAGTCTTTGAACCCTTCTTCACAACCAAGCCTGTCGGTGAAGGAACAGGTCTGGGCCTCGCTGTCGTTCATGGAATTGTTCAGAGACACGGCGGAGTGATTACCGTCGAAAGTAAACCGGGAAATGGAGCGGAGTTTGCCGTTTATCTGCCGGTTTCAGAACCGTCCGAACAGATCACCGAAATACAACCATCGCAATCTGCAGCACTGGAAGCTGCATCAGCATCTGACACCCCGCATATTCTTTATCTGGATGATGATAAATCCGTACTGCTGCCGGTCAAACATCTTCTGGAACGTCAGGGATATCGCGTCACCTGCTTCGTCAGCCAGCAGGAAGCCATCGAAGCACTCAGCGCCAATCCGGCGTCCTTTGACGTCTTTGTCACGGATTACAATATGCCGGGAATGCACGGCATTGAAGTTGCCCGGGCCGTTCGATCGATTCGCCCCGATCTGCCAGTTGCCATCACGTCGGGATATATTGACGAAGAACTTCAACAGGGGGCCGAACGGTTCGGAGTCCGCCAGCTGATCGCCAAACCATTCGCTCTAAACGAACTTTATGCCGCCATTCATTCACTGACCGGACAGGCACAAATCCGGCCTGAATAAAACCTGGCCGAATAAATCCGGGCCGAATAAAACCGGCCTGGTGATTCAGGCAACGGACCTGGAAAACAATAAGTGACCGACATAGTCGCCTTTCGATCCGCGAAAGAGCATCCTTTTGCGGAGCAAAAGGCGACACTCCACCGGGAGGGCGAAGCTCCCGCTGAGCCGAGACAAGCAGAAGGCCCGGCGAAGCTCCCGCTGAGCCGAGAATAGCCCTTCCGGTAAAAACGATTTTGCCGCTCGCCCTGATCAATCGAGATCCAGGGGTCAGGCCGCGTCTCGCAGAGGATAATTCGACGTCAGCGGCAACGAGTGCGAACAGATCTCCGCCTGGACAGACTCATGAAGTGCTTCAATGGAACAACCCGATGTATAGGCGAACTCCAGCATAACCGTGTCCCCGACAATCACGTCCATCGGACGAGGAAGCGGTAAAATCAGCTGATTCATCAGCCACTGCACGGCCCTGCGTTCGCTCAAAACAAACGCCAGAAAGTTGTTCGTCAGAAAACTCACGGCGTTCAGGTGGCCACTCCTGCGAATGGTCAGGCTGGCCTTTGCCAGGAACTCAAGCGGAATTTCACGACTATAGTCGATCGTGCTGTACGTGTGCGGATCAGCAAGCCAGCAGTCCTGCATATGGGGACCCGGCGGATCAAAAACAGGCACCTCTGCCGTGTAACCGCCAAAACAGAAATCCTGATGAATTAGTTGTACGGCCAGTGTGGAAGTGTCGGGAATAAACTGAGGCAGTCGTGGACCAAATCGGTCCTGATAACGCCGACAGAAGCTGCGCAGAACTTCGAGCTGCTTTTCCCGGACCATCCCGACATGCAGCATCTCGCAGATGACAACATCCACGGGTTCCGGCGGCAGATACGTCATGGCATCGGCCTGCACAATCGTCACGCGATCACCACCAGGATTTTTTGAAAGAAACGAACGAGCGGCTCGAACCAGAGCCGGATTTCTTTCCACACACCAGACCTGCCGAGCTTTCCGGGCAGCGAACCAGGACAGCACACCGGTCCCGCCTCCAAGTTCCAGCACCTTTCCGTCTTCCGGAACGGACAGCTCAATCGCCTCCCGAAAAGGCAGCATTCGCGACTGATCCCGCAGCATGTTGAAGTGATAATGGATCGGGATGTACTGCCCGAGCAACATTTCTTCGGGTACATCGGTGAAATGATTTGTCACATGTTGCTCGCAAAACGAAATTCAGTCGCCCCGCCATCAGGCCAGTCAATCGCGGCGGAATGCTAAGGAAAGCACTGCAACACAACAAGACCATTTCCCCCCCTCCCGCCCTGGCATCCTGGCACTTCGAAGGCCGGACAGAATATCGTGGCAAAAGGCTCGCTGAAACCGGCACTGCAACTCAATCATCATGGTGAATCACGCAGAAGGCTCGAAAACGGACCACCGGCCGGGACTGCCGTCGAACTCCATGCGATTTCTGAGACGACTGGAAATGAGCCCGTCTGATTTTCAGACGGGCTCATAGATTGCGGTCGTTGTCGAGCGGCAAACCTGGCAAGTCATGCGTTGACTGCACTGATTCAATCAGAACCCGAAATACACGCGTGAACTGCCGCCCCCGATTGAGAAACCTGGTCGAGAATAGTATCGGTTGGTGTAGCCGCGGTATGGAGACGACCTGTACTGATTTCTATAGTCCCGAACGCGACCATAATTCCCACCATAGTAGTCGTGATTGCGATAACCGTACTGTTCGGAGTTTCGATACTGCCGGTTCCTGTTGTACCCGTAGTTGTTTTGGTAACGATTGAGTCGACGCCCATAAGCATCTGACCCATAGCCGCTGAACTGACCACCATTGCCAATCGCCAGACCCTGCGATCCCACCTGAATTTGCAGGTCCTGAGCCGCCACGATGGATGACGAAGCCAGTCCGCATAGTAACGCTGTCGTAAGCAGATATTTCATATTGAACTTTCTCTCGGTAGACCATCCCGTTACCGACGTGAATCGTCGTTCGGGTTGCTTGAAGTGTTTGCAGCGTGACTTTGCGCAGCATCGAGCTTTTGAAGTTGAGCTTCCGTCAGCTGAGCTTCCACCTTTACGATCGTGTCGGCTTCAAGCTCAACTAATTCCTCATGACCTTCGTGGATCTCTTTCCAGACCTGTGTGAGCTGTTTTGCATGAGTGCTGAACATTGGATTGGTGTCAGCTTCTTCATGCGAATTCGGCTGGGTCAGCAAATACTCACGTACACGGCCATCGGGCTGCGCGATTCCCACACGAATCGCGACGATATTCAGATCTCCGTCAAGCCCCGACCATGCGGCCTTCTCATGATTATCCGAACGTTTTGAATCCTCCGCCGATCGTTTCTCGCGGCGGTTCGCTTTCCTGACATTGACCGTCTTGTCATCCGTGTCTTTGGCAGCTCTGTGCTTCTCAGCATTTTCCTTCGTGCCAAGGGCTACAGGTTTCTTCCCTTCTGAGTCATCAGCACCAGTTTTAGCCTCCGGACTCTTTCCTGTTTCTGCCGGATTTGTCTGGTGATCCGGTACCGTGTTGGCTGGCTGACCCGCCTGGGGCTCATGAGCACCGTGGTTATGAGCTTCCAGCCGAGCGGCGGCGATGGCGCACGCCTCCATGCTGATGGCCTGACGGTGGAGACCCTGCACACGGTCCCAAACTTCCTGCGACTTCTGATCGCTGTCGCGATAGACTGCCAGTAGTTGCTGCTTCTGCTCTTCGTTCAGTTCAAGCTGACTGAACAACTCGGGCAATTCAGTTCGCTGATTCTGTTCTGAGGTCGACTCACCATTCTCGGGCTTGTCAGCCTGCGAACCGAGCTTGTTTGCGCGTTCTGTCTGGTCAGGTTGCTGCGAGTCCTTCTGCTGGGTCTTCTGCTGTGCGGTGGCCGCAACGAGCAGAGATGCGGACACAATTCCTGTCATCACTAGTCGGATCATTCTGAATTCTCCTGTTCACTTCACCACATGGAACGCATGGAAACTGCCAACCGTGGCAATTGGTCGAAAGGCGCGATCCCATGAACTGCTTAGAGACAGGGAATGCAAGTGCCATACCGCCAATGGACTATCGTCGACCCTGTCTGCATATTCGGCCCCTGGTGTCGCACGAGGTAGTGAGGAATACTCAGCCGTTGAATCACCGCGACGCGAAGAACCCCTATTTATCGGACGAAAATTGCTGAAATCGTGTGAAGCACGTTTTTCTGCTTAATTTTCAGGGAGTCGATTTTGCACTGCGGGTTGAGCATCCAGCGACGGTTGATTGGTCGTATGAGGATTGAAGACAGGTCGGTCAACGGTCACTCTGAGCGGCCAGCTGGCACATCGCCATAAGCCGCTCAAAAGACTGGTGACGCCGTTAAGAACGCAGGGCAGAAAATCAAAGACGCCGGCAAGTAAGCGATGTCACACGGATAACGAACGTCGTTGTGCCCTGAACCATTGCTGTTCATAAGCCGACTGCTGCCATGGCAGGCAAAGCAAAGCCCCGAATGCGTCGCGATCAGACAGATCAGACAGATCAGACAGATCGGGCAGATCTGTCTGATCTGTCTGATCATAACCCTTGACCGCTGCCACGACATGGGGCACAATCCCAAATGCCTTAATTGACCTTCGCATTTCCACCGGAGGCACCATGACTAAACTTCGAAAAAGCGGTGGGTATCGGCAGCTGGCATCTTTCCAGACGGCGACGCTGATTTATGACGCAACGTACTGGTTCTGCGAAAAGTTCCTGGACCCGCGATCCCGAACAGTGGACCAGATGATTCAGGCTGCTCGATCAGGCCGACAGAACATAGCCGAAGGCAGCCGGGCCGCAGCGACGTCATCGCAGACGGAATTGCGACTGGTCAACGTGGCACGCTCCAGCCAGGAAGAACTGCTGCTGGATTACGAAGATTACCTGCGTCACCGCCGATTGCCGCTCTGGGAACCGGATTCGCCTGAAGCCTCTGCCGTGCGCAGCGTCCCTCGGCGATTCAGGCAGGATTCCCCCGATCCGTCTGATTCGACGAATATGACTGATTTGACCGACCGGCAGCGCTGGGAGCTGTATTCGCGCTGGCTGGACAGCGACAACGCTGCGATCCGGGCAAACGCAGTCATATGCCTGATTCATCAGGCCAACTTTCTTCTGGATCAGCAGATTGCCGCGCTGGAACAACAGTTCATCAAAGAAGGCGGCTACAGTGAACAACTGGCAACTGCCCGTCTGGCAAAGAGAAGGGAAGATCGGTCAGTTCAGCCTGATCGGACGAGTCAGTCTGATGTAGTTCCAAACTGCTCCAGGTGCGGCAAACTAATGGCCTTGCGCACGGCCAAACAGGGAAAAAACGCAGGCCAGAGTTTCTGGGGGTGCACGGGATACCCGGATTGCAAAGAAACCGCCGGGGTGTAAGGATCGGCTCACAAATCTATGTCGTGGTTCGCCGTCCGCACTTGCGATGATGCCTCGAAATAATTTAACAGCACTTCCTCCAGGATGACGCGATTTTCCGGAACCGATTCGCCATTCAGTCGGCCCCTCGAATCGCGATGACCCATTCCGTCCCGGCCACAGTACGCTCAACACTGAGTCACGCGGATCGGTTTGTCACGCGGATCGGTTTGTCACGCGAATCGGTTTGTCACGCGAATCGGTTTGTCACGCGAATCGGTTCACACGGGCGTAAAATCGGAGACCGTGAGTTGAGGCAGATGGCCTTTCAGAGCTTCCACGGCTGCAGAATTCAGTTTCAGGTCAGTGATCAGCAGAGTGCGCAGCTCGCGAAGTTCCGCGAGGCACTCCAGCCCGGCGCTTGTGATGCTCGTGCCGACGAGATTGATCGCCCGGAGACGTGGGTATCGCGCGAGCGACTTCAAGCCTGCGTCGGTGATAGAACATTTCGCAAGGAACAGATGTTCAAGATTCTCCAGCGTTCCCATCGCGGCGAGACCCTGATCAGTCACTCGGGTTGCCGCCAGGTGCAGTTCCCGAAGACTCTGTACGGTCCCAAGGTGCCTTAATTCGTCGTCGCCAAACGATGTTCCGGCAACGTCCACGACAACAGCCTGCTGCTGGTCGTCGAAACGAACAAGATCGAGTGCCGCCAGCGCGTCGATCAATGTCCGCTGTTGATGCTGGACGAACAGACGGACGACCCCCGCCAGCGAAACGTCGGTTCCATTGATTGCAATTCGTCGCAATTGCCGCAACGATCGCAGCAGGGGCAGGCCAGCGTCGGTCACTCGGGTTCCCGTCAGCCCCAGTTCCTGCAATTCGGTCAGCCCGGACAGGTGAGCCAGTCCCGCGTCGGTGATCGGCAGACCGTTCAGCAGCAGTCGATGCAGGGAACGACATTCTGCCAGCGCAGCCATCCCCTCGTCATCAATGCTCGTTTCGTGCAGCCCGAGCGAGACCCAATGGCTTCGGTCGGCCCGCAGCCGCAAATCGTCTGAGGTGGTATGCGGCGGCATCACGATTGCGAATGAGTCTTCCTGGGAGTCGATGCCTGAAGTCGGTTTTGATGCAGAGCGAATAACAGTTGCAGGGGCGTGATCCCGATTGTTAACCAGTTCTGCGATCGGCTGTCCGGCCGGAAGGATCGGAACAGGTCGCCCCGCCTCATCGATAAATGTCTGTGCAAGATTGATACCCAGAGAGTCGTAGATGGTCGCCAGCAAATCCTGGTAAGTGACGGGACGATCCTGAGGAGACTCCCCCAGCCTGTTCGTCGACCCCACAACCTGGCCCATGTTCAGTCCGCCGCCATAGAGCAGTGCGCAGCCCGCAGGCCCCCAGTGCTCGCGCCCGGGGCAGCCTTTGTGAACGTGGACTCGTGGTGTCCGCCCGAATTCACCGACAACAACGAGGAGAACTTCGTCGCGCAGACCTCGCTGTTCCAGATCCTCGATCAGCGCACTGACCGACTGGTCGAACTGCGGGCCTCGCTGCCGCATGATCGCAAAAATGTTGCCGTGAACGGCATGGTCGTCCCAGCCGATCATCGTGCGGTCATAGTCGCCTCGGCCGTCGGGCGAAAAACGCGTGGCCACCACGCTGACCCCCGCTTCAACCAGGCGTCGCGCCAGCAGGCATTGCTGGCCGGCCAGATGCAGCCCGTATCGCTGGCGCACTTCGATGGGCTCGCGTGAGAGGTCGAAGGCGCGGGCCGCTGCTCCGCCAGTCACAAGTTCGAAGGCCTGTCTGCGAAATGAGTCAATCGCGCGAAATGAATCATCGGTGGTCGGAAGTGAACTGCCTGAGCTGCCCGGTCGATCCAGTGCCGCAAGGATCTCGCCCCGGGCTGTCAGCCGATCAGTGCTGAGCGAGGATTCAAGATTCTGGATCGTAAAGCCCGGTTTCGCGGGATCGCCAGCCACCCGGAACGGCCCGTCCACAGGCCCGAAGAACGCCGGTCCGCCGCGATGGAGCCCGAGGCCAATGTCAATGTACCGAGGCAAATCGGCCGATCGATCGGCAGAGAACCTGCTGGTCGAGTTCCCTCGCATTCCCCGCGCCAGTCGCGGGTCGGTCGAAGCACCAATCGCGATTCCTGAGCCCTCAGCTCCGCTGCGCATGTGACTGATGACGCTCGCGAGATCGGGATAGCGCGACCGCCCCCCGCCTGACTGATCGTACCATCCCGTCAGAACATTATGCGAACCGACAACGTGATCAGACGACGGCTGATGAAGAGAGCGAACGACCACCGTTCGATCTGAAAGTGCAGCGAGACGTGGCAGAACTTCACAGTAGGCCACGCCAGGCAGCGATGTCTGAATCGCACTCAGTTCGCCGCGATACTCCCTCGGAGCTTCCGGTTTGGGGTCAAACGTTTCGATATGGCTCGGACCGCCATCCTGCCACAGCAGGATCAGCGACCGCTTCCTGCGGGAAGCAGTCAAACTGCGGGAAGTAGTCGAAGCCGCCAGAGCCTGAAGATCCAGGACCAGCGGCAGGCTGAGCAAGCCGGCGCCCTGCCACCCCCAGCGCAGCAGGTCACGTCGAGTGAGGTCGCTTTCCCGCATGTCTTCCCGTCGAACGCATGATTGATTCAGTTCGCCGGGCCTGCGTGGCATCGTTCTCATGGATGATCCCTTCAGGTCATTTCCCGCATCGGCTCAATGTCCATCTCCGAAGTCATGGGCCTGTTCTGACCTCATAGCAGACTGTAGAGAGAATAGCGAGTGAATTCGTTGACCGCGACAGATATGTTGCGCCACGCTTCGAAAACAAGATTGAAACAGCATTGATTCGCATGGAGGCTCGCTGAAAAAAACAGGCACGCGATCCGATGAAAGTTCAGTGTGAGAGCGGAAGAATGCTCGGCAGGAATTCCCTCGCCGCACACTGTTCAATATGCTCGCCGCAAACAGTTCAATATGAAGGTCACAAAGAAACATAAGAATACAGATCGCATCGAATGGTCGAAAGTCGAATCGACCCGCAGGAACTCCCACGGCGGCCCAAAGGTTCGTTTAAATCAATGGTTTGCTTATTAACTTTGAATTTGCCGATTTCCGAAGAAGTGATAGCATCTCGCATGCGAGTTTCGCAGACCGCAAATCAGGCGAATAAGAGAAAGGTTCAGTAATGGAAGTTCATACTCTGGATCGGAACGTTGGGATCACTCCGGATCAGAAGGAGAATATCGAGCGACGTCTGCAGTTTGCGTTCGATCGCTTTTCTTCGCACATTCGGACCGTCGACGTGTCGTTGAGCGACGTGAATGGGCCAAAGGGTGGCGACGATCTTCAGTGTCGCATGAAGATCGTGCTTCACGGAAAAGGAGACATCATCGTGGAGGGCAAGGGTGTTTCGGTGGAAGCAATTATTTCCGAGACAGCAGATCGAGCCGCTCTGGCCGTATCAAGGCGCGTGGATCGGCTCCGCGATGCGCAAGGGACTTCGATGTCTGGCCAATAGGTTGCGGATATCAGCTTCGAGCAAATTGAGATTCTGGTTATGAGCGGAAAAAAAATTGGTGTGCTGGGCTGCGGCATGATTGCAGAGCTTGGTCATCTGCCGGCACTGAAGCATGTCGCCGGGATCTCATTGCATGCCGTATACGACGTGAACTGGAACAGGGCTTTGGAAATGCAGAGCCGGTTCCGGATTCCGCATGCTTTTCCGACCGAGAAGGCATTCTGGGAATCGGACATTGATGCGGTTGTCATCTGCACGCCGGCACCATTTCATCTCGCCAACGTCCTGCAGGCAGCTCAATACGGGAAGCATGTGCTGTGTGAGAAGCCTCTTGCCATGAACGAGGCAGATATCCTGCGAATGATGAAGGTCATGGAAGACGCCGGTCTGATGCTGTTGACCGGTTTCACGTACCGATTCAGCGGTTCCGCAAGAGCGATTCATCGACTGGTTCGAAGCGGCGCCATCGGAGAAGTTCGCGGACTGAGGCTCAACTATCTCTGGAACCTGCATGGAAAATGGAGCTGGAATGAAAACGGCGAACGCATCGCCAGTCCGCTGCGAGTCGGTCGCATGCTGGAAGGCGGGCCGATGGTGGACTGCGGGGTTCATCAGATTGATCTGGCTCGCTGGTGGCTGGGCTCCGAAGTGGAATGGCAGCGCGGCATCGGTGTCTGGGTCGAAGACTATCAGGCACCCGATCATCTTTATCTGCACATGGGCCATTCCTGCGGGGCACACACCATGGTGGAGATCAGTTTTTCGTACAACGCCACTTCTCGCGAACCGCGTACACACTTCCAGTATGAATTGATCGGGTCGGATGGTGTCATTCGCTACAATCGCGAAGAGCATTCGTTTGAGCTGAGAAATTCTCATGGAACTCAATGGCTGGCGTGGCATCCGGAAAAGAACTTCGCCGGCATGCACGGGGAATTCGTCCACGCACTCTCGACCGGCGATCTGCGCGACATGCCGACAGCGAAGGATGGGTTACTGGCCACTCGTATAGCCCGCCTGGCAACAGAAGAAGCGATCCGCGATCGGGAAAGAACCAGCCAGGATCATCCCTCCACGATGGCCCGAGCTGCGAACACCGTCACGTCAGAGGTCACAAGTCCGCTTGACCTCGAAGAACCGGCCGACCTTCCGCCGTCCATGCTCTCAGCTCTTTTCGAACGAACTAAGCAATGATGGATTTCTTTTCGACGGAAGCGATCGTCGCCTTATTCACGCTGACTTCTCTGGAGGTTGTACTTGGGATCGATAACGTCATCTTCATTGCGATTCTGGCCGGAAAGCTCCCTGAGTCTCAGCGCGACGATGCGAGAAAAATGGGGCTGACTCTCGCAGTTGTCTCCCGAGCAATTCTTGTGCTGGCGATCGGTCTCGTGATGCAGTTGAATCAGCCGCTGTTTTCAGCATTCGGGACCGGATTTTCAGGCAAGGACATCATCCTGGTTCTGGGGGGCCTCTTCCTGCTGGGTAAAGCCACTTATGAGATTCATCGCAGAATCGAACATGTCAGCGATCCCGAATCGGCAGCGCTGGGCGTTACTACCCTGAAGGCCGTGCTAACTCAGGTACTCATCGTTGACGTGGTCTTTTCGCTGGATTCTGTGATCACGGCCGTTGGCATGACGGAGGGGCTGAAACACCCGATTCCTGTTATGATTGCGGCAATTGTCATTTCTGTGGTGGTGATGCTGGTGTTCTCGAAGGCTTTCATCAGAAGATTCCCAAAGGCTATGTGTACTTCGCGATGGCATTCTGTCTGGGCGTTGAAATGCTGCAGATGAAGGCCGGGAAGCGAGTTGCACGTGAAGTGATGAAGGCGTCGTGACCCCGGGGCCGAGCTGAAAAAATTCCCGTCGGCGGAGCGACGGGCCAACAGCAAACCCATCGCTCCGCCGACGGGATTTCCGGTACGATAGTTCACGAAGTCGATTCCGGCCTCATGCAAAGAGATTCACTATGGTCATTCTGATGTTGGTCCTGGGACTTGTTGTTTTGACAGCAGGAGCCGAGTCACTGGTGCGAGGTTCATCGCGACTTGCGATGGCGATGGGTGTTTCTCCGCTGGTTGTGGGCCTGACGGTCGTGGCTTATGGCACGAGTGCGCCGGAATTGGTCGTCAGCGTTCAGTCGTCCCTCGGCGGGCAGCCCGACGTTGCGCTCGGCAATGTGGTGGGCAGTAATATTTTCAATGTGCTGTTCATTCTTGGTCTATCGGCCATGATCGTCCCGTTACGAGTCTCACAGCAGTTGATTCGCATTGACGTCCCGCTGATGATCGCCGTTTCAATCCTGGTCCTCGTAATGGCCCTGGATGGAGGCATAGGACGGTTGGACGGGCTGTTGCTCGTCGGAGGTCTGATTGCATACACGGTGCTGGCGATTGTGACGAGCCGCAAAGAACATGCCGGGATTCAGGCGGAGTACGAAGCTGAGTTTGGAATCGGAAAAAAGGTTCAAAGCCGCGGAGAACTGGTGCTGAATCTGCTGCTGGTCGTCGCAGGACTCGGACTGCTTGTTCTGGGATCTCACTGGTTTATTGAGTCGGCGATTGTGATTGCCAGACAATTGGGTGTGTCGGAGCTGGTGATCGGACTGACGATCGTCGCTGCGGGAACCTCAATGCCCGAGCTTGCGACCTCGATCATGGCCGCCATTCGCGGAGAACGCGACATCGCCGTGGGGAACGTTGTGGGGAGCAACATTTTCAATATTTTGGGTGTTCTGGGAATTTCCAGCGTTGTCTCTGCCGACGGAGTGAGAGTCTCTGAGGCTGCCTTTCAGCTGGATATTCCCGTGATGATTTCGGTCGCGGTTGCCTGCCTTCCTGTCTTTTTCGTGGGACATATCATCTCACGCTGGAACGGAGTTCTGTTCTTTAGCTACTACTTCGCCTACACGGCGTCGTTTGTGATCGCGGAAACGGCACCCCGTTTCCATCGCACATTTGCTTTCGTGATGTTTGGGGCTGTTGTTCCACTGACGGTCGTTATGATGATGATCGGTGTCGTTCGCTCGATTCGGCGGGGAAATTCCCCGGCACTTCTCCGCAACGAGTCCGTCTCGCAGGAACGCCTTACCCAGGACGAGCATTAGGCGGTTGCGAGTATTTCACGATCACCGATGCAGAGAGTAAAGGTGTTCGGCAGCGCCGGGTTGGCGAAATCCAGGGAGGCAACAATTACGCCATCTAAATCATGTTGATCCGGGATCTGCTGCGTTTCCTTCACATCGGCAGCATTCAGCCTCATATTGTCGGCAGGTTTCATCCTGAATCGCCAGACCGCCGGGGAAGAGTCCCTCGCCTGTTTGTCCAAATGCCTTCAACAACGCCGACCACAAATCGCACCGGCTTGCCTGACGGATGCCCTCTGAGTGTATCGACCATCTCGCGTCCAGGCGAAAAAATCTCGTCCGCTCGCAAAATTGTGCCTTCGCGTGCGACCGTCCGGAAATACAGGAGATGATGATAGTTGAGCCGGTCCATGCGATGAAAAATACTTGCATTTAATCAATGGTTCAAGATGGAACTTTGAATTAGCCAATTCTCGTGAAGGCCGTAGAATTTCGTCGATAGAGTTCAGGCGTTCCTGCACTGTCGCAGGCATTCCAAAGGAGCATGAACCATCATGAGGTCTCAAAATAACGACGAGCAGAATATGGATCTTCTGCCTGATTCCAGCGCAATTGACTCAAATCGCAGAGCAGTCGCGGGTGCAGGGACGCCAAAACTTCAATGGCTGCGGGCTGCGGGGGATGATTCGGCGCGTCAGCGAAACTCAGGTCAGCGCCGCCGTCTGCGGAAACAGTCCGATGCGTCAGAAGTCATCAGTTATGCCCCTGTGTCTGCCTTGTGTGGATTCTCGGGTGGCACGGAGCTTGACTGGGACTGGGATTAGTGTCCTGCTAGGTCAAATGATCGCAAGGTGCGAGCATCCTGTAAAAAGCGAACAACGTGAGCGAGTTTTGACAACGAGCCGGCAGTGTTTGTTGCCCGTTGTCCGTGTTCTCATGCGAGTTGTATCAGCTGAATTCCGACCTGTGTGGCTCGCTGGATGAAGCGGGCTGCCCGATCGCGGCGGACGTCCTCAAACGTCTGCGGTTCGAGACGTTGTTGAGTGAGGTGTCATCCGCGTTTGTGAACGTTTCCGCACTCGAGGTTGATTCACAAATTGAGCGGAGCCTGAGGCGAATTGTCGAGTTTCCGGGGCTCGATCGCTGCGGGCTGGGCGAGGTATCCCGCAGTCGGAACGAGATTCTGGTGACACATTCGTACCAATTGCCGGGGATACCACGGTCCGCAGACACTATACTCGATTCAAAATTCCCGAGTTACGCGAAAATGGTGCACCCGGGCCTGGTCATCCGTTTGCCGGATCATCTGCCGGCGGATGCAGTTCGCGAGCGGGAATACATTGCCCTGACGGGTTTGAGGTCGAACCTGACCATCCCCCTTCTCCATATGGGTGCGGTCATCGGTGGCTTTGCAGGCCTGAAAAGAAGGCAAGCTGAAGTACTGATACGATGTTGCCGGGGTAAACACCTGCAGCCACCTGCTTCCGAATGCCCAGTCAGAAGCCGTTTCAAAGGTCGATGATTTCCTCTGCCGGTTCGCCCCGGCTTCGCCATCCAAAAGCAACTGAAAAAAGCTGGTGAGTACATTTACTGAGTACATTTACCGAAAGTCTGCAGACCAAAATCCAGGTAAACTCTTGCAGGCAAAGGAATGTCCCGGGCGGGGGTCGAACCCACAACCTTCGGCTTCGGAGGCCGACGCTCTATCCAATTGAGCTACCGAGACTTTTATCAACCGCCCTTTGAATGCCCCGTCTTTCAGTTGACCTGTCTTTGGGCACCCTCGGCGATGGATGTTGAGCATGTGCTGATCGCTTGTCAGCAGACACTCAGTTGCGAAGTATCTCAGCCCTGCTGGAGAATTTCAAGTGGGTGGGGTTCTCACGCGACCGCAGTAAATAATGCACCATGCGTGCTTGGCTCACATCGACTGAATGTGCTGCTCATCCAATACAGCCTGTCCTGATTCAACGATGAAGTCGCGGGGTAATCGCATCGTGAAGCTGGTTCCCTCTTCGACAGTAGACGTGACATTGAGGCTGCCGCCATGAGATTCGGCGATTGCACGAGCGATGTACAAGCCCAGTCCGATGCTTCCCGGACGATTTGTCTTAGGGTATTCTGCACTGGAACCGCGGACCAGCGGATCAAAGATCTTCGCCAGTTCACCAGGCGGAATTGGCGGCCCGCCGTTGCTGACTGTGACAATAGCGTCCGACATCTTGCCGAATACCTTTAATTCAACCAGAGCGTCCTCGGGGCTATGCTGGATTGCATTCCCCAGGAGGTTCGAGATTGCCTGCCGCAGACGATCCTTGTCCCAGTTGCCACGAACTCCATTTTCCGCCGAAAAACGAATCTGTCGACTCGGGTGAGCTGTCTCGAATTCGCTGAACAACTCGCGACCGAGCATGCTCAGGTCCGTCAGGGTCGGTGAAACAGGCATCCCGGCACCCAACCGCGTGCGGGTGTAGTCGAGAAGATCGCTGATCATCCTGGCCATCACCCCCGCATTTGTCGAGATCTGTGACGCAACATCTATGGCTTTGTTGGTGGGCGGAACGAGGTGTGGGAGCAGCATCGCCGACATGGCAATGGAATTCAGCGGATTCCGAAGATCATGGCTGAGTATCGCCAGAAACAGATCCCGAGACTGATCGACACGCTTCGTATAACTTGCGACCGCTTTCGCGAGAGACTGGTCGATTGATTCGTTGAACCGAGTCACGTCGTCAACATCACTGTCGTTCGGACGAGGACCGCTGGCATGCCACAGCCGAAGTACGCTTGCTCGCAACGCCCGGTATTCCGAAACCAGCTCCAGCAGGTCAAAGCCTGAACCCAGTCGACCGATGGCATGCTGTTCAGATGCACCATTCAGCGGTGTCGTGTCTGATTCACCAAGATGTCCTCGCGATCTGGCACTGCGCTCGTCTGAGCTTTGCGACAGTCGCATATCAGCAACAGTCGCGAGCAGGATTTCGTCAGCGTGGTCCCGCAGCGCGAGCGAGTCCATCTTTCCGGCCGAGTTTATCCCGCGGGCGAATGCTTCCCATTCCTGAAGGATTGGTTCCAGATTCGCAGAGATAAAGTCAGCCAGACGCATAGATTCCCCAATTTAAGTTGCTGGGTGAGCATCATGGTCGCTTTGCACCCCTAAGCAAATACCACGTGCATTATACCGTGTTCGCGTCCTCGACTCTACCAACTCAGGACGATCAGGTATAAGCCAGTCGTGTCGTTCCGCTCAACCAGAGATTCGCATTAAAAGCCATCGCGTGATTACTACGTATCCAATGACGGTTGGGATCCCGGACAGGCAAATCGCCATGCTCAGGAAGACGCCATTTAGCCATCGGCCGCTGCCTTCCGGTAACGGTACACAGGATCGCCTGATTGTCACGAATCGGACGTCGTTCTTTTGGATTGCCTCAGTGATGGCACCGCAAACGGAAGGTTCCTCGCCGAGAAAATTACAGAGTCGGACGAACGACGATTCGTCACAGTTCAGTGTCAGTCCGTTGTATTTCCGTTCGAAAACAATGTCGCTCGTCGTACCCTTTGCAGCCATTGATCAGATCCTTCTTTACTGATTACCGGGCGAGTTCATTCGGCGAGACTCGAGAACGCCCACATGCAGGACACGGAGCATCGCCGTTTGGTATGGAAGGTTCGACGCGAGCCATCGCTCTGCAAATCGGACAATACTGATCACGACCTTCAGGTGTCCGGCTGGAGACTGTCATTGCGAATTCGCCCCCTTTCAAACTTCAATCGACAGGAAGGCGGTCCCTCACCCACTCATGGTACTAAGCTTGGCCGAATCCACAATTGCATTATCGAAGACTGCAGTTTTTTCGGATCGCTCGTGGCTCTTTTTACTTCTGTACCTGGGATCACAAGACAGAGCCCAAAAGGTTCGCTAAGCTGGAAGTTCGGACACGCTGACGTGTCGGAATGACGGGAAATTGATCCGCTGGCAATGGTCAGTCATTGGAGGGGTTGCAGGTGAGCCTTCGAATCCGCACGCTTTTGTTCGTCTTATCAGCCGCAGTCGCCACCACTACAGGCTCTTCAATGGCGGTCGGCAGCGATCGGCTCAACTGGCCCTGCCGGACCGGACCGGCGCTCAACAGTGTCGTTGCCCCGGAAGATGCTGAAGGACTGCCAGTCTCATGGGATGAAGCCTCCGGCAGGAATATTCGCTGGAAACTGCCTCTTGAAGGGCTGGGGCATTCCATCCCGGTCATTGGCTATAACACGGTCTGGCTGACGGCGGCGACTCGCGATGGTAAGCAGCAGTTCGTTTATGCGATTGATCAGCATTCAGGAAAAATCAAACATCACCGGCTGTTGGTTGAGAACGCCGAACCGGAACCTCTGATGAATGAGGTCAACACGTATGCATCGCCTTCGTGTGCTCTGGATGATGAAGCCGTGTATGTCCATTTTGGCACATACGGAACAGCTCGACTGGATCGGCACACTGCGGAAGTTCAGTGGATACGGAAGGATATCAAAGTCAGCCATTTTCGGGGGCCTGGCTCTTCGCCCATCGTGTTTGACAATTTGCTGATCCTGACGTTTGATGGAATCGACACACAGTTCCTGATGGCGCTGGACAAGCGGACGGGCGAAACCGTCTGGAAGACGGACAGAACGACCGACTACGGCGATCTGGACGCAGAGGGGAATCCGAAACAAAAAGGCGACCTGCGAAAGGCTTATAGTACTCCAGGGCTGATCGAAGCTGGCGGACGGACTCACCTGGTTTCTGTCGGTTCGCGAGCGGCTTTTGGTTATGATGTTCGAACGGGCGAAGAGCTGTGGACGATTCGTCATGACGACTTCAATGCCTCATCACCGCCATCGTTTTTTGGCAACATGGCCATTCTGAACACAGGCACGCGATCGTCCAATCTGCTGGCGGTGCGGCTGGACGAGACGACTCGGGGTGATGTCAGCAAGTCCCATGTGGTTTGGGACCGCACAAAAGGCAACTCCGATCTCAGTGCTCAGGTGCTGGTTGGCGAACGAATCTACCTGGTTGCCAATAACGGAGTCAGTGTTTGCATTAATGTTCATAATGGGGAAGAGGTGTGGAAACATCGGCTCGAAGGGACCTTCACGGCGTCCGCGATTGCTGCCAATAACCTGATTTATTTTTGCAACGAAGAAGGCGCCACAACCGTCATGCGTGCCGCCGATACACCGGAAGTTCTGGCCACCAATGTCCTGGCGGAGGGAATGCGGTCATCGCCCAGCGCGGCCGACGGAATGCTGTTCCTGAGAACGTTCGGACATTTGTATGCCATTGGCGGAACGAGTGGAGAATAGAGTGCACCATCATTTTTCCGGAAAGCAGATTCCGGTCACTATAGGACATTATTTCAGGAAGAGAGTCGACAGATGAGCGAACCAATGAGACTGAAGCGGATGATCAGCGGCACTATCACGGCGATGATTTTGATTCTGTCCGGGATATCGGTCGGTGAGTCAGTGGTTAATGCGGATGGTGCGAAAACATCGTCGAGTGAGTACCCCAAAGGCCAGTGGGTATCGATTTTCAACGGAAAAGATCTCGCGGGCTGGACGCCGAAGATTCGTTACAGTCCATTGGGGGAAAATTACGGAAATACATTTCGCGTTGAAGAGGGTCTGCTGAAAGTTCGTTATGACGGCGGCGGGTATGACAAGTACGGTGAGAAGTTCGGGCATCTGTTTTTTAAGGATTCCTTTGCTCACTATCGTTTTCGGGTTGAGTATCGTTTTGTTGGAGATCAGTGTCCCGGAGGTCCGGGGTGGGCGACTCGCAACAGCGGCGTGATGGTTCATGGACAGGATCCCAAAACGATGTCGGAAGACCAGGACTTTCCAGTATCGATTGAGGTGCAGCTGCTTGGAGGAAACGGTCGGGACAATCGAACAACGTCCAATTTGTGTACTCCCGGAACGAACGTGGTCATCGACGGAAAGATGGAGCTCAAACACTGCATCAGTTCCACCTCAAAAACCTATCATGGCGATCAGTGGGTCACTGCGGAAATTGAAGTGCGGGGAAATCGCGTGATCCGTCATTTGCTCGAAGGACAAGTTGTGCTGGAATACAGTGAGCCTCAGCTGGATCGTCGCGACGAGAATGCTCGCAGGCTGATCCGGGACGACAATCTGATGCTTCACGGCGGGACGATATCACTTCAGTCAGAAAGTCATCCTATCGACTTCCGCAAAGTGGAGATCATGGTGCTCGGCGAAAACGATTAATGGTCTTTGCAAATGCCGTTTGCAGGGACAGGAGGCTGACGCATGTCGAACGACAGACGGGATCCCGCTGAACAACGTGATCCTGCTGAACAAGGGGAGGATCCGGCGCCTTACGGTTTCTCCAGCGGGAATCCTGATACTTCAGGTCGACTTTGGACGATTGTCGCCGGGCTCGCAGTGTTTGCTGCGATTCTGGCAGCCGTGTGGTCTTATCTTCTGCCCCGTCTTTCGGCCGAGCCTGTTACTCCGAATGCACCGATTGAGATTCGTGCGGCAAGTATCGTGATGGTTGATGGCTGGGAGCGGATGAAGTCACTGGACGGGGCCACCATTTTTATCTCGCCGGAAGTGATATTGTACGCTCGCGACCTCGTATCGTTTCGGGGCGAATATGACTCGAACAATATCCCCGTTCTGACGCTCAATCTGTCGGAGGAGGGTGCCCGGCTGTTTAAAGACTACACGGCACGAAATATTGGTGGGAAGGTGGCGGTCATTATCAACAAAAAGGTGTATGCCATACCATTGATCGCTGCGCCTGTTGTCGAATCCATCCGGCTGGAGCTGGGAGAGGTTCCGCGTGAAGACGCCGAGGAGGCGTTTGCGCGGCTCACGCAATAGCCTGTTGAGTCGATGTTAAAAAATAAAGAAGGCCGATCGTGGTAATGGCACGGCGGATGCATTATAGGAGAGTTGCTGTCCAAAAGGTTCGAATTTGGGGAGCATCTGCTTATGGAGCGGGCAGATCTGCTTGTTTTGCAGGCAACTCAGCAGTCACGGCGGTTGAGCAGGTCTGCGACGGCATAATCGGGCGAGAAAGAACATGAAGGTGTCGATGTCAGGCACCCCCCGGAGATTCCGTGCATGGAGGACGCTTTTGTCGCGGGAAGCAGAGCAGAGCGAGTGGTGACTCGCTGAAGAGCCGCGATCACATTAGTTTTTCCGGGAGGAGAAAGCAGAGTAATGTCGAAGAGCAAGTTGGAGTATATCTGGCTGGACGGTACCAAGCCGACCCAGGGTCTGCGATCAAAAACAAAGATCGTGAGGGACTTTGGTGGTACTCTGGAAGAGTGTCCGATCTGGTGTTTTGACGGAAGTTCAACGGAGCAGGCGCCTGGCGGTTCATCAGACTGTTTGCTGAAGCCGGTTGCGATTTTCCCTGATCCGGCTCGTTCCAGTGCATATCTGGTTATGAGTGAAGTTCTGAATCCGGATGGGTCGGTGCATGAGTCGAACGGACGTGCAACGATTGAGGACGACGACGACGATTTCTGGTTTGGTTTCGAGCAGGAATATTTCCTGTGGGACAGCGAAACGAATCGTCCTCTGGGGTTCCCGCCAGGCGGTTACCCTGCTCCTCAGGGCCCATACTACTGTTCAGTCGGCGCTAACCGGGCTTTTGGTCGTGAGCTGGTTGAAGAGCATCTGGACCTGTGCCTGGAAGCCGGGTTGAACGTTGAAGGTATCAATGCGGAAGTTGCCACGGGACAGTGGGAGTTCCAGGTGTTCGCGAAAGGTGCCAAGCGCGCCGGCGACGAAACCTGGGTTGCTCGCTATCTGCTGGAGCGTACGGCAGAAAAGTACAACCTGTGGATCAACTGGCACTGCAAGCCTCTGGGCGATACCGACTGGAATGGGTCAGGTATGCACGCCAACTTCTCCAACAATGTGCTGCGAACATGTGGGAGCAAGGATACCTACGAAAAGATCTGTGGTGCGTTCAAGCCTCGTATTAAGGAGCACATTGCTGTCTATGGAGCAGACAACCATATGCGTCTGACGGGCAAGCACGAAACACAGTCAATCGACAAGTTCAGCTTTGGTGTTTCTGACCGTGGTGCGTCTATCCGAATTCCAGTGGCAACCGTTCAGAATGGCTGGAAGGGCTGGCTGGAAGACCGACGCCCTGCTTCGAATGCTGACCCCTACAAGGTGGCCGCTGAGATTATCAGAACTGTGAAGAGCGTCTAGATCTGACAGTCATCAATCTGACAGTCATCAAGCATGTTAGTGTGGTTAACGTCTGACTAAAGCTCTTGCAGGGCTTTAGAAAGACTTTTTAAATCGCTGGAATCAGCCGTTTTTTGTTTTCGGCAGTTCAACTGTTGAGAGTGACAGCGGCTGGCAATTGGGAGTCACTGCTGGTCGTCAAAGCAATTTGACGGCCAATCCTCCCGGGCCGTTCGAAACTTGTTTCGAACGGCCTTTTTTGTTTCCATGACAAATGAAATGTGAGTGACGGCCACTGTCATGAGCCGATGATTGCGAACCTGAAGAGCAGCCCCGATATTCGTTGCCTGTCTGTGGCCGTCTATGTCAAAAAACTGGGTTGACTTAACTGCAGTGAGCACATTCCGGGAAATGCATTCACTTCCCGTCGGGTTAAGAAATTCACCATTGCTTTGGCAGGCAAACGGCTTATTGCCGGGCAGCCGATGGCTGACCATCGGTTGCTCGGACCTCGTCCGCCATTTCCCACAGCTGTTTCAGCAGGATGTCGGAGGCATCTGGTTCCATTCGATTGGTGCCAAGCCATGTTTCGTATCCACCGAGCACGTGCTGTTCTGGCGTTGGCAGGTAACCGAAATAGCCGTGAGCGAGTGAAACCATGAAAGCGGGTTTTTGAGGGCTGTTTTCTCGAAACTCAAGACCAATTTCACAGAACACTTCGCAGGGCAGTGTTCCGATGCAGACATCGCCGACTCGAAGGACCTGAATGGGGACGGGAGCTCTTTCGGGCTGGGTCGCCAACCCGAGTGTTCGTTCAGCGTAGATGCGAGGCAGATCGGCGCGTCCATTTGAAGCGGGGGGCGTCTGAAGTTTCGCGTTTGCCCAGGCAAGCTGTTGTTCTGTGGGCCGACGCCAGCCAATCTCTGCATCACGGAATGTGGCTGCCAGACTCAGATCGGAACGCCATTTAACGTCCGCGAGGGCTTTATGCACTCGATCGGCGACATCGTGAGCCACGATGCGAATTTGTTCATAAGGTTTTTTTCCGGGACGCGGACTACGAAAGTTGATGTTATTGATATCACCGCTAGTGCCATTGGCCAGCATGGGGACGTAAGGAGGATCCTGATCACGAACATCCTGAAGCCGCACCAGCTGACGGCAGAATTCTCCAAAGTAGTCCGCCGAAATATGACCGTCTCCCACACCCCCAACATAGTGCAGGGAATAAGCAGCGAACAAGCTGATGGGAGGCCCCTGAGGCTCACGCACGGCCAGGAAGTAGATCGTCGGATCAGTCGGCCCGGCCGGATTTTTCAGATCCGGACTTCCGGCAGGAGGATTCATTTTGACTTTATCAAACTGTCCGAATGGGTTTTCAGGTACGGTGCCATCCGCCATGAACCAGCGCCGATTGAAGACATGTTCCGGTGCATCAGCGGTGCCAAATGCCAGTTCCGCGGGGCGCAGCAGCTGAGTTGCTCGCTGAACCCCATCAGCGATTCTTTGTGCAACGAACTTCTGATACTCATCAAGTTCGATTTCAAATTTATAGCGACTTGAGCCGAGTGCACTGCAGGCCGAATGAGTATGGGTCGTCGAGATCATAATATTGGAACGCGGGATCTGCAGACGTTCCTCGATCAGCCGCCGTGCCTCGTCACCGACAGCGCGGTGCATTCCGAGCAGATCGCAAACGACGAAGGCAAGTTTTGTCTGGCCATCATCCAGTACCAGGCACTTTGCAAACAGATCATCATGCACATGAGTGGACGGAATGGGAACGAATCCGCCGACGATTCCGCCCCCGAGCGGAGGAGTAATATTGCTGGCGGCGGCTCCGGCCCTAAGCTGCCTCGGAACCTGGCCGTGATTATCAGCGCGACAGCAACTGGCGAATCCGGACTCGGCAAGCAACAGACAAACAGCACACAGTCCGGTCATAGCCCAGAATCGAATCAGTGAGCGGATGTGCGATGAAATCATCGTGCTGGCACTATTGCCAGGCAATCCGGAATCTGAGGTAAAGCCATTCAAAGATCGACCATGATTCCGTGAGCACTTAGACATATCAGTAAACCTCCGGCTGACACAGGGAATTACCGAGGCAAACGGCGAATGACACGAATTCAGCAGAATATTCTTCAGGAATACCTGTATCGTCTGACAGCTCAGACTGTCCCAAATCTGTCACTCACTTTTTCCTGGTGCAACAAATGCCAGTCGTGATATACCATACCGTGACTGGACCGGCGAGTGGCAGTCGGACGAAGTCCGTGCTGACGCCTCTCCGAAACTATTTTCAGAAACCTCCCCTTTGATTTTCTCCGCGCGTCTGTTCTGGCAGCGGAGAATTCTTTTCCGGCAGTATTCCTGATTTTGTGCAGACCTATGAAATTTGTACTTGTTATCCCCGATGGCGTTGCTGATGAAGCTCAACCTGCACTTCAGGGGAGAACTCCTCTGCAGGCGGCTCGTATTCCTCATATGGATGCAGTGGCAGCAAAGGGGATTGTTGGCAGAACTGACAACGTTCCTGCCAGCATGCCCTCCGGAAGTGATGTGGGGACGATGAGTCTGTTTGGCTACAACCCGCTGGAATCGCATACCGGCCGGGCACCATTGGAGGCCGCAGCTCAGGGTATCGAGCTTCATTCGGGAGACTGGGCAATTCGCTGCAATCTGGTCACCGTCATTGACGGCATTATGAAGAGCTTTACTGCCGAGCAGATTTCGAATGATGCGGCGAAGGAGCTGGTGACACTTCTGCAGAAGGACCAGTGTGGCGACAGTCACTGGAAATTCCACACGGGAGTCAGTTACCGCAATCTGCTGTTGTATCGAGCTCGGGGAGCTGAGGCTCCGTTTACTCGCGAGACGCTCAGTACACCGCCTCATGACATTACAGACCAGCCGGTTGCCGGATACCTGCCATCTGGTCCCGGTTCGGAACAGTTGCTGGAGCTGATGGATCGAAGCAAAGAGCTGTTTGCCACTGCAGCGCCGAATCTCAGGCGAATCGAATCAGGAGAACTGCCGGCAACGCAGATCTGGTTATGGGGGTACGGGCAGCGACCGGCATTACAGCCGTTTCATAAACAGTTTGGAATTCGGGGAGCAGTGATCACGGCCGTCGACTTGTTGCGGGGAATTGGGCGACTCATCGGGTGGCAGGTGATTGAAGTACCCGGAGCGACGGGTTACCTCGACACTGATTACGCCGCCAAAGGCCGAGCGGCCATTGCTACTCTTTCAAGGCCTGACGTGGATTTTGTCGTTGTGCATGTGGAAGCGACTGACGAAGCATCGCATGAAGGAAACGTGGATGCAAAAGTTCGGGCGGTTGAGCAGATCGACGAACACATTGTGGGACCAGTGCATCAATGCCTTCAGCAACAGGGCGAGTATCGAATACTCGTCTGTCCGGACCATCCCACGTTTCTGCGAACTCGAACGCACAGCCATGGGTATTGCCCATTCGCGATGTGTGGTACAGATATCACTCCGGATAATTCCAGCGAATACAGTGAAGTGACTGCCGCTCGTTCTTCAATGATCTTTAATGCCGGATTCGAGCTGATGCCACGGTTCCTTAAGGGCTGATTCACCGATTCCCGTATTGACGACCATGGGGAAGCGTGACCCGCAGACGCGCCCACTCAGGGTTCTCGAAAATGGAAATCCTGCCCGAGGAGCGGTGAGCAAAAGGAACTTCTTGACTCATATTTCCTGTTCCTCTACCGTCCGACGCCCCCTCCAACAGTATTCGCAGGGAGGTATTCGGCAAAAAAGCCGAATGTTTTCGGGCAGAATGGCGGTGGCAGAGTTCGACATCGCTGGGTGTCTGTCAGCGATCAGACAGAAGCGAGAAATACTGGTCTCGATTTGTTTGAGGATTTACCGTTAAAAGACGTTATTGCCGTTCAGTTTTAGTGTTTTCGTAAGGAAAGTTCCCAGGAATGTCTGACCTGATCGTCCCTCATGGTGGTTTATCTGAACCTGTTTGTTGCACTGTCGGCCAGTCCGAGCGAGATGCGTTCCTTGCAGAAGCCGCAACCCTGACCAAAGTACCCGTCTCCCTTGCGGACTTGTCGTCGGTTTACCGGTTTGGAGATGGCACACTGAGTCCGTTGACAGGACCGATGAATTCCAGTGAATGGAATCAGGTGCTGAGCGAGTCGACCGTGGTGTCTCAGGGTAAGAAGTATGCATGGACGATCCCCATTGCATTTCCTGTGGACAGTGCCACAGCGAAGACGATCAAAGCCGGACAGAAGGTCGCACTGACGAATCCTGCCGGAGAGATCGTAGCGACAGTTGATTTGAATGACGTCTATGTTTGGGACAAGTGCAGCTATCTGAAGAGTGTTTACGGGACCGGACGTCTTGATCATCCGGGCGCGGATATGGTGCTGAAAAACGATGAAAAGATGACGCACCTGATTGGTGGAAAGATTCGCGCATTGCCGCAGCCGAAGAATGCTGATTTCGGCAAATACGTATTAACACCGCGAGAGGTTCGGAAGCGACTGGCGGAAACCGGGTGGAACGCAGTTGTTGCGTTTCAGACTCGAAACCCGCTGCATCGTGCGCACGAGTATGCTCTGGTGTATGCACTCGAGGAACTGATTCGAGCCGGGAAAAACGCCGGAGCGGTTCTGAATCCTCTGATCGGGGAAACCAAGGGCGACGACGTGAACGCTGCGGTTCGCATGAAGACTTATGAAGCCCTGATTGATGGACGGGGTCTGGGTGAAGGAGACAGCGACGGGGCGCTGTGGAGCCCGCGTGGAGAAACGGTTCCCGATCGCGTCTTGTTGCTGGGTCTGGATATTAAAATGTTTTATGGTGGCCCAAAGGAAGCCATCATGCACGGCATTTACCGACAGAACATGGGTTACACTCACATTGTCATCGGACGCAAGCATGCCGACGCGCCTTATCATGATGGCAGTGCAATCTGGGGTGACTTTGATGCTCAGGAGATCTTCCACAAGCTCAATGGTGACCTGCAGATCAAACCGATCAATGTTGGGTTTGCTGCTTACTATGATTCGGTTGGGCGAGTGGATCTGATGGAAAAGCATCCAAAGGAAGAGAAGCCCGTATTTATTTCCGGGAAGGACGTGCGGACTACTTTGCAGCGAGGCGAGCTGGTTGATCCTCGAATTATGCGTGAAAGCACTTCATCCATCCTGGCCGCTGCCATGAAAGTTGGCTGAGGAAACTACTGCTCTGTCAAGCTTTGTATTTCGGGTAGTGGACCTTGCTAAAGGTCCTGTAGCCAGGGGATCTTTAGCAAGATCCACTACCGCCAACCCGAAATCTTTGTCTTGACGGAGTACCAATTCTGCTCTGTTGCACAGACAACAGGGTGAATCAGGAGCAGACATGTTCGGCAATTGAGCGAAGAAAGACCCGCATCTTCACCGAATGCGGACATTTGATCAGTGTTTTACGGTGGGAGCTTTAGGCGAGTTCCGCATTTTGGGAAGCCCGGTTGTCCTTCAGAGGATGGCTGGGCTTCTTTTCGTTCCGGGACAATTGCCGCCGGGCTCAGGGAAGAGTGGATTGCTTTGAAAGTACTGTGTTGAAAGTGCCAGGGTGAAAGTGCCCGCGGAATTTCGGACAGCAAACGGGAAAACTGCGAGGGCGGGGCAGGGAGGTTCGGTTCGGCGATTTCCACGAAAATCAGCTGGCTCTTCGGGAGGCGGGAGAAAGGATTCCTGGAATTCGCCTAAAACGAGCCTGCGGCAAGTTGACGATGGCATGATGAAAAGCGAATAATCGTAGTATCGGACACGACTTACGGCGATGCCCCAGACGCTGCAAACGCGAACATACTCGCGCCTTTGATGACGGCGACTTAACAACGTTGTCCGAACCGTTTTTTTTGCTGGCTCTGTTGATTGATTTTTCTGATTCAAGGGTATGCTGGGGCGGAGAAACCGCCTTTGGTTTTTTCCGGAGTCAGAAATGGCTAAGCATTGGCTGTTGCTGCGATCGGACGGAGGCGGAAAAAGGAAACGGCCGAACTGGATTAGTTCGGACATTGCGTGTGTCTCACCACGGAGGCACGGACACTCGTTATATTTCAGGAGCTGTGCTCCGCCCCGATTCAGTCAATACGGAATGAACCGATTGGCCAGCTGGGGACTACTTGAAGAAGGGGAATCGCGTGTATCGTCTGGATGCCGGATTGAAGGCGATCATCGAAAAAGCGAAGGAACGTAGCTTTGTAACGATCCAGCAGGCACATGAGTGGCTGCCGGATGAAGGTGGCGACCCACAAATGGTCGACAACCTGATCATGGCGATCGATGAATTTGGGCTGGATTTTATTGAAGATCCAGACATCCCTTTGGAACCAGAGCCAGTAGAAGAAGAAGTTCGTCAGGAGCAGGCAGAACGAGCTGCTCGAGCTTTACTTGGTTCAGAGACGTCGGCACTGTCATCACGTGACCCGATTAGAATGTATCTGAGTCAGATGGGCAACATCCCACTTCTGACACGTGACCGCGAGATCTTTCTTGCCAAGCAGATTGAGATCACTCGCAAACGCATGCGACGAATGGTGCTGGAATCAGATTTCGCGCTGGGAATCGCTGTCGAAACCATTGAAAAAGTACGGCGGGGAGAACTGCCCTTCGAAAGAACTTTGCGCACATCAGAAACAGAAAATGTGCGGAAGGAACAGATCGAAGGTCGAATGGAGCTGAACCTGCGGACCCTGCGACATCTGATGGAAGTCAATCGGACGGAGTTTCAGGAGTGGCGAGCAGCCACAGAAGGCACGCCGGAAAAGGCTCAGCTTGCGGAACAGATTCGTGTACGGCGTCGCAAGATGTGCACGCTCTGCGAAGAACTGAGCGTGCGGACTCATCGGATGCAGCCCGTCATGAAGCGTATGCTTCAGATCGGAGAACGCATCGAACAGCTGCAGGATGAGATCACCTGTCTGAAAGGAATGCGAACAGCCGATTCAGAACGTATGTCACTGGAGCGGGAACTGGAAGAATATGTGCAGATGCTGATGGAAACACCACAGCAGTATCTGCGTCGATGTCGCGAGATTCGCAAGCGAATGGATGGATGGACAGACGCCAAACAAAAGCTGTCTGGCGGGAATCTTCGACTGGTCGTTTCGATTGCAAAGAAGTATCGCAACCGGGGGCTGAGTTTTCTGGACCTGATCCAGGAAGGCAATGCCGGTCTGATGCGAGGGGTTGAAAAGTATGAATACCGCCGTGGTTATAAGTTCTCAACTTATGCCACATGGTGGATTCGTCAGGCAATTACCCGAGCGGTTGCTGACCATGCACGGACCATTCGAATTCCCGTGCACATGTTCCAGAGTATTTCGATGCTGAAGGCCAAAGCTGAAGAAATTCGGCAGGCAACTGGCCGCGAACCCAGCAATGAAGAGCTGGCAGAAGCGGTGGGTATGAGCATCGAAGAGACTGAACGGATCATGAAGACATGGAAGCATCCGATCAGTCTGGATACTCCAGTTGGAGAAAGTGAAGACAGCAGCTTCGGCGAATTCCTTGAGGATTCGCATGAAAGCAGCCCGGCTGAATCCGCTGCCAAGCAGATGCTGCGGGATAAGATTGATCATGTACTGAAAAGTCTGACCTATCGCGAACGTGAAATCATTAAGCTGCGATATGGTTTGGGCGATGGTTACAGCTATACGCTTGAAGAAACGGGCCGTATCTTTAAGGTAACTCGCGAACGTATTCGGCAGATCGAAAGCAAGGCTCTGAAGAAACTTCAGCACCACACCCGAGCGATTCATCTGAAGGGTTTTGTGGATATTGCAGAAGATGCGTTACCAATTCATGATGAAGTGAATCCCGATGTGGAAGCGGAAGTCGAAATTGAAGTGGATATCGACGTGGAGAATCTCGGCGTTGCGTAAGCTCCGCGAATGAATTCGTTACATCGTGATTTGTCAACATACCCTGAGGTTTCCGGACCTCAGGGTATTTTTTGTTCTTTTGTTCGATTCTCCGCCGGTGTCATACAATTCCCGACCAGTAGTGTTCGATTCCCGATTTCCTGAGTTCGGATCGCAACGTGTGCCTTATGAAGCACATTCAAAACAATCCGAGACTAACGGTACCGGAAATTGAGATCCTGCAGACAGTCGCGTCCCGCTATGATATTGCGCTGGCGACTGCCGATCGCTGCTATGGTGGTTTCAGCGGCAGTCATGTGTACCATGTCACCACACTCGACGGTCATGAACTGGCATTGCGATGTATGCCAGAGGATCCGACATTCCCTGTTCAGCGTCTGCGCTTGCTGCATCAGTTGCTCCGACACGTGGTCGTGCGGCATGGCTTATCGGAAATCCCGCTGCCTCTTCCGCTTTCACGTTTCATCTGCGACCGGAAGAATAGTGATTACCTGAGTTCCGGCGAGCTGCTGACTGGCAACCAGACGAAATCGTCAGAATTTACCGAAACGTTACTGCAGGTCGGCTCTGTCTGCTGGCATGTTGAACCGTGGAAGGCAGGAACCTCGAAATCCGGATCGTGTCTGACCAGAGCCTGTCTGATCAGCGCTGCAGAAACGCTGCAGAAATTTTATCTGGCAGCCATCGAATTCGCTGCGATGGTCCCCAATAATCCATGGTTTCATTGCAGTGAAGGCCCGTCACCTGCTGTTGCAAGACGCCTGGAAATAGTCAGGGGTCTGATGGGGGGGCAGCTGCAGGAGATCGAGGCTCTGAGCTCTGCGGAACGACAGCCTGAATTTCGGGACCTGTGGCGGCGCCTGCACCGAGTTCTGATCCTTCGGCTTCCAGTTCTGTTCCCGCTGCTTCAGAATGCTGCGAGGCTGAAACTGCCTCTGCATCCTGTCATCCGTGATCTCTGGTGTCCGCATGTCCTGTTTCTGAACGAGACTGTTTCAGGGCTGATTGACCTGACGGCTTGCGCTACAGACCACATCAGTTGCGACCTTGCGAGACTTCAGCGCAGTTGGTTCAACAGTGATCAGCAGGCAATCTGTTCGTGGCTGGAAGTTTTTGAACGGGTTCAGGCTCGGAAACTTAATACGGCGGAGTTGCAGGTGCTCGATGTGCTGGATGAGAGCGCAGTTTTGCTGAGTCCACTCCGCTGGATAAGACAAAGGCAGAGCAGCATCAGCGAACCTGTCGATGCCGCTGTGATGTCACGACTGCGTGAGCTGGTCGATGTTGCCGAAAACTATCAGCCACTCAGGTCAATGTGGATTGGTTCCAGAATTCCAGCAATTTTGCCGCATCGTGATCCCCGGCGGTGACTTCAAATCCCAGATCACGAATCATCCGGAAATCTTCTTCTGCTTTCTGCCCGGGAGTTGTCAGGTAGTCGCTGACAAACATCGAATTCGCCGGATACAGACCCATGCTTTGCATGGAACGCAAATTGACTTCGCGACCACCAGCGATTCTCAGCTCCGTTGAGGGGTTTGTCAGCCGAAACATTGACAGCACTTTCAGGCAGTAGCGAGGATCGAGGTGATCCAGAGTCTGCATGGGAGTACCGTCGATTGAGTTCAGAAAATTAATCGGAATGGACTCCACTTTCAGCTCGGCCAGCTTAAGAGCCACATCGACGATGTCGTCGTTCGATTCGCCCATTCCCACGATCATGCCTGCGCAGAGTTCAAGGCCGGCATCCCGACAGATATCGAGAGTTGCGAGCCGATCCCTGAACGTGTGAGTTGAACAGACTTCGGAATGAAATCTTTCGCTCGTATTCAGGTTATGGTTCACTCGATCGACACCCGCGGCCTTCAGACGCATCGCCTGATCCGGCTCCAGCAGCCCCAGACAGCAGCAGATATGCAGTCCAAACTGATCCTTGATTTGTCGGACAACATTTGCGACATGATCCACTTCACGGTCAGTTGGCCCGCGTCCGCTGGCAACAATACAATAGGTTCTTGCCTTACTTTCCGCCGCCTTCCTGGCGCCATCAAGCAGGCGTTCAGCATTCAGCATCGCGTATTTTTCGACGGGTGCATCGGAGATTTTTGACTGCGAACAATAATTGCAGTCTTCGGGACAAAGCCCGCTCTTGGCGTTTTTCAGGTAGTACAGCTGGACTGAGTTACCGAAGTACCTTTGGCGAACTCGCCAGGCAGCATCGAGGATGCTCAACACCTGATTGTCGTCTGCCTCCAGTATGCGAATCGCATCACCTCGCGAAAGAACTTCCCCGCCCAGTACAGCATCTGCCATTTCCGACCATGACTTCGACGATGACAGCATCGAAGCGCATGAACTTTTCGAAACCGGGGCGTCGGTCGTCAGAAATGCAGATTCCGGCGACATCATGATTCTCTCCAGGGCAGACAGGCTGCGAAAAACGGCCACATAACCAACTCGGAACACGACATGGAAAACCATACGTCGCGGAACGCAACATCCTTCCGCGATTCCATGCTGAAACGCGGCAGAAGTTTATCGACTGTCTGCTTCAGAACACAACTGCCTCATGATTTTTCCACTCTGAAGCCAAACAGAAAAGGGTCCGAATGCAAACGAGGGTGCCTTAGAAGGCACCCTCTGACATCTGTCTAAGATTTTCCGACAATTTTTTACTTCTTGTGTGCCTTGTGACAGGTAGCGCAGGAAGCTGTCACGCCTTTGAACGCTTCCAGTGCTCCTGCGGCGTCTTTCGCCTCAATTTTCGCCAGGACCGCTGCACTGCCTTCTCGAAGCTGAGTTGAGGCCTTCGCCCATTCCCCGTCAGGACATCGACCGTCATCCATCAGCGTATAGCTTGATTCGTTCAGCAGAGCGGCTTTTGTGGCCAGTTCTTCCCATCCCTTATCATCGGTCGGAGCCGTTTTCAGAGCTTCCCCAAGGCTGCCACATTGCGGCTTTACCAGGCCACTCATCAGTTGTTTGGTTGTCAGTACTCGGGTTTTGCCCTTTTTGACCTGTGCAGGTGAACTGACGGACAACACCGAAATCAATCCCAGAACCAGGACCATCCCCAACAATTTTCTCATGACCAACATCTCCCTGAATCACGATGCGGAATGATATGGCTGACGAGGAGTCAGCGGTGACTCCTGAAATCGGCAGCCAGCCCGATGAGACAAAGCAGATATGTGGATACAAAACTCCACATATCTCCAAGATAGAATTTATCGTCCTGAGTGTGGAAAACAAGTATCGGGGGCGTAAGGCGCAGTCAGACAATCAGTGTCGCCTTTTGCTCCGCAAAAGGATGCTCTTTCGCGGAGCGAAAGGCGACGATGGCGCTAACTTATTGTTTTCCAGGTCCTTACGGCACTGAACGACATTTAGTGTAAGGTTCAGGTATCTGCTATACAAAACCAGAACGCTATCGGATTCCATCGATCACAGCGCGAACTTTTCGGGCCAGAACCTGCGGAGTAAACGGTTTTTGCAGAAAAGCGTCTGTCGTATCAGTCAGACCGTGCAATACAACTGCGTCGTCTGTGTGACCACTGATATACAGCACTCTCATGGCGGGATGATGCTGTCGAAGTGTTTCGACAAGCTGACGGCCACCCATTTCGGGCATCACAACATCGGTCACCAGCAGGTCGACAGTTTTGGAAAATCTGTTCATCATTTCGATGGCTGCTGATGCGCGATCTGCTTCAACAACTTTGAACCCATGCGCTTCGAGAGCAATCCTGGCGATTTTTCTTACATTATCTTCATCCTCCACGAGCAGAATGGTTTCAGTCCCATTGCTGCCGACCGGGCGATTTCGATGGTGCTTCACTTCGGATAATGCTCGAACGGCGGGAAGCATGATACGAAATTCGGTTCCGGATCCCGCTGTGCTTTCGACGTCGATGTACCCGCCGCATTGCTGAACGATTCCATGAACAACGGACAGGCCGAGACCAGTGCCTTTTCCAATTCCCTTGGTGGTGAAGAAGGGTTCAAAGATTTTGCTCTTCACTTCTTCGGACATTCCATGACCGGTATCTGCCACGATGAGTTGTGCGTAAAGTCCGGACTTTCGGTTGGTGTAGCCGATGCCATCCGCGGTATCCACTCGAAGGCTGTGTGTTTCGATCGTAAGTCGTCCGCCTACCGGCATCGCGTCGCGCGCATTAACTGCAAGGTTCATGATTACCTGTTCCAGCTGTCCGGGATCAGCCGAAATCTTTTCAAGGTCGGGATCCTGGTTCACGACAAGAATGATATCTTCGCCGATCAGACGTCGGAGCATGCGGGCTGTCGATTCAACAACGACATTCAGATCCATCGTGCGAGGTTCGATAATCGCGTTGCGGCTAAACGCCAGGAGTTGTGAAGTCAGACCTGCCGCTCGCTCACCGGCATCCTTAATCGCCAGCAGCTGCTCGCGCCGAGCATCCATGCCCGTCAGCTGAGTGAGAAGCACTTCCGTATAACCGTTTATCACTGTAAGCAGGTTGTTAAAGTCGTGAGCAACACCGCCTGCGAGTCTGCCAACTGCTTCCATTTTCTGTGCCTGGCGAAACTGTTCCTCCAGTCGTTTGACTTCTGTGACATCCCTTGTGAAGCAGCGAATACTGAGCAGCTGACCGGCTTCCCAGCGAACACTGTAGTCGATCAGCACATCACGAACAGAACCATCACGGCAAACCAGCCTGGCGGCGTACGACTCAACAGTCTCTTTCGAGTGCAGCCTCCGCAAAATATCATCTGCCACAGCTCGACATTCGTAAAATTCGGAGATATTCCGGCCTGTATACTCTTCGCTGTGATAGCCGAGGAGACTCAGTACCGCCGGATTCGCGCGCAGGATGGTGCCATCAGCGGCCAGCAAATGAATTCCGACAGTGGCATTCTCAAAAAAGTCAGCAAACTCCTGCTCGCTTGCTCGTACGGCTTCTTCGGCTCGTTTCCATTCGGTAATTTCGGTCAGGACACCGCATATTGCGTATGGGAGACCATCTGTCGACAACAGCGGAAAGAGAATGGAAAGAAATATGCATTCCTGTCCACTGAAGAGTTTGATTTTCTCTTCGAGCTGCAACGGTTGCAGCGTCTCAAAGACCAGTCGATCATTAGCCTCGATTCTTTCGGCTGTCTCGCGGGGAAACACATCGCGAGCCGTCCTGCCATGCCATTCCTGCTGTGGAATCTGCATTCGCAGGGCACCGTGGCGGTTCACGAACAAGTAGCGGCCGTCGAGGTTTTTCAGAAAGATGATGGAAGGGGAGAAGTCCAGAACATTTCGAAATCGTTCCTCACTTTCTCGAAGCGCCAGTTCAAAGCGTTTGCGGTCGGTAATATCCTGAGCAATTCCGCAAATGGCATACGGCTGCCCATTCGTTCGGAAGAGCAGAAACTGCACGGTAAGGCAGGTAATTTCCGGACCGTTATCGAAAGTCGCTGTTTCTTCGACCTGCTGAGGTCCTCCGCCGAGTATCAGTCGGCGGTCGTTTTCACTGAACATCTCCGCGACAGCGGGAGGCAGCAGTTCGTCTGCCGTTTTTCCGATCCACTCTGACTGAGGAATTCCAAACAGTTCAGCCACACGTCGGTTGACGAAAAGGTAACGTCCTTCAAGGTCCTTCAGGTAAATAACCGCAGGGGAGAAGTCCAGTACGCTGCGGAATCGCTGCTCACTTTCCTGAAGCGCCTGTTCGGCCTGTTTCCTCGCTGTTATATCGTGGACGGAACCGACAAGATGAGTACAGCGACCATCATCTGACATGACGGGTGCAATGCAAACGTCTCCAACCACAACTCCGGCCGGATAAATGGCGGTCTCTTCCCAGCGAACAATCCGATTTTCTGTGATCGCCTGCTGACAATGATTCCGTACCAGTGAAAGTGATGGTTCGGGAATCACATCCTCAATGCGAAGACCAGAGATCGTTTCGGCTGCAAGGCCAGTCCGGTTAACAAACGCAGGATTGACGGACTGAAACCGAAGTCCGCCATCTGTGTCGAGCTTTATCAGGAACAGAATATCGGCGGTCGTCTGATAGATCAGTGACAGCTGAAGGTGCGTTTCCCGCAGTCGTTCTTCCGCCTGCCTGCGATCCGTTATATCAAGGCATGTACCCACAAGACGCACCGGATTTCCGCTGTTGTCGACAATGACTTGTCCCTGACTTTCAAGCACGCGGATCGTTCCATCGCGACGAACGATCCGTTCTTCCATTCTGAAGCCTGATTTATCCCGGCACGCATCAGCAATCTTAGTCTGAACCCGCTCCTGGTCTTCGGGATGAATATGACTGAGAAAGCCGTCCAGAGTCATTTCCCTTTCCTGGGGAGCATAGCCATAGATGCGATACAATTCGTCGGACCATGACAGTCGACCGGTCACCAGACTCAGTTCGAAAGACCCAAGGTGCGCCAGTGTCTGGCCGCTTTCCAGCAGAATAGTCTGTCGCCGGAGGCTGTCCTGAGCATCCCATCGATCAGAGATATTCAGCACCGTTGCTATTCCGAGTCCCTTCAGTCCGTTACCGGCAGGGCGGAGCCGAACTTCGATCGGGTAAGTCGTCCCATCTCTTCTCTGGCGTCCTGATTCGAAGGTCAGCTGTTCTCCGTGCTGCAGACGCATCAGCACTGATGCCAGGGCTTCTTTACTGATGTCAGGGCATAAATCAGTAAGGCTCCTTCCGATCAATTCTTCCCGCGTATACTCCAGTTGCCGACAAGCCTCTTCATTAACGTCAGTGATCCTGCCTGTATGATCGTGCAGAAACAATGCGTCGGAAGCCGAGTTGACAAGCTGTCGAAGGCGAGCTTCGTTTTGACGCAGGCTGCGAAGCAGGATTTCATGTTCGATTACGATGGCTGCCAGATATTCGACGCAGGCCATCTGTGAAGGAAGCGGAGATTCCGACGTCACCGCCTCAGCAGTGAATACAACCAGACTACCGAGCACAGGTGCATCAACAGTTTTTCGTGAACAGATACTGACTGTCCAGCATTCAGAAAGACCGGCATTCGCAGCGGCGCTGTTAACGAGCCGCCATTCGGCGGACGAATGCTCTGCAGACCAGAGACCATCAGCAGTAAAGACGGCCAGTGGGCTGCGGATGACCGGAAACGCAGCAGAACCAAGAGCGGCAACGGGCCTCAGCAATTCCAAAGAAGTTTGTGGTCCTGCAATGATCAGTGGCTGATCAGAGTTCAGATCATTCACAATACAGATGGCGGATCTCTGGCGCTGCGAATCTTTAATTATCGCCATGAGTTCGAAAAGTACGTCACTGGCGGGAGTTTCCCGGGCAATATGCTCAAGAATTCCTGTCAATACTTCACTGTTCAGTAAAGTGGCGTCCGGCGAATCGGCTCTCATGACCAGTGTCTGTCTTCTAAGAGGAAGAAAACGCAATTGTCGTGAGAGGGTACCAAACGGCAGCAAATCTGTCTTCGGCACTCCGTGCTGTGGCGGGCGCTCGAAAAACAGGCAGATTCCGCGATCTCTGTTGCTGGTGCGTGCACGCCGATATGAACGACGTGTATGCTCAGGACATGGCAGAGAAGTAATTTTCCACAGCCGCATCAAACGCTGCGTTGCTCAGCTGCAGCGGCTGTGCATGATACTGGCAATAGTTCTTTACCTGCAACAGCAGGTCGCGCGGCTGACAGAGTCGGAAGGGGCGGACACCTTCATAATGATTTGTTACCAGGTAGTCGATCACATCCGGCATATATTCGAATCCCATGACTCCGCACATGATCCTGCAGAGTTCCCGAAATTCTTCTTCCGAAGGATCCGGGACCTCGATCTTATAGGGAATACGGCGAAGAAACGCACCGTCCACCAGATCTTTGGGTTCCAGGTTGGTGGAGAATACGATCAGCTGGTCAAAAGGAACCTGTATTTTCTTACCACTGGGCATGTTCAGAAAGTCATACCGTTTTTCGAGCGGCACGATCCATCGATTCAGCAGCATATCGACCGGCATCTTCTGACGACCAAAGTCGTCGATAACGAGAGTGCCGCAATTGCTCTTCACCTGCAGCGGAGATTCGCAGATCTTGGACTGAGGATTCTGGCTGACTTCCAGTTCGTCCATAGTGAGTTCACCCCCGGCAATGATCGTCGGGCGTTTGATCTGAATCCAGCGACGATCAATATCGAGTGAGTCCAGTAGTCCGCTGTTTGTCGACTGATCCTCAACCTCTTCATGAATTCCCGGGTCAAAGATTCGCATGATTTCACCCTCAATGCAGATTGCCCGAGGGATCCACACGGTTGACCCGAACGCAGCTGTTACTCGTTCAGCGATACTGGTTTTGCCGTTTCCAGGCTCACCGAAAAGAAACATTCCGCGTCCGGAATTGATGGCAGGGCCCAGCCGATTCATCATCGCCTGATTGATAATCAGCCCTTTAAAGGCTCGTTGAAGGTCTTCCTTTGTGACCACCTGGCCTGCAATTGTCTGTGCAGCCACGGCTGCCTTGTAATCTTCAAGGCAGACCGGACTGGAACCAAAGTACGTACACTCTTCCACATATCTGCGAGCTCGTTCCCGACCGGAGTCAGTGATGCAGAACTCCGAATCGCCGGATGCCGTTGTGCCGGTCAGATCAATGTGCTTATCGGATCGCAGCTGTTTCAGGAGCGGCTCAACAACTTTAAACGGCAGTCGAAGCTGCAGAGCAATCTTGCGTCCTGTTTCGCAGCCAATCTGCAACAGATATCGCATGATGATTTTTTCGATGAGAGCCGGCTGAATGCCTGTTTCACGAATTGTACGTGGTTGTCGAGGTGTAAAGACACCGTTTGTCGGCCCGGATTTTTTCGCTGCCTCCGGCTCGCCCAGCAGCATATTCACCCGGTTAAACAGTTCGTCCAGACCTGAATTTGCAGAACCCGCGTTAGAACCTGTACTGCTCACAGTCAAATGCTCCAGCCAATTCACGATCTTCTGGTGCCGGATATCCGTAAACACTCCGCAACAAACACTCAACAACTCCGTCTGTTGAAATCGACAAATCCGTGAATCTGATGATCGCTCGTTGCCTGCTGAGGATTTAGGTCGCACGTCGCATTTGGTCAACCTGTGTTGAATCCGATCGGCAATTGACCAGAATGCATTGCACGTACCGGGACGATCATGTCGTCTGTAGGTACGGACTGGACCAGTATCTGCAGAGACTGCTGGCGTTTTTTTCGGCATCAGCTGCACAACCGTCAGGATCATCTGCAGCGTTGAATGCCTCAAAAGAGGCTGTTTCGTTTTTACAGTTGCTCCTGCCGGCTGTCCGTGCTTTGCAGCAATTCAGGGTTTTCAATCAGGCAGTCATTTATTCAAAAGGGTCTCTTATGCGATTTCAGGAGCGGGCAGTCATTGTCACGGGCGGCAGTAAAGGCATTGGCGAAGGATGCAGTCGAGTGTTCTGCAGAGAAGGAGCAATGGTCAGTATTCTTGCCCGCGGAGAAGAAGCTGGCATGAAGCTGGCCGCGGAACTGAATAACAAAGGCCCTGGGCGAGCTGTTTTCATCCCGTGTGACGTTGGCGATCATCAACAGCTCCGCAAAGCAATCGAAGCCACAGTTCAAACGTTTGGAAGGCTCGACTGTATTGTCAATAATGCCGGACAGCATCCGCCTGCAATGTCGCTTGATGAAACAACGGTTGAGTTTATGCAGGAGCTGATGCGAATCAACTACATCAGTACCTTTGCCGGAGCTCGGTACGCATTACCGCATTTGAGAAAAACCCGAGGCACGATCGTCAATATTTCATCAATGACAGCGGTTCTTGGACAGGACAAGTCGAGTGCTTACTGCGCCACTAAGGGCGCTCAGGTCAGTCTGACGAAAGCGCTGGCGAAAGAGCTGGGTCCTGAAGGAATTCGAGTCAATGCAATTCTGCCCAGCAATATTGATACGCCACTCATGAGAGACTGGGCAGCGACTCTGGATGATCCGGAATCTGCGCTGGAGCGTGTGTCTGCGATGCAGGTCTTTGGTCGAATGGGAACCATTGAGGAAATGGGGGAAGTTGCACTGTTTCTGGCATCTGACGAATCCAGCTTCATTACCGGGCAGGCCATTGAAGCCGAGGGTGGCGCCAGTCTGGATTACTGAGAACAACTAGATATTTGTATCGATCTTTGACGGCTTAACCGCGTATTGCTGTCTTTTTTTTGGCCATTTGAAAGCTGGGGAGAATACCGATCATGAGATTTGCGATCTGTCAGGAACTCTATGAAAACGTAGCATGGAATGAGCAGTGTAAACGGATCGCATCCGCGGGTTACTCCGGGATTGAGGTGGCCCCTTTTTCAATCTCTTCTGACCTGGCAAGCGTTCCGGACTCGGTGTTTGACCAGATGCGAGCGGACGCTGAGCATCACGGGCTCGAAATTATTGGCCTGCACTGGCTGCTCGCAAAGACAAGCGGACTCTATTTGACTTCACCAGATCCAGAAGTGAGAAACAGGACAGCACGCTACCTTGGGTTGCTGGCTCGAGTTTGTCGGCGGCTTGGAGGCCATGTTCTGGTCTTCGGATCTCCGATGCAGCGCAACCTGCTTCCGGACGTTACAGAAGAACGTGCGATGGAGTTTGCGGCTGATGTTTTCAGGTCTGCTGCGCCATCATTTGAAGAGCATGATGTGCAGCTTTGCCTTGAGCCTCTTACTCCGAAAGAGACCAACTTTATCAACACATGCGAACAGGCCGTGCAGCTGATCAACATGGTGTCTCATAAGTCAATGAAACTGCATCAGGACGTGAAGGCGATGCTCGGCGGCGAGACAGAGAGTATTCCGGCACTGATCCATAAATACCGCGAAATTTGCGGGCATTTTCACGTAAATGACACCAATCTGCTGGGTCCCGGAATGGGCGAAACGGACTACCATCCCATAATGAAAGCACTGCTTGAATCGGGGTATGCAGGCTGGGTATCGGTTGAAGTGTTTGACTATCAGCCGGGTGCGGACCTCATCGCTGTTGAGAGCATTCGGTACATGAAGGATGTGCTGAAGGATCTGGGTGAGTGATGAACAGAGAGCCTGCTCATCACAGGCAGCCAGACAGTCCGCAGTCATGCATCATGAGCAACTTTCAGGTGTCGGAATCGATGCTTCAACACGCCCGATTGATGATCACTTCAGGCTCAATGATGTCATCATCAACTGGTGAAGTTTGAAAAGCTGTTCAAGCTTCTTGAAAAAAAAGTTGTGTCGGACACTGGATTGAAGTGGAACATGTCTTGCGTTATCTGATTGATTGCTTACGATTCCGCTCGAGTTACAGCAGATTCTGTTGTGCTGCACCGGATGCATCGTGGCGAAGGATTATGCCTGACAGCAGTCTTCACACCGGTCATCAAAACAAACGGTTACCAGATCAGAATGGAATCTGCATCATCAGGGTCATGTGATCCTGGTGATCTGATGTTTTGGGTTGTGGTTGATCCTGTCAGTAATTGAAGCCCGGTAAGCTGCGGCAGGACGGCCACGCAAGTTCAACTTTTGGATGGAGGAACGGACTGTGGCAAAGAAAGCTGCAAAGAAGGCCGCTGCAAAGAAGGCCGCAACAAGCAAGCCAGCTGCTAAGAAGGCCCCTGCTAAGAAGGCCGCAAAGAAGGCTGCAAAGAAGAAGTAGTCGTCTGACGAGCTGCTTTTCTCAAAATGCGACGACTGATAACTGGTGTTGTCAGTCGTTTTTTGCTGCGCGGGCAGGAGCTCCAATGAATAACAGCGTCGCCTCCCAGTACTCACAGCAGGGATTCGTCATCATTCCTGCCTGCATTCCGCTCGATCTGATCGAGGTACTCTCAGACCGAATCGAATCCGCTCGTCAGTCGCCAGCAGTTGCTGAAGGCGTTAGTAACTCCAGCGGTGTCTTCGCAATCAGAAACCTGACTGATGTCGTACCCGAAGTGACGGATCTCATTCAGAGTGAAGAGATGGCAGGGTTAACTCGTGAAATTTTGGGCCCTGACTGCTTTATGGTACGGGCAACTCTGTTTGATAAAACTGAAGGAGCCAACTGGGGCGTCTTCTGGCACCAGGATTTGTCAATCGCAGTTCAGGAACGGCACAATCTGCCGGGCTACTCGTCCTGGACTCGCAAGGCTGGCGTCCAGTGCGTTCAGCCGCCACCAGAAATTCTCTCGCAAATCATGGCTGTTCGTGTCCACCTGGATCCGTGTGCGGCAGACAACGGAGCTCTCCGAGTCCTTCCGGGCAGTCATCGACTGCAAAAACTCTCGACGGCCGACATTGAAAATGTGAAGGAGAAATCTCAGGAAGTGGTCTGTGAGGTGCCAGCCGGTGGAGTTGTGCTGATGAATCCTCTGCTTCTTCACGCATCCGCACCGATGCAGCGACCTGGTTCACGACGCGTGATCCATCTGGAGTTTACCAGCGTGGAACTGCTGGCCCCGCTTCAGTGGCGATATCGAATCCCGGTGCGTCAGACACCTGGTTAATTCATTTGCGACGACGAATCGGGCGGCCCACACTATCATCCTCACAGTGTCATCCTCACAGTGTCATCCTCACAGTGTCATCCTCACAGTGTCAGGCAAGCACTCCCTGAACAACCTGTCCAAAGACATCGGTCAGACTTTCTTCCCGCCCCTGATGAAAATATGTCAGTCTCTCATGATCGAGCCCCATCAGATGCAAAATGGTGGCATGAAGGTCATGCAGATGCACTCGGTCGACAACGGCTTCGAAACCAAAGTCGTCTGTTTCTCCCCATGAAATTCCGCCCTTAACTCCTGCACCAGCCATCCACATGGAGAAACCATATGGATTGTGATTTCTGCCAGGAGCGTTCTGGCCTTCACTGAACGGCATCCGACCAAATTCGCCACCCCAAACCACCAGGGTTTCTTCAAGCAAACCGCGCTGCTCCAGATCGGTCAGTAGTGCCGCAATTGGCTGATCCACCTCGGCACCGTGACGGCCATGGTTCTTTTCAATGCTTTCATGAGCATCCCATGTTTCTTCCAGATGGCCACCGCCCGAATACAGCTGCACAAAGCGAACACCACGTTCCACAAGACGGCGTGCGACCAGACAATTGCGGCCAAATTCATCTGTCGGCTGCATTCCAACCCCATACATCGCCTGAGTAGCTTCCGACTCCTGCGTGAGATCAACCGCCTCAGGTGCTTCAGTTTGCATTCGAAAAGCCAGTTCATAGGATCCGATTCGGGCGGCCAGCTCATCACCGCCGGGTCGGGCAGCCAGATGGCGCTGATTCAGCTGCGCAAGCAGATCGAGCTGTTCTCTTTGAGCAGCCTGACCAATATGGTCCGGACCACGCAGATCCAGAATGGGATCCCCAACCGGTCGAAACAATGTTCCCTGCCATGCAGCCGACATAAATCCACTCGACCAGTTCGGCTGACCGCTGATAGGTCCTCCCCGCTTGTCCAGGATGACCACATATCCGGGAAGGCTCTCATTCTCTGTTCCCAGCCCATACACGCACCATGAGCCAAGCGACGGTCGGCCAATCTGAGTCTTACCGGTGTTCATGGCCACGAGTGCGGAACCATGGGCGTGACTGTCTGTATGACACGAGCGGATCACCGCAAGTTTGTCGGCATGCTCCCTCACTTTGGGAAAATAGTCGGAGATCATTAGTCCGCTTTTGCCGCCCGGCCGAAACCTGCGAAATGCGGGCGTCAGATAACCAACTCGACGTCCTCCCGAGTTGATGTATTTTTTGCCATCCGGCAGTGGCTGACCGGCATACTTTTCCAGAGCCGGTTTATAGTCGAAGGTATCCACCTGGCTGGGTGCACCGTTCATCATCAGAAAAATGCACGATTTGGCTTTGGATGGAATTCGCGCACCAGAAGGCTCAGGACTCTTCGAAACCAAAGTTCCGGCACTGGCATGACGCATAAAGAATCCGCTGTTCTCCAGCAGTGATGTCAGCGCAAGTCCGGCAAAGCCCCCGCCCATCTGCCAGACAAATTCACGTCGAGTATTCCCGCAGGGAAACAGATTCTTCTGACGGTTTGCTGACTGTCTGATGTTCATGATCGGTTTCTTTCATTCATCACGGCGATGTGTAACTTCGGTGGCATCACTTCAAAATTCGTGTGCATACTCACGGTGCATCACGAATTCATCACGGCAAAGCGTGATGAGTACAGCCGATCAGTCAACGTAAATGAATTCGTTCGAATTGAAGAGGACGAGACATAATGAGGCCCACGCAAGTACTTCAGGGGACGCTCGAATACGAGGTTGTTCCCGGAGTTCCTCCAGCTGGTACCTGCTGATGAGTCGCGACCAGACAACTTCACGTTCAGATTCGGTCAGCTGTCTGTCAAAAACGAGTAACTCGGCGATCAGACCATTCCAGTACTCACCATCAATGTTTCCCTGCTGCCCAATGACCCATGGAGTGCCAAACTTTCTTCCCGGAAGACGAGCAGACTGCTTTGCCAGACCAAGCCGTTGCTGGAAGACGGCCGCGCCCTGGTCGCCATTGGTCACCGTCAGCAGAAAAGGCTTCTCCCGATCCCGAATTCTTCCGGCATCCGCAAAACTGTCGCTGAAGCGTACAGTGTTCTCAGAGGTGAGACCGACGAACACGGAGCTCACCGAGTTTCCATCGCGACCGCTCCAGTTGGAAAGGATCTCTCGATGCCCGGCTTGTCCATTGTCTGTCACAACAGCAAAGATGGACACTCTGTCAGCAACGAGCAGGGAACCTTCAATTTGCAGGAACTGCTGCTGCCCGCTGAACTGCAGGGCCGGCTGTCCGTTAAGCCCTTCAGCAGTGGATGCCGGACGGTGCTGCGCGACGATCTGACGGGCATGATGATTGCTTCCACTCTGATCAACCCATCGCTCAACTCTTCCCTGAGAATCTTTTTCCACGCCCTGTCCGGCATCCAGATGCAGGACCAGTCCGTTCGGCCAGATTTTCCCTTCGGAGCTGTCGGTCCCCGAACGATCTGATCCCGTCTCCGGGACAGCGGGGATTTGTTCTGTCGTCTGAGCAGTAAAGCGTGCCAGTTGCCGACTGACGTGTTCAAGAGCCAATGCACACTCTTCGTCAGTGGGTGGCCTTCGCAGCACTGCCAGCCACGCAGCAGCGGCGCGGTCACGATCGACGGTTCCTGCCCGGACGATACCTGCTGCCAGTGTTTCGGCCCGATCGTGTACGAATTCGTTATTCAGCAGAGTTAATGCCTGAGGCGCAACCGTCGTCACATCACGCTGCTCGCAGGGCAGAGTGGTATCGCACTGATCAAAAGTTGTCATCAGCGGTGGCATCAGACTGCGCTGCGAAAACATATACAGACTGCGTCGATTCTGTTCATCGCGCGGCGACGCTTCCCATGCAGAAGCTTTGCGGGACAATCCTTCCAGTGCATCGTCACTGATCGTGGGTTTGAAACTGGGACCGCCCGTTCGACTGTCGAGCTCGCCGGTCGCCGCAAGGAATGCATCTCGCAGAGATTCGGCGTCCAGCCTTCTGCGATGCGCCCTCCACAGCAGAGAGTTCTGCGCATCACGTTCACGGTATTCATCCTGATGAGGATGCAACGACGACTGCTGAAACGCGGCTGAGGTCACGATAAGCCTGTGCAGCGGCTTGAGCTTCCAGCCTCCGCGAATGAGTTCACCTGCCAGCCAGTCCAGCAGTTCCGGGTGAGAGGGCAGATCGCCGGTGAAACCAAAATTATTGGCTGAACGAACGATCCCTTCACCGAAATGATGCTGCCAGAGCCGATTGACGATCACTCGTGGAGGCAGAGGATTTTCCGGACTGGCGATCCAGTCCGCCAGCTGCAGTCGCAGACCGGTCGTCCGAGCTGCCGCATCTGCTGACGGCTGAAAAGTCATGTTCTGTTCCTGCAGGCAGCTCAGTGGCCCGGGTTCAGCGGGCTGCATCGGATGTGCTCGATCGCCATTGCGCAGAACATGAAGTGGATTTGGTGATTTGGTGATGTCGGTCCATCCAAGGACCTGTTCAAAACCAAGCGCATCCTGACTGGGGCCACCCAAAAGAGCTCTGTCGCCTGCATGGACTGGTCCCGTCCAGAAAGCTGACGCAATTCGATAGTAATCGACCTGAGGAATCGGATCGAATTTATGATCATGACAGCGAGCACACTTCACCGACAACGCCAGAAAAGCGGATGAAGTTGCATGCACCAGGTCCTCCAGACGTTCGTAGGTATAGTCTGCCGGATCATTCGGTTCATCATTCCATGTGCCAAGTCTCAAAAAGCCTGTGGCGATCACCGTTGTTTCTGATCGCTCGGGAACTTCGTCACCTGCAATCTGATACCGGATAAACTGATCGAACGGCAGGTCATCGTTAAACGCATCAACAACCCAGTCCCGATATTTCCATGCATAAGGTTTCGTCTGATCGCGTTCGTATCCGCTGGTCTCTGCGAACCTCGCGACGTCCAGCCAGTGTCGAGCCCACCGAACTCCAAACTGTGGAGATGCCAGCAGGTCGTCAACAACTCTGGCATAAGCCTCAGGTGAAGGATCTCGCTCAAAGGCAGTGATCGCTTCAGCTGATGGAGGCAGCCCTGAAAGGACCGAGTAGACTCGTCGAATTCGTTCTCGTGGTGTTGCCTGTGGAGCCGCTGTCATGCCGGCTGCCTGCAGTTTCGACCCAACAAACTTGTCGATCGGATTCACAGAATCGCCGGTTGAGTTGCCTGCAATGTTCGCCGCCGAACGTGGTGGCTCGACCTTCTTCAGAGGTTGCAGTGACCACCAGTCCCGGCCGCCTCGAACGTCTGATGTACGCTCATATAAATCGAGAACCTTATCCTTCGGCCAGGCGGCCCCGCCTTCAATCCAGCGTCGGAGCACTAACATTTCAGACTCCGGCAACTGCTGAGAATGGCCCTGTTTCGCGGGTGGCATTTCCCCGGCGACCACTCGATTCAGCAGCAGGCTTTTTTCCGGCTGTCCCGGAACAATCGCTGGTCCGCTGTCGCCGCCCTGCAGAATTCCGTCAATCGTTGCCAGCGCGAGGTTTCCCGATGCTTTACCCGGCTGATGGCATTCCAGACATCGGCGGACGAGTACCGAAGTGACGTCGGTCGCAGGTTCTTTCGCCGCCGCATCAGTCTTGTTTTCGTCGGCGAATGCCGACACACCGCAGCCCAAACAGGCAGCCAGCAGCATGATCTGAAAAACTGTTGGCCACCAGCTGCAAGGGTGTACTGCGACGGTGTGCTGCCCGGATCGAACATCGACTGCCGACTTTTGCATGGATGGATACTCGCGCAGAAATAGTCTGTGGACGTATTTTCTCTCCTGAGAGTGGAATGTTGGCGATTTTACGAAACGTTCACAGTGAAGGCGAGCGACACGCAGGCGAGCAACACGCAGGCGAGTCTCTCCGAGACTCGCGGTTCCGGCGTCTCGGAGAGACGCCGGAACCGACGCTTAACCCGCAAACTTCGCCGCCTGGTGGCGACTCCGGGCGATGCATTTGCGAGTCTCGGAGAGACTCGCCAACGTGTGAATTCCGGAGCAATTGCCGATGGCATTTCCTCCGGATTGCTGGGCGGTCTGACCAGCCAGGAGACCAGATCATCCAGCACCAGCACTACTTCGTCGAATGAGGGATCGCAGCCTGGGATGACAGGGAATCGCAAAGCATCACTCGGAGAGTGATGGCTAGTGCGCCTGTGAAGGCGTTTGAACAGCAGGGTGAAAGTCCCTGTCAG
>JALHMY010000043.1 GCA_022843805.1 Fuerstiella sp.
CGCGCGAGGGGGGGGGGGCGCCCCGCCACGGGTTACACTGAACGCCGTACCAACAACACCCGCAACCCGCCGTTCACCAGCCCCCTCCCGATCTTGCTGACGCTCGATCGACCTCCCCCGGCTTCGCCGGGAGAGGAGGTTTTATAACCTCCCCTCACGCGCAGCGAAGCGGAGTGGGAGGGGTCGGCCGATAGGCCGGGGGAGGGCCCGCCGCGTGTTGCACTCAACGCCGTCCCAACAACACCCGCGTCCCGCCGTTCACCAGCCCCCTCCCGATCTCGCTGCCGCTCGCTCGACCTCCCCCAGCTTTGCTGGGAGAGGAGGTTTTATAACCTCCCCTCCCGCGCAGCGAAGCGAAGTGGGAGGGGTCGGCCGATAGGCCGGGGGAGGGCCCGCCGCGTGTTGCACTCAACGCCGTCCCAACAACACCCGCGTCCCGCCGTTCACCAGCCCCCTCCCGATCTTGCTGTCGCTCGATCGACCTCCCCCAGCTTCGCTGGGAGAGGATGTAACTATAACCTCCCCTCCCGCGCAGCGAAGCGAAGTGGGAGGGGTCGGCCGAAGGCCGGGCCCGCCACGGGTTACACTCGACGCCGTTGATCGACGACAAAGGCCGAGTCCTCTGCCGTCGACCATTGCCGGACCACGCCATGGATTATCTCGACAGCGGATAACGGTGAAACGAATGAATCCCGCAGCAGCGGAAACCAGAATTTTTCAAACACCACAAAGTCGGTGTGCGCTGAAGGAACGCGGTGTCTTGAAAATCAGGGCTGTTTCATCCAGTCGAAAGCCCGTTTCCACACGCATGTCGATGCCTCAACACTTGCAAACATCATCTGTCGAACGGTCCACTGGCGTTGTGTTCAACTTCAGCCAGCCCAAGGTGCTCCATGAGCGGAGGAACGTACATAGCGAAACGCCCACGGAAATTTTTCTTTAAGCCGTACCAGCCGCCAACCGGATTGTCTTTGGAGCGAGCCCAATGTTCGACAGTTCCTTCATTCGTTTTCTGTTTCTCGTCTTTACTACCCAATAGCATCCAGTCGCCGTGGCGCTTTAACATTGCCGCGAGATCATCAATGCATCGCAAGTCGTAGTGCAAAATCGTTGTTCCAACCGTACATACGAGAATGTCAGTCCCGTCCTTTTCGTCGACGTGCATTGTGTAGCTGGCGGTGCCGGGCGGCGTTTTCAACTCCAGCGGTTTGTCCTTTGTTCCGATCTTCCTGCGATAGTCAGACATCAAGTCCTCTCCTCGGCCGTTTTTCAGGGATCGAATTCCCTACCCGTCGGGTCCGCCGCATGAGGCGTCGAGTACCTCCCGCACTCGGCGGGCGAGGGAGAGCGGGGTGAACGGCTTCTGGATGAACCAGTCCCGCGCCGCCTTCACCCCGGATCGAATGACCGCGTCGTCGGTGTACCCACTCATGTACAGGACGCGAACCCCGGGCCGCTGGCCGCGGACTACCTCGGCCAGCGCCCGCCCCCCGAAATCCGGCATGACCACGTCGGTCAGCAGCAGGTGGATCGGGTCGGAGTATTCGGACGCGATCCGCGCCGCCTCGGCCCCGGTCTCGGCGACGAGCACTACGTACCCCTGCATCCCGAGCATCGCACCGGCGACGTCCCGCACCCCCGTCTCGTCCTCGGCGATGAGGATGGTCTCGGTGCCCCGCGGGGCGACATTGATGACGGCCGACTTAGGACCAGCCGGTGGCTGCCGCACGACCGGCAGCAGCACGCGGAAGGTGGTGCCGGTCCCCGGCTCGCTCTCGACCATGATCGCCCCGCCAGCCTGCCGCACGATGCCGTACACGGTGGCCAATCCCAACCCGGTGCCTTTACCCGGCTCTTTGGTGGTGAAGAACGGCTCGAAGATACGATCCCTGACCTCCCGCGGGATCCCGATCCCCGTGTCGGCCACGCTCACCCGGACATACGGTCCCTGATCGAGCACTCCCGACTCGGTCGGCACGCCAGGTGGACAGTCCTGCAGCTCGGTCGTAATCGACAACAGCCCCCCTTTGGGCATCGCGTCACGCGCATTCACCGCCAGGTTCATGAACACCTGCTCGAGTTGCGGGGGTCGATCTTCACCGGCGGGACGTCGGCCAGACTCGTCACCAGCCGCACGTCTTCCCCGATCAGCCGACGGAGCATCCGGGCGGACGACTCGACGACGTGGTTGACGTCCAGCACCTTCGGCTCGACGATCGCCTTGCGGCTGAACGCCAGCAGTTGCGAGGTCAGCTCGGTCGCCCGCTGGCCAGCCTCCAGAACCTGGGTCAGGGCGTCCCGGCGGGAGTCGGCCGCGGGCATCCCCGCGAGGAGCACTTCTGCGTAGCCGTTGATCACGGTCAGCAGGTTGTTGAAGTCGTGGGCCACACCGCTGGCGAGTTGCCCGACAGCCTCGATCTTCTGGGCCTGCCGGAACTGATCCTCCAGTCGTCGCTCCTCGGTCACGTCCCGGGTGATGCCATAAATCACCTGATTCTCCATGACCGGAATGGCGTTCCAGGAAAACCACCGGTACGAACCATCGCGGCATCGATATCGATTCTCGTACCCGCGAATCAACTCGCCCCGGAGGATTTGCTGTTCGACCGCTGCCAGACCGGCCCGGTCGTCCGGATGAACCAATTCGGAATACGGTTTCGCGAGTAGTTCCTCTTTCGTCCAGCCCAGGAGCCGAGACCAGGCCGGGTTCAGCTGCTTAAAGTATCCGTCGAACCCCGCGACGCAAAGTGGGTCGGGGGCGTGGATCCACACTCGCTCGAACTCACGCTGGGCGGCGACGAGGTCAGTAACGTCGCGGAGGATGCCGCAGATTGCGTACGGCCCGCCGTCGTTCCGCAGCAGCACGTGCGTCGCCAGCACCGTCGCCTCCCGTCCGTCGGAGAGCGGGCAGGTCAACCGCTCCTCAGTCGGGCCACTGGAGTCCAGCACCGCCCGGTCGCACTGCTCACATACGTCGGCCAGGTGCGGCGGGAGGATGTCCCGCGACCGCTGGCCGAGCCATTCCGCATGCGGTACCCCGAACATCGCCGCCGTCGCCCGGTTGACGTACAAATGGCGGCCGGCAAGGTCCCTGATGAAGATGGCCGATGGGGCCGAGTCAAACACCGCCCGGAATCGCTCTTCGCTCTCGCGGATGACCTGCCCGGCGTAATCTCGCTCGATGGCCACACCGGCCAGGTGAGTGGCCTCAATAACCCTGGCCGAATCACCATCGGACACCGCACCCACACCAACCTGGACGGCCCGCCTGACCAACTCCTCGGCCCCGGTGAGGATGGCGTACGTCAGGCGGTCGAAGTCGCCGGGCGCCCGATTGTAAAGTGCAAAAGTGCCGATCGCCTCCCCCTTCTCGAAGCCCGGCACGTTCCCGCTGGACAGGATCGGCACCGACACGCATGACCGCAGCCCGTGCGCAAGGGCAAGGCCGCGGTAGTCGTCCCACAGCGGGTCGGTTGCGATGTCGGTGACCGTGACCGTCGCCCTGCGGAAGGCGGCTGTGCCGCACGACCCGGCCTTCGGGCCGACGGGAACCCCGTCGACCGCCCGATTGTACTCGGCCGGGAGCGACCGCCCGGCCCCGAACCGCAGTCGCCCGGCCGCCTTGTCCACGATCAGGACGGAGCAAAGGGATCCCGGGAGCTGCTCCTCCACCAGACCGACGACCTCGCCCAGTATCCTGTGCAGGTCCGCCCCGACGGCGATGAGTTCAAGGATCTGGTTGTACGCCGTCAGCGCCCACTCCGACCGCTTCCGCGCCGTGATGTCCTGGACAGTCCCAAGGACGCTGACCACATCTCCCGCCGCGGAACACTCGACCTGTGCGACGTTGGCCAGCCATCGCACCTCGCCGCCAGGCCGGACGACGCGGAACTCGCCGGTAAAGGGCATACGCCGCTCCAGGGCCTCGTTGAACCGGGCCTGCATCCCGGGCAGATCGTCCGGGTGGAGGAGGCGGGTCCAGGCCTCAAAGGTGCCGTCGAAGTCCGCAACACCGACAATCCGATATACCTCGGGCGACCAGTCGATCTTTCCTGTCGCCAGGTCTATCGTCCACACGCCCATATGGGCGGCGGCCAGGGCCAGTTCCGTCCGCCGACTCTGGTTCGCCGCCGCCAGTTCGGCCTGCTTGCGGGCTGTGATGTCGTAGTGGGCCACCACAGCCCCGCCGTCTTTGGTTGAGAGCGGGGTGACGTGCATGGCGAACCAACGCATCTCGGTCGGCGAGTCGCAGGGGTACTCCATGACGAAGAAGGACCGATTCCCGCGGAGGACGTCCTCGATCCCGTCGGCGGCCGGTACCGCCTCGTCCGACTTCTCCCCGGAACAACCCCGGCACAGGCCGACGTAATCGACCCCGACGTCGGTGCACGGCGGGACGGCACCACCCGGCGTGTTCTCCTCGGCAAACCGCGTCCACGCCCGATTCACCTCACGGATCTGTCCGTTCGGGTCGAGCACGGCGACGTGTGCGGACATGCTGTTCAGGATGTCGGTCGCGTACCAGTTGTGCCGTTGCCGCTCGATCGCCGCCGCCCGGTCAGCGGAAATCGGCCGCGAGACGCCGAGGATTCCGGTGATCGCCCCTGAGACATCGCGCACTGCATGAACGTGCGCCTCGATCCACACTCTGCTACCGTCCTTGCGATAGTCCTGAAACTCCCCGTCCCATTCACCCCCAGCCGCAAGCTGCCGGATGTGTTCGCTCACCTCGGCCCGGGCAGCTGGCGGAAATCGCTCGATGAGTGCGCGACCGATCATCTCGGCAGCAGTCCACCCGAAGAGTTGAGTAGCTGAGTCGTTCCAGCCGCGGACAACACCCGACGGGTCGGTCAGGATGGCGGCATCCGGAAGGGCCTGGAGTAATTGATTTTGTGGCATAGGCGAGAAGGGCTTCCGTGGTTGGTACGTGTTGCGAACCTGATCGAGACCCCGTTGAATTGTAGCTGGACACGAGCGAACGGCGCCCCTGCCGCCTCCAACTTCGGACGCCTAACGCTTGCGTTAATGCGTCCAACGCAGGGACGGCATGAATAGTGGTATTTGGGAGTTCGGGGACGGGTTCAACACAATGTTAAGCTGGCGGTGAGCGACTTACTGCCGGGAATTCACATCCCGTCTATGGGGGTTGACTCACCCTGACTGGTCAGGGGCAGGTGTCGGCGCACTGCCGCATGCGAACTGGCCAGTAAAGCTCGATCGCACGCTCGACTGTATTACACACCGGACAACGCTCCGGTTCAAGTGCAGCCACCACGGCTGTCCCAACTTCCGCCCCAACGCCTGACTCACCGCCGAGAGGCCACTCCCGGGCGACTCACCCTCACTACCTTTCCGGGCACGCTTCAACGAACCACTTCGAACGCGTCGCCAGGATCAAGATTACGGCTTCACGCATTCTTATAGATTCGCTGCAACCCTCGATACTGGGGCTCTGGCTAAGAGCTAACCACGCGGGAGTCACACCCGCTTGTCATCAAACCATTTCCAGTCCGCACGTTCACGGCTTTGTTCGGCCAGCCTTGCCCATCTTCCGCAACAGCCGGACTAACCGTCCGGCCTTCCTTTCAACAACCGCCCAATCCCATGCATTTGGGCTTTGAAAGTCAGGATAAGTGTCGCTCCAATTCGATGCACGGATCGCCGAATTAACAGCCACTCGGCACTCAACCATCGGGTGTTTCCGGAAGTCGCATTGCAACTGGATCAGTCCCCATCCTTCCTGACAAAATCGGAAGGTGTGGCCGTTGCAAGCTTCCGGCTTCAGATCAATCCGTCGTTCGTGAGTATGGCCTTTCGCCTCGGGGTAGTAGAGGGTGTATTGTAGAAACACGTCCCCGACTCCCGGTTCGTAATGCAAATCGTCGAGCAATGCGTCGGCATCTGCAAATTCTCTAGTGGCGCAACCAAAGTTGGAATACGCCTGCCGGACGACCACGGGCCCCTGCGCGAAGACCGCCGCCACGATCTCGTTGAGCTGCTCCAGGAAGATTTGTTGCGTGGTTTCCATGGATTCCTGAGCCCGAACACTTCACATCAGCGGGCCGGCGCGAGATGCGTTGATTTCAAAACCGACCCGACCGCCGGCTCCGTTGCATGCGTTTGTTCAAGTAAGCCGCTGCGCGGCGGGTGAACTTCGGTATTCAGATAGAGCGAACGAAATGACCATCCGAAAGTGCCCGTTAGTGTGGACACGACTTTTCCGAATGACTATCGTAATTCCAACGCGATCCGCTCCGCCCGCCGCGAAGTCAAAGCCTTATTGGTTATGTGCCTTCCTCAAAGTGTCCAATGTGTACACACGCCGCTCCCATTTGACCAATTGCATCGAGTAATTCCTCGAACGATTCGACGGGAGCCGTGCCAAGGTCGATCGAGAACTGCGAGTAGTCGTGCCCATATTCAGGATCGGACAGAAAGTGAACGCCGCCGAGCAACTCACCATCTGCGGGATCATTCTCCTGGAACCAACCGATGAACCAGTCGCGAATCGGTGTCCAATCAGCATCGCTTTTTAATCCGTAGATCCGTAATTGCATCCAATTCCATTGAAACGGACGTAAATCAACATTTAGATTGTTCTCTGGCCAATCAAATGCGATAGGTTCGAACGACAGCATTCCATCAGTGTCGATCTGGACTGAATCGGACACAGCGCCATCACGGATTACGAGCAAATCGCCGCGCGATGGAAGTGCAAGTTCGCCTTCAGCGACGACGTCACCATTTGCATCGCAGAATGCGGGCTCGTGCGTAAGCGTTACGCCATCAGCGCTGGAGTGCTCGTTGATCGCATCAATGAAACGACTGACGTAGTAGTCGCGGATTTGGTCAAGGAGTTGTCCAATCACCGAGGAGTCTCCGGGCACATAAACGAATTGCGATCGATGCATCTGGCGATTAGCCGACGCATCGATCGTGCGTTGAACTTTTCCGCTTTGTGGACTGGGTACAAAGGGGCTGGTCATGGTGATCGGCCCTATGCGGAATCAATCACGAGCACTCGGCGGCGCCTGGCAGTTTACTGCCGGCGGCTGGAGTTGTCACCCCGAAACTGGCACCGATGGGAGATTCGGTCGTGACGAAAATGCTGTCTGTCCAGTCGCCGCAGTCTTCTCCTGGACTGCGGCAGCCTGCTGCCGCTTTCCAGTCCACAGCCTGCTGTGGACAACCACCTGCAATTTGAACATCGCGGGCACAAGGCCAGCAGCACTTCCGGCCCCAACCGACCTCGCGTCGGTTGAGCCACGGTTTGAAAACTACAAGCATGGTGGATCAGGCGTCTGAAGTCATTGCGCTGAGCCGGGGTAGTGTAGTTCTCAAACATGGGCACCTTCGGCACAAGGCCTAGGTGTGCTGATAGCTATACCATGTACTCCGTAGTTTCCAAACCTGGGCTCAACCGGCGTGAAGCCGGTTGGGGCCCGGCTGCAGAAACGCGCGATGCTTGTAACACTTCACACATGACAGCAGCCGATTCACTTCTGCACCGCTCAGAACCGCTGGCAGCTTCTTCGGTCGTTTGCCATAGGGTCTCACTGGTTGCTTTGATGACATCATGCATAGCGCGAGCGGACGAGCGACTCCGGGTCTTCTCTCGCAGCTTGCCATATCGCGGCGAGAGATATTGCCTTCCAGCATGCACACACCCTGGGCAGAATCCAACAGATACAAAATTTCAGAGCTCATGTCGTTCACCGCCGGTAGGCCACTCCCGGTCGATTCACCCTCACTCCCTTTCTGTGTACACTTCAACCGGCCACTTCAGAGACGTCGCCAGCATTACGGCTTCACGCTCCTTATAGACACGCTGCAACACTCGATACGGAGCCTCTGGCCAAGAGTTACTCCGGCGGGAGTTCCACCCGCTTGCCATCAAACCATTTCCAGTCCGCACGTGCATCGTATCGTTCGCTGGTGTTAGTCAGTCATGTTGCCGGAAGTTGAAGTGAAAACGTGGGCGGAATTGTCGTTGGCGTCGTTAGTTGGCGCCACCCGTTCTTCCCGGTAAAGCTGGAAGCCTTGCCGGATGCAAAAGAGTATCAGAAGTAGCAGGAAGAAATAGCCAGCCGCTTGAACCCCAAGAAACAGTGGGCCAAGAGTGTAGTTCGTGTCAGCGGTCAGTGCCTCCCAATCCTGATCAGTCATCTTGTCAAGGTTTGCATCGGCCCATGCATGCCGGATCCGCCATTTTTCCTCGATATCCAGACCGGCCAGGAAAGTCGCACCGATCGTGAAAGCGATAGTAGTAATCAGCTTAGTTGTTCGACGAAGCCATGGGCGTCGAATAAGCGAAAACAGAATCAGAATTACGACGGCCGATTTGAGAAACAGCGGGTATGCCCAAGTCCATGCATTACTACGAGACTCATCCCAGACTTGTATAAATGCGTCACTCATTTGTTCGTGTTCATAGTGGGACTAGCGGCGAACGTTGGCCATCACCCGGCACGCGCGAGCAAGGATCCCATTTCATAAACGGTCGATCGCGTGCTCGGCGTGGATGGCTTTGTTCGCGGATCCAACGGGAGGCAGTCGAGTTCCCTGCCATTGCAGGCGAAATTCAGTCCGCCGAACGTCGCACTGCCAAAGATAATTTAGCGAACTTCAACGCGGGCAAGAAGATCTGGCGATCCCTATTTGTTTTTGTTTTTGACGATCATGACAACCGTAAACAACGAAATTGCAATTACCAGTAGTGATATCCAAAGTGCGATGCTCATTTGTTCTCGTTTCTTGGGTAAACGGTCGGATGATTCTGAGCTGTGCCGGATCGTTTTTCCGGCTCGTGAGTTAGGACTGCCTGCAAGCATTTTCGGACACTTATGTCGCAACAATCGTCTGGTCCAGCCGCTAACGACCATGTTGACCGAGCCTCCGCCAACACGGCTTCCATTTCGAGACGGACCGTCGGGGGCTTCGGTCCAACATTTTGTTCAAGTAAGCCGCTGTCGCGGCAGGGGTGTTGGTTGCGTTAAATCATACAGGAATCGTTTCGCGTTTGGCAACGGTGAGTGGTCAATCTGTCTGTCGCTGGGGCGTCGGTGGATGCTCCGTTTATGGTTCCTGACAGAAAGACTTTCACATGGCACCTTCTCGCAACGACTCTCGAAACAACGATGGGAATCGGAATGCCCGACGTCCGAAGATTGAACCCGCTCGCACCGCACCGGACACCGAACGTGGACTCACGCATTCGCCGCACTTCAATGGGCTCCTGTATGAACGCATGAGCCAGGAAAAGATGTGCTCAAAGTACAAGACGTACTTTCGATCGCTTCGAATTCACGGACGACTCGTGACATGGTGCGATGGCTGGTGTGGCTGTTCCGGGGATGGACATACTGGCTCGGCAGCGGCATCGCGCCGCAGCCGGAACGAAGACCACCACTGACACCTCGCTGCCGTCACTGCGGCGGTGATCTCGAAGTGATGGGTGTGATCGACGCCAAAAGCCGAGTCCTCTGCCGTCGACCATTGCCGGACCACGCCATGGATTATCTCGACAGCGGATAACGGTGAAACGAATGAATCCCGCAGCAGCGGAAACTTCAATCTTTCAAACACCACATCGTCGGTGTGCGCTGAAGGAACGCGCCGTGTTGAAAATCCAGGCCGTTTCAGCGAATCGCAAGCCCGTTTCCACACGAGTCTCGATGCCTCAACACTTGCAAACAGCATCTGTCATACGGCCCATTGGCGATTTTCGAATGCGCCCTGGCCGTTTAGTGACAGGAATTCCGCGTCGCCCAATTGCACAACCCAATGGTTCAAGCCGTTCCCTGAAATCCGGGCTTCCTGAACAAAGGCCTTGAGCTTCGGCTTGACGGGCTCTCACCACCACGAGCCCTCTCCGCTCCACCACCAAACCAACAGTCAGCTGTCTCTACGCCCGCCGCGAAGTCAAAGCCTTATTGGTTATGCGGCCGCTGGTTCAATGTCGAAGCCATCGTAGACGCCATCCCACCGATCATCGCCATAGGTAAAGACCTCAAGGCATTGCGGGCGACCGCCCTTGCAGTATAGCACCGCCCCCATCCCATTTGGTACACCTGGCATCGTGATCAGTTCGTCCAATCCGATTTGCTGGTCAGACACGTCACCTGAAGAATTTCCGTCGACGAAATTCGTGTAGCCTCCAACTCCAGTGTACTCTCGACTCAGTACGTGAATCCGATCGATCGACTTACGTATAACTGGCACTCTTAGGGCGAGGCGATGAAGAATCGCAAGTTCGAACTCGTTTGGCTGGGTCTGTCCGGGACGCATTGTCGATGTTAATCCGCTCCGCATAACATTCCAGTAACCCAAACTCAGTTTGGAGTAACAAACCCCCTGAGTTTCGGGATATTCAAAACTGGAAGTCGAATTTATCAAAACTCAAAAGTTCCCGCAAGGGTGCGAATGCAATCACTTTGGGGTATGTATTGGTTCAGCGTCACTTGTGAAATCGGTACACGAGAATAACACAGACGTGTCGTGAGGCGGACAGAGGAGGGATTGGATGTTGGTTTGGCCATTGCATGGGGGCCAGCTTCCAAACGGCAGGATCGATCCCACAGGCCATTAACGTCTCATGCGTTTCAATGAATGCACCATTGCAACCTGCCCCAACGGGGCTCAGTGTGAAAGCCTGGGGCATCGCCCCAGGAATTGCACACAACAATGACGAATGCCCTGAAAGGCAACGCCGTGAAGGATTTTGACTCGGTAAAAAGTGGGGTTTCCAGAAAACTGTGGATTTGAGAGAAAGGCCAGATTCCCCAGGCAACTCACTGAAGACACATCAGTCAGAAAGGAATCTGGCCATGGCTCGTCGAAATCGTTCAGAAGTGCGTCGGCGACGGAAAGCGAAGAAGGAAAAGGAAGAACTTCGGAAGAAGAAAAGCGAACAGTCACGGCAGAGGACTCATGAAGTTGAATTTCGCAAGCTGCTGAACTGGTTGCTTCCCACCGAAGGCATTTTCTCCAGTCTGGTGCCACATGGCAATACGAGTTGGCTGTTTCGGACGCTTGTTTTTCTGGCTCTGTGCTGGTCATGGGCCGAAAACAGGAACGCAGTGGATTCATTCAAATACGGTTCGAAGTGGTGCCAGACTCTGTCGGGAGCGAAGGTGCTTTCCACCTATCAGGGAATGATGAACGCATTGGAACGATGGACGGCTCCATTGATGAAGATTCTCTGGAAGATCGTTCATCAGCGAATGAAACAAATTGGCGGCGAATTCTGGGAAACCGACGGATGGGTGCCAATTGCGTTTGATGGATCACGCGATTCCGCGCCACGCACCGAGTCCAATGAGGCGGCGTACTGTGCACCCAATCATGGTCATGGGACGACGGCGAAGTACCGAAGGAAGAAGGCAAAAGGGATGCGTCGTACCATGAATGAAAAGAACAAACCTGCCGCTCCGAAGCCGCAACTGTGGATCACGCTGATGTGGCATATGGGTCTGCGACTTCCATGGACGTGGCGACTTGGCCCATCCAATGCGAGCGAACGTGCGGATGTGATGGAGATGCTGGAACACGAAGATTTCCCGGAAAATACGCTGTTTTGCGGCGACGCGGGCTTCGTTGGCCATCCGCTGTGGTCTGCCATTATTTCCCGTGGCCATCATTTTCTGGTACGTGTCGGAGGGAATGTTTCGCTGCTTGTTGAACGCAGTAACGCCGTGCTGAAAGAGAACATGACGGTGCTTTCATGGCCGGAGGAAGCGATGCATGCGGACAAGCCACCTCTGAGACTGCGACTGGTGAAGGTGCGAGTAGGCAAAACATGGATGTGGCTTTTGACCGATGTTCTGAGCAAAGAACAACTGAGTGTGAAGATGATTCGTCAGTTCTATCAACAGCGCTGGGGCATCGAAGTGGAATTCCGAGGACTGAAACAAACTCTGGACAACGCCAAGTTGCGATGTCGGACGGCGGCTCGGACCAAAGTCGAACTTCACTGGTCACTCCTGGGGATGACAGTGGCAGAATTGTTTGCCCTGAAGGAACAACTGGCCCCCCCAAAGTCGCCACTGCCTGCTGCAGGGCCACAACCGGACAGTGATGCCGATCCCAGCCGTCGCAGTCTGGCCGCAACGATCTTTCAGATTCGCTGGAGCCTGACTCACCTGAGCGAGGCTCCCGCGCTTCGTGCGGACAGTCTTACCTGCAAACTTCGTGGAGCGAAGACCGACAACTATGATCGCAGGTCCAGCAAGGCCGCGCGCTACCGTCCGCCAAACCCCGACAAGAAACCACTCGGCGACCCCAAAATCAAACCTCTCAACGATCGCCAGAAACAAAAACTCAGGAAACAAAAACACCATGATTTAACAGGGTGAAATCCTTCACGGCGTTGCCTGAAAGGGCCTAATGAACCAAGCGTCCATTCCGCCCCGTTGGGGCTTTTGTCGTTGATGATCTACGTTCCCAGGGCGTTGCCCTGGGCTTTCACCTTCCGGACCTTCGGCCCCGAGTTCTGACGTGCCGCTCATTTTTTATCACACACAAAGATGTGTGGTACGATGAGCCCGATGCGCCAGGTTATCGAAACGGATGGCCCGTTGGGCCGAAAACACAACCGCTCCTGCTGAACCTTTTCACGAACACAGTCTGATAAAGCGGGATTGGGGCGAACACGGACTGCCGTGACCGAGTCAGTCGTCATTGGGGCTATCGCAGACCAGCGGGCTCACGGAGGTTTTTCCAGGGGTCCCAGGTCTAAGACGCTGTCAGACAATAAATGTCGCCTTTCGCTCCGCAAAAGAGTGCCCTTTCGCGGAGCGAAAGGCGACTATGGCGGTCACTTATTGTTTTCCCGGTCCTAAGGCTTCTTTGGATTCCCGGCCGAGTCTGATTCCAGAACCAGCTCGACGCCGGAAAGAACTGTTTGGCCTTTTTTTGCCGTCAGCGTAATGTCGATGGCGTCGCTGGCTTCAATCCCGGTGAACATCCTGACAAGAGGCTGATGGACACCGCGGGCAGCATCGACAACATCCAGGTCCTGCAGGACAGGGGTTCCCTGAATCGCAACATCAAATACCCGATCGCCGACCCTGATACTCTCAACAGGTTCGGCAAAGAACAATCGAACGGTGTACTTCCCCGGCTTTTTGACAATGCTTTCCGATGCGGACTTGCCCCCGAGCTGAATCGAAATGCGAGTCGCTCCCATGACGCCTGACGTCACGATCCAGTCCATGTCCCTGACCGCCGACAGGCTCGTATGCTGTCGAAAATATTCGACCGTTCCTTCAACCGCCAATCCGACAGACGGTGAAGCACCTGTTTTATTTGGATATCCAATCCAATACGTTTTGTCGTCCGCAACGTGATCCCCGGGAGCTCCCAGATTCACCCCAAGACGCTCGATTGAATCGGTTTTGGGATCAACCTTCAAAGCCGAGTAGGACCAGGTCTCAGCTTCGGGCAGATGAACGAGGGAGAGCGATGTGAACAGGGGATATCCGCAAATACATCCCTCGGCGAAGTTCGGAGAGTTGAGCACCCCATTGGCCGGAATCAAACTGTTTCGACACCCGGGGCGGTAGCCGTCAAGACGAGCGGTGGTGGCGTTTTCGATATCACAGAAACCGGCAGTATCGGCTCGAAATGTCATCAGATGGGGATTGGCAACCGCGTAATTGCAATGGTGTCCTGACTTCGTAAATTCCCAGGAAATGTCCTGGTTCGTAATCGGATGTTTGCGCTGTATCTCGACACCCGTCTGAATACTGTACGCTCGGCCCGGCCCGCGCTGGTCGAGGATCTGATCGTTCCAAAGTATGATCTTGTCCCAGAGATTCTCAGGATGTCCTTTGAACCCTTCAGCCTGAGCCTCTTTCTTCCAAAGCTGGTACCCATCACCGCCGTGAAAGGCACTCATGCCATCCCTGTTGGCTGCCATCAGGATATTGTGGGCCGACGAGAATGAAAGCCACGTCACCACCGTATCTGAGGGAACACGCCACAGTTCATCTCCGGTCTGCAGGTCATAGGCAACCAGAGACTTTTTCTCGGCGGCTTTTGGAATAAGACCTTTCCGTTTCCAGTCACGATAAAAGTCTTCAAGAGCACCGTCGAAACAGAAAACCTTGTCTGCACTGACGGCATGCAGAGGAAAACTCAGATCCGCCTTCCTGCTCCATTTTTTCTCGCCCGTATATCGATTCAATACGACCAGCTCCAACGGCATCAGGCCCGACTTTTCCGTTTCTCTGAAAAGTTCGGCAACCAGCAAATCACCCTCAACACGCACACTTCCCCACTTGTCAGCAGGATCTTCGAAACGAAATTCTGCGAGTGTGTTCCCGGTGTCCGGGTCGATTCGAAGGCAGCGATCCACCAGCACCAGATAAATGCCGTCTTCCACCGCCAGAAAATGAAATCCGGACAACTGATCTTCAAAATCATTGCCTCGACGACCCGGACGATAACCGCCGATGTCTTCCAGAGGATGTTTCCAGAGTATTCGCCCGGTATAGACATCCACGGCCGTCAGTTTTCCAGGCCCCTGAATCAGCATTCGACCGCCCACAACCGCCATTCCAGGACCCCAGAAGTGCCGGTTGTAATACAGATCACTGCTCGACGACGGCCCGCCGAACCACAACACGCCGAGTGGAGCCTTCACCAGCTCGTCACGAGACATCAGTGTATTTGAGGGGTCACCATACTCGTGGGTCCAGTCAGCGGCCCCGGGCAGACTCCCCACTCGTGTCAGAATGCTGAACTCACCGGCTCTGCGAAGTTCGGCTCTGGCAGGTTTCGCAACGTTCACTATTTCAGAGAACTCCCCGTGAGATGTATTATCAAGAGGCAGCATCCATGATCCACCATAGGGACGAGTATTGCGATAAAGCGTTTGCAGCGTCTGGTCACTGAACCCCACGTTCGACAGAGTTGTGGATTCTGAAACCGTCAGGCTGGCAAAATAGGGAGGCAATGAGATTGTACTCAAATCACCTTCCACAACTGTCACTCGTGTTCCGTACAGCCCATGTCGATCCAGATCGACTCGCAGGCTGTCACACGCAGCTGAATCACGTTCCAGAACGATCAGCTGCAGCTCGGACTGTCGAACCAGTTCCTTAACAAGCCCGCCCGAACCTGCCCCGAGCACCAGGCAGTAGCCTGTCTGAGTTTTCGATTCTGCCAGAATTTTGGCAACCCGGTCTGACCATGCAGAGTCTGCAGCCAGCGGATCTGAAAGTTGCTGGTGATGTTTTACATCTTCGACGGAGGCTCCAAAACAGAGGATCATCCCCTCCTCAGTGACCGCAAACAATTGTCCATCCGCTGCCAGCATGCTGCGGGGTACACCCGAAACTCGAGTTTTCCAGACGGGAGTCGGACTGCCGCCATCTGTATCCGTTTCGACAGCAAAAATCTGGTCGCCCAAATGGCCATATAGACGGCTGCCAGCTTTCAGATCAATTCGCAGCGGATTGGCTGCCAGCCACTTTTCATCGGTGGCTTCGGCGGGCAAATCACAGACAGCCTGACCGGGAATACTCCAGAGAACAGGAAACTCCAGGCTGGTGACGTCATTGCCTCGACGATCCTTTGTGACAACTTCCCTGGGATTGATCAGCCCCTGAGCAAACAGACTGTCGCCTTTTCCAAAATAAGCAGTCTCGAGTGTGAAGGCCGGAGTGGTGGCAGCAAAGGAGAGGGTTTTTGAAGTCTCCAGGTCAAAACTGAGACTGCCATGAAACAGAAAACGGCCATTGCCGGACACATGGTAATTCGTGGTTCCATGAGTGCTGTATTTCGTCAGAGCAATGTCGCCGGCAAGCTGATTCCGGATTGCGGTGTTGGAACGTCCGCAGGGAATGATCAGACGGTCTCCACTGGCAACCAGATATCCCTGCGGCGTCAGACGATCCAGTGTCTCAATTTTAAGGTTCTTCAGCCCTGAATCACGAATAAGTACGGCGCGAGCGCCATCGCCGGAAACAGACCGAACGTCTTCCGAACCGGCCACATCGAAGCTATACAGAAACGTGCCTTCGAACGGCCAGACACCGGCCGTGAACCAGATCCGTCCTTCATGAAGTACTGCTCCACCCCGAACCGGCCAGACCGAACTGAGTCGTCCGTTTCCGAGTACTCGCCGTTCATTGGGTGCCACCTGGAACTTCCAGTTAACCTCACCAGTGGCCTGTCGCAGGCAGTAGAAGCAGCCATCGTCAGCGCCAAAATACAACAGTCCCTGATGCGCGATGGGAGCAAATCTGATCGGACCACCTGCCAGAAATCGCCAGACCTCCGAACCATTCTTCGGATCCAGTGCAATGACAGAGTCGTTGTGCGACGAAGCAACATACATCAGGCCGCCAGCAACAATTGGCTCATACACAGCGTCGTAGTGCAGCCTCGGGTCCTGCTCCCATGCGGGCTGCAGTTTTGGCGCCTGTCGAGTCCACCGTAAGTGCAACTGTTCGGGAAGTGGTTCGTCGGTCGCGGCACTGCGACTCGCATCATGCCTCCACATCGGCCAGTCTGTCGCCTGCAACTCAGTTGCCGGAATCAGAAAAATCAGGATCGACAGAGACCGCACACAGCACAGGACAGATGTTCGGCAGCCTGATGAGGACATTGTGAAAGCCCCTTTTTGTCGAACTTGTTAAACACAAAATCTGTGATCAACAAGTAGAGTAACGATCGGAGATTCTTCCGGTAAAATGCCAGCAACAGCTTCGCGATTACATAACTTTGTGCAACCGCTGTGATTCCAAATTCACAAAAGACAAACAATCCTGCAGAAGTTTGTCCGAAAAAGAACACTTAACAGGGGAATGTCTGACCGCCGCCGTCAACTCGAATTACCTGCCCGCTGATGAACCGGGATGCCTCGGTGCACAGGAAACCCACGACTGAAGCGATTTCGGATGGTCGGCCGTAACGATCAAGAGTTCCTTCTTCAACAAGCCGCGATTCATCGACTTCGTGAATTCGCAAAAACCGTTCGGTTACAGTTCCGCCAGGTGCCACACAATTGACCGGAATATTGAATGGCCGCAACTGCTCGGCAAGACAACGAGTCCACGAATGGACTCCTGCCTTTGCCACAGCGTAGATCGCACCATAAGGACGTCCATAACAGCCAGCAATGCTGCCAATAGTAATGATGCGACCACTTTTTCGTTCCATCATTTCCGGAGCAACTTCGCGGCAACACAGCATCGTACCCAGCAGGTTTCGATCCATCACGCTTTGCAGATCAGCCAGTGAAATATTCAGACAGTCGTCAGCAGCTGGACGGCCTCCACGGCCGACCGCAGTCCCACCTGCTCCAATATCGCCGCCTGCACAGCATACGAGGATGTCGATCTGCCCCCAGTGTTTGCGAATCTCACCGGCCACTCGCGACATTTCCGCTTCCTGCGTCACATCGCCCCAGGTTGCCATCGTTTCGCCATTGCAGGCGGCAGCCATTTCCTCAGCAATCTGCGTCATGGTGCCTCCTTCACCAAATGTCATCGGACTGTCGAAACGCGTTCCATGCAGTGCGACCCTCGCCCCCAGCTGACACAGTTCCTGTGCCATGACTCGTCCCAGCCCACGCGAGGATCCTGTGACCCACGCAACCTGATCAGCCAGAGGTCTGTTGGGCGTCGAATTTGGCATTATTTCGAATTCCGCTATAAAAATTCTGAATCTTCAGGAAGTGACCGTAACAGTCTTCAGAATTTGAACATCTGCCCTCTCCGGGGTCAAATCAACGTTTTTTGCGTCGCTGACGCCTGAATCGAACGTCCGGCTGTTTCAGAAGCGGGAATCTGTTCTCCTGGTCCGCGGGAACTGGCAGTTGTCAAAGATCGACATTGAACCGACAATCAACAGTGCGGACAATGACTTATCGTAAATTGACTTATCGCAATTCGTGCAACGTTCTTTTCAGTTGCTTTACCTGTGGTGTCAGTACGGCTGACGAGGCAAGCAGCAATTTGTGAATACACAAATGTCCGAACCTGCATCGGTATGAGGGATCTCGCGTGCCTGACTATAAACAGCTGATTCTGAGATTCATACTTTTGAGTTTCTGTTTCAATGCCGGACTGGCGGAAGAACTGGTGACGTTCAATCGCGATATCCGACCTATTTTGTCCGACAAGTGTTTTGCCTGTCACGGTCCGGATGGATCGAAACGAAAGGCAGAACTGCGTCTGGATGTGCAGGAACACGCTTTTGCTTCCGGTGCAATCACTCCGGGTGAACCTGATAACAGCGAGCTTCTCAGTCGCGTGTTGTCTCAGGATCCGGACCTGCACATGCCGCCAGCCGCTTCGAAACTGGAGAGTCTCACCGCGGAAGAAACTGACCTGCTTCGCCGCTGGATTCATCAGGGAGCAAAATATGAAAATCACTGGGCCTTCATTCCGATCGAGATCGATCACTATGTGCAAAAAAGTGCGGTCGAGCAGATCGACTCGCTGGTTCAGACCGGCCTGAGTGAAAAAGGGCTAACCCTGCAGCCGCAGGCCGATCGACACACACTGATTCGCCGTCTTAGCTTTGATCTGACCGGGTTACCTCCGTCTGTGAACGACATTCAGTCGTTTATCAGCGACACATCGCCGGATGCGGTGGAAAAACTTGTGGATCGACTGCTTTCCTCTCCACAGTATGGAGAAAGAATGGCAGTCGACTGGCTGGATTCTGCCCGATATGCCGACAGCTTCGGTTTTCAGGTTGACCGCGAACGCGATGTCTGGCATTGGAGAGACTGGGTAATCCAGTCATTCAATCGCAACATGCCGTTCAATGAGTTTATTACCTGGCAGCTCGCCGGAGATCTGCTTCCCGACCCCTCCGATGAACAGATTCTTGCAACCGCCTTCAATCGGCTGCATCAGCAGGAATCAGAAGGAGGAAGTGTTGAAGAAGAGTATCGTGTTGAATACGTCTGCGATCGCGTTCAGACGGTGGCCACAGCGTTTCTGGGTCTGACTTTCGAATGTGCCCGATGCCATGACCATAAATACGATCCTATTTCGCAGCGGGAATACTATCAGCTGTTTGCCATGTTTCAGAATATCGACGAAGCCGGATTGTATTCCTACTTCACGATGTCCCCGCCGACCCCCGCGCTGACACTCACCGACGAAAAGTCCCGTGAGCAGTTGAAGACCCTCAGTGACAGTGTGACTCTGCTGGAACAGCAGTCTGACAAACTGATGAGCGAACGCCAGAGTGCCTTTGAGCAATGGCTGAAAAGTCTGAGCGACTCGACAGATGACAAAGGACAGACATCACCTGCTGCCATCGCTCTTCCTGAACTGGCAGCATTTACTTTTGATGAACTGAACGATGGTAAGCTGGCCAATCGACTATCGGCTGATCAGCCCGGCCTGCTGCGAGGTGAAAACAGGCTGGTGCCGGGCCACGAGGGTCAGGCGATCGAATTCACCGGAGATGATCCGGTTGATCTTCCACTGGGAAATTTTCGCCGCGAAGAACCGTTTAGCGTTTCTCTCTGGATGAAAGTCCCTGCGGAGATGGAGCGTGCTGTCGTCTTCCATCGTTCAAGAGCGTGGACCGATGCGGCCAGTAGAGGATATGAGCTGCTGATTGAAGAGGGTCGACTGAAATGGTCACTGATTCATTTCTGGCCGGGGAACGCGATTTCTGTAAGAACTCCGGATCTGCTTCCGCTGAATGAATGGGTGCACGTAACGGTTTCATCCGACGGCGGCAGCAAAGCAAACGGACTTGGTGTCTATATTAATGGGAAGCAGGTCGAAACGACCGTGATCCGGGATCACCTGACACGCGAAATTACCGGAGGTGGTGGAGATAATATTGCTCTGGGAGAACGCTTTCGTGATCGAGGCTTCCGCGGCGGATTGATTGATGACTTCCGAGTCTTCAGTCGTCGATTGAGCGGGCTCGAAGCATTGTCGATTTTCGACCAGGCCGCGGCAAAAGCGATAATCAGCGAATCGAAAGCGAATCTCTCTGAGCACGAACGGAACCTGCTGTTTGATCATTTTCTGGCGGCGACAGACAGCGAATGGAAACAGCACCTGGCAAACCTTCAGAATGCACGGGCAGAAAAAGCCCGGCTGTTTGACAGCCTGAAGGAAATCATGGTGATGAGTGAAATGGCAGAACCCAAAAAGGCGTGGGTTCTGTTTCGCGGTGAGTACCAGCAGAGGCGTGAAGAGGTGCATGCCGGAACACCGGCCGCACTTTCACCATTTCCTGAAAATACACCAAAGAACCGGCTCGGACTGGCAAAGTGGCTAACTGCCCCTGGTCATCCTCTGACAGCACGAGTCACCGTGAACCGAGTCTGGCAGAGTCTTTTTGGCCGGGGCCTTGTTCGAACTTCTGAGGATTTTGGGAGCCAGGGAGCTCGTCCACTGTATCCCGGAGTGCTGGATGCACTGTCTGCACATTTTATTCACAGCGGCTGGAACCTGAAGCAACTGGTAAAGAACATCGTACTTTCAAAAACTTATCAGCAGCGCAGCATCGCCGATGTCAAGACAATGCAGGACGATCCCGACAATGAATGGCTGGCCCGCGGCCCTCGATTTCGACTCAGTGCAGAAATGATCCGCGACAACGCGCTGTCGGCGGCCGGACTGTTGAAAACAGAAATCGGCGGACCTCCCGTGTTCCCGTATGAAATGACTGAGGCCTTCAAACCGGCGAAAGCCAGCGAAGGTGATGGAGTTTATCGGCGCAGTATTTACACCAGCTGGAGACGAACAGGCCCGCCGCCTGCAATGCTGACATTCGATGCGCCCCGACGTGCTGTCTGCACAGCAAAAAGAGAACGCACAGATTCGCCTCTGCAGGCACTGGTCCTGCTGAATGGTACCCAATACGTCGAAGCAGCTCGGGTGCTGGGAGAATTGCTTCACAAGGAATCGTCAGGCGACGTGAAGACAATGATCGAACTCGGCTGCCTGAGGTGCCTGAGTCGCAAGCCCGACGCACGTGAGGCAGAAATTCTCACGGCACTCTATAACGAGCAGCACATGCACTTTAAGAATCATGAATCCGATGCGGCCGAATTTCTGAAAATCGGACAGTCGAGTCGTGATGCATCAATCGCTTTGGCTGACGCAGCCGCAGCGACCATACTGGCGCAGGCTCTTCTGAATCATGACGAATGTGTCGTCAAGAGATAGTAAGGACATTGAAAACAATAAGTGATGGCCATAGTCGCCTTTCGCTCCGCGAAAGAGCATCCTTTGCGGACCAAAAGGCAACGCATATTGTCATATACACGGGATGACCATCAAGAGGTTGCCCTTCTTACAAACAGATTTACAGGCAGATGCATTATGACGACTCGCAGTGTCCGCAGTGAAAGCAATTCCGAAAGCCATCGTTTTTCCGCTGGCCCGGGAAGTACTCGGCCCGAACTCAGTCAACGTGATGGCCGCCGCGATTTTCTGTTTCGCAGCGGTTTTGGATTGGGCGGAATGGCTCTGGCGGAAATGCTCTCAAAGGAAAGCAGAGCTGACGAACGAGTTGACCGCGGAATTCTGGGCGAACCCCATTTTGCACCCCGGGCAAAGCGGATCATCTGTCTGTTTATGTCGGGGGGACCCTCACAGCTCGATCTTCTTGACTATAAACCGCTTCTGAATCAGCGGCACGGCGAACAATTGCCGGATTCCGTTCGAGGGACCCAGCGATTGACGGGAATGTCCGGCAATCAATCATCCATTCCGCTGGTCGGATCGCCGTTCAAGTTTACTCAGCATGGCCAGTCAGGAGCCTGGTTCAGCGAACTGCTGCCTCACACCGCGGCGATGTCTGATGATCTGTGTGTCATTCGCTCAATGTACACGGAAGCCATTAATCATGGGCCCGGCGTTACAATGCTGCAGACGGGCACTCAGATTGCGGGGCGGCCCAGCATGGGCGCATGGCTGAGTTACGGACTGGGGCAGGAAAATGCCAGTTTGCCTCCGTTTGTTGTGCTGATCACGCGAGACAAAGGCGGACAACCTTTGGGTGCTCATTTGTGGGGCAGCGGATTCCTGCCGAGCCGCCATCAGGGAGTTCTGTTTCGCGCCGCACAGGACCCGGTTCTGTATCTTGGTAATCCCGCGGGAGTCAGTGCCGACAGTCGACGAATGCTGCTGGATCGACTGTCTCAGCTTCATCAGCATCAGCTGGCAGGTACTCCGGACGCGGAAATTCAAAGCCGAATCGATCACTACGAAATGGCCTATGCGATGCAATCCAGCGTTCCGGAAGCATCCAATCTGGCGTCAGAACCAAAATCCGTCCTCGATCTCTACGGCAGCGATGTTACCACGCCAGGAACTTTCGCTGCAAACTGCCTGCTGGCCCGGCGACTGGCAGAACGAGGAGTACGGTTTATCCAGCTTTACCACCAGGACTGGGACCATCACGGCGGTCTGCCCTCAGCTCTGCCGAAACTCTGTCGCGAAACCGACCAGCCCGCTGCGGCTCTGGTTCAGGACCTGAAACGCTGCGGTCTGCTCGAAGATACTCTGGTCGTCTGGGGCGGCGAATTTGGACGAACCAATTATTGCCAGGGCAAAATTCAGCCATCCTTCGGACGTGATCATCACCCTCGATGTTTCAGCATCTGGATGGCGGGCGGCGGCGTAAAAGCCGGATCAGTTTACGGGGAAACGTGCGAGTTCGGATACAATATTTCCACAGACGGTCTGCACGTTCACGATCTGCATGCGACGATGATGCACCTGCTGGGGATCGACCACGAACGGCTCACCTACAAATTTCAGGGACGCCGATATCGGCTCACCGATGTGCATGGGGAAGTCGTCAAAGCCATTGTTTCCTGACCGCAGCAGAGGGCCAAAGGCGACTAACAGGAACAACCGCTATTCGTCCACTCTCCTTATTCATCCACTCTTTTAAGGTTCAGTTCGTAGAACCAAAGATCGTCATTCGGAACATCCAGTTTCAACTCCTGAAATACGCCTCTGGAATCCGGAACAAACTGTACTGTGCCTTCAGCAAACCAGGCGAACTCCTTTCGCCAGTGAATGGTCCATGTATCGTAATGCAGGTGTTTCAGATCGGCCACGAGATCCGGATTTGCCAGGAGTTTCAGCACCAGCCCGTCCGCTTCAGTTGTCACGACTGCATCTCCATAGAGAGGACAGCGAAATCGACCTGCAAAGGCTTCCAGCGGTCGACTCGGCTTTGTCCCTTCCGCCGCAGGAGTGATCGTGCGCTGAATTCGATCGTAGAACGCCTGACGATCTTTCCGATCCCGTTCCAGACCTTCGCCACTCCAGTCCCGCGTCGCACCACCCAGATACTCGTCCATGATGTGGCTGGCGATTGCGGGGGAAATGCCTGTCATGCTGTTTGTCAGCACCACAATCCCCAGTTTTTCCTCAGGTACCATCAGGACGTGAGAATACATGCCATCGTAACCTCCACCATGCGAAACAGTCACACGTCCTTTATAGTCCGACAATACCCATCCAAGTCCATACGCTCGAAAATGAGTTGACGGATTTCTCTTCTGCGAGGCCGCGCTGATGGGAATGACCATCTGAGGTGACCACATTCGATGAGAAGACGATTCACTGAACAGCCGGGACTGTGAATCAATCTCTCCCCGGTTCAGCTGTACTCTCAGCCACTTCGACATATCGCTGACACTGGAGATGATCCCGCCGGCAGCTGCCATCGTGTCCCAGTTGTACCAGGGAATCGGGGAAATCTTCTGCAATGTGGGTTTATGCGGGGAAGCAACGTTCTCAAGCCGTTCGAGATCCTTCACGGACGTCACGGTGCGTGTCATCCCCACAGGCTTCAATATGCGTTCGGCGACAAACTGATTCCATGACTGTCCGCTGGCACTGGCAACAACTTCCCCGGCAGCAAGAAACATGAGATTCGAATAACCGTAACTGGCTCGAAACGGACCAGCAGGTTTCAGATGTCGTGCCCTTCGCAGAACTTCTTCCGGAGACCAGGGCGTTCCCCACCACAACAGATCACCACTGAAGGTATCAAGGCCGCTGCGGTGACACAGCAGGTCATCAACTCGCAGTTCTGCCGATACCCACGGGTCATAGAGCTGCAGCCATGGAAGATGCTGCTGCACCCGATCACTCCACGCGATTTTCTTTTCTTCTTCCAGAATCGCCAGAGCAGCGGCAGTGAACGCCTTGGTATTCGAGGCGATCGCAAACAATGTATCCGCATCCACCGTTTCCGGCTTGCCGAGTTCCCGCACACCGTATCCGGAAACAAGTACAACCTTATCCTGATGAACGACTCCCACTGCCAGCCCGGGGACGCTCCAGTCCTGCCGGGCTTTTTCAATGAAGGCATGCAATCGCTCGGGATCAACGGTCGACGTTGTCGACTGAGCGACAACGGTCACAGTGCAGACTGTGTAAACGAACAATCCCAGCAAACAACGCAGCAGCGTACTCTGACATCTGCTCGTCCGCAGCATCCCTGTCAGCGAACCGTCGAGCATCATTCCGGCAACGTCGCGCATGTCCTTCCCCTCTGATGAAGTGGTGTCCCGGTTGTCAGGACATCAGTCGACCTCAATTCTTATCCTTGCCGACGTATTTGACCCATGACACCTGCGTAACCAGCTGATTGAGCGCAGCGAATGAAATGTGAGCATTCGTTGCATAACGAGGCGTGTTGTTGGCAGGAAATGTTGCCAGGCTGGCATCGCCAACCAGGAACACATTGAAGTCGCGGGACAGATTTTCGTAACCGGCTGTTGTTTTGCAGAAGCACATGTCCGTTGCATAACCTGTCAGCAGCACATGTCGCACTCCATTCGCCAGAAGAAATTGTCGCAGTGGCTCATAACCCTCCTGGTCATAGATCACAATATCGTCCGGATAGACATCCACATCGGTGGTGACGGGAATCGGCTGCTGCCAGAATCCTTCGTTATTGTACCGGGGGCTGGAATCCAGCCCGGGAAACTGTTTGAAGTAATCGATCACGGGGGTCTTTTGCGACAGCCTGATTACCGACGGCAAAGGTTCACCTTTATAAACGAACCCTTTGAGTTTTGCAGTCAGCTCCTTTGCACCTTCGGCTCGCTGTTCAGCCGTCGGAGTGGCTCGTACAGACCGATAGACTTTTTTGCGAATCGGATCTTCGGGTCCGGGCAGGCTATACATAATATAGGAAGCCTTTCCTCGCATCGCTTTCAGGAAGGGATTAATCACGGTTGACGTATGCTTTGCGGCCAGGTGGTTTTTGGTTGGCGTGCAAAAGTCGGCAACGCCAGCAGGTTCCGGAGTATCCCATCCCTGTCCGTCATCAATCCCCCATGGATGTACCATGATGACGGCTGTTTCTTTGGATCGAAGTCGGTTCGGCATCTCGATGATGCCACGTGCATTGTAGGAAAACCGCCATGCCCGAACTTCAAGATCGGCATTTTCATCGTCAACCAGAATCGGGCCTTCGTAACGCGTCTCTTCAATGACCGGCTGAATGAATTCCGGATAATCGTTCAGCAGAGGCTCCGGATTCTTCAGTTTGACCAGCGAATTCGAATAGTTTCGAAGAGGAACTGCCTCCTGAGCCATCAAACTGGCCGATCCGACGGACACGGCCATTATCGCGAAAAAAATCCGGATCGATTCCGGGAGGTGACCTGACATATCCATGATGAGCGACAGTGATTGTCTGCGGCGAGCAGGGCCAGATATTGGCATTGTGGACTCCTGTGCAAAAAGGTGAGAACTGGCGAGAATGGAGTTGTAGCCAAACCTGGAGCGATTGAAAACGATCATGGCTGCGACAGGCTGATTCGCAGGTGGAGCTGAATGCAGTGTTTGACCACAGATGACACAGATTTTCACAGATCACAGCAGCGACGACGCTTGTGTTTTTATCTGTGCCCATCTGTGTTATCTGTGGTAAAAAATGCGACGCAATAACAAATGACGGGTGTGGATGAATCAATGAGCGATGGCGAACTCTTTAGAACCCATCGATCAGCAAATTCGGGGCCAACGCCCTGGGCTACATGCTGCCACCGCTTCGCGGTTAGAAAGTGTGCAACTTCAAAATGCAATGCCCAGGTTCGATGACACAGCAAAACGTCACCATGACTTCAGCTCAACCACAATGGTGAGCTCATTTCTTCGAGGAGCACGATTATCGAATCCGGGCGGTTTCTTCGCCTCAATCTTTTCGGGTTCCGGCGGCACCGGAGGAGCCGCACGAATGCCAGGAGGAGCGTCCGGGAAGCCAGCAGAATCACGAATGATCCTCATTTTCACCTTGTCGCCGACATCATATTTTCGCAGCATCTGCACGAGGTGATCGAAATCCCGAATCTCGATATCGTCAACACTCAGGATGACATCGTCCGCAAGAATTCCGGCGTCGAATGCAGACGTATTTTCCTTGACATCTCCAACTCGACAACCGCGTTCATCTCCAAAGAATATGTTATTGGTAATTCCAAGACAGACACGTCCGCGGGAGACAACGCGTGTGTCGCCGAACGCCGCTTTGAGCCTCGCAACTTCTGATTCTGACAGAGGGTGTTCGTCAATCAGATAAACAGCAGCCCGCATTTCCCCAACCGAATTCTCACCGCGGATGACAGCCGCCAGGCGTTCCAATTCCTGAAGTCCGCGTTCTCCACCCTTCCAGGACTTCACCATATTGATCTGCAGCTGAGGCTGTTCTCCTGCCTGAAACATGAACCGATTACGCCCCGCAAACCCCTGAGCAAACGATTCCAGATTATCCGAATTGATCCGGGCTCCCAGAGTTTGCAAATGCTCGATCGCCAGCTTGCTTCGGCGTCTCCATTGCCGATTCAGAATCTCACCGGCCGCCTCGGCCGTCATCCACCGATCGCTGGTTGTACAGTTCTCGATGATTTCAGAAGCCACCAGAACTTTTTGCGGATCGTCGCCGGAGTAAAAGCCTTCCAGCAACTCAAACACCTGCCGAGTCGCTTCCGGAGCGGACTGCTCAGCAACAGCGTTCAAAAGTAACCGGATCTGTTCTGCACTGACAGTTCGAAGGGAGACGACAGCCTGTTGCCTTTTGGAGAAATCCGTCGAAGTCAGCTCTGACAGTAATTTCTGAACTTCTTCGTCAGAAAGCATCACGGGCGGATCGGCCTGTTCCGCCTGCTTCTGAACTTCTTCTTCCCCTGCCGGAATTTCGCCCGCCGGTTCCGATACAGGCGGTTTCGCTTCTAAACTGGTCTGACCAGCCGATGCACCGAATGCTGTCAAAGCCGACAGGCAAAGTCCGGTTATCAGAATGCTGCGACAAACCTGAACCAGATGCAGCGACATACAATCAGGCGAAAGCGGGAAAGTCATGAGGGCATTTTCCAAAAATCCCGAGTGGCAAAACTGCCAAATCAATCCGGCATTACTTCGTACTCGAATCCCCCGAGCAACCAGCATTGTTTCCTTGTGCCTCGCTTTTCGCAAGAGCGGCCTCATCAGAAGCCCTCACATGCCGACCAAAAGCAGCAAAAAATGGACCAATCCTCGCCGATTTTGATCGAAATCGCGCGTTTGACATCCCGGAATGATGGATTACAGAGTTCACCGAGGAGCGAATCGAGGTGTGCCGCCTGAGATTATGCCAGTGCCTGATTCAGATCAGCCATCAGGTCATCGACGTGCTCAAGGCCGACGGACACTCGGATCAGACGATCGCTAATGCCGGCTGCAACTCGTGCCTCAGCACTCATTGATGCATGGCTCATCGTTGTCGGAAATGAAATCAGTGACTCGATTCCCCCTACGGAAATCGCCATGTCGAAGAGCCGCGTTCGAGTGCAGACCTGCTCAACGAGCGTGCGATCACCTTCGACCTCAAAACTCAGCATCGCCCCAAACCCTTTTTGCTGCCTTCGGGCAAGTTCATGCTGCGGATGGGTCTCCAGCCCCGGATAAAAGACGTGGCGAACTCGAGGATGATCGCTGAGAAACCGGGCGATTTTCCCGGCGGACGCCTGCTGAGCTTCCATGCGACAGCCGAGCGTCTTGACCCCCCGAAGTACCAGCCATGCATCAAACGGAGAACATGCCAGCCCCAGCGCGTTGCACAGCCATGCGATCTTAACAGCGTGCTCTTCTTTAGCCGAAATCACACAACCACCCACCACATCGGAATGCCCGTTGATGTATTTCGTGGTCGAATGAACCACGATGTCAACGCCGAATTCGAGCGGACGCTGCAGATAGGGAGATAAGAAAGTGTTGTCGCAAATGGTGATCGCACCATGCTCGCGCGCAATGGAAACCATTGCGTCCAGGTCGACAACTTTCAGCAGTGGATTGCTGGGAGTTTCAATCCACAGGCATTTCGTCTGAGGTGTCAAAGCCGCGCGGATCGCGGAATGATCGGTCATGTCGACAAAGGAAAACTGCAGACCCTTTTCCTTCAGAAATCTGTCAAAAAGACGGAACGTACCGCCATAAACATCCACCGGAACGATAATGTGGTCCCCGGGCGAAAAAAGTGACATCGCACAGTGAATGGCCGACATGCCGGACGAGGTGGCTGAACATCCTTTGCCGCCTTCCAGGTCCGTCAGGTTCTCTTCCAGAGCTTTTCGCGTCGGATTTCCTGAACGGGTGTAGTCGTATCCCGTGTTCTTTTCCAGGTCGTACCACGAAAATGTTGACGACGCATAAATCGGAGTCGTAACGCTGTTGTACTGCTGATCCTTATGGACTCCGCCATGGATACATTTGGTTTCAAACTGCATATTTACTGCTAACGCTTAACGATTCGGTTTTGAAGGGAAAACATTCACCCGACAACCAAATGACCGGCTTTGCCAGTCATCCGCGAGAAAGCGGCTGATCATCGCTGTCCGGTCGCTGCCTGTACAAGGCGACAGCCAAAAAAAAACAGATTTCCAGTACACATATTCCCGCATCCGGCCAAACGCCCTACCATATGCTTCAGACCCACTGACCAATCCGGCCATGATTCGTTTCAGAATGTCGTGTTCGACAGAATGACATCTGAAACCCTGCATCTGAAACCCTGACACCTGACACAGCAACGACTGTTCTCTGATGCGTACTCCCAATCAGCTATCCCAGCGTCAGCCATTGCGATTCAATATTACTCCGCTGATTGATGTGGTTTTCCTGCTGATCATTTTCTTTCTTGTCGCCAGTCATTTTGTCAGAAACGAGCAGTCAGAGAACGTTTCTCTTCCCGTGGCGACTCTGGGCATGGCCGATCACGATGCAGCCAGCCATCGCATTACCATTACCGTTCGCGCAGATGGCAGCTACTTCGTCGGTAGTCAGCAACAATCCGAAGAGGCGATCGCAGGGCAGTTACAAACTCTGAGCCAGAATGCTTCGGCAAAACAGCTGCTGCCGGAAGTCCGAATTCGATCCGACCGCACGGCAGACTATCGGCATGTGAGGACTCTTGTGGAGAAGTGTGCGGCAGTCAACATTCGCAGGATTTACTTTGCCGTGGCCGCTGATTCTGCTTCCGATGCAAACTCATCTTCTGCAGCAGGACAGACTCGCTGAGACCGGACAACATTTAATGAGAATCCCGTCACACTCCCGAAGAAGCTCGTCAATTGACAGCGAAACCATGACGCCCATGATTGACGTCGTTTTCCTGTTGCTGGTATTTTTTGTATGCGCCTCCATCGGACAGACGCCCGATCGACTTCTCGCTGCCGCTCTCGCGGCGGGTACAGTGGAACAAAAGTCGGATCCTGTTCAGCCGCCTGCAGACATGTGGGACCATCAGCAGGTGAGGATCAGGCTGACACTGGAAAATGGTGCCGGTCAGAACGCAGCCATACTGGTCAATGAACAGCGAGTCACCGGTCTGGATGATCTGCGAAGCCGACTTGCTCGACTTGCTGAAGCCGATGCGGAGTCACCCATCATTCTTGACATTGATGACAATGTCCAGGTGCAGCAGTTCATCACAATTTATGACCTTTGCCAGTCTCTGAAATTCCAAAGCATCTCCTTCGCAACTCGCTCCGGCGGCAAACAGTCACCATGAAGATTCGCTTCATCGCAACCGGTGGTACCATCGATAAAGTCTATTTCGATGCCCTCAGCCAGTATCAGGTGGGCGCGCCTGGTGTCGAACGCATCCTTCAGGATCTTCCCGTCGCCTTTGATTATCAAATCGAATCACTCCTCCGAAAAGACAGCCTTGAGATGACACTGGCTGATCGGGAACTGGTGCGGGAACACGTTCGCAGTATTGACGAACGACATATCATCATTACTCATGGCACCGACACGATGATTGAAACGGCGCGGATGCTTGCAAACATCCCGGGGAAATGCATTGTTCTCACCGGAGCCATGCAGCCAGCCGGCTTTCGTACCAGCGATGCGATCTTTAATGTGGGAGTTGCTGTCGGTACGGTACTGTCACGCCCCGATGGAGTCTATATTGCGATGAGCGGACAGGTCTTCGATCCGGATCATACGCGAAAAAATCGTGAACGCGGAGTCTTCGAAAGCATTAGTTAACGCCACCATGCTGCAAATTGGATCGATTCAACTGCCATCCCCGGTCGTTCTGGCGGCACTCAGCGGTTACAGCGACTGGCCAATGCGCGCACTCGCCCGAAAAATGGGCGCGCCCTACACTGTGCACGAAGTGATGATTGAGAGGTTCGTCAACAACCTCAAAGACCGCGAACGTACACGCCGATTCCTGAAAGTTGCTGACACGGACCATCCGGTTGGGGCACAGCTGATGGGTTCACATCCGGCAGAATTTGCCGAAGCAGCGCGGCGACTGGTCGATGCGGGATTCGATGTTGTCGATATCAATTTCGGATGCCCAATGAAGAAGCTCCGGGGACAGTGCCGGGGTGGACTGCATCTGGGTCAGCCCAATATCGCTCTCCAGATTGTCCAATCCGTTCGAGACGCCCTGCCGCAAAGAATTCCAGTCACCGTGAAGATGCGGCGAGGACTGGATGACTCCAGCGAAAGTACCGACAACTTCTTTCAAATCCTTGAGGGTGCCATCGCGTCGGGTGTCGCAGCCGTAACCATTCACGGCCGTACCGTTGCTCAAAAATATGTGGGCCGAAGCAACTGGAACTTCCTCAAAATGGTCCGCGATGCCTTTCCTCACCAGACCCTGCTTGGCAGCGGCGACCTCTTCACGGCTCATGACTGTGTTCGGATGCTGCGAGAAACAGGTGTAAATGGAGTGACTGCCGCTCGGGGAGCAATCGGAAATCCGTGGATCTTTCAGCAGACTCAGGCACTACTCAGGGGAAATGCACTGCCAGCAGCACCAACAGTGTTCGAACAACGCGACATGATCAGAGAACACATGAGACTGGCGGCCGACGTTTATCCAGCCGAACAGGCGTCCCGGCAATTGCGAAAATTCGGCATCCGCTATGCAATGTGGCATCCCGAAGCTGAAAAAGTGCGAAACGCTTTTATTGACGTTCAGAATCCGGAGCAATGGCACCACACGGTAACACAGTGGTATTCCGAAGACCGACCTGGGAATTACCCGGAATGGAAAGAGGGCGAAAATATGTCGGATAGCGAAACTTGTGAATGCAGCTAATTTCCTCCTCTTCGACAATTCAAATTAGGAAATCTGGGTCACATAGGAATGCGATGCGTGAAGATGGAGGGATTTTGGTAAAACAGGAAAACACCGATTCGATTTTCACTTTGCCCAATGACGATGAATCCGGAACTGGGGAGCGGCAAGGCTTGCAGATCGTACCTCGGAATCGATTCAATGCCGCGGTGACGGCTCAAGTTTGAGTCATTGCTGACGGACCGTCTGAAAGCTGGACATTTCCTTGCCGCTGCTATTTGCGCAGTTGCAGTAAACGTTTACAACTCTTGCATTTTGAACCAATATTTTTGCGTTTATGTGGGTTTGTGATCCATGGGTGCTCTTCGAAAAACATCATCAGACACTGGAACGACCACGGCGGTGACAAGTTTGTCACTCATGGACTCCGGGCCGGTCATCCTGCCGATGAATCCCGCTCAGAACATCACAGCCTTTTCGCCAGCGCGAGGACTTTCCAACGGGCATTTGCAGACGCTTCTTGGTTCGTTTATACCCTCACGACCAACGCTTCTGGGAACAACTCAGCGGAAACTGCGGCTTCCGGACGACGATTTTCTTGTGCTGCACGACGATCGCCCCACCGTGTGGGAACGTGAGGATCATGTCGTGCTTTTGCTGCACGGTCTCGCTGGCTGTCACAACAGCGGATACATGGTACGCACCAGTTCCAAACTGCAGGCGAAGGGCATTCGCACGTTTCGAATGGACCATCGGGGCTGTGGGGCAGGCTCTCAGCTGGCGAAATCGCCATATCATGCCGGGCGAATTGACGATCTCGACGCTGCGATTCGCATGATCGAACGTTTGTGTCCTGGATCTCCGATCTCGGTCGTTGGTTATTCCATCAGCGGCAATCTTGTACTTCGTTATCTGGGAGAATACGCACAGCGGGTGCCAATGAGCGTGTTTCGTGCGGTCGCTGTTTGTCCTCCAATTGACCTGAATCACTGTGTGCGTGCCTTACAAAGGTCGTCACTTGGAGAACGTTACGACTGGTATTTTACTCGAAGCCTGCTGCAGCACGTTGTTTCCGGACCGATGTGGCGTGACGATGTACCTCTCGCACTCATGAAGCGTCTGCCCCGGCGTTTGTATGATTTCGATGATGTATTTACCGCTCCCGCCTGCGGATACGATTCTGCCGAACATTATTATGCGATGGCTTCATCGAAGCCGGTCATTTCTGATATTCGGGTGCACACAACCATTCTGGCGTCAAAAGATGACCCGCTGGTTTGTGCGTCGCCGCTTGCGGATGTTCGACTGCCAGTAAATGTTCGCCTGCACCTGACGGATCATGGCGGACACCTCGGATTTGTGGGCAAAAAAGGTGTCGACCCCGACCGACGCTGGATGGACTGGCGTGTGATTGAATGGCTGCTGGAATAGATTAGCCATTGTGCGTATTGCTCTGCTTTGTGAATATTCGTCGCTGAATGGTGGCGAACAATCGATGCTCAGCGTGATTGATCATCTGAGCCACCATTCCAGTCATGGAAAGTCATCCGCGGGGCTTCGCTGTCCCGACTTTACAGCTATTGCACCGGATCGGGGCCGACTCGCGGCAGAGTTTCTGAACCGTGGAATTCCGGTTGTTTCAATTTCGTTTCACGATGAAAACGGGCTGAGGTCCGAGCGTTCCGCAGTGATCGCACGACTCCTGAAGATCGTCCAGAAACTGCAACCCGACATTCTGCATGCAAACAGCCTGGCAATGGCTCGGCTGACTGGCTCGTTGCCTTCCGAATGCTTGAAACTTTCCATGACTGGCAACCAGTCGCAAACCGCTGTGGTTCGCCGGATCGGTCATTTGCGTGATATCATTCATCTCAACCCCAGCACCATTCGGGATTTGAATCGCAATGACACGCTGATTGCTGTGTCGGAAGCCACAAAACAGAATCTGGCAAATCAGGGACTGGACGCCGGGCGATGCACGGTCATTCACAACGGCGTGAATCCTGAGGTTTTTGGACCGGGAACACGTGAGCTGGCTCGACATCGTGTTCTCCCTCAGATTCCTGACGATGCGTTTGTGATTCTGACGGCCGGGCAAATCTGCCTGCGAAAAGGCCAGCGAGACACTGCGGAAGTCATCGTGGAAATCCTGAAAGAGGGTTCTCCGATTCCGCTGCACTGGGTGGTCGCAGGAGACCGTTTTTCGGCCAAACCCGAATCTCTCGCCTATGAACAGGCAATCAGAACAACGTTCTCCAACGCGGGATTCGATGCAAATCTGCACCTGTTGGGATTTCGAGACGATATACCCGACCTGATGAATGCGTCCAATGTTCTGATTCATGCGGCTCGCCAGGAACCGTTTGGCCGTGTGCTGCTTGAAGCGGCATCCAGCGGACTGCCGATCATCGCCTCCGATGTCGGTGGGACACCGGAACTGCTGAGCAACGAACAACACGCATTACTCTTCCCGGCAGGAAATCTGCCGGAATTAAAGCAGCTGCTGCAAAGACTGATGAATGATGCAGAACTGCGAACCCGGCTGTCCGCAAATTCCCGATCCAGAATCGTGGAAATGTTCACAGTACAAAAGGCTGCGGAACGGCTTTATCAGCACTGGAACCTTGTATTAACTTCCAGTCCCATCCCTGAAGCCAAACTCTGAACTAACAGGTTTTCCCGGCAACGGAAAGGAATCCCAGCAAAATTCGTGTTTTTGCCCGCCATCAGCAAAATTACCCGCAGGAAATTTGACGCCTCCCGGATCCGACCTATGTTTTGCTGTCGCAGGCAAACGCCGTGAACAACGGCCCAGCAGCCTAAGAAAAATGACCGCAGCAACGCTTATCGACTGATCAGCTTAATCAGCGATCAATAACATACTCTTGTCACTCGCGCACAACAGCGCGGTAAGGAAAGCTAGGAGCTTTGAGGGGACCTTACCGCGCTGTTTTTTTGCGCGCAAGCACATTCCCATTCTCATCAGAGTCAATTTCCCGTCCTGCCAGGCTGGCAAACTGGGAAGCCGAGATCGACTTTTCTGATTATTCGGATTATTCCGTCAAGGCAGGTTGTTGCACCTGCCGATAAGCAGAAACAGGGTTTCCTTTTCCCGCGCTTTCGCTTGCGTACTCTGGTAACTGACAGGAAGGCCCTGACACTGCCAACTCCGTGGCGCCGAGGCAATTGAGATTGGGTGAATCAGGGATGGATCACGAACCTCACTTACAAACCAGCAATATCCTGCTTGTTGCGGCCATCGCAGTCTGCACCGTGATGGGAATTGTGACGCTGCTGCCGGCCTTCAGGGCTCAGGGCAACTCAACATCCCAGGGCGGCAGCCATAATTATTCTCATGCTGCCGTCCGGGACCATGCACCGCAAAATATCCGGCCGGGTGTCTACCTTTCGTCGGATGCCACAGCGCAAAACAAACAGCTACCGCATTCGCGAGCAGCCGTGACGGCGAATATCGTCAGCGACAGCAATTCGGGAGACTCCGCTGGTCGGTCAGTTGTTGTCCAGCGAAGTGTTTCGAGCGACAGGATCGATCAGCCCGCCTTCCCGGACAATGCTGCACTGCCGCAAATCTATGTGCCCGTCACGGTTCATCCGGTCAATGTCACTGTCGACAACGGCAGTATGACAGCGGATATGGCACGAATTCATGATGCTCTGCAACAGTTAAAGCTGCAGAAGCAGCCAACACCAGAACTGCAGCCATCGCCCCCTGCATCTGGCGATTCTTTCAGTTCGCAGGTCGAACAACAGGCCCAGCAGCAGGCTGCGAAGCAACAGCTTGACGCAATCCAGGCCCGACTCGACAGCATGACCGCAGCCATTGAGAACCTCAGTCGACAGTCTTCAACACCGGCAATGTCTGCGGCACCCGTTCAACAGCCACAGGTGTTTGAGGACCAGAGCACTTCCGTACCAGACTTTCCGGCATCAGCAGAATCACCTGCTGTACCCGCTGAATCATCGTTCCAGCCAGCAACAGAATCTCCCTCATATAATAGTGATCCTCCGGAACTAAACGTTCCCGACTTCACCATGGATCTGAACGAATCTGAAGATAACGCTGAGCTGACCTTTGAAGACAAAGTGTCGTCTTCCGGAACAGAATCGATGACCGGACCGTTGGGGCATTCTCTGGAGATCCCATCGCCCGATGAACTGCGTATGACAGCTGAACCGGCGAAAGTTGATCCGACCGATACAGTGTCGATCGAAATTATTCCCTTTGGGCCGGCCTCGTCCTCACCACGTTCAGCCGTGCCGCCGGTTCCTCCCAGAGCATCGGAAAATTCAGGACCACCACGCCTCAATTCCATCAAGGAACGACGGAACAAACCTGCTTCGCTGAATATCGCACAGATGAATGAACTTCGCCCTTTGGATATGACGCCGGACGAATCTTCTCTGTCTGCCACTTCCGCGCCAAGTCCCTATTCGCCATCGCCTTCCAGTCGATCGCGAAGTGATCTTGCCATGAAAGACTCGGCAGCTCCTGCTGTGTTTCAGAACACGTATCGCTTTGCTGTCCCGCCGGCAGTCGCCTCATCGCACGCCTCCCCTGCAAAAGCAGAAACATATTCAACGCCGGAGTTCTCAGAACCAGATTCCACATCAGGTCGCCAGACATCCGCTTCGGGTGCCATGGAAAAACCAGCGGCTCGCCAGATTCGTCCTTCAGACAAATCTAAAGCCTCTCCACTGAAAAGAAGCATCTCCTACCTGAACTCTCGAACGTGGATCCCCGATTTTGATATGCCTCGCTGGCTGGATCGATGGCCGGAGTCTTCACGAAAGAAAACGGAAGAAAAATCAGCCGAAGAACGTTCGTCCGATGAACAGCCACAGACGCTTCATCGAGCTGCCTCGGCCATTCGATATGCGGCCCGTCCGACTGTGATTCAGGACTGACGCTTACGAAAACTGACCTTCAGGAAAACAGCGATTCCAGCGGCAGCCCATTCGCCAGTCGATGGGGTCGATTGAATGGGTCGGAGATTTCAAGTCTCGGATCGAGGCCAAACCTCCAGTAGATGGTCGCCGCAAGGTCCGCCGGAGTGACAGGGTCTGTTTCGGGATATGCTCCGATCGCGTCACTCGATCCCCAGACTGAGCCTCCTCGTATTCCTCCCCCGGCAAGCAGAATGGAATAGCAGTCGGGCCAGTGGTCGCGTCCGGCTGACGCATTGATTGTGGGAGTACGTCCGAATTCACCGAGCGCCACGACCAGAGTGGAATCGAGCAGTCCTCGTTGATCCAGATCTTCAATCAGTGCGGAAAGTGACTGGTCGGCCTGAGGAAGCAGGTATTTGCGCAGCTGTCCGAAGTTATCTGTATGCGAATCCCAGTTCTGGCCCTGCTGGCGAAAATCATTTACGTTGACAAATGGAACTCCGGCTTCCACAAGACGGCGGGCAATCAGCAGATTCTGGCCTCGAAGGTTCCGACCCACAGCACCGGCTGCGGCTCCATCTCCCGAAATGATCGGAGGTGCCAGCATGCCGTAACGTTCTCTGGTCCGCAGATCTTCCTGATCAATGTCAAGTGCCTGATTGAGCTTTTCCGACAGCAACAGCTGGCAGGCCTGCTGACTAAAATCCTTCAGCTGCTTTGCGGTTTGATCCTGTCGAGCCACCGCGGACAGATCCAGTGAATGCAGCAGCTGCTGGCGTACGTGAATTCTTTCAGCATTCAAATGCTGCTGCTGCTGAAGCACCTCAATGCGATATTTCAGGGATGTTCCATCGCCGCTGATTTCAAATGGGTCAAAACGGCTGCCCAGAAACCCTCCACCCTGGCAGGGTACGTCGATCACATTATGAAACAGCCACGGCAGAACCGCATGTTCCACAGGGGCTTCTGAAGGTGGTCGAAGGTGCCGCAGCACGGCTCCATGTGCCGGATAGAATTGCGGGATCGGGTTGAATTCTTCCCGATCACCCTGAGGCCCCTGTCGGCCGGTAAAGATTTCCGTCGAGGCAGAATCGTGCAGCCGGTTCGTATGATGGAGACTGCGTATCAGAGCCACCTTGTGCATGACGCCCGCCATTCGCGGGAGGTGTTCGGAGATTTGAGTCCCGGGGACGGTCGTCGAGATCGGACGGAATTCACCACGAACCGTCGATGGAGCATTGGGCTTGAGGTCCCAGGTATCAAGATGTGGCGGACCACCATAATAGAAGATGAAAATGCACGAACGAATTGACGACGTCCTGGGTACTCCGGCAGCGTTTTCGTTCGCGGCCGCTCGAGCACGCAGGAGGCCCCAGAGATTCATGGCAATGCCAGCTCCCGCCGCCTGTGACATGGCACGTCGCCGGTCAATCGCGTTTCCACCGGTCCATCGATTCATTTCATTCTTCCCCGGTCAGGGTTTCCGGATGAACTGTTCTGCGTAACTTCGAACCTGATGCCCATTTAGAACGTGAAAGATTCTCAGTTTTTCAATTGTGGTCGCACCAAATCGATTCATCGGCACATGAACGATTTTCTTACGGTAACGACTTGCCAGTCTGCGCCAGCCAGCTCCTGGAGGAGAATGACTCAGAAGGGCGATGTGCTTTTCTCTCGAATAGCAAAGTGCCGCTGCCAGAAGCCGCTCTTCCAGTGTATCCGCAAAATCGAACTGAGGATCCCTCCAGATATCACGAATTGGCCGCGGCGGGAACAGAAACATACATCCGCCATATCGTGACAACGCAATTCCAGGGCCAACCATGCTGTCCAGAAAGTTACTGGCGAACAGTGACAATGTGGATTCGTCATGGTTTTCTGCATGCCACGTAATTCTCCATGGGTAGTCTCGAGGATCAGCGGGAGAATCAAACAGCATGACAACACAGTCCAGTTTTCCGCGGGCGGGCGGAAAAATTCGAACGAACAGATCGCCCGTATGCCAGTTCCGCAGAGTCTCACGAATATCGAGACCATCCTTCATGCTGGCACTGAATTTTTCAGTTTTCGCGAGATCGTTTCCAATCATCTGCAGAGCAACATCGCGGACGTGCGTTCGAAACCGCTCGATGGCCACATCTTCCGGTGGCCAGCTGCACTGACCAAACGGATTCCATGTTCGCTGCCATTCAACCTGATTTTTGCGTTCAGGACGAGCGTTCAGCTGGCAGCTTCGCCATACAACAGGATGCCCGGGCAGGCGTGAAACACCCTTTAAATCAGTGCCGTCAGGCAGCACAATTCGATCGACTCCAAATCGCAGCTGGGGAAACTCGTCGAGAGGCAGGAACGGATAATCTCGTGAAGTTTCAGCCACATGAATTGCGTACTGATCCCCGGCAATCTGACTGGTGGCCACAATCAGAGTGTACAGGTCAGGCGTGAATCGACGTTCGATCAGCGACAGATTCCGAATGTACTTCAGACAAACAGAAAGCAGGTGCGGTGTGATTTTCCTTGCTCGCGTTTTGAACTCAGCTCGATAGCGTTCTCTCGCGTGGATCAGCAACGCTTTAATACCGTCAATTGACAGATTCTCGTCGTCATCCAGACGAGCACGCGCGAGTTCATAGAGGCCTGTGATGAATGGCAGTTCCCCAAGCATGAAAATGAGAGTACGGGGGTCCACAGAAAAAATCTGGGCCGGATTCTGGGGAAGGTCCATTTTCACGGGGCGGTCGGTAGCCGAGTTGAAAGCGTCTCGCAGCCAGGGCCAGTCGACCAGACTACAGACACAAAGAACTGACTCATGATGACGCGACAACTGATGCAGCTCGCTTGCCATCCATAAAATCCGATGACGCTGAGTATCATCTTCAGGTCTGGGCACTGACGGCAGCACGGCAGCAGCAAACTGTTCCACTGAGACCCGCTTCAGTGCATAGGGATCCGGAAGCACCGCAGCTCTCGGCAGATAATATTCACTTTCCGGATCGATGTAGGCACGAGTCATATGTTCCTGCAGAGCAATTCGCAGGGCTGCAATGACCGGCTGACAGGGATCAATGGGAACGAAACTGGCCCGACGTTCGGATTCGTCTGACGGAGAAAAATCATCATCGCCATCGCCTGCATCCGGATCGAACTCACCCTTTGTAAACGAATGCAATGGCTCCCGCTGCAGCACGACCGAAACCTGCGGAAGCTGATCCACGGCAGCTTCGACCTCATTACGAAACGAAGGTGGCAGCGGCACCGCCAGACAATCGAACTTCTGATTCAGCATCAGACGGCGAACTTCAACTGCGAAATCACCGCTGCCGTGGATCACCGGCAGCATGGTAATGTTTCGCCCAAGCTTTAATACCTGCGAAACCTGGCTCATAACTCGTACTCTTTGAACCCTGGAGATTGGGTTAAAAAACTTGACGGCAGGACGCCCCCGGTTCCGAACCGAACGCTGTCACGTACCGACTGATCAGGCGCACCCCAATTTCCGACCCTGACAGGGAACTCGCACCAATCAGGATGGTACGTCGACGGTCAACTGAAAGAAAGCCGACTCAAACGCCGGACACTGTGTTTTCCCGATCTGAGGTTGAACCCGGTTTTCCGAGCAGCGATGACGACCGATGGAAAAAAGCGGATTTCCATCCGACGCAAGTTCGAACCCATGACGATGCATTCGAAGACGTCCGGTCAAAAATCCTTTCACGGCTCAGGACGCAACCGGATGCCACGGAGCATTCTCACGTTTCAAGATTGCAGGTGACTCGGCCGTCGCCCGGCAATCTCAGATGACTTTGACGATTCGACCAGCAAAGATTCTTCCCGAATCGAATCTACATGGTATGGCGTGCAACGGCATCTTCAAATCCGTCCATATCGAGGTGGTCAGTACTGCCGGTTTTCCAGCTTTTTAATAATGCCTCGCATTCGAGGCGGGCGTCAGTGGCACTGGTTATCGCGTTGCTGGCAGCTCGACTGCCCATAGCGCAAGCCAGAAATGCCAGGGCACGAAGTGACTTTTGATTCGGTTCGGTGCGCAACGGTTCGCCAGGTTCGCCGTGGCAAATGGGAATCAGGACTGGAAACGCAACCAAAAGTGCATGAGGTAGAAAATCCATCATCTAACGAATAATCATAGCAGCGAATGGCCTGTTTTCGCCCGTGCAACAAGCCGCGATCCGACAGAATTCATAATTCTTCCATGGCCTTTTCTTGTCCAGAACCTGAATGACGCGCATAGCACCGGAAGCGGCGCTCTGAAAGAGGTGACTTTCGACCGGCACCGGGATCGTTGCCATTCGCTCCATCGCGGGAATAACGACCGACTCTACACTGGAACTTATTAGTTCAGCAACCGATAGCGTGTGGCACGCGCTCCAGCACTTCCTCAATGTATCAATGTCGAGCTGATCAGATGCAATTAAATTACGCTGCAAGTCTTCAATATACTTCGCATAAGCATCTTCAGGCATAAAAAATTGTCCTTAAATAGTGAATGGAGAGGCAGACATGCGACAGATCCTCAATGGAAGTTTAACGACAAATGCACTGTGAGAAACGGACACGGAGCGCAGACTCGCATGCGGTAGCCATCTCGCAAAAAAAAACCGGAGCCCGCGAATCTTCGCACATGCTGCCGGAGGAAACGACAGCATCCGGCGTCCTCAAAGTCAGGATTCAATCAATTCGCACGAGTCGTTTACCTTCCTTCTGCGTGGGCAGAGAGGACTCATAAAGATCTCGAATTCATTGCAGATCCAGGTCTGCAGCAAGAACTCTGGCGAGCCTTGCCCCCGCCATTTTTGCTCTCCAATTCATTAGATCTTTTGACTCGGCGATGTATTCGGATGACAACTCCACGGGTTCAGGTTTGCCCGACGCGTTTCCTTCAGCCGCCTCTACAACTGCCAGTACCCGAGGAGAATAAACCTTCCGCATCGCGATGATTCGTGTCTCCCTGACCCACTCTACGGGATCGTCGATCCGGGTTAGCCTCCCTTGCGGCGGAGCGCTATCCTGCAACATATCGCTGAGTTGCTTTTCATCGCGTATCTGACGACAAGAAAGGTGACGACCAGGGCGATGCGACACACTGTTCCACCTCCCGATAGGAATAAAGCTCGACAAACCACCGTAAATAGCATACGACACATCCGCGACGGGCACCAACGTCCCCATTCAGTGTTTCTCACCGAGACTTGATGAAATGCTTCAATTCATTCCCGGATAGATGATCAACTTCCATTTGCAGTTCCAGTTGCCCCTGATCTGTTTTCTGGATCGTGATGAACAGCACGCTGACGACGTCTATTGTCTCCCAGTTAAAGTCTGGTTCATCGTTCGGGGAATTCCACATCAAATTTGTTCGTTCAGGGCAGTACGCAACGGGACAGACGGTGCCCGGCTCCCGTGAACAGCGATCGAGAAAAATGACTTCGTCTTTGCTGGTTTGAACTGCGAACATGCTGGCTCGTGGTGCACCATCCTCAGGTGTGAATGCCACCATGTCCGCAACTTTTCCCAGTGTCAGATTGAGTGGAGATTCCGGGGATGAAACAAAATCGTAGCGTTCGCTCAGGTACTCATCATTGCCACAGGCAAAAGAGACTCTCCAACTGTGCTTAATCTCCGGGGGAATGCTCTCTGCAAGATATGGAGGGCCATGTCCAGGTCTCTGATTATATCCGCGAATAATATCCGCGAAGCCAGACGCCCGGAATTGAGTTGGCCACACGACAGGGGGTGGGGAGGGCTGATTGAGTTCAGCTCCCCCTCCCTCAGAACCGTACGAGCAGTTTTCCCGCATACGGCTCGCCGTTAGCAGGTTCCTGTGGATTGGACCAGCCGGATATGGGCGGCACTGAGACGGTAGAGCCCACGATCTCGCATAGAATTGATGCGGCCAGCGCTGGGTGCGGGCTTGCCGTTTTCGGTTTGCCTGTAAGTGGAGCCGGAAACGGCACTGTGACAGGGACTTTCACCCTGCTGTTCAAACGCCTTCACTTACGCACTGGCGGCGACTCGCCGAGACGCCGGGAATCGCGAGTCTCGGAGAGACTCGGCCAGGTGTTTTTCCCGAAGAATTCTTTTTGGCTGAATCACATCGAGGTCTTCAATCCAGATACCGGAAATCCACGGACGCGAACAGTGCGTGAAAAATTCCTGCCCAGACATCTTCCGCTGGTTTGTCTGATGAAAGTATTGAATTAACGTACTCAATCTCCCGGGAATCTGGTTCACGCCCAAGAGTCAGTCGCCAGGCATCGCGAATGATGTCTTCCGGGTTACGATCGCTCAGGGACCGTCCCGACAGAAAATTCTCCGCCGCCAAACGAGCCTGTTCCACAACGAACGGACTGTTCATCATATAGAGGGCCTGAGACGGCAGAGTGCTGTTTGTGCGTCTTCCGGTGACCAGGTTAGAGTTTGCAATGTCGAAGACAAAGAACAGATCCAGCATTGAGTTTCGAAAGAACGGCACATAGACGCTGCGGCTGCGGGACGGCCATTTTTCATGGCTGTATGTATTGTCGTAAGTCGAAAACTCCCGAATCGTTGATCCTCCGGCTACGCTCAGATCAAGCTGTCCGCTGATCATGAGAATGGAATCTCTGATGGATTCCGAATCCAGTCGTCTGCGAAAACCTCGCGTCAGCAGCAGATTGTCCGGGTCGTCCTGCATACTGGATTCATTTGCAGCAGAAGCCATTCGAAATGTGCGCGAAAGGCAAATTCGTCGAACAAGGGTTTTGATGGCCCACTGATCGTCATTGACAAACTCAGAAGCAAGATAATCCAGAAGTTTGGGATGAGTGGGCAACTGACCGGTTGAACCAAAATTGTCAGGCGTTCGGACGATTCCTTCGCCAATGATGTGCATCCAGACTCGATTGACGAACACTCGAGCGGTCATTGGGTTGTCGGCGGACACCAGCCAGTCGGCCAGCTGCAGACGTCCACTGGATGTTGCCGGAATTACAGGCATCAGTTCTCCCTGCGGAAGAGCGACTGACAGGAATCCCCGCGGCACCACCGGCCCGTGGTTTCGTATTCCGCCTCGAACATGAATATGCCAGTCGCTCGGTGCAGATTCGTCTTCAACACACATCACCTGCGGGATGACGGGCTTTTTCTTTTGGTGACTCTTCAGCGACTCCTCAAGAGTCTTCAGTTGAGCGATTTTGCCTTTGATGACAGCGGCATCTGTTTTCTGCTCACCGGCAGATGGTTCTGTTGAGTTTGCAGTTTGCACTGCGGCTAAGGTTTCCGTTAACCGAAACTGCACGGCGTCGACAATGACGAACCCTGGAGCAGCGGACTGGGCATCAATCGTAACGACAGCGGGCCGCTGGCTGTCGAATCGAAACTGACCGGCTTCTTCAAACACACCGTCAATTCCGGGTTCGTTGCGCTGATCAATTCTGACGACTGACTGGCCATCTGCATGTTCGATGATCACCGGGACTGAGCCTGATCTGCTGCTGGCGGCGTTGTAGGAAACTCGGACCGAGTACATTCCTGACTTTGACAGGGATACTTCATAGGTCACGGTTTCCCCGGTTCGCGGGCTCGCACTGTGTCGATAAGCATCTCCCACCCATGGCCGCATGCTGCGAGACATTACCCAATCACCAGTAAATCGGGCATCCGTTTCGTCAACGACCGTTCCAGGAAGGGAACTGACTGCCAGGTGTGCTGAGCGATTTGCTGTCTGGAGGCCAGTGATTTGCCTCAGTTCCCGGATTTCCTGCTGGAGTTCTGATTCTTTTGCCTGCCATGCTTCCAGTGGGTGCTTGTCGTACCCTGCCTTCAGATTCGCCGTGACATAGCCGCTGACGTTCCCAGGCGTCAGCGACTTTGTGCTGCGGAAGATTCCTGCCAGCGCATAGTAATCGGCGGTGGGAATGGGATCGAATTTATGGTCATGGCAACGCGCACATCCGAGAGTCATTCCGAGGAAGGTTCGCCCCATGGAATCGATCTGCTCATCCACGACATCCATCCGCAGAGCTTCCTTGTCCTGCTCTTCATAGTTGATTGCTCCCAGAATCAAATAGCCAGCGCCAGTGATCTGGTCATCTCGCTGAGCATCATCAGAGAATGGCAGCAGATCGCCGGCTATCTGTTCACGGACGAACTGATCAAACCGCTTATTCTGGTTGAAAGAGCGGATGACGTAGTCCCGGTAACGCCATGCGTCGGGATACATCAGGCTTCGCCCTCCGCCGCTGGATTCTGCGAAACGGGCTACATCAAGCCAGTGTCGTCCCCAGCGTTCGCCAAAGTGATGCGAGGCAAGCAGACGATCAACAGTCTGCTGCATTGCAGTCTCTGGATTCTGATTCCATGCTGCGACAAAGACATCGGTTTGATCGGTCGTGGGAGGCAGACCGTGCAGCACAAAGCAGAGCCGTCGAATCAACTGCTGCGGACTTGCATCCTCCGCCGGCACGACGGACCGGCTCTGGTGAACGTCGGCAACAAAATGATCAATCTCATTTCGAGCCCACAGCTTTCCGGCATCCGGAATGTCAGGGCGGCTGAGCGGCCGAAAGCACCAGAATGTTCGCCCCTTCTCCAGATCAATCACGTGCTGTTCAGCAACTTTACCGCCAGCTCGCGGATCCGTCGCGCCGTCGCTGATCCATTTTTCAAAATCCTTCACGATCGAATCGGGCAGTTTTCTGTCAGGTGGCATTTGAAATGATTCATGCCGCAGGGCGGAGATCAGCAGGCTGTTCTCCGGCTGTCCGGGAACGACGGCCGGGCCGGAGTCGCCGCCTTTTCGAGTCCCTTCCATCGAATCGAGCAATAATCCGCCACGAACGTTCTTCGCATTCGCTGAGTGACACGAATAACAGTGTTCATCAAGTACTGGTCGAATACGAGTTTCAAAGAAGTCAAGCTGATTTCGATCGGATTGATTGTCCGACGAATCACTCGATTTCGAATCAGTCGGTTTCTCATCGCCAATTGCAGACCGAATCGCCAGAGACTGACAGACCACCGACAGAACCACCAGCCAGTGTACGGCGAGTCGACCGGGATGACTGTAATCCTTGTTCAAAATATCGAAAACTGCCATTCAGGCTGCTCCACGGGAAATCATTTAAAGCCCGATCTTCGTTGATGAAAAGGCGGACCTGAATTCTAACCGGTCCTCTTACCAAACAAAGCAGTAAACCGCCTGATATTCTGCAGGCGCGATGAAACGAAGTATCAGAAACAGGCGCCCCGCCGTTGAATTACCGTCACTGAAACGTAAGCTGTCGCCGGCATCCGGAGGTACGTGCACACCAAATGCCACTGTCGTGTGCGGAATGACGAACTCCAGACCTACAACCAGCCTCATCAATGGACCAGCGATATTCAGCGGATACGAAAATGAACCCATCACGTATCTGCCATCGATCGTTCTGGTCTCGGATTATCGGGTATTGGGATTTCCGGTCGTCAGCTCTGTCGGTCGTATGTGTTATAGTGGCTTCGCTTTGGGTCTGTCGGTCAACGCTGATGCCGTCTGCGCTGCTCAATACATTGCCGGCTGGTACATCGGGTGTTGCGACGGTTCCTCTGTTTAATGTATGGACTCTCTGGTGGAATACAGACCGGGCATTAAACGGATTTCAGGGATACTGGGATGCTCCCATTTTCTTTCCTGAACCCGGAACATTCGCTTTTTCTGAACCGCAGCCAGCAACACTTTTGGCTGCTCCGATTTTGCTGGCAACCGGTTCACTCATCCTGGCGAGCAAGTTTTACCTTCTTCTGAATCTGATCCTGAACGGGGTTTTTGCAATGCGTCTGCTCAGACGACTGCACCAGCCCGCATGGATCGAACTTTCTGGCGGTCTGATGATTGTCTGCCTGCCGATCGTCCATCAGTACAATGATGTCGTGCAGCTCATGCCTGTCTGGGGAATTCTGTGGACGTGGGAACGCTTGTTTGTGGTTCTGAAACGACCGTCGAAGTTCCGAGGGATTCTGCTGGGAGCTGCAGCGGGCTCTGCATTTTTTATATGCATTCATCATGGCCTGTTCATGAGTGTTCTTCTACTGGTCGTTGTTCCACTAGTATTGTTGCCGCGGTTCAGGCCTGACGGCCTCTGGAAGAAGAGAGTCTCTTCGCTGCTTATTGCGATTGTGACGGCGACTGCACTCACGGCACCTTTCGTATTGCCCATGCATTCCATTTTGACGCAGCATGGCTTTCAGCGATCCGGCGAAGTCACCGCAGCACTTTCCGCAACACTTTGGGATTATGCGGTCCTTCCGGAATCCGAAGTGCAGCCAGGCCGCATGGAACGTTCCTCTGATTCGAAAATGCTTAATCCCGGATGGCTGAAGCTGACACTGGCAGGTCTGGGAACCTGGTTCGGCCTGAGACGCCGACGTACCCGGCAGCAAACGGTATTTCTGGCAGCAACATGCTTTGCGGCCGGTATTTTGTCGATGGCAGGGCAAATACATTGGGGGACATGGAACCTGTGGGGCATGCTTTCAAACATTGTGCCAGGATTTGCACAGGTTCGGAACGTGTTTCGATTTGCCTGGTTCGTACAGTTGAGCATTGTGCTGCTTTGTGCCATCGGATTGCAGGGGATGCGGTCGGTATTGTCTGGCAGACTGCGATCCAGGAGATTGACTGAGTTTGTCGTGATGATGATGGCATTGATCGCTCTGATGGAGGTACTGCCGAACCGATATCAGCTGGCCGCCGTTCCTGACATTGAACTCCATCGTTCATGGATCAATGTTATTCGCCGGGAAGCTCGACCCGGACACTGTGTTGCCTGTTTTCCGATGGCATCAGGGAACAGGGTCCGGGATTTCGAAGTCACCGCCAGCTGGATGTATCTGTCCACGGTTCATGGTCAGCCGCTTGTGGACGGTTACTCGGGCTTCTTTCCGGACAGCTTTTTCCGCCTGCAGAAGAGAGTGAATTCACCGGAGCACTTAACCGAATATCTGGAAATGCTGATCGACGCCAAAGTCGACCTGATTGTCGTGGATCGGCGACAGTACGACGGTCAAAAAGCGATTGCATTTCATCCATTCAAATCGGAACGGTTTCAGCTTGACTTGTTGCTGGAAGAATCAGACGTGCTGGTCTTTCGGCTGACGGGGCTGACGGATTTTCAGGGAACCGGGGCAGCTATCCGGCCATGATCCTGGCAAAGTTTAAGGCGATGCAGGATGATAAGTGTCGCCTTTTGCTCCGCAAAAGCGTGCTCTTTCGCGGAGCGAAAGGCGACTATGGCGGAAACCGATTGTTTTCCAGGTGCTAAGTACCGATGGCCCTGAGGCAGATTTGATACCTGAGCGCGGCGAACCTCATCAGCACAACGATACCCGCACTGACCCACAGCACAATGTCGAAAGGCAACTGCCACCACAGGCAAGTTACCTGCACAAGTCCTCCTGTGAAGGCACAGGTTGCGTACAAAGGTGTGGCAGGGCGAAACAGACTGGGAACTTCGTTACAAACGATTTCGCCGATGACCCCGCCAAACGTGCCGGTGATCACGCCAAACAGAATGGCAACGAATGGTGCGACGCCTGCCTTCAGCGCGTAATCGGTTCCAACAACGCTGAAGAGTGCAAGGCCGAACGCGTCCGGGATGGGAAGCCATTTCTCGATCCATGCCGGCACCCTCGGAATCAGCGAAACCACGATCGCCACCACAAAGACAATGAGCGGATAGTGGGGATGCTGAATCCAGAAAAGCGGATGACGATCAAGCAGGACATCTCGCAGAGTGCCGCCACCAAATGCCGTCATGCAGGCTACTGCGAATACTCCGACAAAATCCATCTGTTTTCGACGAGCCAGCAGCACACCAAAAACTGCTCCGCTGATGACGGCAAGACATTCGATAATCGTCAGCATCGATAATGTGCTTTCAGGCCTGTAACAGAAACTTAAGGGCTCTGAGGACGCCTGCTGCCTGTCGAAACTGACGCAGCTGGGCACTTCCCGGCCGATCGTTCAGTTCGTCGATCCTGAACTCCGGCCACTCGGCAGGTGATTCCCATGGAGATACCCCAAGCTGCTTTGACTTCGTTGATCCATCGCTCCGGGCAATTGCCGACCAGACCACACCATCCAGTTCCGGAGGAGCATCGGGACCAAGGTGTCCGGTGATGCTGAGACTGATACTGGCATGGACAGTTTTTTGAAGGACATTGATCGCCATTTGTTCGGCAACCATTTGGCTAACCGGTCCGGGTGATTCAAGTACGGCTGCAGGAATTTCCAGCCATGCAGTTTTTGTCGCCAGCTGATAGACAACGGCGGAACCTGCAAGAACCTGCGATACTCCGGGAATTCGTCCAAGCGTGGCAGCAATCAGACCAGCTGTACAGCTTTCTGCCAGCACCAGACAATCGTTGTTCCGTTTGAGCATCTCAAAGACGGCATGTGCGGCAGAATCCATTTCTGATTGCAGCTTTTTCATTAGAACAGTTGACATAAACATACCACCCAAAGGAATTTGCGCAAATGATGGGCTGCCGCCAGCTGCAAAATGTTCAGGCCTCGAACGGATTGCCTTATCCTGGCGTGATTACCAGGTTTTGACAATTCCGTGTCATTCTGAGCGGGCCACTGTGAATTTCCCCGGACACGGCTTGAAGCGTTGTGCGATGCCCGTTACACGTTCCTCTGCTTTTCCCGTTTCTGTTTCGTTTTTCTGATCGCTGACGATATCGATGTCTGTACTGCTTCAACTGATTGATGCTCAAAAGAGTTATGGCGACCAGCAACTGCTGGACGATGCAAATGTGACTCTTTACGAAGATACAAAAGTGGGTTTTATCGGCCGAAATGGAGCCGGGAAGTCTACCTTGCTGAGGGTATTGCTGGGAGAGGAAGAACTGGACAGCGGTGAAGTCGTCCGTTCCCCAAATCTTCGAGTTGGCTATCTTCGGCAGCATGACCCGTTTCAGCCGGGGGAGTCTGCTTTGGATTTCCTGATGAGGGACAGCGGTCAGCCAGACTGGAAATGCGGTGAAGTCGCCTCCGAATTTGAACTGAAGGGCCAGTATCTTACAGGTGAAGTTAAAGGACTTTCCGGGGGCTGGCAGACCCGAGTCAAACTGGCTGCTCTGCTTCTGCACGATCCGAATTTGCTGATGCTGGACGAACCGACCAACTTTCTGGACCTTCGCACTCAGATCCTGCTGGAACACTTTTTGAGAGGATTTCCGGCGGCCTGCCTGATCGTTTCGCATGACCGTGAATTTCTGACAGCAACCTGTGAACAGACGCTTGATCTGAATCGCGGCAAACTGACCATGTATTCCGGAAAAATCGGCGCGTATCTGCAGCAGGTCGAAGAAGAAAAAGTTCGAGCCGAACGCACCAATGCAGCCGTGATGGCCAAGCAGAAGCAGTTGCAGAGATTCATCGACAAAAATCGTGCTCGTGCGACAACGGCCAGCCAGGCGAGGTCCAAGCAAAAACAGCTGGATCGATTGTCTCTGGAAGAAATCGAAGTCGATTTGCCGACCGCAAATATCAGAGCACCCATCGTGGAGCCTCGTCAGGGGCCGTCGCTGATCTGCATGGATCTCAGCATTGGGTACGCGGATCACGTGGTCGCGGCAGGCATTGATCTCGAAGTTGAGCATCAGCAGCGGGCGGCGATCGTGGGCGATAACGGGCAGGGGAAAACGACCCTGCTCAGAACTCTGGTCAATTCACTCAAGCCAGCAGCCGGAAAAGTAAAATGGGGATATGGCTGCGAAATCGGAGTCTATGCTCAGCACGTCTATTCGTCGCTCCCTCAGGATCAGACAGTCCTTGAATATCTTGAATACAACGCCAGACCCGGCACGACAACTCAGGATTGCCTCGCCTGTGCAGGTTCCCTTCTGTTTCGCGGGGCACATACGAAAAAGCCGATTCGAGTGCTCTCCGGAGGCGAGCGTGCTCGTTTATGCATGGCAGGTCTGCTTCTGGGTACATACAACATTCTGATTCTGGACGAACCCGGAAACCATCTGGATGTTGAAACCGTAGAATCGCTTGCTGAAGCATTGCTGATCTATAAGGGAACAGTCCTCTTCACGAGCCATGATCGACATTTCGTTCGTCGGGTGGCAACCAATATCATCGAGGTACGTGACGGTCGGGTACGCAATTACTCGGGCGACTACGACGCCTATCTGTACTACGTGAACCGTGAAATTGAGGAAGGAGAGCGAGAGCGGGCATCCGGGAAAAAGATGTCAACTCCTCCGGCAGCCAAAATCGCGAAGGCCGAAAAGGTCGCGGCCGGAAAAGATCAGCATCAAATGCGAAAGCAGCTCAGAAATCTCGAAAAGTCCATCGCGAAGCTGGATGAACAGAAGAAGGAACTGACTGCGCAGATGAATACTTCCGATGCCAAAAAGGCCATGGAACTTCATAATCAGCTGAAGTCCGTTACCGCGGAACTTGAAGAAACCGAAGCCCGCTGGTGTGAACTTCAGGAAGAGCTGGGTGAGTGGTAACCAGTCAGTCTGGACGATTACCGTCGGGCAAATTGACGCTCTGTCGAACAGAAAATGCAGGTTGGACGTTCATGTCCGCCTGCATCTCGACGGGCTAAAAGGTGGATAAGTCTCCTGAGTGACAACGCTCTCAGGAGCCTGCAACACCATCCTGTATGTCGAACTGGTCAGCACAGTCTCCCACGGAAATTCGATCAACTACTCGCATCACGCCTGGAACGCGCCGAACGCATTCGATCGCGACCTGCCGAACGTAAAACGAGGGCATTCGACCCGTGATCACCACGACTCCGTTCTCCGTGGTAACCTTCAGCCTTCGGTGGTGCGAATATCCCGTGTTCATCAACCGTTTTTGAACATGATCGAGGATGTCGGTATCTGACTGCGAAATACTGGACATCAACATATTCCTGACCCTTCAATTTCCGGTAACCATCTGGTGCTGCCGACGACACTCTTGAAAAGCAGCCGGATTGACGCTATGCAGTTCCCGTGCCGAAGATCGCCGGGTGATCGTCGTATTCGGCGTCAGCGGATCTGCTGGTCTCTCGCAACAGCAAAATGCGTACTTTTTCCGGAAAAGAAGTTGCATCCGGTGACATGGGCGTTTCTGCAACCATCAGAGCGTGCGCAACTCGCTCAACGGAAATGTCACAATTCTGTGCAGGAGTGCACGCAACGCGTCATCAGAATCTTCTGTAGTAACTGGCGATGTCTGTCGGAGCTCTTTTTGGTTTCCAGAAGGACTCCGAGTTGTGATCTGCCCTGAGCTGAAGTGTGTCCCGGCCGAGGATGCGAAAGACGAGAGCAATCGGCAAAAACAGCAGGAAGAAGATGGTGAAAACCACCAGCTCACCCATCAGCATTCCCACCGGCATTGCCATGATCGTCAATGCGAGAAACAAAGGCCTGACTGTTGCTGGTCGGAGAAGCCCGACGATCGCAATGCAACTGCCAGCTGCTCCCGCAATCGCGACGCTTCGAGGACTGGCGCCCCAAAACCAGGCAACGGCCGGCAGCACGAAGAGGCACAACACTGCAAATTCCCGAAGTTGCCTGTCTTTCGGGTTCCAGTTGAATTCGATGAGCTTCATAAGTCTCTCGCCGTTCTCTCCGTTAGTCCGGCTGAAATTGTTTCAGATGCTGCTCGCGGTCAAGCTCAGTTGTTTTCGCCGACTGCCGAGACTTTATCAGCACGAAATGTCCCATCACAAGAGCATCCATTTCCGTCATCTGAAAGCACCTCAAAGCATCTTCCGGAGTGCATACGATGGGCTCACTGCGAACATTGAAACTTGTATTGATCATCACCGGACATCCGGTTTTCTGATAAAAACGACTCAGCAGTTGATGCAGCAGCGGATTTCGAATGCTGTCAACGGTTTGAATTCTGGCCGAGTAGTCAACATGAGTTACAGCGGGCAGAGTTGAGCGTATAAAGTTGAGTTTCTCAATGCCAAACGCATCTTCGTATCCGTCTTCAGGCGGGCGTCTCAGGCTTTCACGGATGGCTGCCACCTGCAGCATGTATGGGCTTTCTTCGCCGGGTCGCATTTCAAAATACTGATCGACAAATTCCTGCAGTACGATCGGAGCGAACGGCCTGAACGATTCTCGAAACTTAATCTTCAGATTCATTACGGCCTGCATCTTTTCGCTGCGAGCGTCGCCCAGAATACTGCGTGCTCCCAGAGCCCTCGGACCAAACTCCATTCGTCCCTGAAACCATCCAACGACGCACTCCGATGCAATCAGGCTGGCGACGTGATCACACAGGTCTTCATCCGAGCAGAATTTCTGGTAGACGGCTTCGTTTCTGTTGAGTTCCGATTCAATGTGCTTGTCATCAAATCCCGGACCCAGAAGTGAACCCTGCTGGCGATCTGGTCCCTGAGCAGTTCGAGGTTTCTCAAGAAGCTGATGCCAGATGAACAGTGCAGTGCCGAGTGCCCCGCCAGCATCTCCGGCGGCCGGCTGGATCCACATTTGTTCGAACGGTCCTTCCCGGAGTATTCTGCCATTTCCGACGCAGTTCAGCGCTACACCTCCGGCGAGCACAAGGTTTTTGAGTCCTGTTTCGCGATGAACATGTCTTGCAGTTCTCAGCATCACTTCTTCAGTCACCGACTGAATTGACGCCGCAAGGTCCATTTCGCGCTGTGTCAGCATAGACTCCGGTGCGCGGGGAGGACCTCCAAACAGATGATGAAATTTTTCTGATGTCATTGTCAGCCCATGGCAATAGCTGAAATAACTCATATCCATTTGAAACGATCCGTCCTGCTTCAGGTTCAGCAGGTGATCCAGAATCAGTTGCCTGTAGACCGGTCTGCCATAGGGCGCCAGTCCCATCACCTTGTATTCACCACTGTTGACTCGGAATCCGATGTACCACGTGAAGGCCGAATACAGCAATCCGATCGAATGAGGAAAGCGAATTTCCTGAAGCAGCTCCAGACGGTTTCCATGTCCGGCACCGGTGCAGGTTGTGGTCCATTCTCCAACTCCATCGAGAGTCAGTATGGCAGCATCCTGAAAGGGTGAAGGGAAGAATGCGCTGGCTGCATGGGACTCGTGATGGTCAGTGAACACAATCGGTCCGGTGTATTTTCCATGCAGTCCCTTTCGAATTTCTCTGGGCAAATGCAGCTTCTGTTTCAGCCACACTGGCAGAGCCTGGCGAAAACTTCGGTAGCCCGAAGGAGCCCATGCAAGCCATGTTTCGAGGAGGCGTTCAAACTTGACAAGGGGCTTGTCATAAAACCCGACAAAGTCCAGCTGATCAGGCCTCAGACCAGCCTCCTGCAGACAGTAGTCGACAGCATGCTGAGGAAACTCGGCATCATGTTTCCGACGAGTGAACCGTTCCTCCTGAGCGGCTGCAACGATCCGGCCGTCGATCACCAGCGCGGCTGCAGAATCATGATAGAATGCGGAAATGCCAAGAATTGCCGTCATGGATGCTCAAAGATATCAGTTCAGCGTGCGCGGGACTCAGATGAGCGACTCGAATGACGGGGAATCTTAGCTGAACGTCGAACAAATTGCGGAACAAATGGACCATTGGAATTCGGAAAATTGGCTACAATTCGAACTGACATTGCGGTAAATGTTTTCAAGGCAGATGAATTCTGAGCTTATCGTTGTCGAACCAATCTTTCGCGCACTCGCTTAAGCTATCAAAAGGCTGTCTCCAATGGACTCGAAACTCAGGGCAGGCAATGGATCTAAGAAAGGTCCTGACGACGACGACGAATCGCAGCCAGCCAGCGGACTGACGAGTATTTACGGATTGTCGTTCGCCGCCGCATTTGTCATCGGACGCCTGACCATCGAGCGATTACGACCCACCGCGGGTCGGACATGGTCTGTTGTTATTGGCGGCCTTGTGGGTTTTGTGATTGCCGCAGTGATTTACAGAGTCCTGGACCGCGTCATCAATCGGAAGTCTCGCTGACAACGAAGCAATCCGAGCAGTCTGTCAGCCCCAAATACTTAGGACCTGGAAAAAATAAGTGACCGCCATAGTCGCCTTTCGCTCCGCGAAAGAGCATCCTTTTGCGGAGCAAAAGGCCACACTGATTGTCTGTCAGCCCCTTAAGTCGCTATGCCCGGACGACTCGACAAACACCGCAGATGAATTCAATGACGTGCCATGCCAATTCCGCGACCCTTAGGCAGCAACCAACTGCAACTCGTGCTTTGTCAAGTGTTGAATTTTCTGTAGTGGACCTTGCTAAAGGTCCTGCAGCCAGGGGATCTTTAGCAAGATCCACTACCTCCAACCCGAACTCTTTGTCCTGACGGAGCAACTAGCGGATGCCCAGCAGATCTTTTGAAATCGCCACGAGTCCTCCGATGAACAGAATCGGCTGATTCGCAAACAGAATTCCCATCATCCCATAGCCAACAGTAAACCATGCGACGGCCCCGGCGAGCGTTTTGCTGTTTCGCACGATTCTTTGTAATCGCCCGGTGGGCGTCGACTTTTTCTGCTGAGTCCCTGAGATCGATGAAATCGTTGATCGTGTCTGCGACTCTGAGCGAGATGGGATTCGCTGACGACGAACAGGATGAACTGCCATGATGGAGCTTTTTAAGTCGTCCGAGTAAGTTTGATCGAGCAATGCAAAGTCCAGCAACGGGTCAGCACCCGAATTCGCACTTACGAAAATCGGGCGTTCGACAAGTTTTGACTCGACAAACGCTGGCTCAACAAACGCTGGCTCAACAAACGCTGGCTCAACAAACGCTGGCTCAACAAACGCTGGCTCGACAAACGCTGGCTCGACAAGCAGCGGATTTACGTCATCGGCAGGCGGGAAGTGAAATTCAGCAACGATTTCAGTTGACGGTGAAGTCGCTGCATTCGGAAGAGTTCCGGTCCCCGGATCAACCCCCGAAATGAAAGCATCGGCTGCAGGACTGACGACCTCGGGACAGGCCGGATTGTCCATCAGAGCCGGTACTGCCGTACCTCGCTGAGTCAGCACAGAACCTGCCTGCGACAACGGATGCGATTCGAAGGATTCTGTTTTGACCGCTGAAAGAACAGGAACTCGCACATGGGTTGGACGAGGCCATTGTGCGAGAGCCACCATGCGTCGAGGACGAAGCCTCGCTGATGGAGCCTGTGCTTCCGGCAGTTCTTCCATGGGTTCCGGGATATCGGCTATACCCAGACACTTTGGGCAACGAATTTTTTTTCCCGCAGCATGTATTGGCACCGCCAGGGTCGCAGTGCACTCGGGGCAATTCACCTGAATTCGGTCGGCCGTCATCAAATTCTTTCCGTCAGCAAGATCCATCGTAAGCTGAGTATTGGCAAGTTGGTTGGGCCCGGCGACGTATCATGGCGAAAAGTTGCCTCCATGAGAACGGCACTTCTCCAGGAATCTCCAATGATTTGGGCGTTTCATCACCGCTGGCCGCAGATTTTATCACGAAGCGGGTATTCTCTACCCTGGGGTACTGGGCGCTAACTGCCCGCTCACTAAATACGTGTCAACTCATTAAAAGCGATATTTCAACGTACACTGCCCGAGTGATCATGTTCTATTCCGCGTTCGGAGAACCGTTTGACATGAAACCTCCCGCCCAGAAACCTCCCATCCCGCGTCCACCCTCCCCTCCCGCGCAGCGAAGCGAAGTGGGAGGGGTCGGCCGTCAGGCCGGGGGAGGGCCCGCCGCGCGTTGCACTCAACGCCCTCCCAGCTGCACTCAACGCCCCCCAAAAACACCCGCGACCCGCACTTCACCAGCCCCCTCCCGATCTCGCTGCCGCTCGCTCGACCTCCCCCAACTTCGTTGGGGGAGGAGGTCTATAAATCCTCCCCTCCCGCGCAGCGAAGCGAAGTGGGAGGGGTCGGCCGTCAGGCCGGGGGAGGGCCCGCCGCGCGTTGCACTCAACGCCCTCCCAGCTGCACTCAACGCCCTCCCAATAACACCCTCGCCCCGCAGTTCACCCGGCCCCCTCCCGATCTCGCTGCCGCTCGCTCGACCTCCCCCGGCTTCGCCGGGAGAGGAGGTTCCATAGCGATGTTCGCCCGCAGCTTGCTGAGCTTGTGACTTCCATCTCAGCCACCGTCGGAAAATGACCCCCTGACGAAAAGTCAGTCAGCAGACTTCCATGCCCTGTGTCAGCGTCGATCGAGCGTCAGCAGGCCCAGAATTGTGAGGCCTATTCCCAGCATCGCCAGTGGCGACATCGGCTCGGCAAAGAATAAAACGGCACCCGCGGCACACATCGCATTCTGAGAAGCGTTGATTACATTCGCACGAGTAATGGTCAGCAGCCGCATCGCATGAGTAATCGAAAAGAAGCCCACTGCGTTGAACGTACCTGCGGCCAGCATGATCCACCATTCAGAGCCTGAAATTTTATGCAGACCGTCCCAGCCAAGACTCATTCCGCTGGTTGGGCACAACGCAACAAGACCCGTCAGGCTGAAAATCATCAGAGTTGATTCAACGGGGAGGTTTCCTCTGACGACTCGGCGGATGACAACTCCGCAGAGCCCATAAGACAGCCCTGAGATCAGGGCAATCAATACACCGGTGGTTACAGAAAGAGAGAATAGTCCGGATGACTGCAGGCCGTTTACGGAAGGCGAGCTGATTTTCGCCATTGAGATCATCGGGATCGCGGATGCAGTCGCGTTCGGGGTTTCGATTCCCGCGCTGGTCGTTTCGGTCATTGCATCAGCGGACGCTGGGGTTCCATGAGCTGCAAATGACAGGAAGCCGATTGACGCTACCATCAGAGCCATGCTGACTGCGGTTCGAGAGGTTACGACATCGCCCAGAACCGTTCGTCCCACGACCGCGCCGCTCAATATGATGGACGAGAAAACAATGGGAACGGAGATGGCCAGTCCGATTGATCTCAGCGACAGCTGAAATCCCACATTTCCTCCGATCTGCATCACCAGCGCAGCAAGTATGAGCGGCCCGAGGAGTCGAAGCGGGATATCAACTGTCCTTCCGGTTCGCCAGCGGCGAGTAATCAGCCATCCGGCGGCGACGGCAGTTGGAAGTGCTTTTACGCCGGAAACCCAGACGTCCCATGCCAGCCCACCGTCTGAGTCCGCGAGACTGCGAAGTGCCAGGTTAGCAATCGAATAGCTGCACGCAGCCAGCAATCCCAGGAAGAGTCCTCTTGCAGCATTTGCGGAGGCGACAGTGTCGTCGGATGATGACAAAGAAGCCGAACAGCCAGACGGTTTTTCACAAAGAGATGCTCGGGTGTCTGTTGCGTGAATGACTTCCGGCAGCGGGTCTGTCTGTGTCCCATTGATGGTGACATCGGTTGATGAACAGACTGAAGGGTCGCGTTGCATTCAAGGGTCGATCAAAACACCATTATCGGCTGCACACCCACGGTTCGCCGAACGGGAGGGCGGCCGAATGCCGGAGGGCAGAATGGCGGCAGTATAGAAGCGTCCTGCAGGACGTTAAGATGCGATTTTGCGGAAACAATAGAATTCCTCAGTTTCCGGATTCGAACTCGAATCCCTTTTCTGAAAACCGATAGGGCATGATCTGTTCCTCGCACCGGCTGCCTCGGTGTTTTGCGACGTACAAAGCACGTCCCATCCGGTTTCCATCACGTGTTTTCCCCATAAGAATAATCGTGTTCGCATTCGACAGGACGTCTCCCGATTGTATTGGGCGACTGATCAGGTCATCCAGCATCACTTCATGGCTTGTGTAGAGCAGCACGCCTCCGACGGTCTCATGATCATAGGGATGTGCCATCACTTCTGCCTCCTGGGATCGAAAGTGCACACGAAACAAATCTCGCGCCAGCCAGTCATGCTCCTTACGCAGGATCTGATGATAAACATAGTCAAACAGGTGGAACTGAAAAGAGTCCGAATCGCGATCTGTCGGTTCCACACCATCAATGACACAACGGCGAACACCGTGCACGAAATTTCCGTAAAACCAGGCAATCGTCTGATCGAGTTTTCGCATCAGGTCGGCTTTAAATTCCTGCCATTCTTCGGGCTGCATGTCGCCGATCGTCACTCGCCGACCACCTCGATGGAACACGTGCAGATAGTCAGATCGGATTGCTTCACGATCCCACACAACGGACGCATCAATCCGCTCCTGCAGCTCTCGCGGACGAATCTTCCAGCCGCAGAGTCGTTCAGCATACTCGGGCTGATTTTGCGAATCTCCCCTCGTTGTCATGTCAAAAATAATGCCACGCTCACCCTCCTGACCGAGTCCGGCACCGGCATATTGAATGCCCAGCTGAGTCTTTCCAATTCCGGTGGCCCCCATCACGACCGTGAGTGTACCGGGAATAAGTCCACCCCCAAGAGCTTCATCAAGCTTAGGAATTCCAGTACTTTGCCGCGGGCCTGTGGCCATTATTGGTCTGCCAAAGAATAGAGATGGAACTGATGGAACCACGACACAATGTCGTCAGTAACTTATGGAATGAGGGCCACGTATACTGAGTAACAAAAGAAAGTGGATCAAGCGACGATTTTCCGAACAACCCTGTTTACCCATATTCCGTGAAGCCGCCAACCACCAGTATTTCACCGCCGAAAGGCGAATTCAGCCGAATCGGGAGTCAGCCGGACTGGCGTTCTACGGATCGCCAGGGCTCTCAGAAAATCGCTCTGGCAACAATTTGATGAACGAGATATAAGCTCGTTTCCCCGTTCGGGGTCCCCTTTTGCGCGGAACTGAAAGTCGGGAAATCCTCACTTTCAGTGAAAGCCAGAATGGAATAGCTAGATTTTAAAATCGGCGCACATGGATGCGCGTCGATCATAAACTACTTGTTAGGGCCGACAGTCTCATTCGCACCAGTGAGCGAATGAGAAGTGTTTGCCAGACCAGCTGGTCGTCGGAAGGAGTCCGATGTTGCGAAATCTCTTTGCAACCGCCATGTGCCTGGTGTTCGTCACCAGCACATCAGTAAGTTTGGGCCAGAACGCCTCCGGGCAGGGTTCGTCGGACGGTGTTGGCCGTGCACAGGTGCAGCTCAACAATGGACACCTTGCGCAGACATCTGAAGCATTGCCGAAGGAACTGGAAGATCTCCTTGTGGCCTGGGCCAGAGACAGCGCCTCGGTACTGAGACTTGAAGGAGAACACCTTCGACGAGTCTATGACACCGTATTTGAGGTGGAAAAGATCTCGGAGGGAAAGTTTTTCTTCGAGTTTCCGGACAAGGGCCGCATCGATGTGACACCCACGGAGGTCACAGACGCGATGCGTCAGTTGCGGGCCAAAGATCTGAAGAAGGTTCAGCTCAAAAAGAATGGTCAGCCATTTGATCTCGAATCCGACAAAGAAGAGAAGTGGATCTGCGACGGACGTCAGGTGCTGTCGATCGACGAAACAGTGAAAGTTGCTCAGGTACTGCAGTTGCCACCGGATCTGCAGGGAACCAATATCATGGATAGTCCGCTGCCATTCCTGTTCGGAATGCCTCCGGACAAGGCAAAGCGACGCTTTGCGCTTTCGTTCTCAAGGCCATTCGTGCCTTCCAGTGGGTTTGCTCAGATCACTGCGTTGCCACGAACCCCACAGGATGCTCAAAGCTGGAGCAAGGCCGAGGTAATTCTGGATCTGAAGACGTTTTTGCCCACTGCGGTCAAACTGACGGATCCCCCGGGCACGAAAATCACAGTTTTTTCCTTCAAAAATATGAAGAAAAACGAGCGGGACTGGTTCTTTCCAATTCCGGGCATCGCAAAGGGTCGACTGTTTGAGCCGGATCTGCGCGGCTATCAGATCGTCCGAGTGGGTGATGGAGAAGGTCGAAAGGTGGCCGCGAAGCCTCCTAAGGATGGAATGCCGCAGACCGATCAGCCGATCATGACAGTCGACCGCAGTGTCGGTCCAAAATCCGTCCCGGGAGATACCCTGCCGGACTTTACCGGAGTTCCCTGGCCGGAAGCCGTCAAAATGCTTGAGGCGATGGGATTGAAACAAAAAGCTGTCAAAGGACGAATTTCGCTCGTCAAGGGAAGTCCCGCCGGGCGGCCTGACGACGTCAACCGAGTACAACGGCAGATGCCAGCACCAGGCACGCGGGTGGGTCCTGATACAAATGTGCAGTTGTGGATCTGGCTGGAGCCAGCCACTGCTCAGAAGTAGTCGGAAATACAATAGCGATCCCTCTGGAAACGCCGGTTCTGTTCGTGTTGAAAACACCGTTAACAGTGCCGGCGTTTTGCTTTCCCGCTGTTATTCCCCGGCGGCCTGACGAGTGCTCTGTCAAGCTTTGAATTTCGGGTAGTGGACCTTGCCAAAGGTCCTGCAGCCAGGGATCTTTAGCAAGATCCACTACCTCCAACCCGAACTCTTTTTCCTGACAGAGCACGAGGTTTGTCTTCGAAACCGATTTCGTTCGGTTCAGGCTGTACCGACAGTTCCGGTTGTGCCGATTATACCGCCAGGGACGTCGATCAGCGATCATTTTGCGTCAGGGTGTGAGACGCGAAACGTCGCTGCCAGGAACATGTTAACGGCACACGAGGCAGAACGATGGACGCTCAGGCACTGGACGCGAACAACAATCCGCAGACAAATTTGAAACGTCGGCTGGGTCGAGGGTTAAATGCATTGCTCGGCGGGGGATCATCAGAAGAAGAACATGAAGAGAAGTTGCCGGCCGCGGTGATGTCCGTTGCTTCGCCAGGTACCGATGAAATATCTCTTGAACTGATCGAGCGCAATCCGTTCCAGCCCCGACGAGACTTTGAACAGTCGTCGATTGATGAGCTGACGGACAGTATTCGCAAGCATGGGATTCTGCAGCCGATTCTGGTACGCCCGCGGCCTAATGGCGAGGCCGGATACCAGCTGATCGCCGGAGAACGGCGATGGCGAGCGGCTCAGCAGGCTGGCATGGAGACAGTTCCCTGTCGAGTGATTGACTTTCGGGATCAGCAGGTTTCCGAGGCTGCTCTGGAAGAAAACCTGAAGCGACAGGATTTGAATGTTCTGGAAAAGGCTCAGGCATTCAAGGACTATCTGGAACGGTTTGGCGGCACAATCGAAGAGCTTGGCCGACAGCTGAGTATGAACCGGGCAACGGTCAGTAACATGATGCGTCTGCTGGAATTACCCGAAACCGTTCAGACAATGTTACGGGAAGACCGTATTAGCGGCGGCCATGCTCGAGCGATCCTGCCTTTGTCGGAGTCACAACAGTGCGAGCTGGCCAGGCAGATTGAACAGGAGCAGCTTTCGGTTCGCCGAACGGAAGAGATTGTCAGAGAAATCCTGAAGTCCGGTGCATCCGCACTTCCTGTGTCTCCATCAGAATCGGCCGCCCCAAAGCCTGAACCATCCAATCATGTACTGTCGCTTCAGGATCACCTGCGTCACCAGCTGGGTGCCAGGATTGATATCAAGCTCAAAAAGAACGATGCCGGGCAGATAGTAATTCACTTTGGGAACAATGACGATTTTGAACGAATCGTGGGTCAGCTCAGAAAAGCAGCCTGATGCCCTCACACAGCTCATGTCAATGAACTCCCTGTTATTGCAGGGAGTTCATTGTGACATCCGGTGAAGTGCTCAGCCAGACCAGCGACGGCGTGCTGATAAGGATCTACGTGCAGCCCAAAGCACGGCGCGAAAAAATCGTCGGACTGCATCTGGATCGTCTGAAGGTCAGCGTCACCGAGCCGCCGGATCGCGGCAGGGCCAATGCTGCTGTGATACAGCTTCTGTCCGATGTGCTGACCATTCCCCGGAGCCGAATTGAACTGCTTCGAGGTGAAACGAGCCGAACGAAGGATCTGCTTCTGGCTGGACAAATGCTTCCGACAGTTCGATTACTGCTCGCCAAATGGCTCGATGCAAACTGAAAACGTCGAAGGCAGATTCCGCCGCCCACATTTTTCTCTGGCGTGATTTTTTCACAAACTCTGACGTCAGACAGTTGAGGAATGTTGGCATTTCGGTTCGAATGGCATCAGAACTGCAAATCCTGTCCCATGATTGATCCGGTCAAGGATCCGAAGGACACGCCTGATGACCTGCCAATTGCCTCGACGTTCATTTTTGTGTTTCCTCGCTGTGCTGCTGATTGCGGCCGGAACCGAATTATCTGCTGTTTTTGCGCAGGAGAGTCCGGAGCCAGCGGGAGTGCGTGCGTTTGTGCACACTGGAGGCATCGGTCGGTACCTGGAGGGGCGGTGGGGTGTCGTCAAGGCCACGATCACAAACGAAGCGGAAGGTCCGGAACAGACGAATGTGATCGTAACGCCACCTGGATCGACGGGCGTTCAGTACTCTCGAAGGATTACTGTTCCTGGAAAGTCCTCGATTGAATCCACCTGGCCGGTCTTTGTGCCGGATGCCGGGAAGACTGATGGAATGTTTCAGTACATCTCGGCACCCGACGAAGAAAAGGGTGTCGTTCGTCGGCTGCAGCATGAAGAAATGGTGGCGACTTTTGGGGGAATCATTCAGCCGGCGTCTCCGGGGTTTACGGGCTGGCTCTCCAATCCGGACGCTGAACATCTGCAGACAACCGCAATTTCGGATTTTCTTCGTGCGATGAGATTTGAATCGGCCGCTCGGGATACCACGCTGATTTCTGTCATTGTTGAAGAGCTGAATGGGAATGCCGAATGTCTGGATCCCCTGAATCAACTGGCAGTCAGCAGTCGTGAACTTGGAAATTATCCGAACGTCTGTGATTCGATTCGGTTATGGATGCAGCGGGGCGGACGTTTGCTGATTATGCTTGATCAGACCGGGCCAGAGGCAGCCGAATTGCTGCTCGGTGATGCGCTTCCTGTTACGGTCGTGGGAGAAGCATCCACAAACAAGGTTGTATTGAATCTCAACCCGGAATACCGCACCGACAGTTTTCGTGTTCGTGAAGTGACCCGTGAGTTTGATGAACCAATTCATTATTTGCGGGTGGTCGCGGATGCCGGAGAAGCGATTTGGACTGTTGATGGCTGGCCTGTTGCCATACGGATTCCGTATGGAGAGGGATTTGCCGTTGTGACGACGATTGCACCGGAAGTGTTCTTTCAGGGGAGAATGCGGAACAGCGATGCGGAAGCGGCTCATGAGCCGATCGCATCAATGCGACGTTTTCATGAAACTCTGTTTATCCAGCCGGAGTCCCGTTTGCTGAAGCAGGAACACGTTATTCAGCAGGCGGCTGCCCAAATTGGATATCAGATTCCCTCACGGACCTTTGCAACGTTGCTGACAGTCGGATTCCCGGTACTGCTGCTGGTGACCGGACTGTTTCTCTGGAAAAGGCAAAAAGGTGAATGGCTGATCTGGGTGCTTCCGCTGATTTCCATTGCCGTTTCAATTCCCGCTGTCACTCAGGCAATGTCCATTCGATCGGTTGCACCGGAGACCGTCATTCAGACCCAGATGGTTCAGGCCGTCCCCGGTCAGACTCGCCTGGTTGCCGACGGCTTTGCAACGACTTATATGCCTGATGCGGATCTGCTGAAGATTTCGGCTCGCGAAGGTGCGATTGTCAATCTTGCAGTCGATCCGGCAAACATGGCTTACCGTCGCCTGGTATGGCAGGGTAACGACCACAACGAATGGCTGAATGTGCGGCAGTCCGCAGGGATCAGCAGTTTTGCCATTCGAAACAGTCGTGAATTTTCATCTCCCCTGCGTGCCGTTGGAACATTTGACGAGCAGGGACTGAAAGGACGGCTGGTTGCGGCCGATCTGAGCAACCTGCGGGATGCGATACTGGCGGGTCGAACTCCCGATCGTATGTCTGTCCAGCTGACCGGCGATGGCGAGTTTCGTTGTGACGCTACCGCTGTGCTGACTCCGGATCAGTTTTTTACCTCGTCGCTTCTGGATGATCAGCAGAGGCAGCATGCTCTGGTTTATGCGGATTTGTTCAAGACGAATCGCGGTCTGGAAGCGTTTCCGGAGCAGCCGTCGATTCTCTATTGGGCGGATGCGACTGGTTCTCCGATTGAGGTTGGCAGTGAAGGCAGCCGTCGGCTGGAATCTCTGCTGGTAGTACAGCCACTTGAAATTGAAGCGCCTGACGAAGGAGCTTCAATCACGATTCCGCCGGCGCTGCTTCCCTTTCGGACTTTGGCGGATGATACCGGAAGTTTTTCATCCATTTATGACAGTTCCAGAAGGTTCTGGGATTTGAGTGGGCGAGAGACGGCGGGCAAGATTCGTGCTCAGTTCGAGATTCCATCGGTGTGTCTGCCTTTTGAGCCGACGAAAGCGACGCTTCAGCTGAAAATTCGCGCGGGTTCTCGAAAAGTCCGCGTGTTGTGCGGCAATCCGGAGCAGTTAACACTGGTGCAGGAGCTTTCCAGTCCGGTCAATGTGTTCGATTTTGTACTGCCAACAGAACAAATTAAGGCGTCTGCACGCGACGGAAAAGTCATTGTGCAGGTGGAAGTGAGTGAACTGATAGCGACTGCTCAGCCAGGAGAAGCGATTGGCGAACAGGACGACTCGTGGGTGGTTGAGCGACTGCTGCTGACCTTAAGCGGCAGTAAGACCGCGGTAAGCTCAGCTCAGCCCTGATAAAACTGCGATGAAACTGCTGTGAGCTGATCTCCGCAGTGTCCAATGAATTTCCTCACTGTGTTTTGAGGCATTCCTGGGGGCTCTGATAGTGATGATGCAGATAATTCTGTTCGCTGACAGACGGACATACCAGTTTCCGGCACTTTTCAGAAATCCTGTTTTCGACGAAGCAGGAATTCGGCGGGGCTTGTTGCTGGCCGTTTTCCTGTTCTTTAGTCCTTCTGCGTCAGGGGGCGATGAGCTCAACCGCCATTCTGATGGGCCGCCAGCTGCACAGGCAGCATCCGCCAGCGATTTTCAGAGAGATGTGGCGCCGATATTAAGTCAGCGGTGTTTAAGCTGTCATGCCGAAAAGGCGCGTGGCGGGTTAAGTCTTCATTCCCGCGACTCACTGCTTCAGGGCGGGGACTCCGGGAAGGTCGTGATTCCGGGAGACGCAGAATCCAGCAGTTTGTGGCAGCGCATTACTGCAGCCAGCGAATCAGAAATTCGCATGCCGCCCGAAGGACCTCGTCTCACGAAGCAGCAACAGGACGTGATCAGGAAATGGATTGATTCGGGCGCTGAGTGGCCAGGTGGCTTTGAACTAAAATCTCCTCTCGCGGCTGCAGCCAGTCACTGGTCATTTCAACCGATCGTCCGTCCGAATATTCCTCCGACATCGGGTCGGAACATTGTTCGCAACGAAATTGATTCCTTTGTCGTTTCCCGGCTGGAATCAGAGCAACTGTCTTCGGCCCCGGAGGCGGATCCGCTAACGCTGTTGCGGCGTGTGACGCTCGATCTGACGGGACTGCCGCCTGCCGCAGAGGATGTTCGCAGTTTCATGGCCGATCATTCGGAGTCTGCGTACGAACATGCAGTCGATCGTCTGCTTCATTCGCCTGCTTATGGAGAACGATGGGCGCGGCCATGGCTTGACCTATGTCACTTCGCGGATACCGATGGTTACCTGACCGATCAGCCTCGCCCGGTCGCATGGCGTTACAGGCAATGGCTGATCGAAGCTTTGAACAATGATCTGCCGTTTGATCAAATGACGATTCAGCAGCTTGCAGGCGACCTGCTTCCCGATTCGGGCACTGATCAGCTTCTCGCGACCGGGTTTCTGCGAAACACTCTCAGCAATCGCGAGGGAGGAGCAGACCTTGAGGAGTTTCGAGTTGAACAGATTGTGGATCGAACGACAATGCTGGGTATCGGCTGGATGGGACTCACCGTCGGGTGTGCTCGATGCCATGACCACAAATATGACCCGGTGACTCAGACGGAATTCTTCGGATTGTACGCAGTTCTGAATCAGGCCGATGAAGTCAACATTGATGCGCCGCTGCCGGGAGAATGGAGCGTTTCAAAAGAGCAGGCAGTTGTGGAATATCGGCGGAAGAGGGACGAGCTCGTTGAACCCGTCCGCAAGGCTCTGGAAGATCTGCAGCGGGCGTGGGAAAATCGAATGCTGGAGGCCGTGGCAGGTCCTGGTGTTGATCCTGTATGGGATCGACAGTGGGAAGTGCTGGGACTGGTGTGGGGCGGTCATTTTGGTGAGGGTCAGCTGGAGGGATGCGAGATCGTCCGTACGCCATGGTCCAAACGCTCCCGGGATGAGTATGATCGGCTGCAGGACTATTTTCTCGCCCACGGATCGTTGATCGACAGTGCGGCTTTCAGTTCTCTGAAACTGGATGCGCTGGCGAAACAGCTCAGCGAGCTTCGAACGGCGGTGCTGTGGCCGACTCGTGCTCCGGCAATGCGGGAGGCTCGAGTTCCCCGTGTTGTTAATCGCCATGTGCGAGGCGATTTTCGAGTACCCGCGGAAACAGTGACTGCTCATTTTCCCGCATGGCTGGCTCCTTCGGCCGATCAGTCTTTGGTGCTGAATCGACTGGATCTTGCTAAGTGGCTGGTATCGCCCGAGCATCCGCTGACAGCGCGAGTGGCGGTCAACCGTATGTGGCAGGGATTTTTTGGCCGTGGCATTGTGGATCCATCTGACGATTTCGGACTTCGGGGGCAGCCTCCGAGTCACCCCGAACTGCTGGACTGGCTGGCGAGCGAATTCATTCGGTGTGGCTGGAGTGTCAGGAAGATGCATAAGCTGATCGTTATGTCAGCGACGTACAGACAGTCGTCAGCCTACCGTCCCGAACTGCGTTCCATCGATCCGGACAATCGACTGCTGGCGCGGCAGGTGCCGTTGAGGTTTACGGCGGACCAGGTGCGTGATGCGGCTCTTGCGGTCAGTGGATTGTTGACGAAGCGAATCGGAGGCCCCAGTGTTTTTCCTCCACAGCCGGAAAGCGTCGCCAAAGAAGGTTATTCCAATGTGTGGAAGACGAGCGAAGGCCCCGACAGATACCGGCGCAGCCTGTATACCTGGGTTCAGCGATTGTCACCGTATGCTCATCATGTGACGTTTGATGCTCCTCCGACGAATTCTGTGTGTACCGGTCGTACACGGACCAATTCTCCGCTGCAGGCTCTGACGCTGCTCAACGACCCGGTATTTTTTGAGGCCGCTCAGGCTCTTGCCCGACAGATTCTGGCAGAGGATGCAGCCGATGATCTTGTGCGAGTTCAGTCGCTGATGCTGAGAACTCTGGGACGATCGCCTGTTGGTGGCGAAGCAGCGATCCTGGAGAGTTATTTGATGCAGCAGCGAAGTATCATGGCGGAATCGCCCGGTGAAGTCCGGCGGCTGATTTCGGCCTCTTCAGAATCTCATTCGACCGATGCGACGCCTGACAAATCATCCATAACTGCCGGAACGGAAGTGACCACAGAAGTGACCGACGCTGACAGAGAACTTGCTTCATGGACCAGCCTGTGCAGCGTCATTCTGAATTTGCATGAGTTTATCACGCGGGATTAAGTTCACCAGAATAAGTTCACCAGAAGTATAACAGTATGTCCGTGGGCAGTATGTCTTTGAGCGGCATGTCTTTGGGCAGGATGAGGTCGGCCATGACTCCGGTTCAGCAAAACAGACGACGATTTCTGTCCAGCGGAGGCTGTGGCCTTGGTGCGATTGCGCTCAGCCAGCTGCTGGCCGATGACGGATTTGCGGCTTCGTCACCAGTCCGCAGCGAGCTGGCTTCCGACACATCGTCCGCGATGGCCCGACATCATTTTCCGCCGAGGGCGAAGAACGTTATTTTTATTTTTATGTCGGGTGGACCCAGTCATGTGGACCTCTTCGATCCCAAGCCGGAGTTGATTCGACTGCATGGTCAGCCGGTCCCCGAGGAGTTTCTGAAGACCCTTGCAGACCCGGTGATTCGCGGCGATGCCCGCTGCTTCGGAAGTCCCAGAAAGTTCACTCAGTATGGTGAATCGGGGATGGCGTTTTCTGATTACCTTCCCAGTCTGGGTGCGTGTGCTGACGAACTGTGCATGATTCGTTCCATGTATACAACGTCCAGCAATCATGATCCCGGGCAATTGCTGATGCAGTGCGGATCGGTTCTGTTCGGTCATCCCTGCATGGGATCGTGGGTCACATGGGGCCTCGGAAGTGAATCGAAGAACCTGCCCGGATTTGTCGTGCTTCTCTCAAACTCGGGGGAGGGAGTTGATGCCGGTACTGCTCTCTGGAGCAACGGCTTTCTTCCCTCCAACTACCGGGGTGTCACATTCCGCAGTCAGGGCGATCCGATTCTGCATCTGTCGAATCCTGCGGGCGTTTCGCAGCGATTGCAGCGTGATCGTCTTGATGCTGTTGGTCAGATGAACAGAGAGAGACTTGCTCAGACCGCTGACCCCGAGATTAACGCGCGTATTGAAGCATACGAACTGGCGTGGCGGATGCAGATGGCAGCACCGGAGCTGATTGATTTTCGCCAGGAAACGGAAGCGACCAGACAACTATATGGCCTGAATGATGAGACGACACGTCCGTTTGGTGCTAACTGTCTGCTCGCTCGCCGCATGGTTGAGCGAGGTGTGCGTTTTGTTCAGTTGTACCATTCGACGTGGGATGATCATTCTGACCTGAACAACCATCTGAAGAAAAACACATCCATGACAGACCTGCCGGCCGCGGGACTGATCAAAGACCTGTCGCAGCGAGGATTGCTGGATGAAACTCTGGTGATTTGGGGCGGCGAATTCGGCAGAACCCCGATGCACGAAATTCGCCGTGGAACGACTCCTGGAAAGGAAGGACGGGATCACCATCCTTTTGGGTTTACCATACTGCTGGCCGGTGGCGGAGTGAAGTCCGGATTCGTGCTCGGTCGTACGGATGAGCTTGGATATCATGCCGTTGAGGATCGAGTGCATGTACATGACCTCCAGGCCACGATTCTGCATTGTCTCGGCCTCGATCATACTCAGCTGACGTACCGTCACCACGGACGCGACTTTCGGCTGACAGATGTTGCCGGCAATGTCGTGCACAAGATTCTTTAGCCCGAGCGTCGTCGCTGGGTGTTCGATAACATGCGGTTGTCCGTTTTTCCAACCCCGAAAGGCGTTGCACAACAAAGCCTGGGGTCGCCGTGAAGACGGCGCACCCCAGGAAAAGATCAGGAAAATGCGATTGAACCCCAACGGGCAACGCCGTAAAGGATTTTGAATCGTTTAACCCGTGGCCGAGAGGCCAGGTTGTTCAGACTCGCTTTGGCCTGGCCTCTCGGCCACGGGTTAAACGTCTCAGTTTTTCGGTGCAGGAATCCTTAACGGCGTTGCCCAACGGGGTTCCACAACACAATGAACGTTGGATCGCTGCCTTGTGGAACCCTTTCAGGGCTCAGAGCGAACGAACATCACGAACCTGGGGTGCGTTGCTTTGCGTCGCCCCCAGGCTTTGTTGTGAAACCCGTTAAGTTACCGGAGTTGGGCATTGTCGAGGCCGTATCCCTCATGTTGAAACACTCCATGTAGTCCGGCAGGTCCAAATCGACTGTCATGCCGTCTTGCCACAGACATTCTGCCAAAAAATCCAGAAGTGGTCTAAACGGAAAGTTGAAGTCTAAGCACGCATCGTAGTGCTGACCCGTGTAATACTTTGAATGAGCGACACCGCCACGCTCAATCTTCGAGAAGCCTAGCACAACGGAGTACATTCATCTTCTCCAGCGTTCACTCTTCAGCCCGTTGATCGATCATTGATGAATTGACACCTCTCAGCACGACTCATTAATTTGGCAGGTGAGAGACGTCGTTCCATGTGTTTCGGGCCAGGCCGACATCCGTCTGATGTTTGTTCGCGGTAAAAGAATAGCATCGCCGACAGGCTGCTTTCAATTCGCAGCGTCAACATGAGATTTGATATGACTGTTTGCGATTGCGAAGTTGCACCATGAATCTAAATCAATTCATCCTGCTATGTTTCTTCTGTGGGCTTGTTGCGACTGTTGGATGGTCTTTTGAGGTTGCACGGGAAAGAAAGAGAAGAAGACTCGGGCCCATCAGTACAGGGAGGTGGATCAGGTGCGTTCTCGTGCTGGTCGGAATGTTGTTGATTGCTGTCGTTCGGTCAGGACTGATCAATCACATCCGCTCTCGCGACTGGCCTGGCCATCCGGCCACCGTAGTCAATATCGAGACGGCTAACAGGTCTACCACCATAGATTACCGTTACACTTTCGACCGTGTTGACTACATCGGAAGTAATTTAGCATTTATGTCAGCCGGACCACATTCGGATAAATCAGAGATATTAAGTACGTTTTGGTTGGATCAAAAGATCACAATTCACGTTAATCCGGAAAACCATTCAGAATCTGTTATTCTGATACGTGAAGTGCAACTCGAATATTTTATCCGCCCTCTCGCTACTGCCGTCGTTTTGTGGGTCGCTTTTCTCCACGGGAATCTTCGTTCTAAGTGATGGCAGATGGTTTACGCTCGACAGAGAAAGGACTGTTGGACGGCTGCACCTGCAGAAGTCGTCGGGGGCGAGTTGAGTTTCAGTGATTATTGTCGTCGGTATGGACTGTCAGTGCCGTCATTCCACTCATAGCGAAAAGAATGACGAAAACGCGCCCTCCACCGCCAATTCCCGCCAAAACTCTCCGACTCTCTGCTCTGAGCCACGTTTCGAATTAACAGCCCCGTCTCTTCCGGGGTGCTGGTTTTGCCACTGCGAACTGGAAATGCCGGATTGGCCGCTGTAGCACTCCTTGTAACCCGCAATTTGGGCAGCGGCATTGACAGAAAACGACGCCGTTCGGCACCGGTCAGCTCCGGCATGTGACCCGATTCGGTTTTTCACTCCCGTCGGTCTCACTGAAGCGGTTCGGAACACCACCTTGGAGGCGTCGGTGTGTCGGACCGGAGTAGGCTGGAGGCATTCAATGTCACTCTGGCTTGAGGGGCCGATGCGATGGAATTGCATTGTTTGCTGCGCTGACAATGCGTGGCGATACGTGCGCACGTAATCGAGGGTGAAAGACATTTCCGGAAGAGACTTGACCGCGATCGTCTAGTTGG
>JALHMY010000044.1 GCA_022843805.1 Fuerstiella sp.
ATTTTTTGGGCAGAAAAATTGGGACAGAACGGCAGAGCGGCGTCGCAACGCCTGTCGAATTTCTGGCAGAGGAAGCCGCCCAATGTTCGGCGTTCTTTTGCGATTCATTTTTCTGCCCTGAAATTTTTCTGCCCAATCAACTATCGGGACGTGCCGGTCATCCTGAGTTCCGCGACCTCGGTTGAGTTGCTGCAGACTGGCGATCAAAGTTCTATGCCGGAGCCCGCTGGCCTCCTTTGGCAGAAAGATTTTTTGGGCAGAAAAATTGGGACAGAACGGCAGAGCGGCGTCGCAACGCCTGTCGAATTTCTGGCAGAGGAAGCCGCCCAATGTTCGGCGTTCTTTTGCGATTCATTTTTCTGCCCTAAAATTTTTTTGCCCAATCCGCTATCGGGAAGTGCCGGTCAACCGGAGTTCCGCGACCTCGGTTGAGTTGCTGCAGACTGGCGATCAAAGTTCTATGCCGGAGCCCGCCGGCCTCCTTTGGCAGAAAGATTTTTTGGGCAGAAAAAAGGTTCTTCGCGAAATGAAGTGCGCGGATCGGAATCGTTTTTCAGACCGCTAATGCACACTAATGAACGCTCATGGTTTCTGAGGTCCAGCCGCTACTCGTCCCGAAGAGTAGGGGCTTCATCACACAAGTCCCGTCAGGACACCATCTTTGCAGAATTCCGGATTTCCGAATGACTCAATATGGTGGCCAAAACCATGCGCGAGGGCAACGAGCAGACGGTTGTGAGGGACTTTCGGATACTGCAGTGATCGGCCCATGCGAAAATCAAGACCATTTCCTACCATCACAAACGGGATGTTGTTCAACGTATGCGAGTTGCCCTGACCCAGTTCATTTCCCCATAAAATCAGGGTATTGTCCAGGAGTGAGCCCTGTCCGCCGGGTTCAGGAGTTTCCGCAAGTCGTCTGGTCAGATACGCCAGCTGTTCTGCGTACCACGTATTGATTTTTGTCAGCTTGGCATGTGCCTCTTTATTTTCATCCGGCTCGTGCGACAGTTCATGATGACCTTCATCAATTCCGAGCCATCGCATTTTGGGCTGACCGACGGAATTGGTTATCTGAAACGTGGCGACTCGGGCAAAGTCGTTGACAAAACTATTGACCATCAGATCGAGCTGCATTTTTGCGATCTGAGGAATGTTGTCGTTTTCTTCGCTGACTCCCGGCTCCAGTGAGGGAACTGGGTGCCCGGTTTCCTGCGGCTCTGATTTCAGACGCTGCTCCATTTCACGAACGAATGTTGTGTGCTCTTCCAGAAGCTGACGGTCACCGCGGCTCACGATGCCGGACAGCTTTTTAAGGTCCAGTTCAACATCATCCAGGATGCTGACAAGCTGCTCTCGCTCTGCTTTCTTCCCATACAATTTGCGGAACATCTGATAGGGGTCATCAATCGGAGCCACAGGCTTGTTGCCGCCGAGATAGCTCATTCGAGTCCACGTGTCGGCTCGATCCGGCACCATGACTCCAAACTCAAGCGATCCGAATCGAGTACGAGTTTCTTCCTTTGACTGCAGCCATGCCGCGATTTCCTGGTCGATGGAAATTCCGCTGGCCCAGCCTGCAGGCGTATCGGAGCCTCCCTGGATATTTCCCGGGTAAAGTTCAATCCCCGTCAGCAGGCAACCCATGCCACGCATGTGATTGTCCCCGTCTCCCCGCACTTTGTCGCAGACGCCCTTCAGCACGAGCATACGATTCTGAAAATCCCGCAGGGGTTCCAGAATGGGTTTGAGAGTGAACTGCTCACCTTCTTCATCCGGCCAGAAATCCCAGGGCACGGTGCCGTTGGGGCTAAACATAATCACCAGACGCTGTTTACGAAGTGATTCTGTTCCGGATACCGCAAGACTGCTCAGGTTACTGACAAATGGAAGCACGGCCGTGCTGAGACCAAGCTGCTTGAGAAATGCTCGTCGAGTTTTCATTGGGCCAACTTCCCCTGAGATCAAAATTGATTCACCGGCTGAACGTGCACACTGAAACGATTTATCATTGATGATGCGTTTTACGATCGATTTTTGACTACCGCCAATTATGGAGACTCAGTCAAAGGTTCCACAACACCAGAAGCACCGTTTTCTGCCTCAGAAGTCTGAGTGCCCTGTCCCGTCGCGGCTCGGCAGGCGATTTCGACCATCAGGTGCTTCAAATTGTCCTGATGCTGACTCAGGAACTGACTGAGTTCGTTCAGTGTTTCCGGTCCATAGGCCATTACAGGCTGCTGAACCATAAAGTGAAACAGTTGTCTGCTAACGCCTCGCCGAGTCTCATCAGAGCTGGCAAGAAATTCGGCAAGCTCTTTCGCCCCTGAAAACTGAGCGAGCTCGCCAGTCCGGGTGAGATAACTGCCCTGAGCGTCTACCTGTTTTCGCTGCTCGGTCTCCCGATATCGGCCCACCGCATCGAAATTCTCGAGCGAGAATCCCAGGCCGTTGATCATTCGGTGACAGTTTGCACACATCTCCGGACTCGTCTGAAGGTGCACTCGTTCTCTGGTTGTTAAATCAGGAGCCAGATCCGGAGCTGCAGGCGCCACAGCCACCGGAGGAGGCTTGAGGGCTCGCCCAAGCACACCACGGAACACGAAGACTCCCCGATGGATCGGTGAGCTGGCTCGCTGATACGAAAATCCGCTCAGCAAAAACGGGTGTGAAATGATGCCCGAACGCTGATCCGGTTCAAACCTCACCTCTTCAAAGTCAGCCTCATTGCTGATGGACACGCCATAAAACTGACCCAGTCGTCCATTCAGAAAAGTAAGATCCGTTGTCAGCAGCTCATTAAGACTGGCATTCTCTGACGTGGTAACTTTATCCAAAAGGAGTTCCAGCGAGGTCCGCATATCGGACGCAATGTCGGCGGTAAAGTCAGGAAATGCTGTCTTGTCCTTATCAATTTCGTGCAGATGATCGAGGTTCATCCAGCTTCGAAGGAATTCTTTCAGGCGACTTTGAGCACGGGGATCTGCCATCAGACGCCACGCCTGATCACGAAGCTGTTTGTCAGTTTCCAGCTTTCCGCTTCCCGCCGCCTCAAACAGTGACTTATCCGGGATGGAGTTCAGCAGGGCAAATGACAGTACAGAAGCCCTGTCGAATGCATCATTCTTTTGTTCCGGTTCCCTGTAGAGAAACAGAGGTGATTTCAGCGTCAGCAGTATTACCCGACGCAGCGCCTCTTTTGGGTCGGCAGTACTTTCAAATTGTCTGTCGATGTATCTTGTTCGCTGATCATCAGTTAAGGGACGACGGAATGCTCGTTCAGAGAACTCGGCTGCAAGAATACGGATCTTCTCGTTTTCGTCGTCTTCAGCTGGTTTTTGAGCGTTCTCAGCATCAGAACGATTGGCTCGGGATCGGCGTCGCCCGTCATCTCCGGCGCGAATCAGTGATGGAAGCAGTTCCAGCATTTTGTCCGCAGCTTCAATCGCGGCATTGGTTGTGGCATCGTCCCACTCACGCGAAACAAAGTTGCCGCGTTCGTATCCGGAACTTCGATCGTCGGGAGGAAACGGTGTTTCGACGATCAGAAGGCGAGGCGAGGGTTCCGGGGTAAGATTTCTGGAGGGAATGCATTCCTGCTGCCGATGCGGTGGTTTCCACAGCAGCTGCACAGACGCCGTCGCTTCCTTAAACTTGAACCATTCCAGAACGATCGGATAAATGCGGCCAGCCAGCAGATATCGGCGTCCACGAAATTCTGTATCCGAACCGGATCGCACCCAGGCATCAATCAGGGGATTTGCCGGATCATTCACATACAGCCGACCAGCGTTCTCTGTCTGCAGTATAAACTCGTACGATCCAGACTCCTGAACAATGAGTGAGCCCTGCCAGCGAACGGAGAATTCTTCCTCCGAGATTTTCTCCCCGTCCGGACTGAACGCTCCAAACTGGAAGTTGACCTGACGGTCGATCTGCTCAAACACTCTTCGGTCTCGCCGATTGTTGCGGCTGGAGTAATACTCGGCCTTCAGTCCTCGTGACGTGCTCGGTCTGGCAAACCATCGAAAGCCAGCAGACAAATCCGCCAGTGCATTGCGGTACTGAGAAACAGTCAGGCGGCTGAGTTCAATACGCGGCGGATGAAGGCGAGCCTGAGCTTCCGGCGAATAAAATGCCTGCTGCATATATTCTGCGACGGCACCTGCATCTTCCCCCACACATTCCTCAGGGTTGCCATCCGGCATCGTGCGGCTGATCACGTCCGCCAGGTCAACTGTTGGACGATCGCCAAACAGCGGCTGAGGAACAGCGGGGGAACCTTCTCCGTTTTCTCCGTGACAAGATGCACACCGGGCTGCGTAAATCTCTTTTCCGTTCGGCCGATCGACCGGAGAATCGACAGCCGATGCTTCGGCTGCAGGTGCTACCACTGCAGCTGATCCCGCCACGGTGTCGGCCAAATTGAGAATACATGATGCGTACATCGCGAAACAGAGGTGCCAGTACCTGAGTCCGGCAGCCGAGCGATCAGGCTTTGGAAAAACAAGGCCTGTTTCAGCATGAACCATGCCGGACGCATTAAGTGTTAAGCCCGATTTAAGACGCATGATTGTGAATTACCTGCCTTTTGCCCTTCGCCGGAGTCACCTCGGATGGAAATCCACGGTGCGTTCAATTCCAATCGCAGCAAACCCCTTTATTATAGGGGCACAGACCGCTGAGTCTCAATTGGTTCGATTTTTTCCGCTCGCTGATTTCCGCGTTCGGGATTGATCAAGCCAGGACAACCGTTCCCCCCGTTCAATCTGACTTCGCTGATTGCTTTCCATGAGTCCGTCTGTCGTTGTTGCCAGTGTTATTGCCGCATTGCTTGTGGGTGGGATCCCCTTTGGTTATCTCGCGGGACGTCTGGTGTTGCACGACGATATCCGTCGTCATGGAAGCGGAAACATTGGAGCGACGAATGTCGGCCGCGTTTTGGGCTGGAAATGGGGGTCAGTCGTTCTGTTTCTTGATGCCATGAAAGGCCTTTTGCCAACGCTGGCTGCTCGTGTGTGGGCTTCTGACAACCTGCCGGCAGACAGCGTACAGCATTTGCCCGTTGTCGTCGGAGTATGCGCAATCATTGGGCATATGTTTCCCATTTACCTGAAATTTCGAGGCGGCAAGGGTGTTGCGACGGCTTTGGGGGTGGTACTGATTTTGGCACCGTGGTCGTCGCTCTGGGCCTTTGGCGTCTTTGCCGTGACTGTTGCCATGACTCGAATCGTCGGACTGGCGTCCGTTCTGGCGTCAGTGACCTTTGCTGTGGTACAATTGTATCAGTCCGGTTCCTCCGCATTCACCGGGCCAAACTGGTCCCTTAGCTTGTTTTCGATTGGCATTCCGGCACTGATTATCTGGCGACACCGTTCCAATATCAGTCGATTGCTGCGTGGACAGGAGAATCGTTTTTCTGCCTCCGGCAGCCAGTCCGTCTCGGATCGTTCGACATAAGAAATGACATCGCGATGGCATGGCTGAAATTCACTTTTTCGTCTGTCGAACAATTGAATTCCGGAGAGGTCCTGAGCCGAGCAACTGTTTGTGTGGAGTTCACAGTGATGCGTCAAAAACTCATTGATGGCGTTAACGCCCTGATCGCACCACGGTGTTATGGGGCTGCCCGAAGGCATCTCCCTCTTCCAGTTGTTGCTCTTGTCTGTGCCAGTCTTGTTTCCTGTGTACAGGTTGCGGCGCAGTCAGTGGCGGAAGTAAATCCGACCGAAGTGGAATTCTTCGAGACTCATGTACGTCCGTTGCTGGTGAGTCGCTGCCTTGAATGTCATGGCAGTGACGCGCAGGAAGGTGGCCTGCGTCTGGACATTCAGGACGGATGGAAGCAGGGAGGGACTTCAGGAGCAGCGATTGTTCCGGGGAAACCAGAGGAAAGCCTGCTGATACGAGCCATCTCTTATCTCGAAAAAGATCTGAAGATGCCCCCGGACCGGCAACTGAGCGTCAGTGAGATCGCTGTGCTGAGAGACTGGATTCAGCGTGGTGCTCATGATCCCCGGACCGGACCACAGACGGTTCAGAAGGCGCCGCTGGACGACTGGCAGCAAACGTTCACGGATCGACTTGACTGGTGGAGTCTGAAACCGATGACGCGGTCATCGCCACCGGCAGTGAATGACACGCTGTGGCCACGGGACGCCATTGACAGCTTTATTCTTGCGGGACTTGAAGCCGCAAAACTCCAGCCAGCTCCTCCGGCTGAACCGGAAATCCTGCTCCGCCGACTATCACTCGTTCTGACAGGACTTCCGGCGACTTTGGAAAAGCAGGATGAATTCCTTCGGCAATGGAATGAGCATCCGCAATTTGCTCTGACAACACTGGTTGACGGACTTCTGTCTTCACCACATTTTGGCGAACACATGGGACGACACTGGCTGGATGTTGTGAGATATACAGATACCTATGGCTATGAATGGGATAATCCGGCAAAAGGATCATGGGAATATCGGGACTACGTCACTCGCGTTTTCAATCAGGACGTTCCTTATGACCAGTTCGTTCGTGAGCAGCTTGCCGGGGATCTGCTTTCCGATTCCCGAATCAATTACGAAGAGGGAATCAATGAGAGTTTAATTGGACCGATGTTTTACCATATGGGAGAACATCGACACGGCAGCAGTCTTGCTTTTAACGGTGTTCATCAGGAAATGATCAACAACAAGATTGAGGCGATGTCGAAGGCCTTTCTGGCAACAACAGTTGCCTGTGCTCGCTGCCACAACCATAAACTGGAAGCGGTGTCACAAAAGGACTATTACGCCCTCGCAGCTGTGCTGATGACGCCGCGCTGGACCAGTCGATCGATTGATATTCCGGAACGCCACGGACAGTCTCTGCAGCGACTGAAGCAGATTCGAAGCCAAATCCGCGAAGAGCTTTCCAGAGTGTGGGCGAATGCACTGAAAGAAACGGAACGCTTCTCCCCGGATCGGTTGCGAGCCATTGTTGAAGCTGCGGGTGCGAAAGCCTCAGCGATCGACCAGATCGAATATCCCCTGTTGCGGCTCCTTGCAAATGGGGCTGACGTGCCAGCGGTCTGGGATTCTCTCGTTGCCGAATGGAACGCTGTTCGGACTCAGAGAGCGGAATCCATGAAAGCGTTCCAGGTGCTCTACGATTCATCCGGTCCGCAGCTGCCAGATGGGTGGGTCATCGACGGTGACGGCATGAAGCATGGCTTTGTGACTGATGGAACACCTCTGATCTCACTGGAAGGCCCGGCCATCGTCTCGCGGCTGCTGCCCGGCGGGTATCATACTCACGCTCTCTCATCGAGGCTTTCAGGCGCGATCAGAATGCCGCCTCAGCATCTTGTGGCCGGTCGATTTGTCAGTGTGCAGATGGCCGCTGGTGAGTTCGGTGGATACCTGATCAAACATGCCAACGCATTTCAGGGCGAAGAAGTCGTTTTTGTGAATTCACTGAAACCCGTATGGAAGTCTTTTGATGATACTCCCCTGATCAACGGAATTCCGCAGGTGACCGTGGACTTCGCGACTTCGTCACTTAATTCGAATTTTCCACCGCGAACAGGGCTGGCGCCGGGACTGCCACACACGGATCTCGGCTACGACAAACGAAGCTGGATCAGCATTACTGGTATCGCGACCCATGATGGAGCGGCAGTACCTCAGTCACCGTTGAATGAGTTTGCTTCGCTGTATTCGCGGCAGCGTCCATCGAATTCGGACGAAGCCGCTGTCGTGATTGCTGACTGGCTGCGAGATGCTGTGCGACGCTGGACTGCGGACCAGATGAACCCAGGGGATACCGAAATCGCCGACTGGCTGCTTACGCAAAAACTTCTCCCGAACGATATCACCACCGACAGTACGCTTCAGCAGCTGGTCAGCGAGTATCGTGAGATTGAACAGGCGATGCCGTTTTCCAGATCTGTGAACAGCATGGATGAACGCGAAATCGTCAAACTTGGATATCCGGTAAATATTCGGGGTAATGTGGACGTCCTGGGAGAAGTCGTCCGTCCGGACTTTCTGCAAATGTTTGCAGGAAAGAATGAAGTGGCCGGGAGTGCTGGCAGTGGTCGGCTTGAACTGGCCAACTCCCTGCTGCAGCCCGATCACCCGCTGACAACTCGAGTTTACGTGAACCGGATCTGGCAATGGATTTTCGGGACAGGGCTGGTTTCGACACCGGACGATTTTGGACGCCTCGGCGATCGGCCCTCACATCCGGAATTGCTCGACTATCTGGCAGGCGAATTTCAGTCGAACGGCTGGTCATCCAAACAGCTGATTCGGCGACTGGTGTTAAGTCAGACGTTTCTGCAGTCCGGAGCAGTGACGGACTCGGCCAGAGAACGGGATCCGGATAACCGCCTGCTTCATCACTATCCCACACGTCGTCTGGAAGCCGAATCGATTCGCGATTCCATTCTGGCTGTTTCCGGCCGACTTGATCCGTCACTGTATGGTCGCCCAATTGATCCTCCGAGAGCTGCGGAAGATTCGCAGAAGCGACTCTTCTCCGGCCCGGCAGATGGTCATGGAAGACGATCGCTGTACCTGAAAATGTCCATTATGGAGCCACCTCGCTTCCTTGTGGGATTCAATCTGCCGGATCCGAAGTTGCCCACAGGACGTCGTGACTCCACTAACGTTCCAGTCCAGGCTCTTCAGCTTCTGAATGACCCGTTTACACTTTCGATGGCAGAATTCTGGGCTCGAAGACTGCTGACGAATACTCAGCAGTCTGTCGATGACCGCATCCGGCAGATGTTTCGTGAAGCGTGGTGTCGGGATCCGGATGCGGAGGAACTGACTCGGTGGCAGTCAGCCCTGCGAGATCTCAGTTCCGCTCCAGTGGACAATACTGAACCGGGCCTGATACTGCAGGATCAGCATGCATGGACACAGCTGGCACATGCCATTTTTAACAGCAAGGAATTCATTTACTATCGGTGATCCGATAAGATGAAGGTAACTTGCTGGTGAGAACTGATTTGCGGTGCACCGCCTCGAAAGACTGAAAATGACACACCGTTCTGATAATGAATGTCGGCCCGCAGGCGGCTTCCGTAGTCTCTCTCGAAGAGATGTACTGAAGAGCTCATCTGCAGGCTTTGGATGGCTGGCGGCATCCGGAATGCTTGCCAGCCATTCAGAGGCAAGCCTGCTGCCACATTTCACCGCGAAGGCAAAGAGCATCATCTTCTGTTTCATGGACGGCGGGCCCAGTCACGTCGATACGTTTGACTATAAACCGATGCTCGCGAAGCACCAGGGCGAGAAAATTGGCAGTCGCTATGTGACGAAGCGTTCACAGTCTTCGGCCGACAGGGTATGGCTGGGTTCACCCTGGGCGTTTCGTCCGCGTGGAAATAGTGGTCTGCTGGTCAGCGATTTGTTTCCGCAGATCGCAAAGGTGGCGGACAAGCTTTGCGTCATTCGATCCATGGTGGGAGAGCTTCCGCTGCATGGACAATCCAATCTGCTGCTGCACACCGGCCGAATTATTGGCCAGGCTCCCAGTTTTGGGGCGTGGGTTTCGTATGGACTGGGAACTGAAAATCAGAATCTTCCCGGCTATCTGGTGCTGAACAATGACTGGGTTCCCAACGGTGGGCTTGAGAACTTCGGAAGTTCTTTTCTCCCGGCCAGCCATCAGGCCACGATGATGCGAGCGAAGGGGGTGCCTGTTGATAATATGACGCCGCACGATGTTCCGTCGGTACAGCGCAGAAAGCTGGCACTGCTGTCTGAGCAGGACGCAATCTTTGCAGAACTCGCCTCAGATCGGTCCGTCATCGAAGGGGCGATCGCAAATCACGAAACAGCGTTTCGCATGCAGAGTACGATTCCCGAAGTGGCCGATATCACTCGGGAGCCAGAACATATTCAACAAATGTATGGTGTTAATTCTGAGGATGAACATCAGCGTTATTATGCGACACAGGCACTTCGCGCGAGACGCCTGGCTGAAGCCGGAGTTCGCTTCATTGAAATCACATGTCCAAGCTTCGATGGAAACAATTCGCCCTGGGATCAGCATTCACACCTGAAGCAGAATCATGAAAAGAATGCTCGCGTTACGGAGCAGTCCGTTGCTGCACTGATCAGCGATCTGGAACAGCGAGGCATGCTGGATGAAACCATTGTGCTGTGGGCAGGCGAGATGGGAAGAACTCCTCACACCCCCGCAATTTCAAACGTCGTGGGACGCGATCATCATGTCAGCGGCTACTCCATCTTTGTGGCGGGAGGAGGATTCCGCGGCGGAATGACGTATGGAGAAACCGACGAGTTCGGCAACGATGCCGTCGTCAATCCGTTGACGGTCCATGATGTTCACGCAACGATTTTGCATCAGATGGGCCTGGATCACAGACATTTGACATTCCGCCACAGCGGCCGCGATATGCGTCTGACCGATGTGCATGGGGCCGTGATCCATGACCTGCTGACATGACCTGCTGACTTAGTGAAAAAGCGGCAGGTAACTGAGCTCTCATCGCGACGGTCGTCATCGCGACATGTTGTGACTCCGGGAGTTTGCCGGAGTCGACTGTTTGTTGTTCAGCGACGAGAAAGTCAGTTCTTCGAATTCGCCCCCGATCGGCAGTGTCTACTTTGCCGGGACAGAGTCGGGTTCCGGCACCAGCGGCCGATTCACTTCGGTCACTCCGCAATTGCCGCCGGGACAATTCCCTGCCCCACTTCCATCTCCACATGGTGCACACATCGAAGATCCGCAAACTGTCTCAGGTACCAGATAGCTTCTGGTATATGGCACCTGACGAACGACCTGTTTTGCAACCATTCGGGTACAGGTGGCTTCAACCTGTTTTGGCACAACTTTGCAAACTCGGTGTGTCGACGTATAGGGAATCTGTTTCGTCACGCAATACGGAACCTCGCGTGACTTTGTTTCTGTCACCATTCGACAGACGGTATACGGGATTTGTCGAGTCTTCTGCTCTGTTACCAGCCGACAAACCTGATACGGAATCCGCTGTACACGGGTTTCGGTTTCCATGCGACAGGTGCGGTAAGGAATCCGCTGCACCATCTCTTTCGGAACCATCCGAGTCACCTGTACCGGGACCGTCCTGACAACCGTTTCAGGCACGTAGCGTGTGACTTGTACGGGACACTGCTGGCGAACAACCTGCGGTACCATGACAGTACAGGCCACCTGCTGCTCTATGACTCGAGGGCACCAGACTCGTCGAGCAACCTGCTGAGGAGGACACTGCGTCATACAGACACTCGGGCCCCAGGGACCGAAAACAACCCGTGGAATAACGCGTCCTGGGACGCACTGTGTTTGCGTTACCCATTCTCCTGACATCCGCCGTACACACTGTGTTCGTGTTTCCGGACGCATGACAGTGTAGCAGCGTTCCTGCTGAACAGTCTCCGTCACACACTTCATGACGGTCTGCTGATACTGCTGCTGAACCGTCTCGCACACTGGCTGCATCACGGTATACTTGCACTCGCGCACATGTTCTTCAACGACTGGCCGCTGAACTGTGTAATTGCATTCGCGATAGCTGGTCTCCCAGACGGGACGCTGGACAGTGTATGCCTCTTCACGAACAGCTGTCTCAGATACCGGCCTGCAAACCGTGTAATTCTCCGTGCGGTAGGCGGTTTCCGTCACTGCCCGGTAAGAGGTTTGCTGAACGTCTTCAAAGACATTTTCATAGACGGTTCGCTGCACCGTGTACTGTTCAGGTTCGTAAACTGTCTCACAAACGGACCGATAGCACGTCTCATTGACGACCCGACATGCCGTGTAACAAGACGCCGGAGCACAGGCGGCTGTCGGACAACTTGCGTATGACGGAACGCCGCACAAGCCCGCATCTGCTTCGGAAACAAAAAACATGACTGAGGCGAACGCTGCCAGAGCCGTAAACAATCTGATCGTTTGCATAGAGGAACCTCCGCCATTTCTCCGGAAGTCCGCACATCCGTTTGCGGAAACTGAGGGCGCGTCGCATCCAGCCACGCTTCATTTTCGTTTTAGCTTACCCAGCAGTCATCGTTAGCCCTAACGATAACGTCGGCTAGAGCAAGAAAACGAGAATCAAAGATTTTCAAGTAACACCTGGATAAGTAGCGTAACCCAGACTATCCGCAACGTGGCAGCAACGTGGGGAAGATGGCGGCTTTTGGGCGGTGCCAAATGTCAACATCCAGTCAGTTTCCGAGTTCACGGCGTATGCCAAACGGAATCGCGATTCGTGTGCTCACCTGGCAATTGTCAATTTCTGCCGATTTGCAGCAAATAAGACAGGCCAGCGCAGCAGAAAAGCTCGACATAGTGATGTCGAGCTTTTTGACGGAGTTTATGCGTTTGTCAGGAATTCTGCGAAGAGAATCGAACCGAGCGTTCTTTAAGTTCTAATTGGCCTCTGGCAACGCAAACGGATCCTGCGCCAATGGCTTCACAATAATACCCGAACGAATCAGGCGAACGGGCACGCGTCGACGAACGACTGCACCCTCTTCAAGCACTCTGACGCTTTTCAGGTTCTTACGGAAGGTACGTTTTGTGATGCCGGTCGTTTTGCGGCCGTTTCCACCGAGGTATTTCGCTTTACCACGCTCACACTTGCGAATTCCGTGAGCCGGTTTCAGGTCACCGTAGAGTTCGAGCTGAGCAGCTCGCTTGATGCGTTTGTTCTTTTTTAAGGTACTCATGGCGTTAACTGATTTCTGATCACAGAGTTAGGGCGACAAGTCCGTTGCCGCCAGGACAATTTCCGGGCTCCGTTTGAGCCCCGGAGCCTGCAGGTAAAGACCGAAAACGCAGAAGATAGTCGGAAATCGTCCGAAGTTCAATTGAGATTTCGAATTACGAACAGACAACTTTTCGGAAAATCGTATTCAGTAACTTTCAGGGCATCTGCTGGCCATTATCGGCAGGCAGACCATCAAAAGAGCGAACGCGAAGCGGGAATTGCCGCTTCGCGTTCTGCAAATTCATCGAACCTCAGCCACACTCCGAGCCATGAACTTCAGGATGCCCCGAAGTATCAAACGCCGGACTGGAGCATTATTTCGCAGGTTCATTGGTCCCTGGCAGTTCACCAGCACTGATCAGGTCTCCGAAAGTCTTGCCGTCAGTGGCGCTTTTTTCTTTTTCGGCCTTCTTCAGTGCTTCTTTGATTTTCGCTTCGTCAGCTTCGTTCTTCTTCTCCAGGCTCTTGCCTAATGCCGCACCGTAATTATTGCGAACCTTCTTCTCCTTTTCAGGATGACACATCCCGCAGGTCAGCTTGCCGTCTGTCTGCTTTTTGGCCAGCTCCGGGTAAGTTGCATTGGCAACTGCCAGATACTTCGGTCGGGCCATTGCATCGCCTGCCAAAGTCAAAACCAGAGCAACTGCCGCTGCACTGGTAACTACTCCCCGAACAACACTCTTCATCGTCAGCATTCAAGCACCTCCAGAAGTTCCGATACCTTCGCATGCCACCACGGAGCGGCGACGCGACCATTCTTCGGCATCACCAAAGCAGAATCAATGGTGATTTCAAAGATCCAACACTTGTCAATTTTGTAGAGTTGCTAACCGCCGTGTGTCAACCGAACGGACGACCTTCACAGCCTGTTCCTCAACCTTTTCCACGCTTTCCAAACCACTACAAACACCCAAAAAAAGCCGGATCTGACGATCCGGCTTTGAATATATTGCATTCTGAAGGCTTTGGAGATTCGGCAGATTCTGCCGAATGGCCCATGGCAGCCAACATTAACTGAGAGGCACCGCGACAGTCTGACCATCGTGTGCTGCTTTACCGGAAAAATCACACAGTTCCTCACGAACGATGTTCATGGATTTTGGCGCTTCAATCCCAATCCGAACGGAATTTGGACCAATCCGAACGATCGTAATTGCGATGTCGTCACCAATCAGAATTCGCTCACTGGTCTTTCGCGATAATACCAACATGCTCCTGTCTCCCTGCAATTTTTCCATCGGCCATCCATGCTCCGAAAAAGCCGACCGCACCTGAAGTCGACCCGCACTCTCTGCCGCAATTCCCCCCAACGTTCGGCACAAACCGCCTGCCATCAGATTGACTGCGACGTCATAACGATAACACCCCTAAAAACCGTTGCCAACCCCAAAACCATCAAATCCCCTCTCGCCTGCCCAAAAAAACAACAGCCCTGGCGGTCGTGAAGTTGCCTATATTTTGGGCAGCTCATTTGTTGTGCATGTTGCCGGTCGAGGGGACACGCCTAGGTCGCTGGTGCTGGCTGGAGGATCTGCGGATTCCCCATGAAAAGCAGGTTGTTTGCATTTTCTGACAACTTGTCAGAAAATGCGGGTGGTTCGGCTGGCGGCGATATTTGGCGGTGCCGCGTCCACCAAATGCCTGGTCGATTCCTGGAAGATCGAGTGCTTTGCCTTGCCCATCGAAGCTCACACGGTTCCAATGCTCAATTCCGCAAAGTGCTCGTCCAGCTTGCTCGTCCCTGCAGGCGCCGTTCAAAGCGATCAGATGCACTGCGATCATGTGAAGCAGCAATGCTTTTCCCGTTTTGTGACAGAAGGAACAACTGCTGTGGTGCGTATCGGAATCATCGGAATTGGTTTTATGGGGTATACCCACTTCGAAGGAGCACGCGATCTGGAAGGCGCCAGGGTCACCGCCATCGCAACACGTGATGCAAAAAAACTGGCTGGCGACTGGACTTCAATCCAGGGCAACTTTGGGCCCCCTGGCGGACACGTCGACGTATCGCAGCTCAAATGCTGTTCGGACTACCGACAGCTTCTCAATGATCCGGAAATCGACCTGATCGATATTTGCCTTCCAACGGACCGCCACCATCAGGTGGTGATGGAGTCACTGCGGGCTGGAAAACCAACTCTCGTCGAAAAGCCCATCTCAGTGGAGCTCAGTCAGGCCGAAGAGATGGTGCGCACGGCAAAGGACGCCAATGTTCCGCTCATGGTAGGGCATGTGCTGCCATTCTTTCCGGAATTTCGATTTGCGGCCGAAGCAATTCAGGACGGCCGATTCGGACGCCTCCTGGCCGCACATTTTAAACGAGTGATCTGTCGTCCAAACTGGTCAGGTGACATGGCCGACTTCCGCAAGCTTGGCGGATGGGGCATAGACCTTCACATTCATGACAACCATTTTATTGCCCATGCCTGCGGCCGTCCGTCAGCCGTCTTTTCTTCCGGACTGCTCCAGGAAGGCTTCGTTAACCACGTGCACACTTCCTACGTTTATCCAGGCGGACCGGCGGTTTCCTGCGTCAGTGGAGGAATTGCGGCGAGTGGACTGCAGTTTGGGCATGGATACGACCTTTATTTCGAAAACGCCACCGTGGCATTTGATGCCGGAACATATGGTGGTGAATGGGTGGTCAGCCGCCCGCTCAGCGTTATCACAAATGATGGCAAAATCACCACTCCTGAACTCGCAGGTTCCGGAAAATGGTGTGCCGCCTTTACCAGCGAACTGCAGACCGCGGTAAACCTCATCAGTGGCAAGGGAAAATCGGGCCCGCTGTCGTCCGAAGTGGCTCTCTCCGCACTTGAGATGTGCTGGGCTGAGGCCAAAAGCATCGAAACCGGCGCGATCGTCAATCTCTGAAGATCGCAGGACTTCGTTCGGAGCGCACTATCATCGGAGCGCACTATCATCGTGAAGATCGAAGCACTCGTCAGGAATGACGTCTGGAGAAATGAATTCCGTCGAGCCCTGGGAAAATGGTATCGCGTTCATGGACGCCATTTGCCATGGAGATCATCGGCTGATCCATACCGCGTATGGATCAGCGAAATCATGCTGCAGCAGACGACCGTCGCTGCTGTCATTCCATACTTCGAACGATTCATCAGCCAGTTTCCGACCGTGCATGAACTTGCAAATGCGTCGGAAAATGATGTGCTCAGGCTTTGGGAAGGGCTTGGTTATTACAGTCGCGCTCGAAACCTCCATAAGGCGGCAATTCAGATTGTTGACCTGTTTGGAGGTCACTTTCCGAATGACGTGCGGATCCTTCAGACTCTTCCCGGGATTGGCCGTTATACAGCCGGAGCGATTGCTTCATTTGCCTTCCAGCTGCCAGCCGCCATCGTCGAAGCAAATACCCTGCGGCTTTATTCCCGGCTCATCGGACTTGAACTGGATCCTCGTTCGACCGGCGGTCAGAAGGCGCTATGGGAGTTCGCTGAATGGCTGGTTCTGGGTAATGAGTCCATCTCCGGAATAAACGCGGGTGATTTCAATCAGGCGCTGATGGATATTGGATCAGTGATCTGCCGTCCCGTCGAACCCGATTGCCCGGCATGTCCACTATCAGTTTTTTGCGAAGCTCGTGCGAGGAACCTCCAGCAAAGTATTCCCCTGCCAAAGAAACGCATTGAGATTTCACAGGTAACGGAAGCCAGCATTGCTCTGTTCCACAAAACACGAGTGCTGCTAAGAAAAAGAAGCGATGCGGAACGCTGGGCAGGACTTTGGGATTTCGTTCGCTTTGAAGTCAATGAGAAGGATGCCAGACAGTTGTCGATTCCCTCTCGAAAACATGTCGGTCAGCAAAAGTCCGTTTCGAAATCTCCCCGGCGGCAGTCGGGGTATCTGCAGTCTCTGCTTGCGTTTGAAACCGCTGAGCCGTACCTGCAGACTCTTCCGGAAGCCTGGACTCACCACCTGCACAGTGAAACTGGTGTTTATGTGCGAAATGCAGAGGCCGTAACGGAAATCCGCCATTCCGTCACTCGATTTCGAATTCGCCTGTTATGTTTCCGGGCTCAGGTGATTTATCCCCCTGAACCTGCTTTGAATAACTATCAATGGTTCGAACTGGAGGAACTGTTCAGTTTGCCACTCTCCAGAACAGGGCGGCAGTTTTTTGAACTGCTTCAGGGCAGTCGAATCTTCGCTTCGGATGACGCGGACGAAACAGGCGTTTCCAGGAACCCCTGACAAAACCTGCGTAAACCACGCAGGCTTTATTTAAGGGTTCTGAATCTTATACGCATGACAATGCCCCATGTATCCACATGCTGTCAGTGCTGATTCGAATGCACAGTTGAACCAGCACCAGCACTACCGGGTCTGGTCAACTACCAGATCCTCTGACAACTGCACGGAGTTCGCCTTTCTGGCGGCATACGAAGTAAACGCCAGTTCTTTGCTTTCCAGAATCTCCTGATTGTAGCTGCCATCAAATTCAAAGATCACGGATCCCGACTCGGACCTGCGAATTGAGGTGCTGACTTCTTCAGGTCTGAATCGGCTGTTGAGTTCACGCACATCCCGCTGTCCAATCTGAACCCGCACATCTTCCGGAGCGTTGTCCGGGGCATAAGGCGCGCCGGGAACGCGATCGAGTCGAACCTGCAGTACTCCCGTCTCCATCAGCCGTGTCCAGACTGTAACGACTGGCAGACCGGACCCATCTCCTCCAATCTTTCGAGTTTTCTCAGGTCGATCTTCGTTCCTGAGATCACTCCAGGGCAATGTGATTTCGGGTGGAGTGTTCTCAAACTTCCAGAAGGCATTAATGAGCACATCGTGTTGTTTGGGCCATGCATCGACGGACAGGGTCCATGCTGGCGCGCCATATTGGGACGTGAATTTTTCCACGACGTTTGCCGGCTCAAAATCGGATTCCCGTGCTCTTACTCTGAACTCAATTTCTGAAGGCTGCCGAACAGATCGGCGAACATTTCGATGATCGAGCATCACGCTGACTTCCATTTTTGCCATTGCTGCCGGACCGCCGGAACCGGTGTCTATGATTTTCGCCGGTTCCGCTGCGCGAAGGATTGACGGGCGATCATCGCCAAAGTCTGCACTGGCACTCGCCTTCATCTGTGACTCAACATCCCGCAGAAATCGAAACTGCCGCTGTCGCAGATCCAGATTGACCTTCAAATGATCACCCGGGCTGAGAAAAATGGGGGCATCATCCGGCGTTTGCAGCTCGTCAAAATGGATGCTGTAAGCACTCCCGGGCTTCAAATCTGAGACCGTACTTCCCAGTTCGGCAGGCTGCGGCTGAGAGGCTGCGTCACTCAGTTTCAGCTCAAATTTCCTGGGAGGCAGTGACTGCTGAATTCGAGTGAGCAACTGGCCCTTGTCGGCCGCATCGATCACGCGAATACCACACTTCTTAACAAAGATCTCCTCGAGTGATTTTCGTTCCGGGTTATCTGCATTCAGGTCAAACGCCACAATGAAGACTTTGCTGTCTGATTTGCGCGCCAATGCCTCAATCAGTGCTTTTTCCCTGCCGTCATTTTCCGCCTGATTACCAGCGTCAGTGGATTGTCCAACGTCTTTTGCCTCACCGTCCGTAACAGCAATCACAATTCCGGCGTTATTTCCGAGATCCACATTTAGTGCCTGAGTAATTGCTGTGGCCAGAGGTGTAATTCCCCAGGGCGTCAGTTTACGCAGTTTTTCGATCACCGAATTGAAGTCGTTTCGACCCGTCTCATTCATGATGGTCATCGGCAACTCGGTTTCAATATCCTGAAGAGCACCCAGGTTGTCGGGGATTGGCTTGTTAAAGAGTGCCTTGTATGGAGGGTCATTCGGTTCGTGCTTTTTTGACGTTCCATTATAATTCATTCGATGGCCGTAGACTTTCAGACTGACCCGAGTATCAGCGAGCGACTGTCGCTCAATCAGTTCCGCCAAAGTATCGAGTGCTGCCTGTGCACGAGTTTCCTTTCCGCCTGGCAGTCGAGCCTTCATGCTGCTCGACCAGTCCAGTATCAGAACAATGGGGCGAGGGTCAGAGCCGATAACGGTCACACTCGCCGATGCCGGGCGAGCCACTCGAGTCGTGACAAACTCAGCCCCCGCACACGGGTTGATTTTCAATGAAGGCTCGCTGCTCCATGTTCGGCCTCTGAAGAATGCCGTTGTCTTCAGGGCCAGATGCTCACAGCCATCCCCACCGGGATTGCCACTTCTGGCAACAACCAGTTCCAGTGGAGAAGTGGTTGCCGTCAAAGACAGTGGTTGCGCGTTGTTTTCAATTGAGACCGGGAGTCTGCCAGTCAATGCTCCTCCGGATGTGACCAGCAGAGATGCAATCCCCTGTTGTCCCGAGCTGTTTTCAATCTTTATATCGACGCCAGTGGTCCGTCGGGAAACATTCTGGTCACTGAGGTCCACGGTACTAATCGCGGGAGCCGTAACAAACCGCAGATCTTCAGAGGCCTGAAGGCGAGATGTGGCGTCATTCAGGGCCTGTGTGATGAATGGCGGTGTGGTGCCCCCGGATGTGCGAAGAGCATCCGCAGACTGCCGCGCCTGTTTTAGCCATGCGTCACACATTTGGGCGTACCAGCCGTTGCGCACCCATGGACTTCGATCCCCGGTGTCCACCCACTGACCATCCGCCAGTCGTTCGGCGTGAAGCATACAATACTCGTAGCGATCCAGCTGATTCAGTTTTTCGTTCGCTGGCCGACTGCTGTCGAATTCAATCTCGGCATCAAATCCCGGGAGCAGTCCTGACCGCTGATCGGCGGTTCTCAGCATTTCATGTGATTCCGGACCAGCGGCAATCATCGCCTCTCGAATTGAACTGCGACAATTCTTCCATGCTGTACGGATTGCCAAACCAAATTCCGCAAGGCCTTCATGCTGTCGATCGGCGGAATCCTCCGGTGCGAGTCTCGCGATTGCACTCCATGCTGCAGATGCCGGATGCGGCCCTTCGGCCGGGGCAATCAGATTGAGATACTGCAGATGCCATAAAGCCACCTCGCGATCCCTCGCTGCTTTTCGAGTCGCAACCGGGGAGGAATTCTCTGTTGGTGGGGCTGACAAGCTTCCGGGAATCGCGGATTCCTCCTGTGGTTCACTGAGTTTCCTGTTCCAGTCCACCACCTTCCTGACCACTCGCACGCGGCGAGCAGCGGAAGCATGATCGAGGGCGAGCGCGGCATTGAGTTGCCCGAAGATCTGCAATTGCGCTGTGCGAGTTGCCGGGTCTGCGTCCAGACACCGTTTGCACAATTCCTCCGACAGGTTTTCAATGTTTTCCAGAGATCGCGAAACGGACTGGTTCCATTCATCAATAGCCGCTGCATGCTTACGCAGTTCAGCCTCCGGGAAACCACCTTCCGGCTCCGAGACAGACATCGCGGACTGAAGACCACGGGCCAGAATGAACTGCCGGGCGGCTTCCGCCTGCAGCAACTTCACTGCGGCTTCGATATCGGTCTCTGTGGTTGCTGAAATCGATTCGATCCGACTCAAAAGCTGATCGCGCAGCACGGCTGTCATTGGGACTGCCGCTGAATTGGCTGCCAGCACATCGGCTGCCATCAATTCGCGCAATTCCAGCGGTGTGAACGGGGCAGCGTTCGCACACCAGCGAGCCAGTCCCGGAGCGGCGACCATGACTTTCGAGAGTGACATTTCGGCCGTCTGCATCGCTCGTGCAAAAGCTTCACACGCCTCAAACGATGCGTGTGCCGGATCCGTTCCCGGGGACGCAGTCGATTCCCGACGAACGAACAACTGATCCTCCTGCCTTAACAAACCGGCTTCCGCCGCTCGTACTGTTTTCTTCAGACGATTGGCCACACCGAATAAACCGGCAACCGCATTCTCCGCATCCCGCCTGCGATTCTCTGCCCTGCTAAGCTCATCACCCGCAGGGGGTGTCAGGCCGATCTGCTCCCAGGGAAACGCCTGCAACTGGCGTAATAACACCTGTTCCTGCAGCGTGTCTCTGGGCAATTCCTGACTTTGAACGGCTTCGCTTTCATTCCACAGGCTGTTCAGGCGACTGAATGCCGGAAAACCCTCAAACCATTTCCTGGGAAGACCTCGCTCTTTATTCAGGCTCTCCGGCGGACCACAACGTTCGTCGCAGTTCCGCACGAGCGCCTTCAGTAACTCGGTCCCGCGTGTCAGGGACTGTTCTGCGTTCTGCGAATGTCCATTCAGCCAGGCAAACTCAGACTTGTACAAATAATCTGATGCGGCGTTCCACAAAAGCGGATTCCATCGCCAGGCACAGCGTTCGTACAAATCTTCACGGAGCTTCCACTGTTCCTCAAGTCTCGCGAGGAATTCCGGATCAGTCCCGGACGCAACAGAAAGCGATCCGGCAGGCAGGTTTTTCATCACGACGAAGTTCAGTGGATTCTCAGGACCTTTGAGCGACAAAGGATCCGGAAGAATCTGCACCTTCTGACCTGCCTGATTCCTGTTATTTTTCACCCAGTCATCTGTATGCGTGGCCACAAAGTCACAGAATTCCGAGACCTGCAGCAAACCATTGCCGTCCGCATCCGCCAGCTGACTGAATCCAGCCCCGACAAATTTTCCGAACACGGTGGTGCCACCGGATCCGGGCCCGAACGTATGGCCGGATTCCGTGTCGGCAGCACCAACCATCACGACAAGCTGACCCAGGCTTTCCGTCCAGCTGCGCAGTTGTTCAAAGACCGTACTCCTTACGTAGCCCAGACGCCACTCATTTGCCAAAGGAGGAATATCCACAAGCAGCAGGAAATTCTTTGCAGGATGCTGCTGCCTGAAGGCCGTCAGGCTTTCAGACAGTTTCTGCAGGGGTTCATACTGGCTGTCATCAAAATCGAGGCCGGGGGTGCTGTTGCGAATCAGGCATCTGAAGCCGCCGTCAGCGTCAGGAAGAAAGACTGTCTGCAGGTAAATCACGATCACATCGGCCTTTTTGAATGCTTCAGCGGCGTCTCCTTCCGGCGCCCTGGCAAGGTCGAGTGTATTCAACGGACTCTGACTAATACGAACGGCACTCCGATTATATTCTGCTGCGGTGGCGGCAAACGACAGGTCCGGAGTTGCGGCCGGATCAAAGTCCGCAGACCCTGCCAGCAAGTCCATCACCAGAAAATGGGTTCTGACCTGCTGGGCAGCCCAGTACATGTAGATCGTCAGGGCGACCAGCATGGTCAGCGCAACGACAGGCCCCAAAAGGCGAAAGCGGGACTTCCTGCGGCCGCCGGTCGCCTGACTGCTGCGGGATTTTTTCCATGTGGGCTGCGCCTGTTCTTCCTTCTCACGCCCGCGTCGAGACTTGCCTCCACGCCATCCCTGATCGCTGCCGGATGTCATTCGTCACCTCCATAGAGCCAGTTTGAATAAATCCAGAAGGTTGCAGCGGCCATCAGCAGGGCAGCAATAAAGAAGAAGACAGACAACAGCCTTGAACGATGCTGCGACCGCACCAGCTGAGGCGCCCACGCAACGTCACCCTGAGATTCGGGCAATTTATCCAGAACCCCTCTGACAAATCCCTGCTCCGTCGATGCGCGACCAGTCGCAGAAAAATAAACTCCATGAAGCCGCGGATAGGGCCGGACAATCCGATAAATGCTGTCTCGCAGCAAAGTTACCAGAGCATCTCGGCGCTGGCTGATCTCACACAGCATGTGAAACAATTTCTGATTATCCCGATTATCAATGTCGTAACTGAATGCCGTGTAGACCCAGCCACGAAACCACTGCATGCCTCGATCAATCACCCATTCTGCGTTTCGATCATTCACATCGGCACCCGCCGCAAAACTGGAGCCCGCCCGCGACAGGCGAAGCCCAGGCTGGAGTCGCTCCGCACGCAGCAAAAATTCCTTCATGCCACTGATTGCGTCCAGTTCTGTGATCACTGTCACAACCGGAAACTGCAACTGAAAAGCTTCATGGACCGTCTTTAAATCATCTCGAATTGCGGGAGCCAGTTTGCGTGCGTAATCCAGCTCAGAAGCCCAGGAAAAAGGCACGGCCTGCAGCATGCCATTAATGGGACAAAACGGCTTTCGAGCCGCAGTGATCAGGTGACAGAGAAACTGCATTCTGCGAACACCAATATTTGATTCCATCTCTGAAATCGGCGTGACTCGCTTCTTGCCATACCCCTTCACACTGCCCTTGTTAATCGCCGAAAACGTCTCCATGGCCCGCTTGAGCCCGCCGGGGGCCATGGTGCCAAAGAACGCTCCAATGCCCCGCGACTGAGTTGCGGTGGGGCCTGAAGGCGCGGCGGCGGCCGCTGCCGCCGGAGGAGCCAGCATTCCTGAGGGAGCAGTTCCCGTGATGGACTTCATCTGGGAGACAGCGGCCTTCAAATCACCAGCCTGTCGAGTTCCTGTAATTCCACTCAGGCCCAGCTTAAAAGTGCCGGACGATGACGTCGAATCAGAAACTTCCACAACCTTGCCCTGCTGACAGTTGGTGGTTCCAACACCTGAACAGCAAAGAAAAATCGCATCATCCCGTGCAAACACCCGGACCACAGCAGACCCCTGTACAAGCGGGGGCGCTATCACCCTCCACTCAATATTCGCTCCCGCCTCGAAGGCGCTTTGCTCCTGCTGCGGAGTAAACCCGTTGACCAGAAACAACGGCAGATCATCGATATAAAGTCGCTCCCGGTCCAGCGCTGCAATAATTTCCTTCCAGTCAGCTTCGATATCAGGAAATTCACTTTCATCCTCAATACCCAACAGCTGCATCAGATACAGCACCACACGAATAATGGCGTAAATCAGCAGCCACATTGCGCCGCACCACACCCGGTCCAGCCATGCGGGAATCTGCATTTCCTGCGGCACTGGCAGAAGCCGTCGGATCTCAGGACTGAAAAATCCGAGCAGGATTGCCATCACAGCAATGAACGAATAATGGATCGTCAGATAAAGACGAGGTGATCCCACTGCCGAACGCGGCACAACTCCGAACAGCCACTTAAGCCACTCCAGAGCTTTGTAGAAGAATGTTGCCATTCAGTGAATACCTGACATGTTAGTTTCGTGAATACTCGAATCTACTTCGCGACCTTATCGACTTCCACAGGAACCGTCTCACCGCTCTTGACGGTTACCGTTGTCTTACCCGCACTCAACCCGCCTTTGGTAACCCAGTCAACCCCATAAGAATCCGGTGGCAGGTTGCTGAAAGAAACAACTCGCTTTCCCGTCTTCGAGTCGAATTTTCCCTTCGTTTTTCCTCTGACAGAGACAATAAAATCAAAGGGATTTGATCCGGGGAATTTGACTTCAATCCCGCCCGGCGGTTCAGTGGATGGAGGTGGAACACGAGCCGCGCGAAACATGGTCACCTGCTTCTTCAACAGGGTCTTTAGCCCGGCACCATTGACCACTTCGACTGTCAAAGACACTTCCCTCGCCTTCTCCGTCGACTGCTCTTCAAGCTCCGGAAAGCCCTGCGACGGCTGGATGACAAATTTCCCCGACTGACGTCCGGGTACTCCTTCCAGCACAACATTCTGCAGCATGGCTGGGTCAAACCCAACGCGAATTGCCTGAATACCCGATTCACCATCCGTTGCTCGAACGGTCCCTGTTAACGGTAGTGTCACGTTATGTCGACCGGGCATGTCGACGACAATCTCCGCCTCCTTTGGCGATGTCGCATCAACGGTAAAATCGGCCCAGCCGTCGTAAGTGACACTTCGATCATTAACATTCTGCAGGGCAGCACGCAGCTCATATTTTCCGTCCGACAAACCGTAACCCTGCAGCTCAAGTCCGTCCCGGGACCACGGTGTACTACTTGTGGAAAAATTCCATGCACCTGCTTCCCCGGGAGAAACGAGGACCTGTTCGAGGTATCGTCGACGGAGCTGAATGGGCTGATCGGCCGCCGGAATGCGTCGATCGGATACGCGATTACGAACGCTGAACCCGACTTCCCAGTCGCGATTAAACTCAGCACCATACAAATAGACATCGGCCCGCAACCGGGCCTTCGGCCATGCCTCGCCGATCAGCAACTCAGGCACAACCTGCACCGGCTTCACTTCAGCGTCGTTCAATACCTGCAGGTCCACGCGAACAGCTGGTTCGTCTCCCGCATCAATCAGAACAGGATTCCCATTGGTCAGACGCCATCTCCACGGATATGGTATTCCTGCCAGACGAAGTGCAAACTCCTTCCCGGTATTGTCAGAACGTTCGATATCCGGGCTAAACTGGAATCGTAACTCCTGGCCATCAGGAAGAAGATTTGGGAAGGCGTAGGCGCTACCCGGGAGCAGGTATTGCCGCAGAGTCGGACTAAAATAAACGTCGACCGGCATTTTTGCAGGCAGCAGTGCAGAACGATCCTCGACGATCGATCGGTCCAGTCGCAAAGTGAGCGTGTTTGAAGCATGGTCATACTGGGGAGACGGACGGCGAACAAACTGCTCCGGTGGAGAAAACACAAAAGCAACCTCAATTGACGTGGTCACTTTCTGCAGTACATCTTCCGGTGTCACATCGAGCCGAAATCCTTCGGAAAAATCAAGCGACGGAATGACAGGAGGCTGTCCGGTCGCCGGAGGTGCTGCGGCAGCCGGCGCAGGTGCCGGTGCCGTCAGTGAAACCTGGACTGAAGCGGAACCGGGTACTGCCGGATCAGGCTTCAGCTCCAGACTTTGAGGTGTCGGCCAGACGGGAATTCCGGATTCCAGATGAAACAGCTGAATGCTGACACGACTGGACGCACCACTGCGGCGGCGAAGAACAAACGACAAAGGAACGGGCGTATCCATCCCGGTCACCATGTCTTTTGTGGATGGCAGCAGAGTCAGTCGCCTTCGTACACGATTGGCCAGAGGCTCCAGTCGGCTAAGCCGCATTTCCCGACCATCAGCATGAACAAAACTGATGTCCCAGTCGGCTTTCGAACTTGGATAAATGGTCAGCGGCCTGATTACTGTGACCGCATCCCAGTCATTGACCGCAGCTGCAAGCAGGGTCACGGGTTCCCGAATTGACGATCCGGACCGCAGCTCAACAACAGCCTTTTCGTTTGCATCTGCCGGAATGTTTATTCTGTGCCAGTTGCGATCAATTTCCGTGCCCGCGTTTGAGACTGTCATTCCACCCTGAAGCACATAAACCGCGGCCGCGTTTTTTAAATCGACCACCAGCTGCGTCTGGTTTTCCGCATCAAGCTCCAGTTTGTCGTTTTCCAGACTCATTTCGACAAACGCAGAACTGTGAGATGAACCTGTCAGCTCTCGCTCAATCACTTCATAAACACCATTTCTGCTGGCATCCAGTCGGCCCTGGACGTCACGTGCCACCAGAGCTGTGATTTGATCCAGGCTGGCAAATATTTTGTCCTGTTCGGCATTTGAACGGCTTTTCGCCACTGCAATCCAGGTGTCCCTGAGCTGATGTGCCAGCTTCGTTCGACTCCTGATGACCGCGTCGTTGTCGGCCCCGTCCAGCGCCTCCACAAAATCTTTCCAGAGTGACCACAACTGTGAGACCCCTTCCGCCTCAGGGGCTGCGGCCATGGCCAGACGGATCGACCAGAAACTGTACCAAACGCCTGAGTTACTAAGGCCGTCTGAACCGGATCTGCTGGCCTGTCTGCCTGTCCGATTCAGTCCTGCCAGCAGTTCCTGTCGCTGAGAAAGAACGGGGATTTCAAGCAGACGTCGTCTTTCTGCAGCAGAAACCTGCTTCACAACTCGATCATTTAAATATCCGCGAAGGAGCGAAAGACGCTGCAAATCCGAGGCATCAACCGGTTTTTCGGCGAAATTTCGTGTGAGTGCAAACATAGCACTTAGGTGCTCACGCCGAAACCCGATTGTGTCGAGCTGCCCCTGGGGGAAATGTGATTCAATGTCCTGGCCTTCAATGGCTGCCGCGGCCATCCGCAAAACTGACTTACGCTCTTCCGGTGCCAGCACCACCTGCTCCTGCTGGTAGGCAAGATACTGGATAAGCCACATGGTCTTTTCCAGCTGCCCATCTTCCACCGTTGTCAGCTCATGAAATCCCGACACGTCAGAACGCAGAAGCTGCAACTGCTCTTCGGCGGAGTTCAGTCTGTCCTTTGCCAGCAATAACCCGGCCGGACCTGCAGTAAGCCAGCGTTCCGCAACAGTCAGCCGTCGAAGAATCTGCAAAACGGCTTCGCGACTCTGTTCCCAGACCAAACGACGCATCAACCTGCCGTCATTCAGAGTTCCGGAAGCGATCTGAAGCGTTTCGCTGCGGAGCTGTATCAGTTTCAGCAGGTCTGCCAGAACGGCTGAATGCCATGCAGCATCATTACCTGTAAAAACATCTCGTAATGAAGAGAACTGATGCGGGAGTTCCTCAGCCGGCCATCCTGCGTCCTTCATCGTCTGGATGAATTTCACCGGAGCATTCATCCGCTTTTGTACGTCTTCCGGGGCAAGCCCCGACATTTTTCCTGCGATGTCAGCGAGATCGTTCATGAACCAGGTGACAAAGGCCTGACGAGCTCTGCCCTTTACCCGCAGTTCCACCGGCAATGACGGAACTTTGTCGGCACTCGTCCTGAATGACTCCAGCACCCCCTGAAACAAAACCCGGTCCGCATCCGTGACGGTTTGCGGGGGGTTGACCCATTGAATCACCTTCTCACGTCCCTGAAGTGATAATGTGACAAGTTCCTGGTCCTTCAGTTTTTGCATCAGAGATCGACACTGATCGTGCAGCTGTCGGAAGTCACTCAGGTCCTCGTTCAGAAGGCACTTTTCAGCGGCCATCAGCATCGATTGCAGACGCTGCCATTCGACCGGCACAATTACCGGAACCATGCCTGCCTCTGAGATTTGGTCACGAATTGCGAGAAGTGCTGAGAGTTTTGCCGCGGGAGTTTCTGTTTCGACTGCCGGATCTGCCTTCTTTGCGGGTGTATCACCCTGGCCCTCGCCCTGCTTTGCCTCGGGCGATGCTGCTGCCTGAACCTTTTCCTTTACCGATGCGGGCAAATCCATTCGCGATGGCAGCAATGCTCGGGCCAGCAATTCCTTATCCGATGCCTTATTGCTGCCTGTCAGTTTCTGAACCGTCTGTTTTTCACCCACATTGCTGTCCACCCAGCTGGCAACACCCGTCCTGACAAACTGGAACAGCTCGTCGGCAGTGGATGTCTTTCCGGCCATGAACGCTTCGTTTACAAAATGTCCGAATACTGTTCCATGAAACTGGCCTGATAGCCCCGACGGGGCAACAGCACTTTTATCTTTTGCTGAATCAGCATTGTCGACCGCAGACGAAGCGAAAAACTCCCAGCTGCGTTCCCCGGAATCGCACGACACAATCACCGTCAGGTCTGGAACACCGGAATTTTCGACCTCCGCCGAGAGCACTGGCAGTAAATCGTTGCCCAGGATACCTGAAGAGAATCCGGGCTGCCGATTACCCAGCTCAAGCAGCACCACGATTTGCCCGGCAGAAAGTGACTTCAGACGCTGCAGAATCTCGGTCCATCGCACTGGTACTGCTCCTGCCCTGCCTGCCAGGAATTCCGTGGCAGGTGGGTTGCTGGAGTCATCACCGGGGACCACCCAGGCGTCAGCTGCGAGATAGAGAACGAGCTTCTCACCAGGCTCTACAGAAGCAAAGCCTGACTGCAGAAAGTCCGCAAATGAAAACGGTCCGGCTGGTGTGCTGATCAGAGACGCATTTCGATCTCGCAGCAGACTGAGCGTATTCTGCAATTCCACAACATTTGTGGCGGCCGACAGGTTTGAGAGCGGAATCGCCATCGTGGGATCCGCTTCAAAGTCCTGCTCAAAAACCGACGAATAGTGCAGCAATGGCACTCTGGGCCGAAATATCAGATACAGAAACCCGGCAACAAGTACGCTCAGAAGTGTGCCGATAAAGAGCACCTGCCTGCGTCTTGCTCCGCGAACCCTGCGGCTTTTTTCCGGACGCCATGAACGCCCTCGACCTGTCGACACAACCAAACTCCCCCATCCGCAAACTCCGGGTTCGGACTTATGCTTCCAGTGTCACAATTCCTGACTGGAATAACCAGTCTTCCCCCTGCAAGCCAACAGTTTTACCCGGCAGTTAACCATGACCAGTTTGCCACCACATCTTTGTCGAGGTATCCCGAAGGACAATGCAAAGAATAGCAGGACAGACCGAATTGCAAAAGGACTTTCATTCTTCCGCCGTCGGTCAGCCCCCAAATTCCACCCCGAACAAAAAAACAGGGCGTCATCCCTAATGATGACGCCCCGCATTTATTTTGCCACAGGAAATCCGGCTTCACCGGTCATCCGCTGCCAGCGACAATTCATCGCCGCAGCGGGTTTTGGCTGTCACATTGTCTGACGAACGACCAAACACCCGGGAACCACTACTCTTCCGTGTCTTCAGGTGGCTTTCCGCCTTCAGCCACCACTGCTGGCTCGACGAGGATCTGCGGGGCTTCCCCTTCTTCTGCCGGAGGTGCATCAACCTTAACTGCCAGAATCATGCCCGCACGAAACTTTGGAATTTTCACCCGTTTAAAATACTTCTTCCCATTGGAAACGACGTCGACCTTAATTTCGTATTTATAATCCTTCGTCTGGTCAGGAACGGGCACGACATACGTCCTCTTGACACCAGGCATCGACATTTTCTGATCCAGAAGGGTTACTCCGGCTTTTGCGGGCACCAGCATCGTGATGCGTGCCTGAGAAGCCAGATACAGCTGCTTCGACTGGGCTGCCGGTGTCAGACTGTCAACGTCAACGCCTTCCTCCAATGAACAGTCCCAGCACATGCCGTTTCCGCTGCAAACTTCACATCCAGCCATCTCGCACGGGCATGACGACGTCATACAGCCCTGACATTCCGGTACCGGCTGGCACGTCCCGCAGGCTGGCATTTCGTTGCATGAAGCACAAACAGGGGCAGGCGCACAACAGGAAGGCTCCTGATTTAATCCGGCCACCGCCGCAGAATTCAGCCCCAGCAGCAATGCAGTGGCCGCCACATACGTCATTCTCATTTTGGACTCCGCAAGATAGCTGTCGGGGAGATTACCATACAGTCGGAGCCATGACCCTCATTCAGTCATGCATTTCCCGCTGATGTCCAATGTCATCGGCAAAAAGCACCGACGACCTCAGAAGGCCCTGCAGATTTGGGTTTGTCCTCACTGGGGAATATTTTCCACTCGGGAAAGCAGCAACGGTTTGTTCGACAATTCACACCTGAATCCACACCTGACAATGCTCTCGCGGCAATTACTGTGGCCGCAAATACAACAATGCAGCACAACGGTTCTGAAAAACAGTTCCGGCCGGTCCTGAAACCGGCCGGAACGCTCAGAGGCATTTGCAGCGTGCCATTTTCAGTTCAGCGTATAGACAAACTCACCGGCACTGTTTGCGTCAACCGCCGCTTTGGAGATGCCGACTCCCTCAGCCATCTTCGACAACAGCTCAGCTGACATCTGAGGCAGCATGGTACCTGTCAGGATCTTATCCACGTTTCTAGCACCACTGTCAACCTCTGTACAACGGCTGACAATCAGATCGAGTACGGCGTCCGTCCATGTAAATTCCGCATCGTAATGCTCGCGAATACGATTCGCGATTTTGCCAAGCTTCAGTACAGCAATTTTTCGCATTACCTGATCGCTGAGCGGGAAGTAGGGGACGACCGTAATTCGGCCAAGAAAAGCCGGCTTGAACGATTTCAGGAGTTCCGGATGCATTGCTTCGGCAAGGGCTTCAGGACTTGGCATCGTCTCCGGGTCAGCACAGAGCTTCATGATCGTGTCGGTTGCAGCGTTTGACGTCATCAGGATGACGGTATTGCGGAAGTCGATATCACGACCTTCCCCATCCTTCATATTTCCCTTGTCAAATACCTGATAAAAGACGTCCTGAACACCCGGATGAGCCTTTTCCATTTCGTCGAGCAGAACAACACTGTACGGTTTACGACGAACTGCTTCTGTCAGCACTCCGCCTTCTCCATAACCGACGTATCCCGGAGGCGAACCCATCAGCATTGACACTTTGTGCTCTTCCTTGAACTCACTCATATTGATGGTGGTCATATTCTGTTCGCCACCATACAGAAGTTCTGCCAGCGTGATTGCCGTCTCTGTTTTGCCCACACCGCTGGGACCAACAAGGAAGAATACGCCAATCGGTCGACTGGGATCTGTCAGGTTGGCTCTTGATGTTCGAATTCTCTGAGCGATCGCCTCGAGTCCATGTGACTGACCAACGACCTTTTCCTCCATGCGATCCTTCAGCTTCAGAATGGTGTGGATTTCATCGCTCACCATTCGACCTACCGGAATGCCGGTCCATGAAGACACAATTTCAGCCACGGCCTGCGAATCAACACAAGCCTGAAGCAGGGGATTTTCTCCCTGGACTGCAGCCAGCTGCTTATTCAGATCGGCAAGTTCAAGAAGCAGTTTTTCACGTTCTGCAGCAGTCAGTTCCGCAGGGGCTGCGGCGGGTGCCGCCGCACCTCCGGCACCAGCCGCAGGTGCCGGTTTACCGTCAGTTGCTGCAGGTGCGAGAGCCGGAAACGATTTTCCTGAAAGACGCTGTCTGACGTCGCGAACCTTGTTGACCAGGTCCTTTTCCTTCAGCCACTGCTCCTTAAGCTCCTGATAACGTACTGTGTTTTCTGCCTTTCGCTGAAGCAGTTTTTCCAGGTCCTCCGCATGATCGGTACCCGTAGCAGTTTCCCTCTGAAGGACGTCGATCGCTGTTGATGTCTGATCGATGGTCCTCTGACAGTCCTCAAGTGCAGGTGGAATCGTGGTATGTCCAATCGCCACCCTCGCACACGCGGTATCGAGCAGACTCACAGATTTGTCCGGCAGCTGACGTCCGGAAATATAGCGATTGGAAAGTCGAACCGAATCTTCCACCGCCTCGTTGAGGATCTCGATTCGGTGATGTTTCTGCAGAGTATCAACAAGGCCTCGCATCATTGCGATGGCCTTCTCTTCGTTCGGTTCGTCGACCTTAACCACCTGAAACCGGCGAGCAAGAGCCGCATCTCGTTCAAAGTACTTTTTGTATTCTGCCCATGTCGTGGCAGCAATCGTTCGCAACTCCCCGCGAGCCAGAGCAGGCTTTAACAGATTCGCTGCATCTCCCTGCCCCGCCTGACCTCCAGCGCCGATCAGCGTATGAGCTTCATCAATGAACAGAATGATCGGAGTAGAAGATCGATTCACTTCATCAATTACAGATTTGAGTCGGTTTTCGAACTCCCCTTTAACACCGGCACCCGCCTGCAGCAGACTGAGGTCCAGCGTGCGTACGGCAACGGTCTGCAGTGAAGGTGGCACATCGCCCTGAGCAACCCGAAGAGCAAATCCTTCCACCACGGCCGTTTTTCCGACCCCTGCCTCACCCGTCATGATCGGGTTGTTCTGTCGCCGCCGCGTCAGGATGTCGATAATCTGTCGAATTTCCTGATCACGCCCCAAAACCGGATCGATCTTTCCTGCTTTGGCACGAGCCGTCAGGTCAATGGTGTACTGATCCAGCGAAGGTGTCTGCGTCGGTCCGCCGCCTTTACCCGTGGTACCCGGGGACCCTGCTGCTGTCCGAACCTGGTCCGTACCAGCTTCTGAACTGTCTGCGACGATACTGGGAAGATCTTTGCTGAGCTTTTCAGCGGAAATCTTCGAGAACTCATTCGAGATGCCCTGTGCAATCTGCATCAGAGAGCGATCTGTAATCAGTGCCAGCAGCAAATGACCGGAACGCGTCAAACCAGCATTATAGTCGATCGAACCAAGTACCCATGCTTCCCTGGCAAGATCGACCACGTGCTGAGACAAAAGTGGCTGACTTGAATTGCCGGTTTTGAGCCGATCGATGGATTTCATCACATCGGTTGTCAGCCGCGAAACATCGACTCCAAATGACTTGAAAATTGCGTGTATGTCGTTCTGTGAACCTTCGAGAAGCTTCAGAAGCCAGTGCTCAATCTCCACATTATAATTGGATCGGGAGAGGCAGAGCCCCGCCGCGCCTTCCAGAGTCCGGGTACATGTACTGTTCAGCTTGCCAATCAGCGATTTCAGGTTTACAGAGGCCATAGCTCATTTCTAATTCAAGAGGCTATAAACGGAATCAGATTAAGACACACGGAATGTTGAGCCGCCTCGCATTCCGTCAACTAACAGGAGAACCGCGTCACAGTACTTCGTGCTACGGACTAAACAAACCTCCATATTGTATACATCGCCACCTGCCTAATTTACCCAGCATTAATATCTTCAACGCCGTCAACTGTGAATACCGGTTTCGACGATCACGGGTTTCGAAGATTACCGGTTTCGAAATCACACAGCTGGAAGCGGAACACGGCATCACCAATGTCGGCAACAGACTCCTCTGACTTGCCAACCCATGTTGTCCACCCCAGTCTGGGTTCATAACCAGGCCGTGCACCGATCTGGCACAAGGGTACATCCTCCCGACGAAGAATCAACTGAATGTCAAAGTCCAGACTGATGCCAATATAAAACCGGATCATCTCGGAAACCGCTGCAAGTCGATCCCTGCCGGGCAGCAACGACTTGAATTCAGACCATTTCAGAGGGCCTATGGATATTCGGATGCGACTCTGTACATCCCAGACCTGCGACCCGACAACCGTATTTTCACCAAGAGCACAGTTCAGGCCGCCACGATACTGCCGCGAAGGCGTGCACGTCTGACTGTCTTCCGGCAGATAAAGCCACTGACCACAAAACTGAATCACCTGCGCTTTAAAACCGAAATAGTGGCTCAACAGCTGTTCCAGGCTTCGGGCATTTCTGGTGCGAGCGGCAAACAGGCCGCCATAATACAGAATGGCATGATCATCGAATATAAACCGGTCATGCAGCGACCTGTGACCAATTCCAACGAGACAGAAGAGACAGCTGGTGAAGAGATCGTCTGCCAGCGATCCTTCAAGCATTCGCCGTTCATAAGTAAATGGAAATCGATATTTTTCCCATGCCCTGTAGAACAGCGAAATAGCTCTGTGATTAAACAGGTCAAAAAACTCTTTTAGCGTGTAGTCCTTTGTACGGAGATGAGTTCGCTCAATCACCAGCGACGTATAATGTTCGGGAAGCACACCCCCTGGACCAGTCAAACCCATAAATGGCACGGTCATTTCGACTGGCCAGGCCAGATCCTTCTCATCCGTTTCCGGTACAGTGTTCGCTGACTGAGTGTCCTGCAGTTTTCGAGATGCCGGCACTTTCAGCGAAGCGATTTGTCCCGCCGGAAACGTCAGTGATGGCAGGGCACGAAAACGCACCGGCTCCAGCTGCGGTCCTTCATCACCACCAACCGGACTAACCGGAGGGTCGATGTGATGCTGCTCCCGCACTGCGCGTTCAATCAGACGAACAGCCTGAAAGAACTCAAACTGTTCCGGATAGCTGAGAAGCTCGTGAATTAAATCAGGGCCCGATCGCCCGCCCTCGGCGGCCATTTCCAGCTTTCTATGCCGCGAGCATGCCGGCCATGAGTTGTTGCGGTCAGTTTTGTGAAAGAATTAATAGACGTGTACATTGCAAAGAAATGATCGAGAATTGAAGCGAACAGGTAGGCACTATCGCCCTTAAAGTTCTCCTCATCGAACAGAACCTGAATCTGAGTACCTCGCGCAAATGCTCCGTTAACGCGCTGTACGCACGCTTCACTGGTAATGCGTTCCAGGCCGTCAATCAGGTTTCGGGTCTGTGCGGATTCCCGCACATCATTCAATGCCAGCATCTCCCTGACGGATTGTACGGCGTCAGCGGATCCGACCAGGGAGAGATGGTTCAGGGAGAGCTGGGAAACGAGCGGCCAGAGATTCCGACGCCCCAAATGCCGCCGAAGTGTCGGCGTCGGCGGAACCAGACATCTGATTTCAGTGACCGGTCCTCTTCCCCCCACAATGTCGAAGGCAATCCTTCCTGCATCCCGCTGTTTAGCGAGTTCTTCGGGCAGATCTCGATTGAAACAGGTCAGATCCGCATACAACAGGCCCTTTCCGGGGCGACGAGGGGAAAATTCTGCATCCACGAGCGCCACATACATTTCGGTGGGGTTCTTTAACGTGCCGACATCACCTTCAACCGGCCCCGGCCGACGGGTTCCGTGCCAGTATCCGGTATCGTCGGAACGCGATGAATGGTCGACCGAATAGAACGGCCTGAATTCTCTGCGGTTGCCGTCCTGGTCATCCACACTGATCCCATCGATTGAGAAAATCTCCATCGATTCTTCGGCACGCGCATCCGGTATAATTCGATATTCACTGGTCCTGTAATTCAGGGGAATCGCATCGGCAGTTCGCCGAAACAGATTGATGATTGGCGTACAGCCGAGCCGAACGGTATCACGAGAGACTGACGATTCGATTTCGGGCACATGCTCCCGCAGCAAAATCGAGATCTCCAGACGAGTGCCGAGGCGTGACAGGATTTCCCGTGTTATCCCGGTGATGTCAAAGAACAGGAATTTCTGTGGTAAAACAAAGTACTCGCACAACAGCCGAAAACCGGGAAACGTCTGCGGGGATTGCGGCAGCATGGCCTCATCCGGGGCAAACCCAACAGCCTTAATCGAACTTGCCGGGAGAATGGCGGCTGCGTGCGAAGTATCAGTTCCCGTAATAACGACCTCGATCGCCTGTGTACGTACCAGTTCAAGTAGCCGGGACGCCTTTTCAAAGTTCGGGATATTGATAAAGAGCCGCAGGGAGTCCACCGTATATTCCGCCAGCGGCTTCTTTCGATCAAAGGGCAGAAACTCCATCCTCAGCACCGAAGCCGCATCGTTGCGGCCGGGAGTTGGCGGTCCGGAGAATGGTCGCGGAAGCAACCTGATGGCTTCAGTATCCAATGGCAGCAGCCGGACAGGAAAACTCGTTCGGAACTGACAGTTATAACCGTGAATACGTTCCGATTCGATCAGCATCCCGGATTTCAGCAGGTGTCCGGATGTCTGATCCTTCTGCCCGGGATTCAGACGAAATCCGACAACCGACATTGACGGAACCGGAGCCAGCATATGTGGATACAGGATGCCGAGCATCGCGTCAGCGAGTTCCGGGAAACTGTCATCGAGCTTATGTCGAGTGCGGGCGTTCAGATAGGCAAAGGCCTGAATCAGTCGTTCGACATGCGGATCCTTGATGCCGGCGGAGCTCAGGCTCAGACGATTGGCAATCTTTGGAAAACGCTCTGCAAATTCTGCCGCACTTTGGCGCAGGTAATCCAGTTCTCGCTGGTACCATGCATCCAGTGAATCACTCATCAGCTGTCTCACTTGACATCAAACTGTCCTGTCGAAGATTCCATTGAGGAGTCAAACTGAATTCGGTGCTTTTTCTCTTCGATAAGGAGCATCGCGTCAATTCGAAAGCGAAATGTCCGATCGAAATAATTGTCGCCCGGCATTCGCTCAATCCTGAGATCCGTCAGCCGCGGTTCGAAAAGCGTGATGGCCTTCCGAATTGCTCTAATCAGTATGTCCACATCCTGAGAAGCGTTCAGACTCGCCGCAGTAAAGTCGGGAATTCCGTAATTGATCAGCGAATCATCCAGCTCCACAAGTTCCGGCGGCCAGGCCACACATCGATACCGGGTGTTCAGAAGATTCTGAAGATCCCGGCGAACAGCCTGCTGAACAATTCGGAGCTTTTGCCCATCATCAAGGGGGGCCTCCACCGATGTTCCCGGGTCATCATCAAGCAGCCGATCCAGCACCGAAAGGCGAATGCCCAGCCTGTCTCCGGGTCCTGTACTCATAGACCTGCCGCCACCACAAAACCCAAAGAAATCGAACTCCCGATCAAGGTGCGAATTTCAGTCACGTGGTTACGCTGCCAGTTCCTCGAAAGCTAAGACGCTGAATCTCCATAATCGGAATGGCCTCATCACCTGCGAGGAACTCACGCTGCCCTGATCCGAGAACCGGCGCATCCCCGGACGGATCTGACCATTCGGTGGCTTTGCCGATTCGAACTCGCTGATCTTCCGACTTTGCTGATCTCTGGTAAAGTGCGGGAATATGAACCCGCCCCATCACCTCTCCCGTTGTCTCTATAGATGCTGACCGCCAAAGCATATCGGTCAGATGACCGACAGTGCTGAATTCCAGAGACACCACCTGATCAATGCCAATCCAGTAATATTTTCCTGTGGCAGTGTATACTTCCAGGGTCGGACCAAGCAGGTCATCAAGGTCACGAAAGTCGTCGAAGGCAGTACCGTTGACCTCTCCGCCCACAGCGACTTCCAGTTCTTCAGCCTCACGAATCAGCTTCATTGCTGCAGCTGGCTCCTGATTTCTGATGCAAAGCAGGGCTTCCAGCCGTTTCTTCTGACCGTCTGTCGGCATGACCAGAAAATCGGGAACTCGCCCCTGTTCATAAACCTCGCGACGTGAGAGCTCCGAACGTATTAAATGGCGGAGCAGCGATACTCCCACAAGAGCTTTTGGGTCGATTTGAGCAGCAGCGTCCAGCTGTTTGTCAGCACGCTCCAGATCACCGGAGAAACAAAGCAGCTCACACAGGAGACTGCGGGCAGTAATGTCGCCTGGTTTCTGACGAACCGCATCGGTCGCTGCAGTGACCGCTTCGCTGAGTTTGCCCGACTGAAAGAGTTCAACTGGTGTTGTCACGGAGATTCCTTTATCTGGTCACACTATTCTTTGAAATCAATACGTCGAGCCACGAGTGTCACGCTGGATGTCAGCTGATCAAGCTGATAATGCGGGAGCAGTCTCATTGTCAGATTGTACTTTCCGGGTTCCCCCGGCACTTCATCAACCCGAACCTCGGCCTCTCGAAGCGGATATCTCGCTTTCATTGATGGAGATGCTTTTTCATCGGGAGTTACATAATCCACAAGCCAGGCACCCAGATCATTTTCAACCTGTTTCGGACTTGCCATGGAGCCGATTTTGTCTCGCGCCTTCACTTTCAGATAATGAGCAATTCTTGAACAGCACAAAACGTACTGCAGCATTGATGACACTTTTGCATTGGCCGTCGCCACTGCATCTTCATACGCGACAGGAGAATGAACTGACTGGTTTGAATAAAATACTGAATAAGGTGTGTCTTTGCAGTGTGAAAGCGGAACAAATCCCAGTTCACACAATTCTGCTTCCCTCAGATCCGAAATTGACACTTCCACGGAACTCCTCATCGATACGCCATTTGAGTCCGTATGAAACGAATGTGCCGGAAGACCAGTCACGAGTCCCCCACCTTCAACTCCTCGTTCCACTCCTCGAATATCGGCGAACCACCCTGAAGTCGCGAATGCCCGCATCACCACTGCACCCATCGCCCAGGCAGAAGATCCCCAGAGATATCGCTCACGTCCGGCGGATTCCACATCTTCCCTGAACCGAAAACCATGCCGAAATTCGCCATCGTCAAGATAGGGGCGTCGCATCAGAACTCTGGGAAGTGTCAGCCCCAGAAACTGGGCGTCCACTTTATCACGAAGGCTTCGCCATTTTCTGTGTCGCGGCTGCTGAAAAATCTTTTCCAGATCGAGCGGCTGTTCGAGCGCCGAAAAGTCATCAAGTCCAAGCAATGACGGGGCAGCCGATGTAATAATCGGCGCAAACGCAGCCGCTCCGATTCCACTCAGCTGTGTCAGCAGGTCAATATCATCCGGATGATTGGTGAATTCATAATTGGCAATCAGGACGCCATAAGGATGTCCCCCCGCCGTACCAAATTCCTCCTCATAAACTTTCTTGAACAACGCATTCTGGTCGAAGTCAACAGCGTCCTCAAAATCCTTCTTCAGCTCCTTCCGGGAGATATTCAGTACCCGAATTTCTATATCCGCTGCCTTATCGTCCAGCCCTCGCTCAGTCAAAAGCTCGTTCCGGGTTCGCCACAGGTATTCGAGGCCACGCCATGCGGACTCCAGTGTCTGAAACGCCGCATGATGCAGAATCTCGTTGACCTGATCACTCAGCATCTCATCAATACGCGCGATGTCCCGGGACAACTGTCGTCGAGCCATCTGAAGCTGGGTTGCTTCAGATGGCAGCCATCCCAGCCACGCCTTAAACATTTCGGCGGGCGTTCCAGCGGAAAGAAACTGCCGAAACGCCGAAACAGAGACCTGCTCAGAGACAGCAACACCGTCCGGTCCCTTTTCAGTAATCGAATCAAGAAGACTTCGACTGACTGGCGCAGCACGAACTTGCTCCGTCGTCTCTTCACGGAATACCGTGTCGGTTCGCCACTGAGCCGGCTCATTTCCCAAGACTGGCACCTTCGCACGAAAAAGCAGCAAACGGTTCCGCCTGCGATGTGCAGGGCGGAACCGTCCACCTGTTCAATCAACGGGCTCCAGCCACTAAGCCTTCTGAGGCAGTTTAGCGACCATTCGCAGCGAGGTTGTCAGCTCTTCCAGCTGCAGCCACGGACGCAGCAATGCCACCGCATTGTACGAACCGGGAGAGCCCGGAATTTCTTCCACGCTGATCCTCGCCTCGGCCAGCGGGTACCGAGCCTTCATTTCAGGACTTGGTGACGGGTCTTCCAGAACATAACTGGCGATCCAGCGTTTCAGGAAATCCTCCATATCCTTGCGTTCCATAAACGAACCGATTTTGTCGCGAGCAATACACTTCAGGAAGTGTGCAATGCGGGAAGCCGCCATGATGTACGGCAATCGGGCCGAAATCTTGGCGTTTGCTGTCGCGTCAGTGTCATCGTACGTAACCGGTCGCTGACAGGTCTGCGCACCAAAGAACACCGAGTAATCCGTGTTCTTGAAATGACAAAGAGGCAGAAATCCTTCTTTGCTCAATTCCGCTTCACGCCGGTCAGTAATGCCGATTTCCGTCGGACACTTGGAGTCAATATCACCATCGTCGCTTACGAAATTGTGAACTGGCAGGCCATCCACTTTACCACCGTTCTCCACCCCGCGAATCGCTGTACACCAGCTGGTTTCAGCAAACGCCTTCGTCAGGTTGGTTCCCATCACGTACGCTGCATTCATCCAGCAGTAGTCGTTATGGGAAGCGGGTTTGGATTCGCCGCGAGCATCCAGTTCGAATTCTTCGTAACCGAATTCTTCGATCGGTTTTGTGGCAGCACCGTACGGAAGCCGTCCCAGCACTCGTGGCATTACCAGAGTGACGTAACGAGAGTCGTCGGAGTTGCGGAAGGAGTTCCACTTTGTGTACTTCTTCCCCATGAAAATCTTTTCAATGTCGCGAGGCTTCGTCAGATCAGTCCAGCTCTCAAATCCGAACAATGCCGGATCCGCCGCAGAAATGAACGGACAATGAGCCGCAGCACAGACACCTGAAATCTTTTCAAGCAGATCGATATCTTCGGGATGATTGGTGATTTCGTAATCCCCAACCAGTGCACCGAACGGCTCGCCGCCCGGCATGCCAAACTCGTCTTCATACAGCTTCTTGAAAATCTGGCTCTGATCGAATTCAACGGCCTTATCCAGGTCCTTGAACAGCTCCCGCTTCGAAATATTTAATACTCGAAGTTTCAACTGCTTACTGGTTTCGGAGTTCATCACCAGATGAAATAAGCCTCGCCACGAGCCTTCCAGCTTCTGAAACTGCTCGTTGTGCATGATCTGAGCAAGCTGACGAGACATTTTCTCGTCAATTTGTTTGATGGCGGCACGAATCGTTTTTGTGACGCTTTTGTCCCAGACCAGCGTTCCTTCCATCGCCGCGCCGATCAGGTTCTTCACCATATCGCGGCCTTCTTCACGCTCCACCGCTTTCGGCATTGCGGACGTAATCTGATCCAGAAGGCTGAGCGAAGATTCACTCGCCTGTGCTGACTGAGCAGCCTGTTGTTCTGCACTCATTTGTCACCCCCATCCGCGTTGTTATCCTGTGAACCTGAAACCCCTGACTCACTCGCCAGCTGCTGCACCTTCCCGGAATCGCTGAGGATTTTTTCCAGCTGAGCTTCCAGGTTTTCTGACTGATCCATGGTGGTCAGCAGATCTCTCAGCTTGTCCCGAGAGTCCAGAAGACTCTTCAGTACCGGAACCTGCTCGACGATCCGCCCCGGATCAAAGTCTTCCATTGATGTGAAGTTGAGTTTGACAGCCATTTCGCTGTCGCCACCCTGAAGCGTATTCTTCACCCGAATGTTCAGCTCGGGGCTGATGTTCTTCATCACATCATTGATGGAATCGCGATCAATCTGTACGAATTTACGCTGAGTTAATGCCTTCGGCGGAGTCGACGGATTACCGGAAAAGTCGCCCATCACTCCCATGACGAAGGGCAGCTCCTTCTTCACCACTGCATCGCCGATCTCAACATCATAGGTGATGTGGACGCGAGGTTTTCGAACCCGGTCCAGCTTATGCTGGATTGACTTGGCCATTTCAGACACCTTTCATATTGATCTTCAGAAGGACCGCAGACAACACCCGTTGGCAAGCCAAACAGGATTCCTGTAACGCAAATTTCAGCTGGAAAAGCTTCAAAAACTACTGATATTCGGGATTTTCAATTCCCACATCCCTGAACAACTGACGCCGAACCTCAGAGTCTGAAATCAAATCCAGATACAGCTCCTGCGGCGTCATTTTGCCGCGTCGAATCGCTTTTCTGATCTCAGACGGCAGAATACTCTGAGGTTCATGGGTTTCGAACCATACAGCGACAGTTTCAAGCACATTGAACGCATCGTTGCGAGAGCCAATCCCCGCTTTTCCGCCTCCGCCCGTGGCTGTTCCACCTGCCGATCCCTGAACAGCGACACCTTCCCCGCCTGATACCTCATCGGCAGAGCTTTCCTCTGACACCTCCGTCAGCCGATTCCCGGCGACCTGACGCAGGATGCTGTCGGCATCTTCAAGCGACTTAACGAACTTCGAAAGATTCGGAGCTTCAGCATCTCCAACTTTTACTTCCAGAGTTTCCTGCAGTGCGGACACAGCACTGACAGCGTTTCGGATGTCAGCCGCCAGCCGGCGAAAATAACGATCATCAGTTTCCGCTACTGCCCTGTTGAAGACCTCCAGCGTCACCGCTCCACTGGAAACCCGGTTTTCACGCTCGTCAGGCGATAACGCCTCAAGTTGCTTTGCCTGAGAATACTGCCAGACAACCATCTGCCCAACTGCCGTGTCGTCGGTAATCGGCACTCTCATCAGTGGATACGTAATCACTTCGCCGTTCAAACGCGATAACGGTCGGAGTGTTGTCTCCACACCATCCTCGTCCGGCGTCGGAAGCAGTTCCCCCCAAAAATTGTCCAGCAGCTCACGAGTTAAACTCAGAGACTGGGCCAGCCCGGCGAATCCGTCGAGGCGAATTGACGCCTCAATCATGTAGGCAACAATTTCCAGGTCCTTCGCACAGGTGCGAAGATACTCCTGCCCATTCTCCCACACATCCCGCCAGAGAGACACGGAACTGGCCGACGATTCTCCATTGATGTCCGACTGCCGCTCCTCATCACGAGCTTCATTTCGAGCATCGCGGATCTGGCGATACAAATTGTTGGGATCATCGTCGTCGCGAAGATCCACGCCCCCACGTGATGTCCCATCGAACGGCGATAGCAGGGAAGCAATGTCCATATCCAGGCTCATGCAGACTACCTCACGGGTGCCCCGAAATGCTGTACTTGCATTTGGTGAATCAGGCCAAAAGGCTAGCAAAGTCAGAAAAGAATTCAATCGTCAGGATTTTTCGGCCAGCTGAAGAGACAGACTGTCCAGAGTTCTGGCATGGAGTCGACTTGCCCAGGCCTTACTGATTCCAATCTTCTCACCAGCGTCTTTGATCGACAGGCCTTCAAAGTAGATGTACCGGAGCAAAGTCTGCTCCTGCTCAGGCAGGTCCGCCATTAGTTTCTCCACTGTCCGTCTCACATCAGCAGCCTCAGACGCCTCCGAGGGTGAACGATGATCGACCATTTTTTCGTTGTTTTCGCCGGCAAAATGAGTCAGTACATACGCGGCACTCAATGAACGCACGGTTCGCGAAAACCAGTCAACTTCCTCAGAAACCGTGTCATCGCCGTGATTATTCTTCAAAACCTCATTCGCGGCCTGCTCATACTTTCCACGACTGTAGTCCGCCTTGCTGAACCACGACATCGTCGAGAGGCCGTCCAGTATCGCCCCTCGAACACGATAATAAGCATACGTTGTAAACTGATTGCCACGACTCTGATCAAAATCCCGGGCAGCCTCGGCAAGGCCTACCTGCCCGTAACCAATCAGATCGTCCAGTTCGACAGAACGAGGAAGCTTCTGATGGATTTTCCACGCAATCGAGCGGACCAGTCCCTGGCAGCTGTGGATCAGTTCTCCCGCCGATCGGGATCTCGGATCGTTATTCTGCATTGGATGCAAGCCTCACCAAATGCCCCCAGAGGCGTTCGAGCCGTTCTCTTGCCGAAATATCCTCATAAATCGACGCTGCAACAGATTTTTGCATCGCCTGCCGCTGGACCACAGGCAACACCGTCATCTGTCCGGCCACAACATTCACCATGGCCAGCAGTACAGGATCAAAACAGAATTCGTATTCCTTCAAATTCCGCGCAATCGCTAACAACTCCTCACGAAATTTGTCGCCCGAAGGATCTCGAAGTGCCTGCGGATCATTCTCTGCCGCCGACAAAATCTGCTCCAGAATTCCATCCAGCCCCAATTCTCTGATGTCCGACTTAACAGACTCAGGACGCTCCTGCCTTCCGTCAGCCCCAAACGATTCATTGGAATCAGGCTGCGAACTACTGAGCACTCCGTTCTCCTTGTTTTAAATTGTCAGAAACAGACCGTCGGGGGAAACACGCGATGAAAACTCAATCAAACTCTCAAAATCTTTATCTTAACACCCGCGCAAGTGGTCGCGCGTGCACTCGTAGTTATTTGTCGCAGGCGCGGCATCGAATAGTCGAAGCCGCACGGGAATACCTAACCAGAGAAGGGCGAAACGTCCCCCGATTCCGGCTGTCCTGATCTGGGTCACGGTTCCGGAGCAATTCAGGGCCAGTACGGTGGCATGCATCAGGCTAATCTTTTGACATCCGATTGTCACGCCTGAATCCTGTACCTTCATGATGCCAACGCACGCGGAATCGGACTCGCCATTGCACGTTCTTGACACGATTCTGCAATATCGGTTGTCCATTATTCAAAAGGTCGACTCCTTCTGCTATACACACCGCAGTCAATTCCCTGAAAGGGGGTCGCCGTCGTAAAGGTTCGAAGGGACTATCATGGGCTCCAATTCGTTACTTTGGGGGGAAGGGCTGTTTCTTCGTCCCCATCACTTTCAGAGCATCGAAAGGCAATTCCATGAAACACGGAGAATCTCCGACTCATGGAGTACTCCGAATTACTACGGTTTGCACAAGATTTCGATCGAAACGGATGCTTTGTCAAACTGGCGTGTTTCGCTCAGCAGCTGCCACCTGCGCTTAATGGATGGCACCCTGCTGCGATTTCCGGAGGACTGTCATATCTCCCCGGTTTCGATCCCGAAGACAACGTTCCGCAATATTGAATCCCGCGTGAGGGTTTATGTTGGCATTTCTGAACTGCGACGCGGCACGAACAATATCGCGACAAGCTCAGATTCACTGACGCCGGCGCGATATGTGGCGCACTCAGAAGGGATTGAAGATGAAAATCGGGCAGGGAATCCTCAGGAAATTGAATACAGAAAGCTCAATCCGCAAATTCTGATCGGGGACGACGCGGCGCGAGGTTTTGATGCAATTCCCATCATGCAGCTGCGACTCGGGGCAACCGCCGAAGCTCCTCCGCAGCTTGACCCCGACTATATTCCTCCAATTCTCGTTCAGGAAGCGTGGGCTCCGCTCGCGAGCTTCATCCGTTCTGTTTATGACCGGCTGGGGGCCACTGCCGAACAGCTGGCGCGGCAAATGGTCGACCGTGGAGTGGCGTTTGCCAGCGGTCATCGTGAAGACCTGGAACGCATCCTGCACCTGCACTCAGTGAATACTGCCCTGGGCGGTCTTTCCGTTCTGCCGTTCTCGCGAGGACTTCATCCGTTCCTGCTATATACAGAACTGTGCCGGGCTGTGGGATCTCTCGCGATTTTTCGTCGTGAACGAAAAATGCCCGAGCTTCCACTTTATGATCACGACAATCTCGCCCTTTGCTTCCTGAGCCTCCGCCGTTTGCTCGAAATTGAAGTCAGCGCCGACGAATCGTATGTGCGCATACCGTTCGCTGCTCAGGGGCTGCAAATGTCCGTGCGACTGAAGGCCGACTGGCTGGAACCGGCCTGGGCCTTTTATATCGGCGTTGAAGCCAATCTGAAAACGACTCGTGTCACCGAACTTCTCTCCGAAAAAGAGCTCGGAATGAAGGCCGGCAGCACCGAAGAAGTTGACCACATTTATCGAATGGGACGGCGAGGTGTTCGGTTTGTTCCGGTTGGAGACGCCCCACGAGTGTTTCCACGAGCGAACTGGCATTACTTTCGTGTTGACCGGGATGACGCATGGACGAATGTTGAACGAAGCCTGAACCTTGGCGTTCGCTTTAATGAGCGAATGGTGCAAAAACAGGTAAACGGTGAAAATCGAGTGGATGTTATGGACCGTGAATCAGGAAGCCTTGTTTCACTCGCATTTTCACTGTTTGCAATCCGTTCTTCCACCTGAAATTCCTGCCGAACCGAAGCCATGCAGACTTCAGTGACTTCGCCGCAGCCGGATAAGTATTCCGTCCTGCAAACTTACTGAAATCCTCTCAGTTTACCGAAGTGTACGTGATTATGAGCACATCAGTCATCAGGCTTGCTGAGCCGTTCTTTCAGAAAGTCCTTTCACTCGTCAATCAGCCTGCGTCCGATCCCGAACAACTTCCGCAATTGCAGCGACACCTGACAGCAGACCTGCAGGCGATCGAGCAGAAAGTGGCGTCCGGCGTTGCAGGTGTGTCCGCCGGGGAATGGCAGTCTCTGAAACGTGTCCTGATCTACTGGGCCGATGAAGTCCTGACCACTCATATTCCTGAGTGGGAAAACTTTGTGCTCGAACATGAATATTTCGGGGAGAAAAACCGGGCATGGAAATTCTACGTGGAAGCAGAGCAATGCGTTCCAACCGGTAGTCCCGAAGCCGCCGAACTGTTCTACCTCGCCATGGTACTCGGGTTTACCGGAGACCTGGAAGGTGCCTTCAAATACGAAATGCAGAAGGAACTGCCCGGACGGAAAGCAGATCTGGCAGAATCAAGAAAATACTACGCGGCGCAAATGCAGCGTCGTATTCGACATGAATCTGCCGGTGATATTCAGGGTGAACCACTGGAAGGCGATGTCGAGCCACTGCACAGTGACGGTGTTCTGAAAGCCGGGCTCGGTACATTCATCCTCAGCTGCCTTGCCCTGATGATCGTTGTTGGCTGGTATCTGCTCAATGAAAAACCAGGCAACAGGCCCGCTCCCGCCGAAACGGCTCAAAAGGCTACAGCAAAATAATCTCGAATGCCTGTCCTGTCAGCCTTCCCTGCTATTTAAGTATCTCGGTGATGTCAAAAGGGAACTCAAACAGGAACTTGACCATCTGAGGGCACTATGCCAAAACGGGCGTTGCTACTTGTGAATCGAAAGGCTCGACGCGGGCATGAAGACCTCGCTCGTATCCGTGAGCGACTCAGTGTCGGAGGATTGGAATTAATCGAGCCACCTGAAAGTGGGTCAAATTTATCTGATGTGATTCGTCAGCATCAGCAAAAAGCAGATCTGGTCATTTTGGGAGGCGGCGACGGCACGATAAATCAGTCGCTTGAGGGGCTTTGGGGGGCTCAGCTTCCTTTGGGTGTGCTGCCACTGGGGACGGCGAACGATTTTGCTCGCACTCTGACATTGCCGGCTGATCCGTTGGCCGCGTGTGATGTGATTGTTGATGGTCATATGCAGCGTATTGATCTGGGCAAAGTCAATGATCATCTGTTTGTGAATGTTGCCAGTATGGGACTTGCGTCTGAAGTGACACGTCGTCTGTCACGCAGTGCGAAGACCCACTGGGGAGTTCTGGCCTATTTGTGGGCATCCATTGGCGCCATGCTGCGAGGAAGACCGTTTACCGCGGAGATCAGCTGCGACGGGGAAAAATTTTGTGTTCGCACATGGCAGGTGGCTGTGGGCAATGGGCGCAACTATGGAGGCGGCATGACCATTCATGAAAATGCCCGCATCGACGACGGCCTGCTTGACCTCTACAGCCTGGAAATGAAACGAGTCTGGCAAATTCTACCGCTGCTCCCTGCACTCCGTCGCGGCAGGCTGGACCCCGTTCTTCCAGTGCGTTCAATGCGGGGAAAAGCAATTGAAGTCCGTCCGCTGGGCCGTCACCGAAGCATCATTGCGGATGGGGAGAGGGTCGGGACGACTCCTGCCGTCTTTAGGTTGTTACCACAGGCACTTTCTGTCTTTGTACCGATACCGCAGACAGATGTTTGAAAAAATTCTGAGAGAATTTAAGCAACCGTAGTTCGTATCGGACGAGAATCAATCGTGTCTGTTTTTTGCTTCGAGGCTGTTACAGAGACACGTTGCACTCAATTCATCAATTTCCGGCTTCCCGATCCGGCATCATGACAGGATCGCTCCGCGCGGATGCAGCCGGATAAATTCCAGGCTGTCTGGTCTGATGAGTATTACTGTGACGCCATGATCCGCGCCATGCGCACCGCTCTGTTGCTCGCATTTAGCGTTCGCGGTTCGCCTCATGGACGGATGGCAATGCGCACCCTGTTGCAGTTCCGGTACGACTTGTTTCTGTGCAGCCTCATGCGCTCTTTTCAAATGGAGTACTCAAGTGACCCTTCCGAAAACTTCTCAATCCAATAATCGAAGAAACACCGCAAAACCGACAGGCGCCCCGGTGTCCACAAAAGAAACTCGGGATGGTAAGGAAATCACGCTGTATCAGGTGCCCGATCCATGGAATGACTCCTTCTGGAAGAATGATGTTGCTGGTCAGAATTCTCGAAAACAGGTTGCAGAAGAGATGGCTGCCGTGTACACGCTGGCAGTGGGAAGCATGGGGGTTCTTGGAACTCACCTGAGTGATGCATGCGAGGCATTCAAGAACTTTGCTGAGAGCAAGGTCGATGACATGTCTGCAGACGATGTCACGACAGATATGATGAAGGCTGTGTTTGGAAAAGCTCTGGACATTCTCAAGGATTTGCTTCCCGGTACAGAGGGAATGAGCACCCTGGCCAAATTCCTTTACGAGGGTATTCAGGACGGTGTCAGATCTCTGCTGGAGTATCCTGCGAGCAACCTTGGCGCAATCGATAAGGATGCCATCAAAAAAGCAATTCGCGATCTGGCAGAAGCGGGGCGAAAACTGAAAATGCAGTGGTATACTGCGACTCCTGGGGGAGAGCCCAATCAGCAACTGGTTCCGCTGCAGAAGCTTTCGGATGTCGTCAGTCGCCTGATGGCAAATCTGAAAACAAACAACCGGCGCGGGATGTACATGGACGAATGGGAGTTTCTCGAAACATTCGTCTCCACCGAAGTTGACGAGCGAGCCGCACTTCTGGACCACTTTTATGGCGTACCCAGTTCCAAATCTTCGAAACTGATCGCGTTAAAGCTGTTTAAGCATATCGCCCGACGTTTCAGCAAAGTGTATGCATGGGGTGCCGCAAGTACCCGGGATAAGCTGCAGCATTCGCAGAAAGAGCTGAGCAAAATCCCGGCGATGGAGAACAAGTTCTTCAGTGAAGCAATTGTTGCCTATCTGCCATGATCTGCAGAAATCTAGCGGTTTCCCGGAAGATCCCGGAAATTGTCCGGGATCGGCCGCACTGCTTCCGGATCACGAACTACGGAAGCCCAGCTGATGTTCTGGAGCATTGCATACAGAACCACATTGACGGCGATCCGAGCAGCATCCGATTCAATGTAACCATCGCATGCCAGCGACGCCTGATGCTCAAGGGCACAGCTGATATCATATTTACTGTAGATCACCGCAAGGCGACCATTGATTTCCACACCTTCAAGAAACGGAGGTGCAGTTTCGGTCTGAGTTTTCATGCTGGCGGTCGCCTCTCCGGGGACAAGACGACGTCGGGTCGCTGTGGGAATATCATGACCGATGGCAGCTGTAAAGATTTCATGGGTGGGAGCGACCTGCTCAAACGGAACCTCCGGATAGAGCTGCTTCACAAGTTCCCGAAAGCTTCGATCAAAGTTGGCCGAGCCACAGCAGGAATCAGCAAACAACACTCCACCCAGATTCAGATATTCACGGATCGCATCCACCTGTTGTTTTGGAAGCTGAAACCGGTATCGGCCGTGCATGTAGACCAGTGGAAAGCGAGTCAGTTCTTCCAGAGTTGCAGGAATCGCTTCACTGCGGGACGACGCGGTCAGCCCCACCGTTTCATTGAGTGCCTGCAGTAAATTGCTCAGCGCTCGAGGTGCAGTGTCCCAGCCGCCGGAATGTCGCAGTTTTGCGATCTGCAAAAGCCGTCGATCAATTCGGTTTGTATCTTTATTACGCCCCTGAGTAGATTCGCTGAATTTTTCGGGAGGTTCTCTTCCGGTGGCGTAGGCCAGCACATTGACACCAATTCGAGTACCACGAATCACTCGCTGAGTGAGATCGGAATTGCGGTCCGGCGCATCATGGCGCTGCCACTTTTGCCACAGACAGCCAATGTCGTCCGGACTGTAAATGATCGACGTTCGACAACCAAAATCCACGCCCCAAAGTTCAACGCCGTCTGAGTTCAATAGATATTCACTGCGAAAAACCGGATGTTCGGCAGGCAATCGTGCAAGTGACGCATCTCCCTGAGGAAACATGCGCTGCACAAGACTGCGAAATCCCTGATCAAAATTTTTCCCGTCACAGTTGGCCACGGCAAAAATAAATCCACCTTCATCCACGTAGTCGCGCAGCCAGCCAACCTGCTGATCTGTAAGCAGAGGTGCCTCTTTGCCGCTCAGAAACAATACCGGAGCCTGATTCAGATCCTGCAGAGCGGTCTCAGTTCGCAGCCTGGACAAGGTGACAGTCTGACTGGTGAGCCGTGGCGGCCATGCCGGCAGGCTGTCAACCAAATCGATCAGGTTGATCACATCCAGCGGATGGCGATTCCATTCGCCCTGTTCCAGTGACTCACCGTTGGGAGATGTGTAGTCGAGCTTGTTCACGACAACACGCGACAGACCTTTTGACAGGAACAGTAACGCCATGGAGGTATTCAAAATTGCATCGCGTTCATTTCCATCCGGCGAGAGCCAGTGCCCGGATGCTGCCTGAGCTTCAATAAAGAAACGCGCCCCCTGTCGATACCAGTCATGCTGCCCAAAGAATCGGACATTACTTAAACGACCGGCACGCTCCAGTCCATAAAGATAATAATACAGCCATGAGCTCGCCCCGGGCCCTCGAGGATTCGAATACACTGAAAAATTGCTGGCCATCCATTGTCTGCCTCGCTGCATGGCCGTGTCAGGCGGATTCAGGCGACAGCAGTCTGGTCGACCATCAGGCGCCACGTCACTGTCGTCCTGCAGCATTCGAGTGGTAATGGCCACCGTGGATAATCCCGCTACCGTCATGCTGCCGGTCGAAGACTGATCACCCGCCTGATAGGCCCAGCCGCCATCGATACTCTGCTGTTCCACCCAGTGCGTGTGTGCTCGTCGCCATGTGTCCTGAGAAACCTCAACCCCTGCATACGCCGCCTCACGCAGTGCGAGAATTGCGTACTGTCCGTTGCTTCTGTCGGGAGACGCATGCATCCCGCGACCTTTGATATCATATCCCCAAAGTCCGCTCACCCGGCCCTGACGTTCCTGAGTATCTTCGAGCAGTCTTGCCAGGAGACGAATACGAGGCAGATCCTTGTCATATTCCTCAGCTGCGCAGAGTGCCATGACAAGCAGCGACGTTTCATAGACGCCAGTTGGAGTCTGCGGCGGAAGATTTCTCAGATAATTCAGACCTTTCTGAACTTCCGGCGACTGAACAGGAATGTCGCAATTGATCTGCGCCAGCACGGCAAGCGATGTGAGCCCCACCGGATACTGCTTCCACTGCCCGTCCAGTGTGGTCCATGACCCATCGCCGTCCTGTTCACGCCGAAGATAGTCACAGCCACGATTCAGAGCTTCTTTAATACGGTCCCGCAGTTCCAGATCATCAATGTCATCCTTTTTCTGGCCCAGAGCCTGAGCGTTCTGCGCCGTCGCACTCGGAAGAGCCATGCATAGAGCGACAGTGAACCCGCACATGAAAATTGTGCGGCAGACTGAGAAACAGCAGATCACGGAAAGGCATCCGTTCCACTTTTTGGGACGCAAACGCATTCTTACACAATCCGGCTGATTCAGGAGTCGCATCCCTTTTATCCTCTCAAACGACGGACAACGGCAGAAATCCGTTCGGCCGCTTCCTCGATTTCCGACATTGTATTCTGAATACTGACCGTAAACCGTACAGACGAAGTGCATACTTCAGGCGGAAGTCCCATCGCCAGCAGTGCCGGCGCGGGTTCCGCGGATCCGCTTGCGCATGTACTTCCAAGAGAACAGGCGACTTCCTGCAGATGCAGGTTCACCAGCAAAGCTTCTCCTGGTATCCCAGGAAAAGCAATACTAAGTGTATTCGGGAGTCGATTTGCACCCACCCCATGGACAATACAGGGACCGCACTTTTGCATAATTCGTTCCTGCAGGCGATCACGCATTCGCTGAATCTGTGTATGACGATCCGCATGGTCCTGATACCAGAGCTGAAGGGCGGTTGTCATCGCGGCAATTAGCGGAACGGCTTCTGTTCCCGCACGACGACCCGATTCCTGATGCCCACCTTCAAGAAACGGCGGAATGTGAACACCTCGCCTTAGAAGCAAGCCGCCAACACCCCTTGGTCCATGAAACTTGTGCGATCCAAATGCCAGAGCAGAGGCCCCAAGACTGTGAAAATGAACCGGAATCTTTCCAACGGCCTGCACTGCATCCAGAAGAAGGGGAATTCGATTTTGCCTGCATCGTTCGGCAAGCGGTCCTATCTCCTGAATCACACCAGTTTCGTTGTGAGCGAGGATCACGCACACCAGCTTCAGCTGTTCCCACGGAAGTTCGGTGAGCTGATCCTGAAGTAAGCATCCGTTGCTGTCGACGTCCAGATTGATCAGCGAGAATCCGCTCTGTCGAGCTCGCTCACAGGCCTGCACCGTGGCTGGATGTTCCCCCGCGGTGAGTGCGATCATTCCTGTACGACCCGCCGTAAAACCGTAGATCGCCGTATTAATTGATTCGGTTCCACTCGCCGTAAAAACGACTTCCGACGCATCCGCACCCAGCATTGATGCGATTTGCTCCCGACTGTCTTCCAGAATCCTTCGTGCATCTCTTCCAAAAGAATGCTGACTTCCGGGATTTGCAAAAGCACTTTCGTTACAAACCCTCAGCCGTTCCGCCACTTCCGGGAAAACCCGTGTTGTCGCATTGTTGTCAAGATAGATTCGGTTTAGGGTCATCGTTTAAGGCGGCGATTTTACGGACGGTGTGAAACTGTTCAGTGAAGTATAGATTGATGCCGATTGGCTTTCACTCCGCATCGGCTGCGGCTCGTACTCTAATTCAGGCAGGGAACTGGATTTTGACTGTCGAGCTTCATTTTGGAACGAAAAGTGTTCGCCAAACAGGCAGATTTACAGGCTGAATTATGAATATTTTGATGGGAATCGCCATTTTGGTCGCGAGTGCCTGGGGTTTCGCGGAATGGTGGGCAATTTTCGTTAATCGACTCTATTCCTTCAAAATTGACCACCAAAAACTCCGCTGGGCTCGTCGCCTCCACGACATCTTTGTCCCGTTGTTTCCGGTGTTCCTCCTGTACACAACTGGCTTTGGCAAAAACGGCCTGTTGACGGGTGCTCGGTTTTCTGATCTGTCGTCTGAATTGCAGCTTCTCCTTCTGCTGACTGGCCTGGGAATTCTTCCGCTGACAGCAGGAATACTACGCTGGCAGCTGTGGCATCGACATGCTTTTGCCGCGTCGGACAGCAGGGAGCGATTCGATCTGCATGCCCTTTCGAAAACCGACAGCAGTCTCGGAGATATCCAGGGGCCTCGAAAAACTCTGATGAAGCGGCTGCCGCTGAATGAGATTTTTCATCTTGAATTTAATCGGAAGACGATTCGGGTGAAAGAAGACATGGGAGGAATGGGAATAAGGGGAGTTATGGGAGAAGAGGGCGGTGGGGCTGGGATAGGGGGCCGAAAGCCGCTTCGGATTGTCCATATCTCCGATCTTCATTTTGTTGGCTGTCCGGGAGAAGGCTTTTATCGATGGATGTTTCAGCGAATTGCGGATCTGAAGCCCGATATGGTGGCGTTTACGGGCGATCTGATCGACGACGAAAGTCTGATTCCTCTGGTCACCGACATCTTGAAGAGCCTGCCGGAAATTGTTCCCTGTTTTTTCGTGCTGGGAAATCACGACTGGAGATATGATCACGCCCGGCTTCGAAACGCTGTTCAGAACATCGGATGGCACGATCTGGCGGGGCAAACTCGTCATCTCCGCATTGCGGGATACGACATTGTCATTGCCGGTACCGAGATGCCATGGCTGGGACACGCGCCTTCGGGAGTGCAGAAATCCGAAGTAGATCTGCGTTTATTGCTGAGTCATTCGCCCGATCAGTTTCAGTTTGCGATTCAGGAAGGGTTTGACGTGATGCTGGCTGGACATACGCATGGAGGGCAAGTTGTATTGCCGATTGTCGGTCCGGTCTTTTCGCCGAGCTGGTACGGAGTGCGATTTGCCTCGGGCCTGTTCCGTGTCGGAAATCTGAATCTGCATGTTTCACGCGGAGCGGGCAGCAAAGACCCGCTGCGCTGGCGATGCTGTCCTGAGGTCACCTGCCTGGAGGTGCAAATCCCGGCGGAACAAAAGGCTTGAGGCGCGAGGGCTGACCCAGAGCAGAGCGGAGCATCTGATCAACGATCCGGGCATTGATCGGAGCCTCCCCCGGGCCAGTAGCCCACCAGTCCCAGCCCTGCCCCAGTTGTTTCGCCCCGGTCTTTAGCAGACTTCGCAGGACGTCAATATTCAGGTGTCTGGACGCAAGTCCCAGGGGCGTGTAATGATTGGCCGTTTGCAGATCGACTTCGGCACCATGAGAATGAAGCAGGGTAAAGCATTCATGAGTTGTTTCGGGATCCAGTTCCGTTGCTCCGGCAAGGAAGTGAAGTGCTGCAAATCCGCAGGTATCAAAAGCTGGCTTCAGTGCTGCCTGGGGACTTACAAAATTTGGATTGGCTCCCATGTCCAGTAAAACGCGAACCAGATCGACACGGCCTGCGACCACCGCATGAGTCAGGAGTGTCCGTCCCCTTCGGTCCACTGTGTGCAGATTCCCGAGACTTTCAACGGTCGCTCGAAACTCATCGGGAGACGACATGTCGACCAATTCGGACATTGTGTAGGGCCATGACTCGCCGCGAACAAAATTCTCACAATGATCACGAAGCAGCTGTGATGCTTTTTCCAGTACTCGATTCAGCTCCGTCTCGAAATCGCCGGATGCCAGAATCAGACTTTCGCTGTAGCCGGAACTGTAGGAGTTCTGGTGACAATATTCCCAGAGATCCAGAAGAGTTTCCGGAGTAAGGCCCGCCTGTTTGCGAATGTTGACGTGCACCCAGGTATCGAATTCACGGTTCTTCCGAGCCAGCCCGAACTCAAGACAAATGCCGGTGTTCACGTCGGTAAACGGAATTGACAGCATCATATGATCAATTCGAGTTTCCGGGTCTCCGCGCAGCTCTGCCGCATTTCCGGAAACCACGATGGGGCCGGTCAGGTTCAGGAATTCGGGATGCTCCATCAGATAGTCCAGCCCGGACAGAGCGGCAAATAACGATCGCAGTCGATCACGATAATCCGGCATGATCATTCGCAGATGCGCTTCGAAATCATGCCTGTCAAACGCTCGCTGTCGACGTTCATTCCGATTATTCATGGCGCACCCTGAGTCCGAGACGCGATTTTGTTCATCTGATTCCGCTCTGGCGAAGTCCGCTGGTTAGAGTTGGAGCGGTCAGCGTCGCCGACGAGGTCGCAGCAGCCAGCCAATGAATACGCCCACGAGCAGAATCGGAAGAATATACTTAATTCGCGGCAGCAGAACAGCAAACACGATCAGCCCTGCCAGCCACCAGACCGAGAATCCTGCCCAGGCAGCAGGGCGACTGCGAGTTGGCAGCGCCAGCCAGAGAGCTCCCAGGACCAGGCTGATCCTCAGCATGGCGCTGGCCCATGCTGTCTGAAGTTCACCCATGAACGCGGCACCAGCCGACGTCGCAAAACAGAGCAGGGCAATGATCCCCACTAAAGTCCGTTTGCGAATCAGATCTTCATCCGGCGTAGATTGCACTTAATACCCGTAAAAAAATCGTCAACGGCGAGTCGGCGCAAACTCCGCTGATCCTGCGCCCGCCAGCCCGGAATTTCACCAGGCGCCAGCAGCAACAGCATACCGCAGCTTCCGCAAAATGTCAGGCACAATCAGCCCTTTGCCTGTTCTTTCGCCCATGCATCCTTCAATGTGACCGATCGATTAAACACAAGTCGATCTGCAGTGGTTTCGCGATCCACACAAAAGTAGCCAAGGCGTTCAAACTGGAATCGGTCGCCGACAACCGCCGACGCGAGTGACGGCTCCAGCATCGCCCCGGTCACCACCTGCAGCGAAGCCGGGTTGAGATTGGACTTCCAGTCGAGAGCCGGGTCGGCCACCTCATCGGGATCTTCACGCACGAAAAGATGGTCGTAAAGCCGCACATCCGCTTTGACCGTATGGCGCGCGGAAACCCAGTGCAGAGTGGCCTTCACTTTACGCCCGTCCGGTGCATCGCCGCCCTTTGTCGCCGGGTCATAAGTGCACCGGATCTCAACAATTTTCCCGGAACTGTCCTTAATGACTTCCGTACAGGTAATGAAGTATGCCCAGCGAAGCCGAACTTCCCGGCCAGGGCCAAGCCGGAAGAATTTCTTTGGAGGATCCTCCATGAAGTCTTCCTGCTCGATGAATAGTTCTCTGCTGAAAGGGACCTTGCGACTGCCTGCCGCCGGATTCTCCGGATTATTGATTGCGTCCAGTTCGTCGCACTGATCCTCCGGATAATTTGTGATTACCACCTTCAGGGGATTCAGAACGGCCATTCGCCGCGCCGCGTTCCTGTTCAGATCTTCACGAAGATGGTTTTCAAGAACAACCATGTCCATCGTTGCATTGTTCTTGGTGACCCCGACGTAAGCCACAAACGCTCGAATCGATTCAGGAGTGTATCCGCGACGACGCAGGCCGCAGATGGTCGGCATGCGAGGATCATCCCAGCCACTGACGAAACCCTCCTGCACCAGCAGAAGCAAACGACGTTTGCTCATCATCGTGTAGGTCAGATTGAGCCTGTTGAATTCAATCTGCTGCGGATGATGAATACCCAAAGCCTCGCAGTACCAGTCGTAAAGCGGGCGATGATTTTCGAACTCGAGCGTACAAATGGAGTGCGTGATCTGCTCCAGTGAATCGGACTGACCATGAGTGTAATCATAGGTCGGATAGATACACCACTTGTTACCGGTTCGATGATGTTCGGCATACCGAATCCGGTACATGATTGGATCCCGCAGCAGCATGTGCTTGTGAGCCATATCGATTCGAGCTCGCAGAACATGAGCCCCCTCGGGAAATTCTCCCGCACGCATCCGACGGAACAGGTCCAGATTTTCGTCGACCGAGCGACTGCGCCACGGACTGTCAGTACCGGGCTCGGACGGAGTCCCCCGACCACTGCGAATCTCTTCCAGTGACAGGGAACACACATAAGCTTTTTCCCTGCGAATCAGCAATTCGGCCCACTGATACAACTGTTCAAAGTAGTCAGACGCATAGAACAGCCGGTCTTCCCAGTCAAATCCCAGCCAGCGAACGTCTTCCATAATGGAATCGACATATTCGACGTCTTCTTTTTCCGGATTCGTATCATCAAATCGCAGGTTGCATTTGCCACCGTACTCTTTGGCAATTCCGAAGTTCAGGCAAATGGACTTCGCATGCCCGATATGCAGATAACCATTGGGTTCAGGAGGAAATCGGGTGTGCACTCGACCACCCCATTTCCCCGAAGCCAGATCGTCTTCAACGATTTGCCGAACGAAGTCACGATATTCTGAAGATGCCGTCATTTGCTGGTCAGATCTTTCCTGCACCAGATCTGCACGTGAGTGCAGATCAAACCTCCTGATTTGAACCGGATTAAGAACGGTAGTATGCAACGGATTTCAACGAAAGACCAGCACACCGGCAGCCGTCGGTTTTTCATTCGGAGGGATGCCACGACTGCGGTTCGAAATCCCACCCACGCGCGACCCATTCCGGGTTGAGTTGCTGAGATAAAAGTCGAATTGACATTCATCCGGGATGTCGGTTAAAAGCAGGCAGGAATTGCCATTTGTTCGAGGGAGCGAGCACAAAATGCGACGGATTCTTTTTTATTCACTGGTGTTCTGTACGGCTGGCTGCGGTTCGGATTCATCGAGTCCCGAGAAAGCTGCCGGAATTTCGCTTTCGATTTCGAATCCGGCGTCCGGTTCTTCCGTGGAGAAGACAGGCGAATCGGTGAGTGGGACACCGTCTCCATCGGAGAGAAATCTTGAATCCCCGGCTGTGCGGCAATTGATTCAGAAGGCCAATGCCGCCGTCGTTGCTGGTCAGCATCGAGTCGCCGTTGAAGCGATGAGTCAGGCAATTGGTCAGACTCCGGAGGATGCCAATCTGTACCGCATTCGTGCCGACGTGTACGTGCTGCTGCAGGAAATGGCGAATGCTCGTGCTGATTACAGTACGGCCCTGAAACTGTCGCCTCAGAACGCCGGTCTCTATAACGTTCGAGGCTATTTCCTGATGACGCAGGGGCTGAAGGACGAAGCCATAGCGGACTTCGACCATGCGATTCGACTGGATCCCGCTTTTGCGCCCGCATGGAATAACCGAGGTTTGACAGGAATTGCCGCGCAGGATTTTGCTGCTGCAATTACGGATTTCAGTAAAGCGATCGAAGCGGATCGTAAGTATGCAGACGCATGGAACAATCGCGGTTTCGCAAAGATGAAGCTGAATCGAAGTGAAGAAGCACTCCCGGACATTCGAGAAGCTATTCAGCTGAAAGAAGCGAACCCGACGGCATGGAATAATCTCGGACTGGCCTACATGCAGCTGCAGCAGTTTGCCGAAGCTGAAAAGGCGTTTTCCCGGCTCATTGAACTTTCCCCAATGGACGCTCGATGGTTCAACCATCGGCGATCGGCATTGCTAAAGCAGGAAAAGTTTGCGGAAGCGCAACAGGATGCTCGACAAATCGAATGGCTCAACGGATTGAATACGCTGACACAGCGAGCGGTCGCGAACGCCGGCAATCCCAAATCATGGATTGACCGAGCTGAACACCTGATGGCCGGTCAGCAATATGGAGCTGCCATACAGGACTTTACGCGAGCAATCGCAGTTAACCCAGGCAATACGGATGCATTGACCGGGCGGGCAATGGCCTGGATGCAAACCGGTGATCTGCAAAAGGCAATGCAGGATTGCGACGAATCGATTGTGTGCGAAGCGAGTCCCCGGTCGTATTCGCTTCGAGCTGACCTGTGGATGATGATGAAAAACTGTGATCAGGCGATCGAGGACTTTGAAGCGGCATCCCGGTTTGATGAGAAAGTCGCCGAAGCTTACGAAATGAGAGCCGAAAAACTCAGGGACACTGAACCGGAGAAAGCGGCTGCCGACCTGGAAAAAGCCCGAGAGATACGTAGTGCGCTCGCTGGAACGAACGATAAAACCGTCGAAGCAAAGCCGGTGCCGTTTCCCGTGCAGGATGATTCCGCCGTTCAAAACTGATCGACGGGAAATCAGACGCCCATAAATTCGACTGAATCTCTCTTCGTGTTGGAGAGTATTTCAAACGCGTCATTCTGCAATTGTCCCACTGCGTTCTTCACCCCGGAGTCTTCAAGCACAATTGCGGCTGCGTTCGATGAGACGGAATAGTTTTCTGCCGAGTCAAAACGCTGAAGGTGGTTGGCCAGATGGTCACTGACGGCAATCAATGCCGTCAGCTGAGGATCTGCGACGGAGTCTTCAGGAGAATGATGAAAGCGCACGACGTCCACGATTTCCATGGGCAGTTTTTGCAGAGATGCAAACCATGCTCCCACATCACAGTGGTTTGACCCCGTAATTCTTTCCTCATGTTTCAGGATAAGGGCCGTTTCATTGAATTCCAGAGGATCTGTGGCCGCAAAAGATTCCGGCAAGCAGGTCGCAAACAATGCCCTGCCGAAGTCGTGAATCAGTCCGGCCGCAAACTCTTCTCCCTGAAATCCAATTCTCAGATGTCGGTTGACGTGCGTGGCAACGATTCCGGTCACAAAGCCGTGCCGCCAGAGTATCTCGCGAATCCACTCTTCCCGCACGGTCAGTTTCTGCATGGCAGCAGCGATGCTGGAGCTGAGAATGAGGTTTCCGCACTGGCGCAGCCCCAGACGCAGTACTGCCTGGTGCAAACTGCCTAATGGCCGCCCGCCCGCGAACACTGCAGAATTGGCCATCGATAAAATATCACTGGCCAGTTTCATATCCCGTTCGACAATGGCGGTAAAGTCTGTCAGCGTGGCCCCAGGGTCTCGGGCAATCTCAATCGCCTGTAAAGCCACCGCTGGCAGCATTTGCAAATGCTGAGAACCTCGGCGCAACGCGCCTTCAATGTGCTCGGGAAGCACGCAGGTGAGTGAGATTACGTCACTTGTCATAGGGTGTCGGTATCTAATGCGAGTGTGTCGTACACGAACCAGAAAACTTCAATTCAGATGCATGCAGGGGTGCCGGGTTCGAAGTCTTTTCCGGAGAGAGGGTAATCGATTACCGGAAAGGAAACTTGTTCAGTTAGTCGGTCTTTTTCTTCAGAGAATGCTTAACGCGGTGCATGATGGGTGGTTCCTGCTCAATTTAAGATCGGAATTCTGAAAACTTTCGAATTCTGCATTGGCAGTTAAGTGAACCCCGCAAAACTCAATCCGATCGTTCGGAACCGGTCAGTAACTTTTTCAACAGGAATTGACATCCGAAATGCGACGGTTAACCTTCCCTTCTGCCATCATCTGGATGGCGCCTGACAGCATCGAACGGATAAATCCAAAGGATAATAGGGTAAAACGTTTCCCGGCGGCAGAGGCTCGCCTGTTGATCTGTACGGTGGAAATTGGCAACGGAATGGGTGTCGGCCGAACGATCAGTAGTGAGTGTCAGGTTCAATAGTTTTGATGGAATCCGGTTGAAAGAAGGAGCTGAATTTTGGCATCGACGGAATGGAAGTCCTGGCAGCATATGGCGTTGGCGGGGCATGGAAATCCTCAGTCGACGGTCATCCAGCTGAGTGGAAAATTGCTGGCAGACGCGTTGGAGAGCCGTTCTCTGGACGCATTTCTGCGAGTCGCCCTGGGCGAAATTGCCGCGGAGTTATCTGTTCAGTGGATTGCCCTGGTTAGACGCGTGCCAGGCCCGGCATGGAAAACGATTGCTGAGCATGGTCAGCATGCGATGACGACCAGTCACACGGGTTTGTGGGATGAAAGTCTTGAGCGGGAAGCTGCCGGGGTTTCCGTCACCGGACAGGGGTGGACCGTCGCTGCTTTTCCACTGGGCCGTGTTCCGAGTGCTGATCTGATGGTCGTGGCAGCGCGCCATGCGGATGAGGATTTGACAGACTCTGGTTTACTGATCAGTCGTTCCCTGGCAATGTCGCTGACTCTGGTGGATCGTCAGCAGCGAAGTCAGAAGCAGGTTGATCGGTTACGATCGACACTCAGCATTGCTTCACGGATGTCGACTGCTGAAGACACGGCGCCGTTGCTGGAGCTGATTGCACATGAAGCGACCCGCCTGCTGAACTGTGACCGCAGCAGCATTTTCCTCTGGGATCGCGATCGAAATGAAGTGGAAGCTCGCCCAGCTCTGGGCGTGAAGGGCGCATCGCTGCGAATTCCGGCACGGGAAGGCATCGTTGGCGAGACGCTGCGGACTGGTCGAGCAATTGTCGTAGATGATGCCTACGACGACGCTCGCTTTAATCAGGAGATTGATCGAAAGAGCGGATATCGGACCCGCAATCTCATTTGTGTGCCTTTGAAGGATCCTGGCGGCAAAGTCATTGGTGCATTTGAAGGCATTAACCAGAACGAGGGGCTTCCGTTCACAGAGGATGATGTTGAATGTCTGCAGGAGCTCGGAACTCAGGCGGCCGTCGCGCTAAGAAACCTGCAGGAACGCAATCTGCTGACTCGAAGTCACAACCAGTTGGCGGAGCAGGTCACCAGCGGAGTAACCATTATCGGTGAGAGTGCCGCAGTCGTTGCCCTGCGGGACACGGTTCGACGACTGGCGTCGACGGATCTGCCCGTACTTGTCCTTGGAGAAAGTGGCACCGGTAAGGAAGTTGTTGCTCAGTCGCTGCATTATGGGGGTTCACGGGCGTCGTGTCCTTTTGTGCCGGTCAACTGTGCAGCGCTGGCGGATACTCTTTTGGAGAGTGAACTGTTTGGGCACGAGCGTGGTGCATTTACAGATGCCCGGGAAATGCGTCCTGGAAAATTTGAAGTTGCAGATGGAGGAACTCTGTTTCTCGATGAAATTGGCGATATGAGCCTGAACGGCCAGGCGAAGCTGTTGAGAGTACTTGAGCAGAAAGTCATCAATCGCGTGGGCGGCTCTCAGCCTATTCCGGTCGATGTGCGAATTGTGGCGGCGACGAATGCCAACCTGGGCGAAGCCGTACGGGCCCGCAAGTTTCGTGAAGATCTGTATTATCGGCTGAGTGTCGTGACGCTCGATCTTCCTCCACTGCGCGAACGACCGGAGGACATTCTTCCTCTTGCCGAATTCTTCCTGAAGCGTTTTGCCATTCAGGCGAAACGACCACAGCTGCATTTATCGTCCGATGCCCGACGACGCCTGCAGTCTCATGTCTGGCCAGGTAATATTCGAGAGCTGCGGAACCTGATGGAACGACTCGCGTTTCTCGCACAGGCCGACAGAATTGATGCGGAAGATCTGGCATTTATCCTGAATCCCGATGCCAGCCATTCTCGCAATCTTTCACTTGACCTCGGCCTGGATCAGGCAACCCGCGAATTTCAGCGTGATTTCATCCGTCGAAGTATCAGACAGGTGAGTGACAATATGACTGATGCAGCGCGACTGCTTGGTCTGCACCGTTCGAATCTGTATCGAAAAATGAAGCAGCTGGAGATGAAGGAAGTTGGCGGCATGGAGTAAAGTCATGACCGCCAGCATCGGGACAGTTCCAAAAAACAGCCGCCATTCTGAAAAGTGAATCGTCAAAATGAACCCCTTCGGAACAGACATTCGCCAGGTGTTGGCACTGCATTGTTGGCTCCTGTCCCAGGCGTTTTCAGGTCCTGCCAAAGCTGAGATTCGTCATCAGTTTCCCCGGCCGAATTTCAGTCGCACCCTGTTACTGCTTCCAATTGTTTTTTTGACGCTGTCGAGTGCTTTGGCAGATGAAGTGCCCGCGGTGAACGAGCCGGAGGCAGCCGTCGCCGAAATATCACAGGAACCGCCCGCGATATTGAAGCCCAATGACAGTGATTTCCATGATCAGCCGATCCACTGTCGAGTTGCCTGGCGTTTTGAAATGTACAATCCGCATTCCATTGATCATTTGAAGGATATTCAGTCAATGGGATTTCAGCAGGTCATTCTGGACTGGCCCAATCTTCACGCTGATGCAACTCGCCTTGGACTGGACGTTGTGATCGCCAACTGGTGGACTCAGGACACTGAAGTTCGTGAAATTGAAGAGCGAATTGAACTGCTGAAGGGAATGGACAAACAGCGATTGCGGGCCATCAGCATGATGGACGAACCTGAAAGAAATGCGCCGGATACTCCGTTTTCGTTTTATCAGTCACTTTATGGAGACTTGCGGAAGCACTTCGATACGGAACATCCCGAACTTCAGCTTGAGCTTTCTCACTGGGGTCCGCTGAGACGATGGGAAGACGCGCACTACGAAGTATTCACGGAGTTGTATCAGTCGGCCGATCGAATGCGTGTGATGCCGTACCCGGATTTGGGTGAGGGGCCGCTGAGCGAAGTCAGTTACCAGATGCTTAGAAGTCGGCACCTTATGAAACTTGCCGGCCGCGAGATTCCACAGATTGTCATTCTGCAGACCTGGGTCCTTCCGGAGGAACCGAAATTGCCTGAGATCCGGGAACTGAGAGTGATGATCTGGCAGGCGTTGCTGATGGGTGCAGACGTTGTCTCCTTCTTCAGTTACGAACCGGACACCTGGAAGAAGACTCCAGGGTTTACCGAGGGGTTCAGGGACCTGATGCAGGAACTGTCGGTTTTCGGAAAGGAGTTTCGTGGCAGCATGGCTGAAACACGAATCAATTCTGCCGGCATACTGACCTCGCAGCTGATAACATCAAATCATCAGCGAGTGACAATACAAGTCAATACCAGCCGACAGGCAGCCGCAGACCTGCCCGGACTTGCCGTTCGGTTTATTCGCAGCGTGCCGCCCTCATTAAACGCTTCACTGAATTCAGGCGGCGTCGCATGCATCGCAGATTCTCCCCGTCAATCGCCAGCGCGACATGAATCGCATCGAGCGCGACGACGCAACAAAAACTGATAAGGATCCCACCTATGCAGGGTCACAGATCGGGAAAATCCAGTCGATGGTACGTTGTGCTGTTCGGCATCTTTTTGATGTGGACGGTGTTGACAGAAGCTCAAAGTTTTTCTGCTGAGTCGTCACAGCCAAAACAGCCAAATTTTGTGTTTTTTCTGGTCGATGACCTGGGATGGGCGGACGTCACTGCCTTTGGTCATGGAGAATTCTACGAAACTCCGAACATCGATCGTCTGGCCGCCAGCGGAATGATGTTCACTCAGGCCTATGCGGCCTGCCCGGTTTGTTCTCCAACACGGGCCAGCATCATGACCGGCCGTCATCCGGTTCGAGTTGACATTACTGATTGGATCCCTGGTTCCACAGCGAATCCCCGCCAGAATCCGCGTTTTCTGCACATTGATGATCGAGATGAATTGCCGTTGTCAGAAACCACAATCGCGGAAGTTCTGCACGACGCTGATTATCAGACCTTCTTCGCTGGCAAATGGCACCTCGGCGGCAATGGATTTCTGCCAACGGATCAGGGGTTTGACTTCAATCATGGAGGGTTTCACGTCGGGTCTCCTCCGGGAGGATACTATGCTCCATGGAAGAATCCGTTTCTAAAGGAGAAACACGCGGGCGAGTACCTTGAAGAACGACTCACTGAAGAATGTATTTCATTCCTGAAGTCTCGCGACAGCAATCGACCTTTTCTTCTGTATCTGAGCTACTACAACGTTCATACGCCAATCCAGCCATATCAGAAGCGGTATCAGCATTTTGTAGAGAAGGCGGCGATGCTGTTCGGCGAGGAATCGGCTCCGACAAGTGAACGGCGGGGACTTTCACGCAGCAGGCAGGATAACGCCGAGTATGCTTCCATGGTGGCTGCCGTGGATGACAGTGTCGGAGCGATTCTGGAGAATCTTGATCAGCTGAATTTATCGGAGAATACGGTCGTGATGTTTTTCTCCGACAATGGTGGTCTGTGCACACTGGCAAAACCAGGACCCACCAGCAATCTTCCTCTGCGATCAGGAAAAGGATGGTTGTATGAAGGTGGAATTCGTTCTCCGCTGATCGTTCGGGCTCCGGGAATAACACCGCCGGGAAGTCTGTGTGAGCAGCCTGTTGTCAGCATGGATTTCTTTCCGACGATACTTGAGCTTGCCGGATTGCCAGCCCGTTCCGAGCTTGCGGTCGACGGGAGCAGTCTGGTGCGGCTGCTAAAAGGCGAAAATCTGCAGGAAAAGCGGCAGTTTGTCTGGCACTACCCGCATTATCACGGTTCGCTCTGGACTCCAGGAGCCGCAATTCGGGAAGGCGACTGGAAACTCATTGAGTTTTATGAGTTTGAGGATCGTGAACTGTACAATCTCGCTGAGGATCCCGGCGAGCAGCGAAATCTGGCTCGTTCAGAACCCTATAAACTCAGGGAACTGTCGGGAAAACTGGCTGCATGGCAGACACAGATGGGCGCCAGAATGCCTCAGCCAAACCCCGGCTACACCGCGGATAAGGCTCAAAAGAAGGATTGAAGCCGTGTAAACAGTCGACACGAAGTCTTCCGGACAGAGTTGCCGGAATGCAGACATTCTGTCAGATTGATATGATGATTGACTTTTGAACAGACAATCGAAAATTGTCAAAAAACGTATCAGGATTATCAGGCAGTTCAGAAAGTAAAGAAACGGAATTATGCATTTTGATTTTCAGGGTAAGAACGCACTCGTGACAGGCTCATCCAAGGGAATCGGTCGCGCGGTGGCGCTGGAGCTGGCGAAGGGCGGAGCGAACGTCACGATCAATTGTCATTCCAGCCGGACTCAGGCTGATGAAGTGGCAGCTGAAATTCGGAAGCTGGGCCGAAAAGCTCTGGTGGTCGCAGCCGACGTTTCGAATCAGGCGGCCGTTGAAGACATGGTACAGCAGACGGTCAAGGAATTTGGCAGTCTCGATTTATTTGTCTCCAATGCCGTCTACAGCGATCGTCAGCTGATGGTTGACGCTGATATGGAAGGCTTTCGGCGTACGATCGACGTCACGATGTGGGGCGCATTTTATGGGGTGCGGGCCGCTTCCCAGCAGATGCTTCGACAGGGCAGGCCGGGCGCTATTACGGTGATCAGTTCACCTCACGCAGTTATCCCGTTTCCAACTGCCATGGCTTACAACATGTCCAAGGCAGCGATTGACCATATGTCTCGAACGGCCGCAATTGAACTGGTAAAGCATGGAATTCGTGTCAACGTGTTTCATCCCGGATGGATCGATACTCCTGGCGAACGAAAATTCTTTACGGAACAGCAACTTGCGGATGGTGCTCAGAGCCTTCCGATGAAGCGTCTTGGATCATCTGAGGAAATGGCGTTTGGGGTTGCCTTTACATTAAGTGAACAGGGTTCGTACATGACCGGCACGACCCTCACAATGGACGGCGGAGTAAGTCTTCCATGGTGGTCGAAGCGGACCGAAGGCGGTCAGTAGAGAGAGTCGTTATTGTTCGATGGTCTTCTGTTTTCGCCTGATGAGTTTACAACCGGCCAGACAGGGAGAAGAGCGACAGCTATGAGTAATTCTGCACCACCATTTCACCTGGCATTCCCTGTGCATGACATTGCGGCTGCCCGGAAGTTTTATGGGGAGTTACTGGGCTGCGATGAAGGCCGAAGTGATACTCACTGGGTTGATTTCAACCTTTATGGTCATCAGATCGTGGCTCATCTGTCTCCTGACGCGAAAGCAGTTGAAGAGCGGCACCACAACCCCGTGGACGGACACCAGGTGCCGGTGCCGCATTTTGGTGTCATTCTTCCATGGGAACAGTGGGAAGCATTGTCACAAAAACTGAAAGCACAGGGGACTCGATTCGTCATTGAGCCCTATGTGCGATTTATTGGAAAACCGGGTGAGCAGGCAACAATGTTCTTCCTGGATCCCTCCGGCAACGCGCTTGAATTTAAAGCATTCCGGAATCCGGATGACCTTTTTCGACGAGAGTAGAGAGGCGAGAGACACATGTCGTCAACAAAAGACTTCAAGGTAATTCCGGACAAAAATGAACTGGAAACACTGAAGCGACAACTGACATTTCATCCGGCAAACGCCGCGACTGCTGCGACGCTGACCGCCGAGCAGATCGAGGGATACAATCAGGACGGATTTATTCGCCCGCTGACTGTGTATTCCGCGGCGGAAATTCAGACAATTCGTGAATACTTTGATCGACTGCTGCAGCAGACCATTGCCGCCGGTGGTAACAGTTATTCCATCAGTACAGCTCATATGAAGTATGCGGGCGTATACGACATACTGACGAATCCGGTCATTGTGGACTTCGTTGCGGATCTGCTGGGAGAAGATGTGGTTGCCTGGGGCTCACACTTCTTCTGCAAGATGCCGGGAGACGGACGGGCGGTTGCATGGCATCAGGACGCCAGTTACTGGCCGTTGTCGCCATCCCATGCTGTGACGGTATGGCTGGCGGTGGACGATGCGGACCTTGATAACGGTTGTATGAAATTTGTCGCCGGTTCGCATCATTCCGGCCATTTGACGTACCGCAAAAGTTCGCCGGAAGAACACAATGTGCTCGACCAGACCGTTGAGAATGCGGAATCGTATGGCCGGCTTGTGGTGGATGACCTGAAAGCCGGACAGGTCTCGATCCATAATGATCTGCTTTTGCATGGATCTGACGCAAATCTTTCCAGCCGACGTCGCTGCGGTCTCACTCTGCGATACTGCAACGCCAGGGTGCGGGCAGAGATGGGATGGAATGAAAAAGGGATTGTCGTCCGCGGTTCGGATGCTGCCGGACACTGGAAAAATCCTCCCCGGCCAGCCGTCTACTGACGTCGAAACCAGATTTGAACTGCAGGAATCTCAGTTTGGCCTCAGAGAGAGGAACGGTATTGCTGCCTAAACGGGCGATTCTGTGAATCCGTACCCAGGGTTTGTCCGTTTGGATCGAATAACAGCCGACATTTTGATCCCTGAGCCATATGGCCCTATAATGCATTGGTTAGGGGCATTGGCCTGTTTTTGGAAGCGATTGTTGCGATCCGGAGTGTGATCTCGATGAGGTACGATCGTCGTAACCTGTTCTTGCTGATGGGCATCCTGCTGACGACGGTGCGTTTTGGGATCGCGCAGGAGAATGCTGACAATCCAGCCAAAAAGCGGTTTGGTCGATTCGTTACGATTACCAGCCCGATTGACGATCAGATGGTCAGTGAGGTGACAAATCTGGCGTTAAAGCTGCAGTCACAGGCCGAACGCGAAGATCGGGAGGCGATTCTGCTCCTTGAAATTGAACCGGGCAGCAGTCGATTTGGCCAGGTGAGCGATCTGGCTCGTTTTCTGACGTCTGCCGAGGTTTCTCGAGTCAAAACGGTGGCATGGCTGCCTCGGACGATTGATGGTACTCATGCAATTCTTGCTCTTGCATGTCATGACATTATCATGGATCCAAACGCGTCACTGGGGGATATTGGGCGAGGCGCCGCACTTCCGGACGAAGAGCGGGACTTTATTCTGACGATTGTCGATCGGCGGCGAAACAGCCGACTTTCCCGAGCGATCGCCAGAGCAATGATGTCGCCAGCCGCGTCGTTGCTGAGAGTATCCATGGAAGTTGCGGGAGGCCGGAAGGAAACACGGTATCTTGCCGAAGATGAACTGCGACGCGAACAGGATAATGGTGCCGTGATCAGCAGCACCGAAACTGTCAAGGAAATTGGCAGTCCGGGACTCTTCAATGCCACGGATGCAGAAGCAGGCGGGTATCTCGTCGCCGCCACATGTCGCAATCGTCGCGAAGTGCTTGCATTGTATAGTCTTCCTCTGGAAGCGATGAGGGAACAGTCTTCACGGACTGATCCGGTAAAAGTCAGGCTGATTGAAATCCATGACATGATCGAACCAATTCTGGGGGATTTTGTCCTGAGAGAAATGCGAAAGGCGATTTCCGAAGGCGCAAATCTGCTGATTTTCGATATCGATTCTCCTGGCGGTTTTCTGGATACCAGTGAAGAACTTGCCCTGGCAATTTCTGATCTGGATCCGCGAAAAGTGACTACAGTCGCATGGATTCGAAAAGGGGCCATCAGCGGCGCTGCCGTCACAGCATTATCCTGCGATCATATCGTCATGCATCCTGAGGCAAAAATCGGCGATGCCGGAGTCATTCAGGAGACTGCGGAAGGTGGTGCTTTTGAACGAGCGGAAGAAAAAATCATCAGCCCGTTTCTTCAGTTCATGGCTGATCTGGCCAAACGCAAGAATCGTCCTCCCGCTATCCTGCAGGCGATGGTCGACCGGAATCTGACGGTGTTTCAGGCGACCAACAAGCAGACCGGGCAGGTCACTTACATGTCTGAGTTTGAAATTAAGGCTGCGCCGGACGAATGGACGCAGGGCAACCTGGTTCCGGAATCCCGGGAAGGTTTGCTGCTGACCGTGAACGGAAATCGTGCGAACGAGCTTGGCATTGCCGATCCCCCCTGCAGCGACCTGGACGAATTGCGGCTGCGTTTTGGTATCTCTGAAACCGAACCGCTCGTTCCAAAAGCTCGCACATGGGTGGACAGTCTGGTCTGGGTGCTCAATACCCAGTTCGGGGGATTTCTTCTCATCACGCTGGCGATCATCTGTATCTACATCGAACTACATCTTCCGACCGGGTTCTTTGGAATACTCGCCGTGGTGTTGTTTTCGCTGTTCTTCTGGAGCCGATTTCTGGGAGGGACAGCGGGGGCTCTGGAACTTGTGCTGTTCCTGCTGGGGATCGGATTGTTGTCGCTGGAGATTTTTATCATCCCTGGCTTTGGTGTCTTCGGTGTCTCCGGCATCCTGCTCATGCTGGGATCTCTTGTAATGGCCAGTCATACCTTTGCAGGAATGACGGCCGGAGAAGGCTTTGAGGAGTCATTGGGCAGTCTCGGTTCCCTTGCCGGCGCTTTGGCAACAGTGGTTCTGGTCGCCATTGTGCTGAACAGGTTTCTTCCTTCAATTCCGTTTCTCAACAAACTGATCCTGACACCGCCCGGTTATGCAGCGTCAGGACCCGGCGCCCCGATGCTGAATCCTTCCCTCGCCACAGGCACTGTTACCGGCCCCGTCCTCGTGGGCGAAATTGGGAGGGCCTCGTCGGCTTTAAGACCGGCCGGAAAAGGGATGTTCGGTGACAAGTTCATTGATATTGTGAGCGATGGTGGTTTTATTGATCATGGTACCGAAATCGAAGTGATTCGAGTTGCCGGTAATCGTGTTGTCGTTCGTCCGCTGTCATCAGGCACTGATCAGCCCGTTTAGGTTTTTACCTGAGGCATCAGGCATCGAATCCTGTAATCGTTTGTCATGTATTGGGGAGTCCGCTGGTGTACTGACCGAAATGAATCCTCTGCACTGATACTGAATACATCCTGAAAATGATTTTACTCGGTCGCTGTTCCTGTTTCTCAGGCTGAGTCTGCCTGCTTAGGCAGACGCTCAGCAAACGACAGGTTCACTTTTGACAGGTACCCCCAGCTGTGGACATCAAGAAAGACGGTTCGCTTGCCCCTGCCCCTCCGATGGCTCCTGGTTCACTCCACCGCGAAGAAAAAGTCAAAACCAAAAAGGCAGAAACACGATTCCTGAATGGTCCTCAGTCACGGCTTCGTGAACTGACGATGGCTTTTCGAGCATTTAGGGAACTGATTACGGGGTTTCGACGTCTGCATTTCGCCGGCCCGTGTGTGACGGTCTTTGGTTCTGCCCGTTACTCAGAACTGCATCCCTACTATAAACTTGCTCGAGAAATTGGCGAACAGATCGCTCTCTCGGGATTTACCGTGATGACAGGTGGTGGTCCAGGCATCATGGAGGCAGCAAATCGTGGAGCGAAAGATGCGGACGGTCGGAGCGTGGGATGCAACATCGTGCTTCCGATGGAGCAGCGACCCAATCCATACCTCGATACATTCGTCGATTTTCGCTATTTCTTTATTCGCAAACTGATGCTGGCCAAGTATTCGTACGCCTTCATTGCCCTTCCAGGTGGATTCGGTACGCTCGACGAACTCTTTGAAATTGCAACTCTGGTACAGACTCGTAAGGTTAAGGAATTCCCGATCGTTCTTGCCGGGTCAGAATACTGGGAGCCCATGATCAGATTTCTCAGAGAGACAATGGTCCGCGAAGGAACCATTGATGCGGCTGATGTCGATCGATTTATCATCAGCGATTCACCCAAAGAAATCGCGGAGACAATCAGCCAGGTTGCACTGAAGCAGTTCGGACTTCAGAAAGGTGTCTGGAAACCTCGCTGGTGGCTCATGGAGACATCTCCCTGGTAGGCCGCTCGCCTGTTGTGACTCACAGTTTGATCCAGGTCAGGGCAGGTCTAGACAGCGGCAAAGTTGGGGTTGCGTTGCGATGTTGATCAGGTGAGATTTGTTTACGGTATTTGAGGGGAAAAGGCGAGTCTTCGTTGAGCCTGGACGGAGACTGGGAGATGTTCTT
>JALHMY010000045.1 GCA_022843805.1 Fuerstiella sp.
TTGTCCGTGGTATTGCGAGGCTGAGCATAGCGGTACGGTTCACCCGTCGTCAGTAGCCGCCAGGCAATCACGGCCAGTTTGCGAGCGGTGGCCACCACCGCCACGTTGTGGTTTTTGCGTAAGCGCACGGCGAACCGCAGGGCCGTTTTATCGGCCCTGGGCAGGTCGCTTGCTGATCTTCTGTTGTCGAGACCGGTCTCGCTCCACTTTGCGGATGTCGTCAATTTTCCAACGGTGTGCGGGGTGAGCTTTCAGCCAGGCATCCTGGAGCAGGTCACTCAGGTCCGGCGGATTGTCCGGGTCGGAGTTGGTGCTCGCCAGACGAATGGGAAGCTCCTTCAGTACGGCATTCAGCCATGCCCATGGCTCCACTTTGCAGAGCTTTGCGCTGGCGATGATGCTCAGCAGAATGGCGGCTCGATCACCACCCGAATGACTTCCAACAAACAGTGGTGCAGGCCCAGGGATTGCACCTGGGCCCCAACCCGGACGTGCAAGATCTCCAGGCATCCGGCTTTCCAGAGTGCCTCAATCAGCTCGCACAGGTTTTCCGCTTGTGGCACTCCTGACATAGCGTCTGAAGATTCAGCAGGAAGGTCGCCTGTTCATCGCTGGCGAAGCAATGAGCTTTGCCGCGAGAACGTTGCAGCACTCGGTGGCATGCCGCTGCAATCCATTGCGGCTGATGCATCAGATCCATCTGGCGCACTCCACTTACGGCGTCCAATCGCCAGAGCGAGAACCGTATGTTTACTCAGATTGTTGTCAATCGTCAGAGCCTGCTCAAAGCAGCGATGTGCGTGAGCCCGGCTCGCGACTTCAATAATTCGTCGGTTGCTCTGATGAATCAAAGGATCATAACCGCTGCAGGCGTGTGGGAGTTCCATTCAGTTAACTCTTCCACCATCCGGTCATTGCCTGTTGCGGTCCAGCAGACACACACAAAGAGCCGTGATCAGGTCACGGCTCTTTGCCGTTATCAGGTACCAGGTGGACGGCCCGCTGATGTCATGGGCGGGCGAGGGGGCGCGGGGCAGCAGTCCGTTGGGCAGACATCATGGTTGGGACCATACTGACCGATGCATTCCCGAGGACCATCGGAAATTCGTTCCTGAATGAGCTTCCGAATCATCGAGACGAATTTGGGATGAGCACCCGGAGTCGCCGCGCGGCTCATTTTCATTCCCAGCGAATCGCAGCACTTCTTTGCCTCATCGTCCAGGTCATACAGCACTTCCATATGGTCAGAAAGGAAACCAACCGGCGAAATGACAACTTTTCGGGTACCGGCTGTCGCCAGTGAGCGAAGGAAGTCACAGATGTCAGGTTCCAGCCATGGATCCTGAGGTCGTCCGCTGCGGCTCTGAAAAACGAGTTTCCATCGGTCCGCGGGCAACTGAAGATTCTCGGCAATCAGCCGACAGGTCTCCAACAGCTGCTTTTCATAGTCCGAGGTTGACGACATGCTGAGAGGGATGCTGTGCGCTGTAAACGCAACGAACACGTCACTGTGGGCGTTATCCGACGACTGATCCGCCAACGACTGAATTGACCGATCAACGCTTTCTGTGAGCACAGAAACAAAGTCCGGATGGTTATAAAACACTCGGATTTTTCCGATTTCCATCTCCGTGGCATCGGCTTCCTGCAGCGCAGCCGCCACATTCTCTCGGTACTGTCGGCATCCGGAATAGCAGCTGAAACCGGAGGTGATGTAAATCAGCGGTCGCCTGATTCCGTCCGCTTTCATCTGTCGGATGGTACCGGGAAGCAACGGATCCCAGTTTCTGTTTCCCCAGTAAATCGGCAGCGAAATTCCATGGGAGTCCAGTTCCTTCCGCAATGCGTCGATCAGTTCACGGCACTGAGCATTGATCGGGCTAACACCGCCGAAATGATAGTAGTGTTCGGCTACTTCAAGCAGGCGTTCCCGGGGAACGGGCTTTCCCCGCAAAACGTTCTCCAGAAACGGGATCACGTCTTCCCGCTTCTCAGGGCCGCCAAAGGACACAAACAGGACGGCATCGAAATTGTCGGCGGTCACCGGGGCACTACTTTCATCAACGAACTGAGGGAACGATTCAATCGAACTGCATCAGACTATAAGCGGAAAGACTATCGGATTCGATCCAGCTCCGGAACTTTGTTCCGCGGTCCGATTGTTCGAGCAAATGCTTCCAGATGGCGGTAATTGTCACAATAAGTGGTGTAACGCAAACCCTGTCGAATCTCGCTTGTCAGCGCCTGACCTCCCACGACAAGTGCCGCGCCGACTGACTGAGCGGTATCAAAAAGTATATTCATACTGGATGTGAAGCGATCGGGATCTCGAATCACGGTCACACTGATCCACATCAGCTGCGGCCGATCTTTCATTAATGCGGAATTCAAAGAGCTGAATGGAAGCATGTTTCCAAGTGATGATGCCCTCCAGCCAGCATCACGCAGCACCAGTTCCGCCATAGTTGTCGCGAGCGTATAAGGGTCACCATCCACCGTGCCGCCGATTGCAAAAGCGCCGTCAGGTGGCCCTTCCCCGACCGCTCGTCGCAGTTCATGCAGAACTCTCAGGCAAACTTCGCAAGCCCGCCGTTCCTGGTAGACGTCAAGGTCCCCACATCGCCACAGATCGCCAACCTGATGAAAAACTGATGTGATCGTGCCATCACAAATTTTGGACACACTCGTACCGGAGAGGTAAAGATCCATCACGATTCGCCGGGCCAGCATTTCATCTCCGGTCACCATTGCCTGCAGAAACTCGTTTCCGCTGATCTCTTCAGAACGAGCAGTGGCACCAACGCCAGCGGGCAATCCGATAAGTTCGGGGCGGACGAGACCTATGCCTTCGCTTCTCACATAGTTCAGCACGGCATCCAGTGCCAGGCGACGGTGGCCCCCGGCTGTCTTCTCCGCACGAATCAAACCTTTGTCGACCCACCGCTTCAGAGATGACTCGCTCACTCCGATCGCAATGGCAATTTCTTTCGGTGAAAAGTACTGGGACAAGGCTTTACTTCTTCAAAGGTGGACCGATTTTATTATGAACCGCGACAATGCTTCACACCGAACATTCTTGTAATCAGACTGCTTACAGCAGACGGAGAGCAATTCTCCCGATTCTTCCTTACTGGCTCCCCGAACTTTGTAGATCGGAAACAGATCTGTGGCCAGGGTATTCCGGCCCCGGATGGACGTTTTCGACTGGAATTCCGCTGGACACACGAGAAACAGTGGCTAGAAAGCACAGTGTTCGTGGTTAAAATGACCGTTCTGGCCGTTTGGTTCTGGTTGCATGCGACTAACTGGCCTTTCAATTTGAGTCTGGATTAGGCGGATCATGAAGATCGCGATCATCGGGGCGGGTATTTCGGGTCTGACCGCAGCGAGGCTGCTGCATACCGAGCATGAAATCCATGTTTTTGAGTCATCGGAACAGCCGGGCGGACACTCAAATACCGTCTGCTTCGAACTGGATGGTCAGCAGTACAGCATTGATACAGGTTTCATCGTGTTCAATGATCGGACGTATCCGAATTTCATCGCCCTGCTGAAGACGCTTGGAGTCGAAGGTCTTGCGACGACAATGAGTTTCGCAGTTCGCTGTGATCGAACCGGCACGGAATACTGCGGATCAAATCTGAACGGACTGTTTGCTCAGCGCAGCAACCTCTGCAGACCATCGTTTCTGAAAATGGTTTACGATATTCTGCGATTCAATCGGCTTGGTACGAACGATGGTCATGACAGCGGCGAAGAAATGACCGTGGCAGAGTATCTCCGGTGGCGAGGATTCGGAAAAGAATTCGCAGAACATTATCTGCTGCCGATGGGTGCCGCAATCTGGTCCTGCCCGACCGGCACGTTTCAGAACTTCCCGATTCGTTTTATCCTGGAGTTCTACAGGAATCACGGGTTGCTGAGCCTGACGAACCGGCCACAGTGGTACACTATTCCGGGTGGATCCCGAAAATATGTCGAGCGTTTGTGCGATCCGTTTAAGCATCGAATTCATGTCAGGTCGCCGGTCCTTGCAGTGACCAGGGAGACGAAAAGTGTGCGAATTAAGACAAAAGACAACGAAGCCGAGTTTGATGAAGTCATCTTCTCCTGTCACAGTGATCAGGCGATGCGAATGCTGACTGATGCGACGACGCTGGAGCGCGAAGTACTTTCATCCTTTCTGTGGGAGGTCAACGACACCGTTCTGCACACCGACACATCGGTGCTTCCGAGTCGTCGAAACGCATGGGCCGCATGGAATTACCGAATTCACAGGAATGACGTCAACCGGGCCACAGTCAGTTATAACATGAATATACTGCAACATCTGAAATCCTCGCACACGTTCTGTGTGACGCTGAATGACAGCGAATCGATCGCTCCTGAAAAAATCATCTCCCGACATACTTACTCGCACCCCGTATTCACGACCGCTCGCTCGAAAATGCAGCGAAGGCACGGGGAACTGATTCGTAACAATCGAACTTCTTACTGCGGAGCGTGGTGGGGAAACGGGTTTCATGAAGATGGAGTCACCAGTGCAATTGCAGTCTGCGAAAAATTTGGCATCAGTCGGGCATTTCTGAATGAATCGGCAGGCCCGGACGCGAGAGAAGGTCAGACACTGAAGGCTGAAAGCATCGCCGCTCTGGTCAATGAGGGAGCGGCCTGTGAATAGCTGTATTTATTCGGGATTCGTACGTCACAGGCGTTTTCAGCCAGCTGACAACCAATTCGTTTATCGCATTTTTCAGATGTATCTGGATCTGGCAGAACTTCCCGCACTGTTTGACCCTTTTCTGTGCTGGTCAGCTCGACGCCCCGCGATTGCCTGGTTCCGGCGTAAGGATTATCTGGGTCCTGCAGAAGAGACACTTGATTCTTCGGTCCGGTCAGAAGTTGAACGTCAGACCGGCACTCGTCCGGAAGGACCAATAAGGCTCCTTACTAATCTGAGATACTTCGGAATTGGAATGAACCCGGTCAGCTATTTCTATTGTTTTGATCCCACTGGCCGTCAACTACAATTTGTACTGGCCGAAGTTCACAATACACCCTGGGGAGAAAGGCACTGCTATGTGCTGACATCTCCTGTGTGTGATCGCACCGAACATGCGGTGACATTGTGGACCAGAAAGGAATTTCATGTATCTCCGTTCATGCCGATGAACATGCAGTATCGTTGGCGTCTGAATAATCCGGGAGAACGACTGATCATTCATCTCGAGAACCACCATGATTTTGAACGAGATAAACTCATAATGTCAGGCAGTGACAAAGGGACCGGGCTGGCCAATGAGCGAACGACCGTTTTTGAAGAGGACTCGGGATCAGCAGTGGAAAGACCATTTGATGTCACGCTGTCACTTCGTCGGATTCCAGTCAATCGAATTTCTCTCGCCCGTACACTCCTGCGACATCCCTGCATGTCACTCAAAATTCTGACCGCCATTTACTGGCAGGCACTCAAACTGTGGCTCAAAGGAGTTCCCTTTGTTCCTCATCCGCCAGCGGCTGCCTGACTCAGCATGCACTGCCTGACCGAAGGCATTTCCGGCGATACCTAACCTGAGCCGATCAATCTTTTTCAACCTACTGGATTCTCCGATCACCCATGTCCATTCCTCAGTGTGCCACCCAGACCGAGTCCTGTTCGCTACTTGAGACATCTGCCGCCACGCAATCATTTGGTTCATCTCATTTACACATCCATGATGATGCGCCTGCGGCTGAAGCACGGACGGTCGGCATCTTTCGTCGGATGATACAGGGCCATTTCAGCCGTGTGGATCGCGACCAGCTGATTCTGCAGGAAGGAGATCAGCAGCAGCTGTTTGGACAACGGCACGAGGCAGAGCTGTCGGCAAGGATCTGCATTCATTCTTCCCGATTTTACAGGAAGGCAGTTTGGGGGGGGTCAATGGGTGCTGCAGAGTCTTACATGGATGGAGACTGGAGCTGCGATTCTCTGACCAGTTTTATGCGAGTCATGCTTCGAAACGAACAGGTGCTGGACGGCGTCGATTCCCTGTGGAGCTGCGTGACAAGCCTGACAGGACGTATCCGGCACTGGCTGAATCGCAATTCCAGAATTGGCAGCCGCCGAAATATCGGCGAACACTACGATCTTGGCAATGATTTTTTCCGACTGTTTCTCGACGAAACCATGATGTATTCTTCCGCCATCTTTGAATCGCCCCAGAGTCAGCTGCGAGATGCATCGCTCAATAAGCTTGATCGGGTATGTCGGTCGCTGAAACTCTCCCCGGCGGATCGTGTCGTCGAAATTGGAACAGGGTGGGGCGGATTCGCGATTTATGCGGCCCGCAACTACGGCTGCCATGTCACCACAACGACGATATCGAACGAACAATACGTGATGGCCTGTCGTCGAGTTCAGGAAGAAGGACTTTCAGACCGTGTGACCGTTCTTCTGCAGGACTATCGTGATCTTAAGGGAAACTTTGACAAGCTTGTCTCGCTGGAAATGATCGAAGCGGTGGGCCGTCAATATTTGCCGCAGTACTTCAAAAAATGTGACAGCCTTCTGAGTTCACGGGGCGCGATGCTGATTCAGGCCATTACGATGCCGGAACAACGATTTGCACGTTACGCCAAGTCGGTGGACTTCATTCAAAAGTATGTGTTTCCCGGTGGATTTCTGCCATCTGTTACCGAAATGCAGAACTGCATTCGGACATCCACATCGCTCAGACTGCTTTCGCTGGAAGATTTTGGCCTGCACTACGCACTGACTCTGAGACACTGGAATCATCGATTTCACGGTCGGATTGAAGAAGTGAAAGCGCTGGGTTTCAGCGAACGATTCATCCGGATGTGGCGTTATTATCTTTGTTACTGCGAAGCAGCGTTTCTGGAACGTGCAACCGGCGTGGTGCAGGCCGTCTGGGCGAAGCCCGAATCGCCGATTGGACTGTCACTCTGAGCATACCATTACCTGAGATCAATACTTCGTCCAAAGGTGACCAGGCAATGGCTCTTCAATTGCTGACAGGATTTCTGGTACGACAGGGTGAAAAATCCTGGATGCCGGATATTGTTGTTCGCGCCGGAATTCGCAGATTGCTGACGATTCGACTGCAATCTCTGGCCCGAATCGGTGTTGAGCGGTCCAGCGAATTGTTTCGGAGCTTTCAGGAAGAAGCTGGCCACGGACCGCTGGCTCATGTTCCTCAAAAGGCAAACGAGCAGCACTATGAGTTGCCTGCGGATTTCTTCAGACTGGTTCTTGGCAGCCATTTGAAATACAGCAGCGGCTACTTTCTAAACCCGAATGACCACCTGAACAAGGCGGAGGAAACCGCACTGCGACTGACTTGCGAACATGCGGAGTTGTCTGACGGTCAGCGGATTCTTGAACTGGGCTGCGGCTGGGGCTCTTTGAGCCTGTTTATGGCGAGGCAGTTTCCAAACAGCCGCATTCTGGCTGTTTCGAACTCGCATTCACAGCGACACTTCATTCAGAATGAAATTCAAAAATTCGGACTCGGTAATCTTGAGGTCAGGACCTGTGATATCAATGATCTTTCGCTGACCGAAACATTCGATCGTGTTGTTTCCGTCGAGATGTTTGAGCATGTTCGAAATCATGCAGGATTAATGGAGCGAATTAGTCGCTGGCTGACACCGAACGGAAAATTGTTCGTACACATTTTCTGCCACAACCGGTTTACCTACGCTTTTGAAGACGACGGGCCATCCAGCTGGATGGCCCGCCATTTTTTCAGCGGGGGAGTTATGCCGGGACGCGACCTGCTGATGCAGTGTCAGCAGCATCTGGCTTTGCAGCAGAGATGGGACTGGGACGGCCGGCATTATCAGAGAACCTGCAACCTTTGGCTGTCGAGAATGGACGATCACGATGAAGAAGTGAACAGCATTCTGAAACAAACTTACGGAAACGACTGGCTGCTTTGGAAACAGCGATGGCGCATCTTTTTTATGTCATGCGCCGAACTGTTCGGCTTTAATAATGGCCAGGAATGGCACGTCAGTCATTATCTTTTTCATAAGAACAGACTGAGATTCGAGTCGTCAGATTCCGTAAACCAGAAGGTGAATAATTCGTCGTCTTCTGCGTCTGACGCAGATGAATCGCTGGTGTAGCCACTCATGTTGCCTGGAGCTGCGGCTGGTGCGCCCGAAGAAGGCCCTGAAGCTCCCGGAGGTGGTCCGCCCGGCAAAAGACTGCCATCATAGACAGCTTCCACCACATTACTGACGAGCTCCAGATACTGGTTTGGCTGGCGAGCCCTGATAAACAGATGAATCATACCAGGCTGTGGTGTGGCCTGAGTCTTCAGATAGAAACGTCCACTGGATCCGGCTTTACCATAGTTAATCCACGGATTATTCGGGCTGCCCTGAGCGACTTCTATAAGGTATTCGGCATCCCAGATCAGGTCCGAGTCCGTAATCGTTCCCCAGACGACCAGATTATTCGCATAGGCTTCTGTAACAACTGGAGTGTCATTCTCATAGGCGGCTACAGGTAAGTGCAGGATCTCTGAAAACTGAGTCTGTTCACCCACTCTCTCCACTGCTCTGAAACCCAGTTCAAAGGCCAGGTGATTATTGGGTACGGGATCGACGTTGAACTCCCAGCGATACTTGTTGAAATAAGAGTCGTAGAATGCGGGCACTGTGTGTTCAAACGATCCGTCGTCGTTGATGTCGACCTGCACGGTCATCGGATTCGGACCACCCGTGGCAATTGAATCGTCTTCAACAAATCCCGTAATCGATGGACGCCCGCCCCATACCACATCCACAACCGGAGCGGCTCCAAGCGGAGCAGGCATAATCTTAGTCTCGCAGGCCTCGGTACTAACCAGTCTGCTCTTAGCCTTTGAACTGCTTCGGCGAACATTTCGACCGCCTCTCAGATCACTGCCGGCAAAACGAAACCAGTTAATCAGAGATGAAAGCATCACATTTCTCCACATCGCACAGAAAATCGCGCAAAGGATCAGCACCAACCGAAGTCGTCCTATTACTGTTGCCGAACCACGTTCGTGGAACTCTCGAAACAGTCGCTGAACCTTCAAAACAGTCGCGGAACCGTAAACTCTTCAGCTCCTCCGGGAACCAATGCTCCAACGATCATTCAGTGAATCGCAGATGTCGGTTTGGACCGGACACAGGAAATCTGCCGGTTAAAAAAATTCCTTCGACTGTGCCGGAAACAATGAGGAGCCAAAGATGCACGCAAATCGGACCTGTTCCGTGTGGAGCAGGTGTTCGTATATTCACGCACAACTACAACAGAGTCCCCATTTCCTGGACCAGGGAAAATTCTGCAGAACACTTGCAGCTGACGCTATGGCTATTCCCTGCTGGAAGAGCGAAAACGATTGTGCTGGCGGGACGGTCGCAACGATTGTTACGCCATTGAGCAAAACACATGGGGTCAGTGGCGGTTTCTGCCGGAACGACTTCAATTCCAAACCGGGAGCCGGATCGTGGACGCTGATTGTTTGCAGGTCTGTGTTAAGACGGGCAAATACCGAAGACCGAAACCCGTGCAGTTCAGGCGACTCTTCCAAAGCAGCGAGTCCGGAGGAAATGCGCTTGAGCAGTTGTCCTGATTTTGACGATCTTCCGACTACGCAGGGCTGCTCCGGTCTTTACGTCTGCGTGCGCCTGCACAAAAGTGACGTTCGATTTGCCCTGTCGCAGTTTCGGCTGACACACACAGACCCCATCCAAAGACAGTCAGCATTAACGTGTCTATTGCTGGCCAGGAATGGTCATGACGGTATCCGAAGAGAATGCAGCAACTCTGTCACTGTCTGCCCGGTTTCTGGGTGGGTTAGTGACTGCAGTTTCAGCACGCCCGCGGTTCACACTTTGGTGTGTTCTGTCGCTTGCATGCGCTGCGGTCGGAATTACGGTCGCCCACCTGACTGTTCGCACAAGCCGGGCCGATCTGCTCAATCCGGCTGCCGAATTCGCGAAATCGTGGAAAACGTACGCAGAAACATTCGGTGCGACCTCAGATCTGATCGTTGTCGTCGAATCAAAAACCACAAATCCGCAGCTTTTGCAGTCAGTGCTTAATGATCTTGGGCAGCGCGTGGAGCGTGAAAGCGAGCTCTTTTCGAAGGTCCTTTATCGCATTGATCAGCAGTCGCTTCGTTCAAAAGCACTTCAGTTTCTTTCGCCGTCACAGCTGCAGCGAACGGCCAGCCGAGTTGAAAGGTATAGTCCGGTTATTCGTAATCAGCAGTGGGACAGACTGCGGACGGAGAATCTGGTGGCCCAGCTGCGGACCGGAATTCTGAAGGCAGAAAAAACCGGCGCGACGGCTGAGTCTCTTTATGCCCATGCTGATCGCTTTGCTGAAAGTCTTCTGCGGTTCCAGCAACAGGCTCAGAATGGATCCAACTTCGAAGCAGCCAGTTTTTATTCACCGTTATCTGAACTTCTGAAGACACAGGCAGATGCCGGAACTACAGACAGCGATGTGGCCTATTTGATGAATGCGGAGAAAACGGTCGGACTCCTGCAGGTCTTTCCGGTGTCTCAGCCGGATGAAATCGACGAAAACAGTCGTTCCATTCGAAAGCTCAGGGAGCTGATGAATGTTGTCGCGGCAGAATATCGACCGTTGTCTGAAGAACTATCGCTCTCTCTGACGGGCGTCCCGGTTCTTGAACACGACGAGATGCACCGAAGCGCTGCGGACATGCTGAACGCCGGAATGATTGCCTTCGCACTGGTCAGTGTCGTGCTGTTCCTGGGTTTCCGAAGCATGCGGCACCCGATGCTGGCAATCATGACACTCGTGGTTTCGATCTGCTGGACTTTCGGCGCCGCAACTCTTGTGATTGGCCACCTGAATATACTGAGCGTGTCTTTTGCAGTCATCCTGATTGGACTTGGCATTGATTTCTCAATCCATTTCCTAAGCCGTTATCTGTCTCTTCGACATGAGCTTTATGACCTGGGCGACGCACTGCGCAAAACGGCGCATACTGCCGGAACCGGCATTTTGATGTCTGCCATGACGACCGCTCTGGCCTTTGGAAGTGCGATGCTGACGGGAGTCCCGGGCCTGGCTGAACTGGGTCTGATTTCCGGGATGGGCATTTTAATCTGTGCTGCGGCGACATTTGTTTTCCTGCCCGCTCTGATTGCCCTGTCTGATGCTGAACTCGATGTGGAATCTCTTCCACATCCTTTTACAAGCCCGCTTTACCGGCGTCTGATCACCACCTGGCCAGTCGTGGTCGTCGCGTTCAGTGTTATTGGAATTGGCGCTATCGCATCTCGAGCGTTCTCGTATACGGATGGAAGCGTGACATGTCGTGCCCGGTACGATTCAAACCTGATGAAACTGCATGATCAGTCTCTGGAATCCGTACGAGCTGAGTCGCGACTCTTTGAACAGACCAGCGAGTCTCTGCTTTACGCTGTGGCCGTTGCGGACAGCTGGGAAGATGCAATACGCCTTCGAAACGAATTTCAGAAGCTGCCAACGGTCGGTCGCGTCAGCGAAATGGCCAGCCGTTTGCCACCGCCGCCAACCAGCGAACAAAGGCAGCTGATTCAGGAGCTTCGAAATCAGATCTACTCGATGCCAAAGTCGCGCCCGCAGTTTCAGCCAGTCAGCCTTTCTCTTGTCGGACGTGAGATCGAATCGCTCTATCGCATCCTGAACTCCTCTCCCAGCGTGACTGCAAGAAATGCGGCCGGCAAACTGAATGCGTTCCTTGATGAACTGGAAAGTATGTCAAAGGGAACGGGAGACAAGGCAGTCGCTCTGATGGAGGCCTATCAGATGATGGTCGCCAGATCTCTTCTGCAGGAACTTGATCGAGTCGCAATTGCGTCGAAGATGGAACCGGTCAGACCATCGGACCTGCCCCCTGAACTGCAGGCACGGTATGTGGTGGCTAAAGGAGATCAGCAGGCATGGCTGGTCAAGGTTTATCCGCGGCAGCCAGTCTGGGATGCAAAGCCGCTCGCCGCTTTTGTTCGTGATGTGCGATCGGTTGCCCCTGATATCTCCGGTGTACCGATTCAGAATTATGAATCGGCCGGACTGTTGCATGTCAGCTACAAGACCGTCGGGCTCTACTCACTGGCGGTCATTTCGTTCTTTCTGCTGTTCGATTTCCTCAGACCCGGGCAAAAACTGCTGACCGTTATTCCGCCTGTTGCTGTTGCGGCATTCGTTGGTTACTCGATGCATCAGCGAACAGGAAACGTCAATTTGAATATGCTGGTCATGATTGCAATGGGATTAATGGTGCTGATCGCGTCTGTTCTTGATTATCGAAATCTCCGTGACAGCGTTCTGGCTATGTTTCCGTCGATCGGCGGAGTGATTCTGCTTCTGGGTGTGATGGTCATCACCGGACTGAACTTTAACCCTGTGAATCTGATCGTACTGCCGCTGATACTGGGCATTGGCGTGGATAACGGAATTCACCTGCTTCAGGACTTCCGTCGGCAAATTGCATCAGGGGCCGACTCTTATGCTCCATCGCCCGATACGACCAACGGGGTACTGATGACTTCTCTGACGTCAATCGTCGGATTTGGAAGTATGATGGTTTCCGCTCATCAGGGCCTGTTCACGATAGGAATTCTGCTGGCCATCGGCATTGCCGGCAGTCTTCTCATCGCCCTGATTCCACTGCCCGCTTTACTGACTCTGGTCGGTCGACATCAGCCCGCTTCCATGGAACCGGTAAGACTGCGGCCCGGCAAATCCGAAGTGTCGGAATCAACGACACAGTCGTCACCGACGAAACAACAGCCTCAGAAGTCAAAGAAGGCGGCGTAGGGCTCCGTCAGGATAAAGAGCTCGGGTTGGAGGTAGTGGATCCTGCTAAAGATCCCGTAGCCGTAGCTGCAGGACCTTTAGCAAGGTCCACTACGCGACAGACGGGAGGGCGAGGCTCCTGCCGAGCCGAAAAAAGCACACCGGAGGGCTCGGGTTGGAGGTAGTGGATCTTGCTAAAGATCCCCTGGCTGCGGGACCTTTAGCAAGGTCCACTACACGAGATTTAAAGCTTGATAAAGCGATAGTAACCGGCTATCCCACACGCGAGGGCGAAGCTCCCGCTGAGCCGAAAAGCACACGGGAGGGCTCGGGTTGGAGGTAGTGGATCTTGCTAAAGATCCCCTGGCTGCGGGACCTTTAGCAAGGTCCACTACGCGAGATTTAAAGCTTGATAAAGCGATAGTAACCGGCTACCGCACACGGGAGCTCGGCTCGGCAGGAGCCTCGCCCTCCCGAAAAAAAGCTCGGCTCGGCAGGAGCCTCGCCCTCCCGAGAAAAAAGCCCTCCCGGTAAAAAACGATTTCGCCGCTCGCCTAACGACAAAGTGAGGACTGCGGATGAGATGCACTCCCGCCTCGACCTTCTGTTTCTTTGGTGTTGGTCGTTTCAACTAACGGTTGCGTTTTTTTCGATTCGGGGTCGAATCTTTCTTGCTCTTTTCGGCATTCTGCCGGGCCTCCTCGGCCATCTCCAACAGTTTCTGCATAAAGCCTGGCGGTTTGGCGGATGCTTCCGGTTTCGGCGTTACAACTTTCACCGATGGCTTTCCACTGGCAGACGGCCTGCCCGCATCATCGCCTCGCTCAGGAACTTCGCCAGATGTCTCATCGGTTGTCGCGGTTGCCACAGAGGTATTGCCCAGCATCGTTCGTTCTGCAATGCCCCAAAGACTTGAGGCGATGAAGTAAATGCAGAGGCCAGCGGGCTGATGCCAGAACATAACTCCCATAAATATGGTCATGAAGTTCATCATCTTCTGCTGAGCGACCTGCTGTTCATCCAAAGCTGGCGGCATAAACATCTTCTGCTGCAGCAGGAACAGGACGACGGTAATACACGGCAGAAGGCTAAAGTCAGCCCCCAGTCCAAATGGAAGTTCAAAGGGAAGCCGGAAAAGGGCATCCGGGCCAGCGAGATTTTCGATCCACAGGAAACTTGCCATCCTCAGGTCGACCGCGGTATTAAGCGATGTGTACAGCCCGATAAAGATCGGGAACTGAAAGAACAACGGCAGACAGCCGCCCAATGGATTGATATTGTGTTTCCGCCAGAGCTCCATCTGAGCTCGCGCCATTTTCTCCTTATCGTCACCAAACTTGAGCTTGAGTTCTGCAAGTTTCGGCTGCAGGTCCTTCATCTTCGCCGCGCTGATGGCCTGTTTCTTCGATAACGGGAAGAGTAAGCCGCGAACCAGGACGGTCAGCGAAATGATCGCGAGCACATAGGGCATTCCGATGCTGTAGAACTGATCCAGCAACCAGTGCATGCCGCGAGCGATAAATCCGAACCATGATCCATAGTCGAGCACGCGGGAAGCGGCTAAAGGGAGTGGGTCGAGCAGTTCACGTCGTTTCGGACCAGCAAAAAAGGCGTACTGATGACTTACACTGTCGGCTCCACCTTTTGCTTCAAGTTTGACAGGTGTCGATACCATCCTAAAGCTGATGTCACTCTTCCGGTCATCTCGCCGATCCTTCTCCACAATCATCGGGTATGTCCGGTCAATCAGTTTCTGCTCGGCACGAAGTTCCGGACTTCGATCATCGAGAGGGGCCACAAGTGCGGCAAAGAACTGAACGTCGATGCCGGCGTAGCGAAACACGCCCGTCCATTTATCCTTTGATTTCAGTAATTCAAAAAGTTCTTTGCGTTCCAGTGCATGCCCTGCCTGCTCTTCATGCTCTTCCACACTGCTAACGATTTCTTTGGGGGTCGTTGTAACGTCATCGCCGCCAGCAAGGAATTCAATCTTAATATCACGGTATTTGCTGGTGTGCTCTTCGTTTTCCAGGAGCATTCCGACTGGCCCCTGCATTTCGTAAACGAGTTCCTGAGGTTCTGCTGACAGATTAATCAGTTTGAACTCGATACGAACCGTATACCCGGACGGATCAGAGCGGAGGGCCGTCCGCAGTTGTTCGGGAACCACTTTAATACGTGGCAGGTGATATGTTTTCTCCAGTCGCACCCGGCCATCAGGCGAATCAAATGAAAATGTGGCTGACATCCCGTCGGGGTTCTCCGTTTGCTGCTCCAGTTTCCATGAAACAGCTTCAAGAGACAGCGGAGTATGCTTCAGCAGCTGCTGATCGATGAAATCCACAGCCGTTGTAAAGGAACGGTCTGCGGATGAGTTATTGCCGATGACACGAGCCTGTTTATCTGTTAGTTTCAAATCCCGAAACTGCGGGTCGGTCAGCCAGACTTCTTCAATTGCTGCTCCTTCAGATGTCAGGACAACCTGCAGCGCGTAACCGGAACCAGGTTCGAGGGATCCCAGATTAACTTTAACTGATGGGTGAACAGCGGGAGCCGCTTCACCATTCCCGTCGGCGGAAGCCTGCTCGCCATCTGCCGGCTTTTCGGCAACGGCGGAATCGACAGCCCCTGCCGCGATCGAATCGTCAGAAATCCCCGGCTCTGATTTCTTTGCACCGTCAGCGTCGACCTGCTGGGGAACTGGTTTCTTCGGAGGGGGAGGAAACAGTTTTGGTGCGACCAGTTGCCCCCATATCCAGAAGGTGGCCACTGAAAGGAACATAAAAGCAAACAGACGTCGATTTTCCATAGGAAACAAACACTTGTTTCATGGCGGCCAGCGCATCCAGTGCGTCGGCAACAGCCTCAGTTTGATAATCGCCAGTTCACATCAGGAACTCGGCAAAAGTCCCCATAACGAAGCTGGCGGACCGAGAGATTAAAGTTTCTCCGGCCCGAAATAGTTCAGTATTACGGCAGTACGTGACGTTGCAGAATACCGAAACCGGGGCCGTCATTGAACACTCAGCGAACCAGAACTGCGGTTTCGCGCGAGTTTCTCGCCCATGCCTGGAATTCGGAAGCTGCACCAAAAATGCCGACAGCAACCTGATCACCAGCAAATTAATACGGAAATACAGGCATTGGTGTCAGTAAAAAATCGCGGCAGACAATGACTATCTGCCCTCGCGGAGGCGATCGCCGAGGAAGTTGTCGAGTTCAGAAATGGCGTAGATTTTCTCAATTGTCTTTTCAAAATCGTATGGAACTCGATGAAACTTTACGACTGGCCCGTCAACGGTCACATATGACGACCGCGGGTCATTGTTGCGGGGTTGTCCGACCGAGCCCACATTGATCATCACTTTCGGATCGCCCAGTTTGTACTGAAAATCCACTTCTTCGGGAGAAAAGAACTCCAGTGATTCAGTAAAGACGCCCGGGATATGGGTGTGACCCTGAAAACAGTAATGTTCAATCAGGGCAAAGATCTTCTCCATCTTCACCTGGTTATAAATATCATCGGGGAAAACATATTCATTCAGAGGATTACGAGCAGAACCGTGTACGAAAATTGTTTCGGCTGCCTCATCCCTGTATCGACGAGTCAGCTCGCCCAGAAAGTCCCAGCGTCGTTCTGCCTGCGGACCTGTACCTCGTTCCAGAACTGATCGGGTCCAGAAGATTGCTCGTTCTGCCCCGGCATTGAACCCTTCAGGATCAAAAAGTGCCGCCTGGTCATGGTTTCCCAGCAGACACATATCCAGTTCCATGATCAGATCGATACACTCTGACGGGTTTGGACCATAGCCGACGACATCGCCGAGGCAAAAAATTTCCGTAATTCCCTTGCTTTTGATGTCGGCTAAGACAGCCTGCAATGCCTCCAGATTTCCATGGATGTCGCTGATCAGGGCTCTCAACTGATGTATCCTCTGCCGGAAAAAGACGGACCGCTCACATATGGTTCTGTTTGTGGTAAATGAATTCTGCCACAATCATTTAGTAAACGGGTCCTAAAACAGCAAACATCCTGGCAAATCTCTAATCGAAGTGGAACGAATCGGAAGATTCGACCGCAATGTTCACGGGCTGATTGTGCATGGAAATATCCTGGAAAATCAACTCTCCGGGATTTCAGCAATCGAGAGGAGTTTATTTTTCAGTATGACTCAGGACAAGGCAGGTACTCCGATTCATGCTGTTCCGGCCCAAACTATCCTGCCACCGGACCTCATCGGTATTACATCGTCATCGGTATTGCATCGTCGTTCTGAGTTCTGAAAGTCTCGCCAATGAACTCAAAAAGTTCGAATCCCTTCCTGAATCTGCCGAATTTAGGTCCAAAATCGTCAGAAATGCTCCGCGCGGCAGGTATTTCCAGCGTGCAGCAACTGCAGTCAATTGGTGCCACAGATGCATTTCTCATGGTTTTTCAGGCAGGATATCGGCCCAGCCTGAACCTCCTGTGGGCATTGGCCGCCGGACTTCAGAATCGACACTGGAATGATCTTTCCACCTCGGAAAAAGCCGATCTGAAGCGGCAACTACAGTCGCGGGGATTTACCTGAATTTACGGACCAGACGCCTGCGGTGACTCGACCGAATGACTTTTCAACAACTCTCGAAGATCCAGTTTCACGTAGGGCATTTCCGCAGCCGGACGTTTATGGCTTGCATTGGCAATATACAGCACTCGATCCGCCGGGACGAAAAGTACGTTATGCAGGTTCGACTCCATCGCAACCGGACGGCTCATCAGCCACGTACCGGTCTGTTCATCAATCTGCCCATGCTTTTCCGTGACTCGCTTTCGCAGTTCCTGAAGGCGGCTGCCCGCCGACAGAACGACAGCATCCGAAATACCGTCTCCCAGGAGTTCGTGCGACTGCCCCGGCCCGATAAACTGCAGCATCTGCGGTGTGGCTGAAACTCCCACGGCTTCGTTCGTCTTCCCATCTGCGAAGACATAGTAGTATTCACACGTACGAGGGCTCGCTGTCCAGAGTGTCTTAACTTCCTCGAGTGTTCGACATTCTTCAAGCGCACGACGCATCAGGGTCGCCATGGGGACACCATCCCACTGGCCTTCACCTCGACCGCCCATCTCACCCAGCGAAATCGCCTCGACATTCATGCCGCTGACGCTTCCGATAAATCCGGCATAGCCAACGTTCACGAACGGAATCTGGCCAGTTGCCTGAACAACAAACGTAGTGGCGGCATCCTGCAACCCAATGGTTGTCATGTAATCCAGCACTCGACCATGGTAAAGTCGACCGTCCTTCGTGGCCGATCCAAAGACGGCAAATCCGGAACAGTGAAAAAGTTCCGGGAAGACGTTCAGCACTTCAACAAGTCGAGGCTCAAGATCCAGCGCGACGGCCAGGGCTTTCGTCTCCGCTTTATGTCGTTCAGGGATGTGCGGTGCGAGTCGAACATATGCCGCCTCCAGATCGTGCCGAAACCATGTTCCGGTGCGAATCGTATTCACAGTTCCGAATGCATAGAGCACAGATTCAATACATCGCAACGATTCTTCATGCAGCAGCTGGCCATGCGCCTTACCGATCTCTTCAGGAGTGCCATGCAGCAATGCAACCCTTTGCCCTTCGACCCAGATCAGTCGGCCATGCGGAACATCTCGAGCTTCCGCCACGGGCGACGTCAAAAGGGAAGATGGCTGAAGAATCTCACCCGTGCGGCGGAGTCCGCGCAGAAGTGTGCGTTCCAGTTCTCCCCGCTCCAGCTGAACGACTGTCATTCCGGGCCAGTGCTCGGCAGCCACCGGAACAGCGACTTTCGTGACAACTTTCAGCTTCACGACTGTATCGCCAACCGTCACGGTAGTTTCCCCAGGAGCGGGAACAGTAACTGTGGCATTTCCATGAACAAGCCAGCTGTCAGCCTTTGAGTCATAGCTGACCCTGGCATTGGGTAGCATCGCCCGAACGGTCGCGTCGAGATCGCCTAATGACAGCAAATTGATGATCGGTAACGCGGTGGACAGGGCTGATCGAGGTGAACTGAGACGTTCCCAGATTTTTTGCGGACTCAGTCGGTCGGCAGAAGCTACTTCGCCGCGCCCAACAAACACTTTGCCATGTTTTGGCAGACCAAGAGCCGTCACATCGGCCCTTCGCCGAAGGCTTACCGCGTATTCCTGATGCGTCAGCACCAAATCAAAGGACTCGTTGTCATACCGCACGGCCTGAATTTCGACGGTCTGAACGTTTCCCGAAATGGGGATGTGCACGGTTCCTGTAAGCTCAAACTGCGACTCACGCCCAACAAGACTGGAGATCAGGGGACGAACACCCTGCAACAGTCGATCAGTTCGAAGCGGATCACTGTTCTCGTCCCCGCAGACAATTGCGAGCCCGGCACCCGGGAGAATCAGGCCCGTGAGCGGAAAAAAGATCAGTGCCAACAACACATGAACGACCAAGCGCCAGGCCTGATTTCCATGAACGAGCATGCCCGTGTCTCCTGCAAAATGCATGACGGTCGGACTGGCAGTCACATGCCGCCTTGCTGCCGGGCCATCAATGCATCCGGATGCTAACAGGAATTGCCCGAATAAATCTTCTCAAAATAATCCGGAAAACCGAAATTTTTGAGGCTGTCCTTCAACGCCTTATTTGGCTGCGAGAGTTGGCGTGTGATGTTTTTGAAGTTTCGCAAGATGAACCAGAAGCGATCGGTTGTCGACGAATGGAGTCAGTCCCGTATTGACCCATGTCACTGTTCCCTCAGAATCCAGCAGATAGGTGCCATGCTTCAGCAAACCATCAGACTCACTCGTTGGAAGTTCAGTACAACCATAAAGCGCTGAAACCGCATTTCCCGGATCAGAGAGCAAAGGAAAGCCAAAGGCACCATATTCATCAAGAGCCTCTGCCGTGACTTCCGGCTTATCATGGCTGATTGCCACAATCCGGATTCCCAGCTCGCGAAAGTGCTTCAGGTCATCGTTAATTGCAAAAAGCTGAGCCACACAATGGCTGCAATGGAATCCATAATAGAACACAACCATGACCGGTCCGTCATTGAGGAAATCCTGAAGACTTTGGATCTTTCCTTCATGACTCAGCAGCTCGAAATCGGGCGCTTTCTGACCGAGCAGCGAATGAGTCTGAGTTTCGGCAGGCACAAAAGAGCTGTCCGACAGGATATCACTCAGTGCCTCCGACAGCGGTTTGGCTTCCACGGCCGTCAAAAACGCCCTCGCATCGTGCCGAACGTTATTCGTTGATACCAGTCCGTATCGAAGGCAAATTTGCCGACACTGCTCAAGAAACGCTTGTCGTGCAGGAGCACCGGGCGGCACACTGACATGATAAATCAGCACGGCCGCATAAAGTATGGACACGCCTCCCAGCAGAAACAGAAACAGCTTACTGCCCGCAGATCGTTCCAGGGGTTCCATCCGGTGGTTGACATCCGGAGTATCATCTGCGGACGATGTTTCTGTGGTTTCTTCCATTGGAGTTCCGCCCTTTCCAGGGATGTCCATTCACTTTTCCGGCCTGACTGACCCCGATCAATTCTTATTCAACTTTCTTCAACTGCCGCCGATCGAGCTGAATTTTCTGACTCGCTTTTATAACTTTCGACTAGTCTTCTGTTCCGTGTCGAGGAATGTCAACACTGTCCTTGGCGAGCTCTCACGAATGCACTCTGACTTCTCGGCATCGGGAACGTTTTGGCGTCTTTTCCGGCGAAATTCGCCTCAGTTTGCCCTCGTAAGACGTTTCTCCCGGATGTGCTCCGCGAACACCCGAAACAACGTCTCCCCTCGGCTCCGGGGGTTCGAATTTGTTCGTTCATCAGCCAAAGTGGTCTATTTTTGAACAGCAACAATGTCCATGCCCGCCCGGACAACCATAATGCAATCGGGATCGCGAAAATCGTGCCGACCATTTTCCCCGTGATGGATTGTGCCAGGTGATAGATTGTTTCTGTGACGGAAGCTTTGATGGTTCTAAATATTGGATGTCCCGTCTGGGCCTGTGATCACTGGCGAGGTTCACTGTTTACGGCAAAGGCTTCTCGTGAAGACTGGCTGAAGCAGTATTCATCTGTTTTCAGTACCGTCGAAGGCAACAGCACATTTTACGCGATTCCCAAACCATCGATCGTTCAGCGATGGGTGGATTCTGTCGCCCGCGATTTTCACTTTGCACTGAAATTCCCTCGAGTGATTTCCCATGATCCGGGCCTGAGGGATTCCGGGAAAGAAACGGGCGAGTTTGTGGATTTACTCAACATTCTGGACGCTGGAAGAAAACTCGGCCCTTCGTTTCTGCAATTGCCGCCGGATTTTTCTCCGGATCAGTTTTCGGTGCTGGAGAAATATCTTCGAGCCCTGCCAGCGTATCTGCCATGGGCGGTCGAGGTGAGGCATCATGACTGGTATGACTCGGGCATCAATGAATGGCGTCTGGATGAGTTGTTGAGGGATCTTGGCATCGACAAGGTGATTTTCGACAGCCGACCTCTGTTCTCCCGCCCGCCGGCGGATGAGATAGAGGTCGTGTCCCAAAAGCGTAAACCCAGGACGCCCGTTCGCCGTACAGTGACCGGCAAGTGCCCGTTTCTGAGAATTGTGGGACGCAATCAGCTGTCGGACGTCACTCCCTGGATCGAAGAGTGGGCTCCGGTCATCGCTGACTGGCTGCAACAGGGGTTAACTCCGTATATCTTTACGCATGCACCCGACGACCGATTTGCGCCGGAGTTTGCCCGAATGCTTCACAACCGTATTCGCAGCTTTCGTCCGGAGCTTCCACCGATGCCTCCCTGGCCCGGTGAAAAGCCGTCAGGTCTGCGACATGTGCAACGTCCGCTGTTCGAATAAAGTGCGTGTCGTCGCACCAACTGAGTACTCAAACCAAATCCCGATGAATGGGAAAATGGTGCCGATCCGCAGGTTTCGCCCGTCCGGATCACTGTCGTTTCGAAATCAGTTCCTGAATAGCGGCAAAGTCGTCGCGCAGTGACAGATAGAGCTTCTGGTAAACCGGAAAAGCGGCATTATATGTCTTCGCGGCAGCTGCCCTGACAGGAGTCTTTGTCACAACGCTGATCGTGGCCCGGCATGCTTCCGTAACATCCTGGTAACTGCCGGTTCCGGCAGCGGCCAGAAGAGCGGCCCCATAGGCCGGACCCTCTTCCGCATTGATCGTGCAAACCGGCTGTCCATAAATATCAGCCTGAAGCTGACGCCAGAACTGACTCCTGGCACCACCTCCCGAAACGCGAATTTCTTTAACGGGAATCTGCATGGACCGAATGATTTCGAGGCTGTCCCGCATCGCAAAGGTTGCCCCTTCCATCACCGCGCGAGCCATATGGTTCCGGCCGTGCCTCAGGCTCAGTCCAATCCAGCATGCCCGTGCAAACGGATCAGCATGGGGCGTTCGTTCGCCTGTCAGATAGGGCAGAAAGAATAATCCTTCAGAACCGGCAGGAGCTTCAGACGCCGATTGTGTAATGATTTCGTACGGATCGATCTTCTGTTTTTTGGCGAGTGCGACTTCCGACTGGCACAGTTGATTCCGGAACCACTGCAGACTGCCTCCGGCGGACAGAACGCAGCCCATCACATGCCATTTCCCTCGAACGGCATGGCAAAAAGTATGCAGGCGACCAGCAGGATCCACCTGTACTTCATCACTGTGAGCAAAGACGACTCCACTCGTGCCCATCGTTGCGGAAACTACTCCGGATCTCACAATCCCGTTACCAATGGCGCTGGCTGCCTGATCTCCTCCGCCACCGACAACCGGAGTTCCCGGCAAGAGGCCCATTTCCGCAGCGATTGATGCAGTCAGACGCCCGGTAACGTCCTCCGATTCGTGAACATCAGGCAGCAGGCTGCGATCGAGCTGCAGCTTTTCCAGAAGTTCGGTTGACCAGCAGCGACCAACAACATCCAGCAGCAGAGTGCCGGAAGCATCACTGACTTCAGTAGCGAACTCGCCCGTCATGCGATACCGAACATAGTCCTTGGGAAGCAGAATCTTAACGGTCCTGTCAAAGTTCTTCTTTTCCCGACGCCGCAGCCACAGAATCTTGGGTGCTGTAAACCCCGTTAATGCCGGGTTGGCTACCAGCTGGATCAGCCTTGTGCGGCCGCCCGCCATGGATTCAATCTCATGACATTCGTCGGCAGTACGCTGATCATTCCACAGCAGAGCAGGACGAATGACTTTTCCGGCCTTGTCAAGAAAAACGGATCCGTGCATCTGTCCGCTCAGACCGATGCCCGCAATATCGGCCCCTCGCAGCTTCGCAGACTTCATCACTCGCCGAACGGTTTGTATCGAGGCTTGCCACCAGTCTTCCGGGTTTTGTTCGGACCAGCCAGGTTTCGGACTGCTGAGCGGATACTCCACCGTGGCTGAGGCGAGAATGGTCCCGTCTTCCTGCATCGCCAGAGTTTTCGTTCCACTTGTACCGATATCAATTCCAAGAAATACGGCCATACCCCGACACTCCTGTTGTGCAATGTTTTAATGTTCAGTCTATTCAGCCTGCTCGTGTTCGCCAAGGGCCTGCATTCCCGGAGCCCTGAGTTCTCAGGCACGGTATTTCTCGAAGGGCTTCGTCAGAAAATTTGAGGACAATACCAATCCTGTTCGGCACACACCACGTAGGCGAGTCTCTCCGAGACTCGCGAATTTTTCCCCACGTAGGCGAGTCTCTCCGAGACTCGCGAATTTTTCCCCACGTAGGCGAGTCTCTCCGAGACTCGCGAATTTCGGCGTCTCGGAGAGACGCCGCTACGTGGATCCGCCCTAATCGCCGCATCGATTCAAATGAACTCCTGACAAATGAGGTGGCTGCATGACAGAGCATTAGTCACGTCTAAGCCTGCAGATTATGCCAGACCACGCACCGATCAATATTGCCAACTCTCCTGAATAATTCATGACCTGATATCCGGAAGAATTCTGTGGCAGCAACGGAATTGCGAAATGGCACAAGGCTGTGGCTGTACCTGATAAAGTCAATGGCAACAAGATACGCCAGACAGGAGAAGCAACAGCAGCGCGTGCTGTAGATGACAATGCAAACCGTGTGATCAAAAACGACACGCCGCAATAGAATATTTTTGGAAATAACAAGTCAGGGTAAACCAACGACCGTTCCTTCAATGAAATCACAGGGCACGCGCGGATTGAGAAATATGCGAGAGTCTAATGGCAGCCAGAATCGAATCGGCCAACAACCGATGTTTTTTGCCGAAGGCATTTGCATCAGCCAGAGGTTTTGTGAGACTACCCGATTCTGAAATGTCCGCGACCCGCTCCCCGTACTTTACCTGGTTCTCATTCGTTCATGCATGAATCTCTGGAAATTTTGCCCGTCTCCGGTCCGGTCACGGGCACCATTCGCCCGCCCGGATCGAAAAGCATCACTAATCGCGCATTCGTCCTTGCTGCACTTGCCGATGGCCCAACAACTTTGAGCGGAGTTCTGGACAGCCAGGACACCCGTGTCATGATCGAAAGTCTGAGGCGTCTGGGTTTTGAGGTGCAACAGGATTTGTCAGCGAATGTCTGTGTGGTACATGGTCAGGGCGGAAGGATTCCCGCTGCCAGGGCAGATTTATGGCTTGAGAACAGTGGAACCAGCATCCGGTTTCTGACGGCCGTCTGTGCTCTTGGATCGGGTCACTTTCGGCTCGACGGCGTCGCCCGCATGCGACAGAGACCGATTGGTGATATTGTCCGGTCGCTGAATCAGCTGGGAGCTGCGATTACGTTTGAGAATCCGGACAGCGATTGTCCTCCCATTTTGATTGATGGCAGCAACTCCCGATTTGCCGGAGGAGATGCTGATATCAGCGGAGATATCTCAAGTCAGTTTCTGAGCGGACTGCTGATGGCAGCTCCGGCCTGTTCACAATCAGTCCGACTGCAGGTGCGGGGAGAACTGGTCTCGAAGCCCTATGTAACAATGACTCTGCAGATGATGCAGGCTTTTGGAGGAAGAGTGGATTTTCCTGACGATTTGTCGAGTTTTCATGTGTACCCTCAGCCTTACCGCAGTGGTCTTTATGACATTGAACCGGACGCATCCGCGGCAAGCTATTTTTTTGCAGCGGCCGCTGTTACGGGTGGATCGGTCACGGTGACGGGGTTGTCGGAAAATGCTCTTCAGGGCGACGTTCAGTTTGTCAGCGCGCTTGAGCGGATGGGATGTGAAGTTCAATGGCAGTCCGATCGGATTACTGTGACCGGTCGGCCGCTGCACGGTATCGACATCGATATGAATGCCATCAGTGATACCGCTCAAACTCTCTCTGTTGTTGCCGTGTTTGCCGACAGTCCCACAACAATTCGAAATGTGGGTCATATGCGTCACAAAGAAACGGACAGAATTTCTGCCGTGGTCACCGAACTGCGTCGAGCCGGAATTACGGCTGAAGAATTCGCGGACGGGCTGACGATTCATCCTGGAAAACCTCATCCTGCCGAGATACACACCTATGACGATCATCGAATGGCGATGAGTTTTTCGCTCCTGGGCCTGCGTGCTTCCGGAATTCGTATTCTCGATCCTGACTGTACCGCCAAGACTTATCCCAATTATTTCCGGGATCTGCAGCAGTTATGCTCTGGCAAATGCTTAGAGACGGGTAAATCTGCAGGAGCTGCAGAATGACTGCCGAAAGAAATAATCCATGGGATTCCAGCCGACCGAAATTTCGACGACCTCCCGCTGCATCATCGGCGAATCGAATATCGGCAAACCGAAGTTCCCGCAGTTCAAAGCCGACTGCGAACAACACCGGTGACGAAGCTGTCGTCCGGGACATCACAACTGGGCGACTGCTTGCATGGCACGTGCTGCAGCAGCACGATATGACAGACCGTTTTCTTCAGGATCTGTTTGCCGCCACTGACAGCCTTCATTCTCTTTCATCTCAGGAGCGAGCAGCTGCCGTTGATATCGCTGCCGGTGTCGTTCGTCGAAGAAGGACAATCGATGCGCTGATCCAGGCACAGGTGACGCGAGAAAAACACCAGATCGAACCGGATCTCTGGCGAGTACTGCAGCTGGGAGTCTTTCAGCTTGTCTTTGCACGAACACCGGACCACGCCGCAGTGGACACAACGGTGGAACTCTGCCGTGCAATCGACCGGGAACGCTGGACGAAGTTCACCAATGGAGTACTGCGAGGAGTAGGACGACTGCTGACAGACCAGACATGTGCCAGTCCTTCACCCTGTGCGGTGCCCGTGAGTGGAGGTGAATTTCGCCTGCTGAATTCTCCGGTGTTCCCCGATCCGGCAATCGACATGGCTGGCTATATTGCCGATGCATTTTCTCTGCCGACACTGCTGGCAGCTCGCTGGGTCTCACGGTTCTCTGAAAAGGAATTGCTGGCTGCCTGTTTTCACAGCTGTGATCCTCCTCAGATCACGCTTCGAGTCAATCGACTGCGTGCAGTGCCTCAGGAAGTGGCAATTCGTCTGACAGAAAAAGGCTGTGTTGTCCGACCTGGGGTTTATCGGCAAAGTCTGGTCGTGTCCGGGACCAGTCGAATTGAACGACTGCCTGGATTCGATACCGGCGACTGGAGCATTCAGGATGAGGCCGCAATGGCCGCTGCGGTGCTTCTGGCTCCGAGGCCTGGCGAACGAATTCTGGATATTTGCGCTGCTCCAGGTGGCAAGACATGCCACCTGGCTGAACTGACGGACGATCGGGCACATATTGTCGCCTGTGATATTTCAGATTCCCGGCTGCAGCGAGTAAAGGAAAATGCTGAACGACTGCAGCTTCAAAGTATTTCGACACAGGTAATCGGACGGCAGGGAGAAGATGTTCCTGCCGGTCCGTTTGATGCAGTGCTCGCTGATGTTCCCTGTTCCAATACTGGTGTTTTGAGTCGACGGCCGGAAGCGAAATGGAGGTTTCAACCGGCAGAGCTGCAGAATTTGATCGTGATGCAGACTCGCCTGCTGCTGCAGGCATGCGAACGAGTATCAGTCGGTGGGCGAATTGTTTATTCGACATGCAGCCTGGAGCCGGAAGAAAACCGCGGAGTAGTCGATGCGGTGCTCAGAGCTTTTCCGAAATTTCAACTGAAGAAAGAACAGTTGTTTTTGCCCGGACAACCGTCGGATGGAGCATACCAGGCCCTTCTGATTCGTGAATCGTAAAGAGCGTGCCATTTGGCGCAGTCCTGGAACCGAAATGGCATCAGCAAATGCAGGAATCGAGTATTCTGTATGAACCCTCCGCTCAACCCTCAGTTTGATGATGCCGATGTGGATCTTCAGCGACAGACTCGCTGCGGTTTTCCGGAAGTCATTTTTGGAGAAGGAAAATCGCCCGAAGTTGTTGTCAGCATCCTTGCACAGCAGCATTCGGCGGGTCAGACAGGATTCGTAACTCGGGTTAATGAGCGACAGGCAGAAACGGTTCGGACCGCCTTTCCTCAGACGATCTATAACCCGGTCGCCCGAACTCTGCGGATTCCGCCTCATCTGAATGATGGCCTGTCCCCTCTGAACGCAGACAGTTCGCCGAAGAATTCCCCACACACTGCAGAGCACCCGGTACCTCCTCAGATTTTTGTCGCTGTTGTCACAGCTGGCACCAGTGATCGACCGGTTGCTGAGGAAGCAATGGAAACTCTGATCTGGATGCAGATTGCCTGCGAACTTTTCACAGACTGTGGCGTGGCCGGCCCTCATCGGCTGCTCAGACATGTTCCCCGGCTGCAGCAGGCAACAGCCATCGTGTGTGTCGCCGGAATGGAGGCTGCTCTTCCGTCAGTTCTGGGAGGTCATGTCGGCTGCCCGGTGATTGGTGTTCCCACATCTGTTGGTTACGGAGCATCTCTGAACGGGATGACGGCCATGTTATCGATGCTGACGTGCTGCGCCTCGAATGTTGTCGCGGTCAACATTGATGCAGGATTTAAGGGGGGATATGTGGCTGGCCTGATCGCCAGCCGAACCGGGGCTGCCCTTTCGCGAGATGTCAGGGGAATTTCTTCGTGACCGATGTGCATTCTCCCGAAGGCCGGTCGTTCAATATGTCACGAATTCGATCTCGTGATACGAAGCCGGAGCTCATCGTACGTTCGCTGGTGCATCAGTTGGGATTCCGGTTTCGCCTCCACCGAAAGGATTTGCCTGGAAAACCGGATCTGGTTTTGCCGGCTCACCGGAAAATCATTTTCGTGCACGGATGTTTCTGGCACATGCATCGCTGCCGCTATGGAAAAGTTGTGCCAAAGACAAATGCTGAATTCTGGCAGACGAAACGTCGTGGAAACGTGCTTCGCGATCGCGCAAACCAGCGAATGCTCAGAAAACTCGACTGGGAAGTGCTCGTTGTCTGGGAATGCTGGACGAAGAATATCAATGAGCAGCTCCTGCCCGCTTTGCAGTCGTTTTTGGCAACCGTTGATCGTTGTGTTGAATTCAAACAGGAGGTCACAGAGGAAACGGAGGAGTCAACGGGAATGCGCTGAATGATTGCTGAACTCCGTTTCCTCTGTTTCCTCATGTTCAATTCCAGGTCACCGTCGATGGTATCAGCCGTGCAGGAGCGCAACGCTGTAAAGCGTTTTTTCGAGAAAGGGTTCCACAAGGCAGCGATCGATCGTTAATCGTCTTGTGGAACCCCGTTGGGCAACGCCGTTAAGGATTCCTGCACCGAAAAACTGAGACGTTTAACCCGTGGCCGAGAGGCCAGGCCACAGCGAGTCTGAACAACCTGGCCTCTCGGCCACGGGTTAAACGATTCAAAATCCTTAACGGCGTTGCCCTGTCGGGGTTGGAAAAACAGACATCGTCTGGCCACCAGAGAGGCTGCCATATTTGCAGATCGAAATGCTTCACAGCGTTGGCAGGATCGCTGACCATCGCATTTCGGCTTCGATCAAGATGCGGTCTGCAATGCTCGATTCAGCGCTGCTGATTTTTTTGGGGAACGCGGCGTCTGAGCAGTGAACACGCAACCGGCGATCGTTCTGTCGAATTCAAACAGGAGGTCACAGAGGAAACGGAGGAGTCAACGGGAATGCGCTGAGTGATTGCTGAACTCCGTTTCCTCTGTTTCCTCATGTTCAATTCCAGGTCACCGCTGATGGCATCAGCCGTGCAGGAGCGCAACGCTGTAAAGCGTTTTTTCGAGAAAGGGTTCCACAAGGCAGCGATCGATCGTTAATCGTCTTGTGGAACCCCGTTGGGGTTCAATAGCATTTTCCAGTTTTTTTCTGGGGTGCGCCGTGTTCACGGCGAGGCCAGGCCACAGCGAGTCTGAACAACCTGGCCTCTCGGCCACGGGTTAAACGATTCAAAATCCTTAACGGCGTTGCCCTGTCGGGGTTGGAAAAACAGACATCGTCTGGCCACCAGAGAGGCCGCCAGGTTTGCTGATGGAAATGCTTCACAGCGTTGGCAGGATCGCTGACCACCGCGTTTCAGCTTCAGTCAAACTTCGGTCTGCAGTGTTCGACTCAGCGCTGTGGGACTTTCTGGGGAACAGAGCCTGATGGATCATGAAAAAAGCCCGCCAGTTCACCTGGCGGGCTTTGTACTTGCTCACTTGTTGTCCGGAATGATCACAACATATTTGCGCCTGGCCTGCTGTATTGTCACATCAGACTGGCGACGCCAATTATGTTGTCGACCACCATTCCGTATGGACACAGCTTTCAGCCAGCAGGTTGATGGCCTTTGCTGACAGCAGTGCATCTGACTGCAGATCAGAAGCCGCTGCGTTCAATGCTGCAGCATTCAGAGCTGCTGACATCGGCGTCAGAGTTGAATCTTCGGCGGCGGATCGCGCCTCAGACTGTGCAACATGTTCGAACATCTGATCGGAATTCACCGAGTCAGCCTGATGACCGGCAACTGAGACCGTTGCTGTTTCGACTTTCGCGGTGTCGTGACTTTCAGCGGTTGTCTGCTGCCTGTCAACGAGGATCCCCGTTGTCAGCACACTGGCCAGAGCTGACTCGGATGATTGCTCTGACGCTCCCACAGTGACGGTGAAGTTGATTCCGGCACTCCAGTTCAGAGCTGTCCCGTCCGCCAGCACAGCTCTGACCCATGCCCGATACGTTCCAGCCGGAAGCTCTGTCTCGACCATGTGGCTTTCGGTTGGAATGTCAGATTTTACATAAAAGTCGAAGTCGACACCGACATAGGAAATCCAAAGCTCGTAGGAAGCGGCGTTACCAACCGGCGTCCATGTAAACTCCGGCTGGGTTCCAAGAGGAGAATTGTCGGCCGGCGAAAGAATGATGGGAGCCCCGCCGGTTGCCTGAAATTCAAACGCGGGACTCCATGCAGTCGGTACCCCTCGCGTGCTGACAGCGCGAACCCAGGCAGTATAACGACCGGCGGCCAGATCTTCTGTCAGCGTGTACGAGTTTGTTGAGCTCGTCGTTCGCAGATAACCGGCAGGACCGAACCCGCGGTCGATCCAGAAGTCGTATCGGGCAGCTCCGTCAAACTCTGTCCACTCAAAGGTCGGACGGGTTTCAGTCACAGTCGTTACACCCGGAGTGACTCCATCGGTACCGACGGGAGCAGTGATCTCCGGAATGGTTGCCTTTGAGAACGTCGCTGCGTCGCTCCAGATACCGGTGACATCCGGATTACCAGTCGATTTATGAATCGCTCGAACCCAGAATGTGTAGGTACCGTTGCCGATTGGTCGGGGAATCTGCCACGATGTCGTGGTCAGGAGTCGTTCCCGATAAAGACCCTGGCGGCCTTCTCCGTCTACCTGAAGTTCATAGTGCGTCGCGGATTCCACGGGAGACCACTCAAGAACGGGCTGAGGAAAAAGAGTGGCAGTGCTGGGACGCAGAATGTCCACCTTCGGCGCCACCTCGAACTTCAGTGAATTGCTCCAGCGAGTCACACGTCCTGCATCATCGGTTGTCCGAATCCAGACTTCATACCGACCCATGGGCAGGGATTCAGGAAGCGTGAAGGATCGAACCTCAGTTCGGATGATATTTCCGCTGTCGTCGAGTGTCGGGTTTCCCTCGGAGTCCAGCACAGGAGTCAGATTCGGAACCACATAGGTCGTGTATTCTTTGGTACTTCTGTCGGCCAGCCAGATTTCGAATGAAGATGAACCGGGTGCGGCATGCCAGGTAATCGTCGGCGTGTGGCTGTCAATTTTCTGAGGAGAACGGGGAAGCAGCGGGTTCACCGGGCCAGTTACCGTTGGCACGGCCTGAACTCGAAAAGTCACCGGACTCGACCAGTCAGGTGCTGGCCCGCCTGAGAGTTGAGCACGTACCCAGACTCGCACATTTCCCTGATTCAGATCGACCGTTGGAGTATAGCGATTGTCGAGAATATTTCCCTGGACAAGAATGATTGAGCGGCTGTCAGCGTCAGTAATCCAGATGTCGTAACTGACCGCATTATCAACGGGCGTCCATGTAATTTCCGGACGAGCGGTTGTCACCACACTGTTGGCAACGGGAGCCAGTATGGCTGGCGTCGTCATGAGTGCCCGCTGCTCATAGGTTTCCGCAGCCACTGGTGCGGAGCCTGTTTGTCGGCGGCGGTTGGAGCGAACTGGCCCGGTAATTGGATTAAATTTCATGGTTTGCTCTGCCACGCACATCAAACATTGTGGGAAGACACGAATTCTCTCTCTGGATATCGCCAATTAAACCTCATTGATTTTACGGGCTCACCCCTACGATCGGCAGAATACATAACTGAACAGCTCGCTGCCGCGCGCTGCTTTTGTGATGCTTAAATTCTCTGCAGGCTGCCTGTCCTTCGTAACCGCCACGATCGGCTGTCGGAGCCATGACTGGTGCGGGGAATTCTGCAGGAGTTGCCGTTCGGCACTCCGGAAGGACGCTCCTCTGCCGAATTTCTAACACGAAGTGGCTTTCGGACATTTGGTTTTCACGCCGCTTCCCGACAATCGCAATCCTTAATCGTTCTCCGCCGGAATCCTGGATTTAAAAATGAACTTGCCACTGACCTTTGTACATCCGGACATCGGCAGCGCCGTCTGACTGCTCGGTCAACGTCGTCACTCAGTCCTCACCGCAGTCAGAATCGTGCGAACCGAATAATCGGTCTGGGCAATCCTTGATCGTGACTGGCGGAAAACCTTCATGATTCCATCGGGCTGCAGGGTTCTGTTCGTGATTGTTGTGATAAAGGGGATATTTTTTGCCCTGAGCGGGGCAATAGTTTTACAGTCGTCTGTAACGACCCCGACTGACGTCAAGTACCGTACTTCCCGTACCAGTCTCCTCGCAATGACGTCGCAGGAAACCGGCGTATGGTGACAAAGCAATCGGACGAATCTCATGTCGACAGTTTCCCCTTCCTCTGAATCACTCAGTCCGGCGACTCCCCGATTTTCATCCGGGCTCGTTTGGGTATTGCGTCTTCTCTGCACGATCGCTCTGGGAGTTTCCGGATACCTGGCATGGACTGCGTTCAACTCTGTTGAAGTCTACGGATGTGGTGGAGATGTCTTCGACTGCGGACATGTGCTGACCAGTGGCTGGTCAAGATGGTTTGGCATTCCAGTCAGCATGCCGGCGTTTGCGCTTTATGCCAGCCTGCTGGCGGTGCTGGTGTTTATTCGAAAAGACGCACCAGATCAGGTGCTCCGCGCTGGATGGCGGATTATGCAGAGCGGAAGTTTGATGGCTGCTCTGGCTGCTTTGTGGTTCATCGGCCTTCAGATCTTCGTAATTCGTCACCTCTGTATTTATTGCCTTGCCGCTCATACATGTGGATTGCTTCTGGCGGCCCTGATATTCTGGTATCAGCCAGGTGGCGTTCTCCGACGATCGCTGCTTCCGATTGTGCCCGGAATTCTCGGCCTGGCAGTGCTGATTGCCGGCCAGTTCCTCGGCCCGGCTCCTCAGACATTCGTCGTTGAACATTTCGAAGACGAGCCGACCATTGTCGAAACAGACGGACTGGCTCAGACGGATACAGAATCCGACTTCTTCGCGGCACCAGGAGAAGATGGATTGCCGGGAGACGCTGCCGACGAATCGACTGAAGTCTTCGCGTCACCTGAAATCTTCGCGGCGCCTGAAGTCACCGTCGAATTGGTCACGCCTGAAACGACGAACTCTGACGCATCTGGCAGTCAGCTCGCAGCACCCGGAGTTCCATCGCCTCAGAAGGAGGCAAGTCTGGCAAATGCAGCTGGTGCGATCATCGAAGAGAAATCCGATGGAACCGATGCCCTCGAGGCCCCGGCAAAACCTGTCCCGACAGTTGAAGAAACTGACGGAAAAGTAAAATCCGATTCGGAAGATTCGGCTGAGGCGGAAAAAGGAATTGCACCGTCCGGCGGAGCGGGCCAGAAGGCAGCAAACTCTCAGTCCGAGGTCACGAACAGCAAATCTCCCCGAGTTGCGGTCGGTACTCTGTTGTTCTTCTCTCCCGGTGCCAGCTCTACGATTCAGTTGCTGAGTCTTTTTCAGGAGGCCTCCGCTCAGAGCTCCGGATCCCCCGTCGGTGATTCGAAAACAGCCGGGGAACAGCCGACATCGGATAATGCGAAATCCTCCGATCAGTCATCTCCAGCCGCAGAAGATGCAACAGCGGCGAAGGAGGAAGTACAGCCCAAACAGGATGCTCAGCCCGCGGCTGAGAAGCCAGAGCCGCGAATCGTGACGGCTGCCGGGGGCAAGTTTCGCCTAAATGCAGCTCAATGGCCATTGCTCGGGAACGCCGACGCAAAGTACATCATTGTCGAAATGTTCGACTACACCTGTCCCCACTGTCGGAACACTCATCGGACCATCAAGGATGCACTGAAGAAATATGGTGACGATCTCGCTGTCATCGCACTGGCCGTCCCGCTCAATCCCGCCTGCAACAGCACATCACAAACCAGTAATGCTCAGAATATCGACGCCTGTGAGCTCGCTCGACTGTCGGTCGCTGTATGGCGAGTTTCACCGAAACAGTTTTCCGAATTCCACAGCTGGTTGTTTGACGGGGGTCGAAATCGCACGGCCGCAGAAGCGAGGCGGCAGGCCGAGCAGCTGGTGGGGAAGGAAGCGTTAGTTAAAGAGCTGAATCAGAAAACCGCCTCCGAGTATATTTCCCGCCACGTTGAGCTCTATCGCCGCGTGGGCTCGGGTTCCGTACCAAAGCTGCTGTTTCCCAAAAGCACAATGACGGGTGAAGTTGGATCCGTTTCCGCGATCAGCCAGGCGATCGACCGCGAATTCGCCCAATAACCTGAGCCGCTGAGGATTGCGTGCCCAGTGGCGAACCTGGGCGCTAATGTCTCGAACATAAGGGCAGAAATTCGTCGTTCGCTTGCGATTTTGAGTCGTCAGAAGGAATAATCCTGCTTGTCGAACGCGAGAAGCGTGCTGGCAGGGATTCGTGAACGTTCTGATACTTCTCAGGAAAGCAAATGGTAATGGCGGTACCTCAGATTGTTGCAGGAAAGACTCGTATTGGCTGGATCGGCACCGGGGTCATGGGATCCAGCATGTGTGGCCACCTGATCAGCGCGGGTTTTTCAGCAACGGTATATTCCAGAACACGTGAAAAGGCCGAGCCTCTGCTGGCAAAAGGAGCTGCCTGGGCGCCGACTCCGCAGGCAGTGGCTGCGGAGTCGGACGTGGTTTTTTCCATCGTTGGCTTCCCGTCGGACGTGCGCGAGGTAATGCTTGGGCGGGAAGGTGCTCTTTCAGGCGCTGCGGCTGGCAGCGTGCTTGTTGACATGACTACCAGTCAGCCAACGCTGGCTGTGGAAATTGATGCGGCTGCTCGAGCGAAGCGAGTTCACAGCATTGATGCTCCGGTTTCCGGTGGCGACATCGGTGCAAGGAACGCTGCACTTTCAATTATGATTGGTGGTGATCGGGAGATCGTTGACGCACTGCAGCCATTGTGGCAGGCAATGGGAAAGACAATTGTCTATCAGGGTCCGGCAGGTTCAGGTCAGCACACCAAGATGGTCAACCAGATTCTCATTGCATCGGGTATGGTGGGAGTTTGTGAAGCGATCCTGTACGGATATCGGGCGGGGCTGGATCTGAAAACCGTATTGCAGTCCGTCAGTAGCGGAGCCGCAGGCAGCTGGTCGCTCTCCAACCTTGGCCCTCGCATTATTGACAACAACTTTGATCCTGGTTTCTTCGTCGAGCATTTTATCAAGGACATGGGTATTGCGCTCGAAGAATCACGTCGCATGGGACTGTGTATGCCCGGGCTGGCTCTGGCACAGCAGTTGTATCAGGCGGTGATGGCTCAGGGATTCGGCCGAAACGGAACCCATTCTCTGCAGCTGGCCCTGGCAAATCTCGCAGGAATTGACTGGCGAAAACGCGGTTAAAGTTTCCAGGGAAGACGGTGCGACCAGCCACTCGCTGCAAGAGCTCGTGTATCCATACCATCCACATATTTCCTGCACATACTGCAGATTCTTATCCAGCAAAAGACAGGTACAATGGCACGCAAAGGTGAAATGTTTTCGGGATTGACAGTCGCTCTGGTAACCCCGATGAACAGTGACGGATCAGTGAACGAAGCTCAGCTCCGCAGTCTGGTGGATTTTCATGTGGAAGCGGGAACAGACTGCGTGAGCCCGGTTGGCACGACGGGCGAAAGTCCAACGCTGTCGCACGAAGAACACGAACAGGTTATCAGCATCGTCTGCCATCACGCGGCCGGCAGAATCAAGGTGATGGCTGGCACGGGTTCCAATAGTACTGCGGAAGCTATTCGACTCACAAAGTCCGCGAAAAAAGCGGGGGCCACAGGAGCACTGATGGTGGCCCCCTATTACAACAAGCCAACTCAGGAAGGTTTTTATCTGCATTTCAAGGCCGTGGCTGAAGCCGTCGACATCCCCATTGTTCTCTATAACATTCCCGGTCGAACTGCAAAGAACATGGAGCCCGAAGCGATTTGTCGAATTTCTGAATCCTGCCCAAATGTGGTCGCGATCAAAGAATCCACCGGGTCAATGGATCAGGCGTCGCAGATTCTTTCTGCTTCAGAACTGACCGTTCTTTCCGGCGACGACAGTCTGACCCTCCCTTTAATGGCTTTGGGGGGAAGCGGAGTGGTTTCGGTCGCTGGAAACATTGTTCCTCAGGACGTCAGGGCAATGATTACGGCGTTCCAGTCCGGAGACCTGAAAAAAGCTCAGGGATTGCACCACAAACTGTTTCCGCTGTGTCGCGATATGCTGTCGCTTTCGACCAATCCGATTCCTGTTAAGGCTGCGATGGCTCTGCTGGGCCGAGACTGTGGCAATGTGCGACTGCCGCTAACGCCTCTGTCAGAAAAGGAAATTCAAGCATTGCGGGCGACGCTGCAGAAATACGGCATTCTGAAAGGATAACCCGAATTATTGGGACAAATGCCCCGGACGACTTTTTGGATGAGCATTTTCCGGCAGGGATTCGGGTGGGCATTGAATTGACGAAACCCGATGGCGAACGCTGGGTCAAACCGCCGGTTTTTCTCAGCTCCCGCTGAAATTCGGAATTTCCCAGGATCTGCCGAGCACACGATGCGCTCGACGCGCGGGTTTTTGGACGCCCGGCTGCGAATTTGACGAACAGTCGCCCGTTCGGAGCGCGTTTTACATTGAGATGACGTGAAATTACGCGGAATTTCGAGACAGTTTGATCGCTGTTAATGCGTAAGTCGTTGATAACCAGCATGATACAGTGCGTCGGACGTCTCGAAAACGTTGCTTTCGCTGCATTTTCAGTGTAGTATTGAGTGCTGCAAACCGGGAAAGAATGCTCTCTGTTTGCCTCGTCTGGAACTGAATCTCCCGGGAGCCTTGTTTTGAGCACCATTCAGGCCACTTCGACGTCGACATCTTCAGATGTTCCGACGGAACTTGAAGGCGCAGGTTTTTGGGCTGGCCTGTATGACATGCCAGCCTGGGGAATCAGTCTGGCTGTGCATTTAATTGCGGTTTTGGTCGCCGCCAGCATCACTTATGTGACAGTGATTGAGCCTGAACTGCTGCTGACGTCGGAGGTCATTCCGGAGGAAATTCGGCAGGTCGAGTATGTCATAGATACCGCCCCGGAAATGCCAGGCAGTAAAAGCGACCTGAATATTGCTGGCCCGTCCATGGCAGCTGCCCAGCATCAGGGCATGGACAATCATCGTGAAGAAGAACGGCGTCTGGATGAACGTATCGTGAATGTGCAGGTGCCGGATCTGGAAACTCTGCCCACTCCCAACGAAGCCGATTTAACAGCCAGTATCGATCTGACAGGCACCACGGAGTATGCCGGTGGAACCGCGGGAGCAGTCGACAGAATTACTCAGGAAATCGCAGCTTCTCTTCGACAGCGAAGAACGCTGGTGGTGTGGTTGTTCGATGAATCCGGTTCTCTGACGGCAAGGCGGGAGGAAATCACTCAGCGTTTTGAGAATATCTACCGACAGCTGGGACTCATGGATGATCTCGACACCCAGGATGCCCTGAAGACCGGAATTATCGGCTATGGACGTGAAGTGCATGCTTTGCAAAAGGAAGCCACGGGAGACATTGAAGCACTGGTCAAAGCTGTGCGAAGCATCCAGGAAGACAAATCCGGCGAAGAGCGGGTTTTTACTGCCATTGCAGAAGCGTTGAAAATCTATCTGCCTGAACGCCGCAAAATGCGAGCCAACATGATGTTCATCATCGTGACAGATGAACGCGGGGATGATTTTCAGCTGATGGAAGATGTCGTTCGAAAATGCTCCCGCGAAGGAGTGAAGGCCTATTGTATTGGAAACACGTCGATCTTCCTGAAGGCGAAGGGATACGTTCATCACAAATGGGAAGCTCAGGGCGAGACGTTCGAGGAAGATATTGAAGTCGATCAGGGTCCGGAAACTCCGTTTGTACTGGACTCTGAATCGTCACTGTCCTCCTCTGAAGGGGTCCAGATACCGTTCTGGACCGGCAAGGCACGTGGGCTCGAACGTATGTCGTCAGGCTATGGCCCTTATACGCTGGCTCGACTTTGTTCCGAAACCGGTGGCATTTTCTTCATCGCCGATGACAGTGCCGGTCGTCGGTTTGAGCCGGAAGTGATGAGGCGTTATGCGCCCGATTATCGTCCTTTGAATGACTATCAGCGGCAGGTGGCTACCAATGCGGCAAAGTCGGCTCTGATCACAGCTTCCCGCATCACGATGGTGGATAACGTCCCCATCCCGCAACTGTCATTTCAGGCCAACAATGACAATGTGCTGCGAGAGCAGATTACCGAAGCGCAAAAGCCACTGGCGACTCTGGATTACTTTTTGCAGCAGGTGCATACTGTCCTGGAACAGGGTGAAAAGCACCGTGACAAGCTGGATTCCGATCGATGGCGTGCCAGTTTTGATCTGGCTATGGGACGCGTGCTGGCCATGCGAGTGCGTGCCTTTGGTTATAATTCGGTGCTGGCCGAAATGAAGTCCAGCCCGAAGAAATTCGAGCGATCCGAAAGCAACCAGTGGAGACTGGAGCCATCGGAAGAAGTTAACGCCGGTGCGACAGTCAAACGAATGCACGACAAGGCTGTTGAATATCTTTCGCGGGTTGTCAACGAGCATCCCGGAACACCATGGGCGTACCTCGCAGAAGTCGAACTGGGTGACCCGCTGGGATGGAAATGGGTCGAATCAACCATGCAGATTGCTCAGATGAATAATGGCAACAATGCCAATACTCCCCGATTTGAGCCCGAAGAAGAAATGCGGCGCCAGCAGGAACGAGTGCGCCAGCAGAAGCGTGACGCCAGCCGCCCGAAACTGTAATCATGCAACGAAGTGAGGCGGCTTCGAAAAAGTCTTACGGAATCCATCCGTCAACCGCGTGGATTGCATTACTGCCAATACCCTTGTGAGCCAGTTCGTTCTTCAGCTGTTCTTCGGCTGAGAACCGGGCACTCTTTCGACGCACAATACGGACGCGGATGCCGTTTGAATCGCCCTGAGCGTGACCGGCAAGTTCCACGATGCGTGCGAGTTCCGTCGGACGGTAAATCGGCTGATTTTCAGAAGGGATTTCAATCAGCCAGGTGTATTCATCAATCAGGACGGTTAACACTTCTCCGGACAAAGCTTTTTTTTCGTCGTCCGTCAGCCCGGCGGACCGCGTCGAATCGTCGACGATCCCTTTACCGGTCGTGCCGGCAGGCCGGGAAGCAGCGGATGCCAGTGGTGGATTCCTGTTTTCTGTCTGTCCGGGTTCAGCTGACTTTGTTGTACTGCCATCATCCGAACCATCGCCTGCGTCGCCAGTACCTAATCCACCGCCCATGCGGAAGAACATGAGCATCAGAAGAGCCAGCATAATGGCAGCGCCGCCGGTTACGGCTTTTGAAGATCCACGAACAACTTTTCCCGGCAGACTTTTTTCTGACTGCTTCACGTCTCTTGCCATGATTGTTCTCGTCTCATTTTCTGCCACGGGAAATTTTGTGCAGCCGTCGACTCATTTTCAGCATACAGACCTCAGGGAGCTGCGTCAGAAGCCGGAGATTTCTGGTTAAATATCGGTCCCTGTGGCCGAAAGCCCATCAGGGAAAAGTCAAACCACCGCGTATTTGCGGCATCCTGCCGAAGTAACGTAATCAGTCGCGGCATTCCCTCAGTTGCCGTTCGCCTCACTCCTGCCTGAGCGTCACCGTAAGTCAGCAGTACCAGAACCAGCGTGCGGGGAGCGCTAAAGGACTTGCTGGCTTCGAATAATCGACTGGAAAAATCGCTCTCTGTCTCGAATGAAACCATATGAGTCTGCTCGCCGTCGGTAAACAGGACTTTCCCATTTGCCTGCAGATGCACTTCCCATACGCTAACATGTTTCTGCATTTCATCAAAACGAACCATAAATTCCAGAAACTCGGTCCCCCGAGACTTCAATATCTGCCGAAGTCGCTGGGATGCTGACTGAAGCCGTGCAGCATCAGCCTCCTGTCCGTCCGCCCTGAGTCGGCTGAGTTGTTCGATCAGTTCACCGGGAAGCTGCAGAGCATCCGCAAGGGCGCTGCCGGCCTTCTGCTGCTGGTCCAGAATACTCTGAAACCTCAGATCATATTCCTTCCTCGTCACTTCAGTGGCCGACTTCAGCTCCGCATATTCTGATTCCAGCCGAAGCTTTTGCTGCTGATGGTCCTGAAGCAGTCGGTCCTTTTCTGACTCAATCTCCATACGCTCTGCCGCAACTTTCTGCTGGGCAGACTGAGCATCCTGAATGACTTCCATATGCTGCGCGAAGATGACGATTAACAGCAAATCCAGTAATGGGGTGAGCTGAAGTGCGATGCGTCTGCGTTCCATCATGGGCTGGGTAACTCCGCAGGCTTTGTGTCTTCCCTCGAAAGAGTGGCTTCCCGGGATAAAACGGCCAGTCCCAGTTCCCTCTTGGCACGTGCGACAATTTCACGAACATGAGCTCGGCTGGCCGTCAGTCGACCAAAACGAGGTTCGAGCACGCTGTTAACGAACATCAGGAAGATCGCAGCGCATAACCCGGCAAACGTCGACCAGATTGCATCTCCAAAGCGACTTACGATTCCCGATAACGTCGCAGCCGTTGAAACCGCGTCATCGCCGTTTTTTTGCAGCGCCGACCCGATCGCCAGAATCGTCCCCAACACCCCGGCAAGCGGATACGCCTCAATCATTGTTCGAGCAATATTGCCAATCGTCTCGAACGACAGCGAATCCAGATAAGTCCGGCGTTCGTCCAGAATATGGATCCGTCGCAGACACTCAACTCGGTCATCCCGCCGATTCGGATCTGTCAGCACATCACTGATATCCTGAACGAATGCGTCTATCTGAGTGGTAAGAGGGGATGAACGACCCAGGATACTTCGATGACGCAATCCTCGGGTAAAGTCATCCAGACATGCTGCGATTATTCGAAGGTCGCGGACGTACCAGACCCAGAGCACAAAAAACACAAACACGTGAAAAACAGCAAAGCCGGCAATGAGTGGGGTGGAGAGGCTGGAGAGCCAGGCAAGTAATGGTCCGGGATTCTGAAAATCAGGCAACGTCATGCGTTCTCTCAATCAGCAGGAGCTGTCAGTGCCAGTCTGTTTTGTCCGCAAACCAGAATTTGATCTGCGAAGCGTATGCCGCAATTCAGGAAAATGTCCAGATCCATTACACGCCACAGCTCGACCGTGTCACTGTTCCGCAAAATTCCACCCGCCGGACGTCACTCAGCACCGAACGCTCCCGCCTCTGCCCCGGATTCACTTCATCGGCAAAAAATCCGGTTTTACCGACCGTCTGAGTCGTCGTAAGTTCCGGCTGTACCGGATCGTCCGTATTTTGCAGTGCTGTCATTCGTCACGGTTTCCCGACCTGTGACAGGCACGAACCAATCTATTCCAGTCACCAGCGCCGCTCGTCGAAACTGTATTCGAAGGAGGATTTTATGCTGGTACTTTCCCGTCAGAGCGACGAAACGATAATCATCGGTGACAATATTCGAGTCACCATTGTGGAAGTCCGTGGAGACAAAGTGCGTATCGGAATCGATGCGCCGCGCGATGTAGCCGTACATCGCCAGGAGATTTACGACGCGATTCGCAAAGAATCTCATGCGACCCGACAGGCCTGATACAGCGGGTTTTGATAGGTTTCAGACTGTGATTTCCCCCAATTTCGAAGATTCCAGAACGCCTGGTACCTTCAAAGTGCGATCGCTGACTTTCGGCTGCGACGTGGGAATTCTGCAGGACAAACTTAAAAATCTGCTTCTGCCTGGTTCCTGATTCAGCAGTGCGGAATCGTGCTGATCAGTCGGCATTTCTTTAACAAAAACAGTGACGAAAAAGTGGCATGTGTCGAAATTTTCGGCACATGCCATTTTTCTTTTCAAAAACTGGCCAATTCGATGGGTCCCAGATTCGAACGGCCCGGCGCTGCGTGCAAATCAAATGCACGCCAAACGCGGTCGTTATCCTGCTGCCGCCGTTCACAATACCGCCAGCCCTCGCAGAGCGAAGCAAATCAGTGCACCAACCCAAAAAACACGAGAATTCAGCAGTACTGCCGATTCGTCGCTGAGAAAACACTGACCTGTATGGGACAACGACAGATTTTTATGGTCAGTGTCTGAGTCTCGGAACATTTTGCTGACCTCCCCGGTCCATCTGCGCAGTCGCGGCGTCGCATGATGCCGTTCCACAGATCCATACGCCCGCCATTGCGGTTTAACCGAGCAGACAGCCCAGTCGCCTCATTTCTCCGCAGGCACCTGAATCTACAGCTGACGCATCCGAAGAAAAAGGTCCGTTTACGAAAACTCTGCGGATTACGACGATTTTGCTAAGAACGCAGCCCATGCGGCTCCGATAACACAGAACAAGTGCGGATTCCTGTCCGTGACTGACTCTGTTCTTTGACAACTCGAATTGAAATCATGATCAGATGTGATCTATAAACGGGTGTATACTTACAACATCGAATGTTAATCAGGGACGTTGTGCTCGTAGTTCCGTGGGTCAAGGGTTGACAGTAAGTCCTGACAAATCATACACTTGTATCGTTTTCAGGATTTGCCAACCGCCTGCTGGCTCATGCTCAGGAGACACGCGTCGTGACAAAGAAAGAGATCGTTAAGGCGATTTCGGAAGAGATGGGTTTGACCCAGCTAAAGACGAAAGAAATCGTCCAGAAGACGTTCGACGCGATCATAGAGACGCTTGTGGACGACCGTCGGATTGAGCTGCGAAACTTCGGAGTTTTCGAAGTCAAGATGCGTGCGGCAAGGAAGGCCAGAAACCCTCGAACGGGCGGGCAGGTTGAAGTGCCAGCCAAGTTTGTGGTCACCTTTAAGCCGGGCAAGGAGATGGAAGAAAAGGTGCGGTTGCTGGAGGAGCAGGAAGCTGCTCGTCGGGCTGCCGTAAAGACGAATTCCGTGAGCAAGTCCATCAGTGATGGCAACTCGTTATCCGGTCACGGTCATACCGTGATGTCGGACGGGGTGAAATTTCAGCGACGTGATATTGCAGGTACTGCTGTCTCTGCAATTGATCGCAGCGCACCCGACGCAAAATAGTAAATTCAGGGCAGATCGCATCCGATCATGGTTTTAGTTTGAGTGGCGAACGGTTTGGTTCGTTCGAGTCAAAGATTCTCAACCATGATGGTTTATCCGAAATGTTGCACAGGCTGTACCGAATGTCGGCGGCTGTGCTTCCGGTGTCCAGGGAAGGACGCGATGATGTCGTTGCGAAAACAACTGATTGTTGGCCTGTTGCTGGTATGTGCATCCGTCAATATGGGCTGCGCTACTCCCATCTGGTCTCCATCCCCTGACGTTCGCGCTCGACAGCTGATCTATGCATCAGAGAGCATGCGACATATCCCGGAAATCTGGGAACGGATCTGGGGGCTTGAACTGCCAGACCTGGCGACTCCTTACCGAGTACACGGCGGCGTGATCTGACGCTGCGATCTTCTTATTCATTGCGAGAATGGCTGCAGCAACCCGATGGTTGCTGCAGCATGGCCATTCGACGCAATGGATGAAGAATCACAGTTCATCTGCCGGCATGCCAGGATCTTCTTCCGGGACTGCAGGAGGAATAACGTCCGCTGCACTTGTGTCGGCTGCAATGGAAGGTGCGCCCAGGTCTGCTGGTGCAGCGACTATCGCGGCTGCGACTTCTTCGGCATCAAACACATCACTTGGAATAACCGCACAGGATACCAGAGTGTCGCCTTCGTCCAGACGAATGATGCGCACGCCCTGAGTATTCCGTCCGATTGTGCTGATATCGGCTGCCCGGACTCGCTGGATTTTTCCGCGAGAGGTGACCATCAGCACGTCATCGTCATCACAGACGGACAGCACATCAACGACTCGGCCGTTTCGCTGCGAAGTCTTGATATCTCGCAGTCCCTTTCCGCCACGACGCTGTCGACGGTACTGCATATTGCTTCCGGGAGCTGCTGCATCGGCGCTTTCTTCCGCTTCGACCGCCGAATCGGGTTCCGCATTAATTTCGTCAGTTTCAGCCTCAGCCACTCCATCGGCGAGGTCGGGTATTTCTCCTGTCGCGGCTTCAGCACTTCCGGCAACTTCACCCGTTCCAAACGGGGTTCTTTTGCCAAAACCGAATTCGCAGATGCTAAGCAAAGTACGCTGGCTGTCGGCCACGACCATTCCAACTACGGTTTCATCGCCTGAGAGGGTCATGCCTTTCACACCGCGAGTGGCGCGACCGAGAGGACGAGCATCTTCGTGGGAGAATCGAATGGCCATCCCGCCGGATGTTGAAAGCACCAAATCCTGATCGCCTTCCACAATCCTCACATCGACCAGCGCGTCGTCATCGTCCAGTCGAATGGCGATAATACCGCCCTTCATGGGACGTCCATAGGCCGACAATGCAGTTTTCTTGACGATACCCTTTCGAGTGGCAATGATCAGGAATTTATCATCAGGGAACAGCCGCACGTTGAAGCAGTTGGCGATCCCTTCGCCTTCTTCCAGGGTAATGACGTTCGCCAGAGCACGACCGCGTCCTGTTCGAGCCTGCAGAGGGAGATCGTAAACCTTGATCCAGTGAACCCGGCCTCGGTCTGTAAACAACAGCAGGAAATCATGGGTGCTGCTGACAAACAGGTGCTCGATCGGGTCTTCATCATCGGATTGAGCACCCTTAATGCCTTTTCCGCCACGATTCTGAGCCTGATAAACATCAAGCGGCGTGCGTTTAATGTATCCTCGCTGAGAAAGCGTCACCACCATCGGCTGTTCGGTGATCAGGGCTTCCTTGTCGTATTCACCCAGTTCTTCGTCACTGATATCCGTACGGCGCTTGTCGCTGAAGCGGCCCTTCAGTTCTTCCATATCCTGTCGAATCACGGCACGAATCTGAGCCTCATCAGACAGCAGTCGCAAATATTCCGTGATGTCATCCAGCAGCGACTTGTGTTCCCCAACAAGCTTTTCGCGTTCAAGATTTGCAAGAGACCCCAGCTGCATGGAAACGATGGCCTCCGACTGGTTCACTGAAAGGAAATAGTCGGTGGCTGTCCCATTCTCGCTGACATAGGCTCGGAAGCCGTCTTCACCCAGCGCTCTGGCAACCATTTCCCCTGGAATCGGTATTCGCTGCAATGCGTCTTTTGCGGCCGCACGGCTTGGAGATTCCCGAATCGTTCGAATGACGCGGTCGATATCCACCTGGGCCATCAGCAGACCTTCGACGGTATGCTTTCGCTTGCGGGCCTCACGCAGCATGAATTCCGTTCTGCGGCGAATCACTTCTACTCGATGGCGAATAAACGCATCCAGAAGAGCTCGCAGATTCATCAGACGAGGGCGGTTACCGTCAAGGGCAAGAACGATCATGCTGACCGTTGTCTGCAGCGGCGAATATTCAAACAGCTGATTCAGAACGACGTCCTTGTCCGCATCACGCTTCAGCGAAATGTGCAGACGAACCTGCCATGGCGGAATATTGCGGTCTGTCAGGTCCGTGATTCTCGCGATGCCCTTAATCCGTTCATCACGTACCAGCAGTTCCAGTTTTTCCCGAATGCGGTCACGAGTTTCCAGATAGGGAATCTCGGTCACCACAATCACATCGGTATTCTTCTCCGTTTCGAAATGCGTTCTTGCACGGAGCGTGAGAGTGGATCGGCCCGTCATATAGGCCAGCCGCACGCCCATTCGACCACAGATGATTCCGCCCGTTGGGAAGTCGGGAGCCGGAAGCAGGTCCATCAGATCGTCCAGAGTGCAATCCGGATCGTCAATCACCTTCATGACAGCGTCACAGACCTCTCCCATGTTATGCGGAGGGATACTGGTTGCCATGCCAACGGCAATCCCGTTGGAACCATTGACCAGCAGGTTCGGAAACCTGGCTGGAAGAACAACAGGTTCCATGTGATCGTTGTCGTAGGTGGGAGTAAAGTCGACGGTTTCCCGATCGATGTCCCGCATCATTTCGGCGGCTGCGGTGGACAGTCGGGCTTCCGTGTAACGCATGGCAGCAGGCGGCAGACCAGCCAGCGAACCAAAATTTCCCTGCTTATCAATCAGGACTTCCCGCATCACCCAGTCCTGAGCCATTCGCACCAAAGTCGGGTAAATGGCGCCTTCGCCGTGGGGGTGGTAATTACCACTGGTGTCCCCGGCAATCTTCGCACATTTCTTCCGGCCACCGTTCGGGCCGAGATTCAGGTCATTCATCGCCACCAGAATTCGCCGCTGCGAGGGCTTCAGGCCGTCCCGCACATCCGGCAATGCACGGCTGATAATCACGCTCATCGCATATGTCAGATAGCTGGTCCGCATCTCGTCCTGTATATCAGTACGAAAGACGCGAGGATCTGCAATGGGGACAAGCTCGCCCTGAGGTTCGTCGGTGGACAACCCGAATTCTCCTGAATGAATTGGCAATCATCCGTTTTAAAACGGATCTCAAAAATGACCACAATAGCCCGCCGTTGATCAGGTCAGCATCGACAACAGGTTTTTTCAAAAAACTTCTGACAAGGTGTCAATCTGCAGAATCTGCCGGTGACGCCATAAGTGCTGGCAAGAAAAGCACTTATGTGATGCGATCATGGAGCGGGAAGTGTAGCAGAAATGCGGCTGCTTCTCAATTCACGGAGCCTCGCGGCGGGATGCGAAAAGCGAACTTGACCCTAATTTCGAATTCGTCGTATAAACACGGTCACTGCGACGCTGCTCCTTTCCTGTCCCGGCCGTCTCTGCCGAATCCTGCAGCTCGTATTTGATCGTTCATCCTCGCTCTCCCCCCTCCTCTCAAATCTCCTTCTCTCTTCACTCCATTTGCTCTACCGGAGACCCGCCATGCTGGAACCACAAAACCCTGACGCAAAACCGTCAATTGATCACCCCCGCCGCAGCCGTGGTGGCATCCTGGTGGGTGGCACCCTGGTGCTGATGATTTCTGCCGGTATCGGTATGCAGGTCTGGAGAGCACAAAACAGTAAAGCCGCCGAACAGAAGCAGGAAGAACAAGTTGGTCAGGCTCGTGTCGATGCCCTGAGCCAGGCCGTGGGACGCGTGAATGGCCAGGCGATCAGCTATGAAGATCTGGCTCGCGAATGCGTCGAACGCCACGGCCGTGACGTTCTGGACAATCTTGTCAACAGAATGATCATTCAGCAGGCGTGTGCAGAACGTGGCATCACAGTAACCGAAGCAGAAGTGAATCAGGAAGTCGTCAATCTGTCCAAAAAATTCGGACTGGCAGTCGAACAGTATTATCAGCTGCTGGAAGCCGAACGAAATCTCACTCCCATCCAGTATCGACGTGACGTTGTGTGGCCAATGCTGGCTATGAAGAAACTGGCTGGACGCGACGTACAGATTACTCGCGAAATGATGCGTGAAGCTTATGTGGACAATTTCGGTCCGCGTGTAAAAGCTCGTATGATTGTGTTTGACAACTTGCGACGCGCTCAGGAAGCATGGCCAAAAGCTCAGCAGAATCCAGACGATTTTGAACGTATGGCTCGCGAACTGTCGGTTGAACCCAACAGCCGTGCTCTGGGCGGGACCGTTCCCCCAATCCGACGAAACTCAGGAGCCCACGAAGCGATTCGCAAAGCAGCTTACGAGATGAAAGAACCGGGCGAAATCTCGGGAATCATTCAGATCGACTCCCAGTACGTGATCCTGAAGTATGAAGGTCGAACCGAACCGGTTGAGCATGATCCGAAGGACGTTGAAGCCCAGCTGCACGCAGAACTTGAGGAACGGGAAGTTGCCAGGCTGCTTGCCGAAACGTTCGAAAAAATCCAGGGAGCAGCCCGAGTTGACAACCTCCTGACCGGCGAGAGCAAAGGCCCCGTTAAGGCAGTATCGGCCACCAATGCAGATGCAGCTCCCCTGAAAGCCGCTGTTCGCTCGACTGCAAAACAGTAAAACAAAACTGTAAACAGTCTGTTTCAAGACTCGAAATCTTCGAATTGAATTTCGAATACTGAGATTCAAAATACAAGGGGTTCGGCGCAGATTGCTGCCGAGCCCTTTTTGTTTTGACGGTGTCTTTTTTACTGTGCAAACTCGGGAATTTGGTAAAACCTCAGGCGGATTTCGGATCTTTAACCAGGCCGAACGCTATTTTCCTGCACTCTGAGAAGTCTGAGGTGTTCGAATTCTTGCCACAGCGGACGGGCTGGGCAACAATTCCGCTGTTTTCCAGTGACGCGTACTGCCCAGGCGGCAAAACGCGAAACCGACCGCGAAATGTAATGCTCCGTCAGGAAAAACGGTCCAATTGGAGGTAGTGGATCTTGCTAAAGATCCCCTGGCTGCAGGACCATTAGCAAAGTCCACTACCCGAAATTCAAAGCTTGACGAAGCACCAGATCCTGATTCTGCCACTGTGATTTCGAAATCTGTACGAACCGTTTTTTTGACTGCCCGATTTTTCAGGCGATGTGGAGCTGATGATGCCCCTCGATGTGTCCGGATGTTTGAATGACTACGAAGCGCACGGCATTCGTTTTCAGTATCCGGATATCTGGGAGATTCAGGAGGAGTCGGATACCGATGGCGATGTGGTCATCACTGTGCTGACGGAAGGGACCTGTTTCTGGACCATCCGAGTCCTCAACTCTCGCCCCTCGCCATTGGAAATCATGAACTCGTGCGTTGCGGCCTTCAGGGAAGAGTACGAGGATCTCGACGAGTACAGCGAAAGCGGTGTACTTGCCGGACTGCCGGCAACGATTCGTCTGCTGGAATTTTCCTGCCTCGAACTGATCAACACCGTTTCATTGTCGTGTGTGCGTGCCGGCGAATTTTCGCTGCTGGTGTGGTGGCAGGGGACAGATCATGAGCTGGGAGAGATTCGTCCTGTGTTTGAAAAGATTTCGGGGTCTGTCCGTATCGCCCGCCGTCAGGATTAATTCTTTCCGATCTGAGTGTTTGGCCGGTCCTTCCAACGAGTTCCAGGATTTCTGTTCATGGCTGTCACGACGCTGCCCGAGTTTAACGAGTTTGCATCACTGGCCGCGGAAGCCCGGCTCGTCCCAGTCTATCGTCAGCTGACGTCAGATACGCTGACGCCTGTCAGCGCCTATGACCGAATCTGCACGGGCAACTGGTCATTCCTGTTTGAGAGCGTTGTGGGAGGCGAACGGATTGGTCGTTACAGCTTCGTGGGTAGCGGCCCGTTTCTGTCGCTGACGGCCACCGGCAAACATGTTGTCGTGGAAGGACCAGGAGAGCAGCGAAGGGAGTTTGAAAGCCCCGATCCGCTTAAGGAACTCGATCAGCTGATCTCACAGTATCGTTCAGTTTCTCTGCCAGGGCTGCCTCGATTCTGCTGCGGGGCGGTTGGTTTTGCTGGTTACGATGTGATTCGTTATACGGAAAACCTGCCCAATGTGCCGACAGATGATCGAGGCCTGCCCGATCTGTGCTTTGCATTTTACGATTCGATGATCGTTTTTGATCATATCCGGAAGGTTGTCCTGGTTGTTGCGATTGCCGATACCGCGAATGGCGATCTTCACGCAGCCCGGGCCGATGCAGAAGCTCGACTGGATATTCTATGTCGAAGGCTGGCCGAAGGCAGTGGGGGCGTTCAGCTGAAAGATGTCGATCTGACTGTGGATCCGGTACCGGAAGTCCGCTCGAACTTTACTGAGGAAGAATTTTCAACCGCTGTGGAGGCCTGTCGTGAGTATATCCGAGCGGGCGATATTTTTCAGGTTGTGATCAGCCAGCGACTGAAGTATTCAAGCCCGGCAAAACCTCTGGATGTTTACCGTTCCCTCCGAATGGTCAATCCCAGCCCATTTATGTTCCTGCTGCGAACACCCGACGTGGATCTCGTAGGCAGCTCGCCGGAGATTATGGTTCGGGTTGAAGATCGCGAGACAACCATTCGTCCTCTGGCGGGAACTCGACGACGTGGCAAAACCCCGCAGGAAGACCGAGAACTGGCCGCTGAACTTCTGGCTGATCCGAAAGAACGGGCTGAACATGTGATGCTGATTGATCTGGCTCGAAACGATGTCGGCAGAGTGGCGGAATTTGGTTCGGTTCAACTGACTGACGTCATGGTTGTCGAACGCTACAGCCATGTGATGCATATCACTTCGAACGTCAGCGGAATGCTTCGGCCCGGGCTGACCGCGGTCGAAGCTCTGAGAGCCGGATTACCGGCTGGTACGGTTTCCGGTGCGCCAAAAGTCCGTGCGATGGAGATTATTGATGCCGTGGAACCCCAGAAACGCGGCCCTTACGGGGGTGCTGTCGGCTACATTGATTTCACCGGCAACATGGACACATGCATTGCTCTGCGTACACTCGTGATGAAAGACGGTATCATTTACGTCCAGGCCGGTGCGGGTATTGTTGCCGACAGTGTTCCCGCTCTGGAATATCAGGAAACTCTGAATAAGGCTCGAGCCATGCTGAAGGCGATTCACATTGCCGAGTCACAGCTGCTCTCCGCTGAGAATACCAATGCTGCAGTCCTGGGATGAAATGCGCGGCCACCGCGAACAGCGAGAACTGTTCAGACGGTCCATTCAGCGGGATCGTTTGTCGCATGCCTATGCGCTGTGCGGTCCGGAAGGGATTGGAAAGCGACAGTTCGCCAGATTGTTTGCCAAGTCACAGTTCTGCAGAGAACGTTCTCCCGAACAACTGGATGCGTGCGGTATCTGCCGTGCATGTAAAGGATTCGAAGCAGACACATGGCCGGACTTTATCGAAATTGGCTGCCCCGAAGGCAAGTCACAAATTCCGCTCGATCTGCTGCTCGGATCTTCCGAGAAACGAGGTCACGAAGGACTGCTGTACGAACTTTCGATGTCGCCTCAGGCTTCCTCCCGTCGTATTGCCATCATCGACGATGCTCATTATCTGAATGCTGAAGGAGCCAATGCACTGTTAAAGACGCTGGAGGAGCCTCCCGCCAGCGCGCTGATGATTCTGATTGTTAACAGTCCCGATGCGCTCCTGCCCACCATTCGTTCTCGCTGTCAGGTAGTCAGGTTCTTTCCGCTAAGTGATCACGACATTCGCGACATACTGCTGTCGGAAAAAATGCTCGAAGATTCTGCGGAGGCGATGGTCGTTGCCGACATGGCTGGAGGAAGTCTGACGGTCGCCCGGCAATTGCTGAACGCAGAGCTGCGAGCTCTGAAGGATCGTATCGGTGAACAGCTGAATTTTCTGGAAAAAATGCAGCCTCTGGTTCTTGCCAAACAGGTGGCGGATGAGCTGGAAAAAATCTCCTCCGGCCTTGATGAGCAGCGTCGAAATGCGAACTGGCTGCTGCGTTTCGTTGCCGACTTTATCCAGACCAGAATGCGACTGCTGGTGGAAGGAGATTTCTCCGACCCGCTGACCCAGCGACTGGGGGTCCGCTGCGGAATCGATTTGCTTGCGCCTATGCTCGATCGAGTCTGTGCTGCCACTCATCAGATTGACGGAAACTCTCCCGTTAGACTTGTTCTGGAAGCCTTGTTCGATGATCTTGCCCGACAGATGCGTTTAGGACCAGTTTCAGCGCGATAGTTTCAACAGGTCTCCCAACAAGCCGGATTCAGCATACATCGGGCTCACCCCTGCGTTCTCACGTCACACTGAGTTGCACTGACGATAAAAAAGTGAGTAACTGAAAATGAAGAGCGGAAGCAGTCACGACGAACGAATGGCAAGCATGACATTTGCTTCGGTATATCCCCACTATCTCACGAAAGTTGAAAAGAAGGGGCGTACGAAAGAGGAATTACTTCAGGTGATCAAATGGCTGACGGGATACAGCGAAAAGAAACTTGAGAAGCATATCCGCGACAAGGTGACGTTCGAACAATTCTTTCAGCAGGCAGAACTAAATCCCAACGCTCATCTGATTACAGGGATGATCTGCGGCTATCGCATCGAAGAGATTGAGAATCCTCTGACTCAGAAGGTGCGATACATGGACAAGCTGGTCGATGAGCTGGCCAAAGGACGGAAGATGGAAAAGATCCTGCGGGCGGAATAAATGGTTCAACGACAAATGAAGCACAGATAAAAAGCACAGGCACAAACGCCCCTGTCATCTTTGAAAATCTGTGTCATCTGTGGTTTAGTGAGTTCTGTGTTTTGAGCGCCGATCACACAAATTGTATGACCGAAACGGAGGAGTATTCGGTCACTCATGGACGCCCGATTTCGTGGCAAAATTGTCCGCAATAATCGAGGATTGGCGCAATGCGTATTTGGCTGGAACGCGTGTTGAATTGGGTAGTAAATCTTCTAATTGTCATATTGATATTCATCATCATGATAGTTTCGTTGATTTCTATTTTGGCCCCTGGCATACGTTGATGGTTTTCCTCAAGTGTGACCGCTTTCCCGACGTATCCTGCAACATGCACAATATCCGGAATGTCGATCACATTGTCAGAGCTGCAGTCGCTCAGACACGCATCCGCATCCGACCACAACTGTGCTGACCGTCCATCAGACGCACCAGCAACTGATTCTTTTTTCGACGCTGCTGCACTTCTCGCGCGACCCATGACAACGCAAGGATGGAATCGCGAACGATTTCGTCACCCAGGTCTTCGCACAATCGGACTGCGGCGATCTTCGCCTTCGCGATACACATAAGCAGAAAATTCATGTTCACCAAAGACTGTTCGCAGGGATCTGGCGACGGGGGCCGAGCTTCGGTGGACCTTCCGGGGTTCGATTGTTTGATCATCGCTGCTGGCGGCCGGATGAGCGGCCGTCTGACCCAGGCCACCATCTCTCTGAGCAATCAGGAACTGGTCGATCATCCGTTTGCCGGTACAGAGCAATCCTCCGAGCAGTCCGCGTACAAACTCTTTCATTGTCATTCCCTGCCGAACGGCTTCCTCAGCCAGGGGAAACAACATGACGGCCAATTTCACAAACACATCAGACTTGCTCAGTTCATCTCCAGTCGTCATGCTCATCACCGCCCTCCATGCCTTGCCTAAGGCGGTTCGTTACACGCGCATAGCATCGCATGGCGGCCAATTCCCCAAACACCCGGTCTTACCAGAACTGACGTCGCAAGTGCGGTCACACTCTGACCCAAGTCCGCCAGTTCTTAAACCAGGGTTGATGAATATCGAGGGATGTGGAGAGGAGAACATCGCAAATGCCACCGAGTACAAGGAATAGCTCCCATGGTCGAGATGTACTTCGATATCTTGTTCTGATGGGTGTTCTCCTATCCTTGTTGTTTGCTAACCGCGATATTGCCAACGCCGATGATCCAGCCACAGTTGCTGCGGTGCAGGAATTCTACAGGCATATTGCTGCGGTCGAAGATCTTTGGCAACAGCATTCACTGATTGACCTCATGGCAGCGCGCTTGGCGGCGGCAGGGCAGTTCGAGTCACTGGAGACTTTAATTCTGTATACCCAGAAAGCGACAGTGAATACGTCCGCCGTCAGCGCTGCAGTAAATGAGTTGTTAGGATCCGGACATGATGATGAGGCCAGAAGGGTGCTGAGTTGGCAACCAATAGTCCTCCTGCCAGCGAACGAAAAGGTGAGGCTGAATGAGGTTCTTATTCCCAGCACAGTGAAAGCCGGGTTTCAGTCGAAGTTTGGACTTGCACCAGATTGGTGCAGTCAGGCAGTAGCAGGGAAATCATATGACATTCCGGAAGCTGAATTGCCAATGTCCTTCGATGTGTACAGAGTTTTCTGCGTGCTTGTGGCGTTTGCGGAACGGGGTGACACAGATTCACTTAATGGCTTTCTAAATCGAGCAGTGGCTCCCGAGCTTCACGATCGTGCCAAAGCGATTGTGGTGTTCAGGCTGGTTCGAACGGGACGGTCAACTGAAGCGGGAGCAATACTGGATTCGATACGTGATCCTCTCGTGGTAGAATGTTGTAGAACACTCGCGACGAAAATGAACCCAGCTCTCGGAACGGACAACTGGCCCAATTTCGATATTCGGTCGTTCTGTCTTATTTACCCCATGGAAACGGACTGCCAATGGCAGAATCTGGAGCTTTGCCAAATTGAGGCGGCTCGAGGAAATGCTGTAGCCGCACGGAGGATGCTTCTTCATGAACACGCAGCACTGTGTGCTCGAAAGCCGACTGGAAGAATCGATGTTGGCATATTCCCTGCAGGGCAGGATGCAAGACAAAGAGCGTTCGTCGCACATCTGGCGGCGGATCAGCAAATGCCGAAAATTGCAATCAGCTCGCTTGAGCCCCTTCGTGTAAAGGCCTTTGGATTCTGGATCGACATGATTTCAGAAACAGTTCATTTGAACCGTGCCGAAATCCCATCAGATCTCGACCCTGTGCTACTTTGTGCGGCGGCTATTGGACAGGTGACCCCAAGAAAAACTACCGTGCCTCGGGAGTGGTCGAGTGAATTCGACGCGTCTCACGCATTGTACTCCGCTTTGAGCGGAATCGAACGACTTTCACTAACGCTCCCGGAAAACAAGATTCCGAATTTAGGCAGATGCCGCTTGCTATTACACGCCGCACCCCAATCAAGACTGAAGGAACTACTGCACATTGACCATTGGCATGACCTCTCCAGAGCTCACAAGCTTTGGGTATGTTCAATGACCACAGGCTTGATCTCGAACAGCTTCATTGAATTCGAGTTGAACCAACGAAGTGATCCGGTGCTGATATGTGCGGCGATGATGCAGATTGAGTCAAGCTCCCCGTTATTTGCTCGCGTCGAAAACATATTGCCTATGTTGCTGCTTTCGCCGAATCGCGACATTCGGTATTTCGCTTTACGCTGGGCTACAAAGCACGACTGTCAGATTGCCGACGAGTTGCTTGCAGGATTGGCGAGTGACACGGATATTGATGTTCGGTTTCTGGCATTGCTGCATCAGGGATCAACTACAGACGAAGTTGCCAGGGCAGCCGAGGATGTGATCAGGTACTCTGAGAATTCACTGCTCGCAGGTGAGGCAGCTCGATGGGCTTTCGAACAGGAGAATCTCGGTAAATCGACTTCTGGATTAGTCGAAAGAATTCTGGCACAGGGGAAACAATTCCCCATACTCTGTGGAGTCGAGGTCTGGGTGCAAAACGATCCTGATCGTTCAAAAGCTCAGGCTGAATTGGAGAAGATTGCTACGTCACCAAAGTCACAATGGTTAGGTCAACAGTCTCTGCAGTTGTTGTCACAATGTACGACAGATTGATTGTTTGTGGCGTTTCTGGAAAAAGTGAGCAAATATGCGGCCATCCATCAAATTACGGGGCTTTACGGATTTGCCGATTTTGTCAAGGATTGGAGTTTCCACCAAATTCGAGGACCGGCATTTTGTGCCCCGTGGATCTTGCATGGCTTTCGCACCACCAGCATTTACCTCTGTAAAGTGCCAGTTGGGAATTATTTTTCTGGAATCTGAACGGGGGACTGCTGGCCTTTGTTTTTATTGGGTTTGGTCGTTGTTTTGGATCTCCTCGGAACCACTTGTGGAGCACTGATTTTCTCCGCGAACTCCAGCGTTCCTGTGTCTTTCAGGTGACGAAACTCCGCCACGTATCGGCGTGTCTCCGAGACGTTGGGATTCGCGAGTCTCGGAGAGACTCGCCTACGTGGGGGCGATCGGGTGGATAAACCTTCGTTCTGAAAGTCCTGATCGCAGGGATCTGCCGGCGGGGGCCGAACTTCGGTGGACCTTCCGGGGTTCGATTGTTTGATCATCGCTGCTGGCGGCCGGATGAGCGACCGTCTGGCCCAGGCCACTATCTCCCTGAGCAATCAGGAACTGGTCGATCACCCGTTTGCCGGTACAGAGCAATCCTCCGAGTAGTCCGCGTTCAAACTCTTTCATCGTCATTCCCTGCCGAACGGCTTCCTCAGCCAGGGGAAACAACATGACGGCCAATTTCACAAACACATCAGACTTGCTCAGTTCATCTCCAGTCGTCATGCTCATCACCGCCCTCCATGCCTTGCCTCATACGGTTCGTTACACCCGCATAGCATCGCATGGAGGCCAATTTCCCAAACACCCGGTCTTACCAGAACTGACGTCGCAAGTGCGGTCATACTCAGGGCTTGGTACTGTCGTGGTGATCGGAAGCGAAAAACGAGAATGAGTTCAGGCGCCCGTTCGAATTTTTCCGGGGTCCAAATCACCTTCCGCCATTTCATTACACACAAAGTATCCCGAACGCTTTTGGGGGGAAGGAATTCGATGAATACATTCGCCATGCCGTTCCAATTCAAACGATATGGATCAGTCTTGCATCATATTGTTGTACTCGCAGGCTTAACGACGTGCCTCGGTTGTACCTGCTTCGGTTGGAAACAGGCAGACCTGCGGCGATTCGTCACGCAAATGCAAGGAAAGTTGTACATAGTCGTAGCGGAATCCGGACACTTGAGAATCAGAGGCATTGATGATCATGCAGAGGAAATCCGTCTTGAGATACCGTCAACTTCAAGGATCGTGTCGGTCCATGGTTCCGAAAACAGTCAACGCCTTATTGTGCGCAGTGTTGATGGGAGGTTGCATCTTGTGGATTTGAAGACCTCAAAAATCAGCTCAAGCGAACATACATTTTCCACAGTGGCGTTGAACGACAATCGCCTCGTGTTGACATGGACGTCAGATATGAAGAACGAACCACTTCACTTCAACTCGCTTGTAGGTTTTTGTCTGCTTCCAAACGATGTGGCAGATTTTGACTCAGTTCTTGCAACGGCTCGTGATGGCGGAAAAATCATCGATTCGGGCGACTACATTTATCATGCTGCCGTCAATAATCGCCGGTCTATCGCTTTGTTAGTACTTCAAGGTGGAGACGGAATACTTCTGAATTCAAATAGTGGTGACATAATCACACGGTTTACAGTCCCACACTCTCACGACTTTCGTTCATGCGGGATTTCGAGTAGCGGAAAAAGCATCTACATTGTGAACGACGAAGGGAGCGTAGTTACCATTGACCTGAAATCCGAAATTGAAAGGACGGATCTTTGGAAATGGCACTGGCTTAATGGTTCAATCGTCGCAGCTCACTTTGCATCCGATAGTGAGGAATTACTGGTCGTAAGGTCGGACGGCAAGGTAGAGCGTTTTATTCCGCAGTCGTATCGAGGAACTTTGCTAACGCAATTCGATGTCCAAAATGAAACCGATTCCTTTGGTGACGTTCATTTCACGATGGCAGTTGCCCCCGACAATCTGGTGGTTGCAACAAAGCATCGGATCGTCAGAATTGATCTTGAGCAAGATCCGAAGGAACCTTGATACACATCTTGCGAGGGCTTGACCAGAGCTTGAATCACCATCCCGCTTGCGATTGGGGCCAGCCACCCGTCACAAGGATGATCAGGTGTTGTGTATTAATTGAGGCGTTTAGAGTGTTGCCGGGAACCGGTCTCGGTTGACGGTGTCTTTTGCAGCAGGCCAGTGGCGCGCAGTTCGTCGGAATGTGCTCGCCGAGTGCGAGATTCCGGTGGTTCACTGCGTGTACGTGGTTCACTGCTTTCTCCGTCCGCGCACATTGTCACGGCAGCTTGCCGCTCAGATGGAATATGCGTCGATCGATCCACTGAATCGCCGGTCCACATCAGTCTACAACAACGTGGGAGCCGGGACGGATTCTGTCAATCCTGCAGGCAGTCGCAGCACCCTGGTGTACAACATCGCCGGGCAGACGGTTGCGAGCGTGAACGCTCAGGGAGCCCGATCAACGACCACGTCCAATGCTGATGGTCAGACAACGGCGTCGATCAATGCTCTGGGGTATCGCACAACGACAGTGTACAATTCGCTCGGGCAAGGTCGGCACTGGTGGATGCTCGAGATAACCGCCATAGCTTCACGTACTGCTGTAAAGGTAAGCTGGGAGTTATTTTTCTGGAATCGGAACGGGCGACTGCTGGCGTGTGCTTCTATTGGCTTTGTTCGTTGTTTTGGATCTTCCGGGGACCACTTGCGGAGCACTGATTTTCTCCGCGAACTCCAGTGTTCCTGTGTCTTGCAGGCGACGCACCTCAAACACGTATTGGCGTCTCTCCGAGACGCCGGGATTCGCGAGTCTCGGAGAGACTCGCCTACGTGGGCGAACAATCGTGTCCGCAGCCTCATGCTTCCGCCTGGAGTTCGGGATGTGTCCCACAAAACGACCGGGGCCGTCGAAACGGCCAGAGCCGATTGTTGATCTGCATCCCGGTCTCTCGCCGTTCCACGGCGAATGTTTTTGGTTTGATCGGGAGTTTAGTCGTGCATGGTCGATGAACTGGCCAAAGGACGGTAGATGGAAAACATCCTGCAGGCGGGATAAAAAACGTAAGAAGCGCTGTTGTCCGGCGAATCCGGAGCATTTAATGGAGTGAATTCATGAAGATCGCCGCTCTCGTCATTCTCACTTTTGCCGCTTCCGTCGCCCGTGCGCAGGATTTCCCGATCTGTCCCGGCGTCGTGGATGTCACTCAGCCGCCATATTCGGCGAAAGCCGATGGAGTGAATGATGACACGGAGGCTATCCAAAGGGCGATCAGCGAGAATGTCGGGAGGCATCGCCTGCTTTATTTTCCTCGGGGAACTTATCTTGTCAGCGCCAGCCTTAAATGGCCGAAGGAGTTTGCAGGACATCAGAACTGGGGCTTTACACGTCTGCGTGGAGAGTCGCCGGAAGCAAGCGTCATCCGGCTAAAGGATGCGACTTTCCGCGATGCAGAAAATCCGGAAGCGCTGATGTGGTGCGGAGGATTCGGTTCGGCGGACTGGTTTCACAATTACATCGAAAATTTGACCTTTGACGTGGGCTCGGGAAATCCCGGAGCTGTTGCACTACAGTTTTACTCCAACAACTCAGGTGCGGTACGAAACTGCCGATTCCTCGCAGCCCCTGGCAGCGGTCATACGGGGCTCGATCTTGCTCATCGCGATATGAACGGGCCGCTGCTGGTTAGGAACTGCGAAGTCACTGGATTCCGCCGAGGCATTGCCACGGCTCACGCAGTCAACGGTCAGGTCTTTGAACACATTGCACTGCGAGGACAGGCGGAGACTGGTTTCGTCAACGAAGGGCAGACCATCAGTATCCGAGGATTCACCAGCAACAATGCTGTACCCGCACTGTCCACCTACGGAACATTGTGTCTGATTGACGCAACGTTTATGGGGCATGATCGTGCCGCCGACGTTCCTGCCATCGTGAATTTTAACGGTGGAAAACTTTTCCTGCGTGACGTCACTACAACAGGCTATGCACGAGCACTGGCCGATGTGTCGCACACACCGGATTTCGCTGCGGCGTTTCGCGTCCAGGGTGTAGACAAAGCGGGCAGTCAGGGACCCAGTATTTCCGAGTATTGCTCGCATCCTGTCACTCGTGCGTTTTCTTCACCTTCGACTTCTCTGCGGTTGCCCGTAAAGGAAATGCCCGAAATTCCGTATGATCCTCCAAACTCATGGGCCAATGTGGATGAATTCGGTGCGGACCCGACGGGAAATGCTGATTCCGCTGACGCTATTCAGAAGGCGATCGACTCCGGAGCAACGACGGTGTTTTTGCCGGGCAGCTACAACCTGCGAAAAACGGTAACGATTCGCGGCAAGGTGCGGCGAGTGATCGGTCTGGCCACCATGATCAACTATGGAAAGGGACTACATCCCGACTTTCGACTTGCGGACGGTGATTCGCCTGTCGTGATGATCGAGCATTTCGGCAACATCCATGGCGGCCTTGAAGTGGATACTCGACGCACACTTGTCATGCGAAGTGTGTCCGACTGTGACCTGACAGGCACCCCGCGAGCTGAGGGCGCAGAGTGGTTCTTCGAGGATTTTGTGACACACAATTTGCAACTGAACGGACAAAAGGTTTGGGCACGGCAGCTTAACATCGAAAACGAGGGAACACATTTGAGGAACCATGGCGGCGACCTCTGGATACTGGGATACAAGACGGAGCGAGGTGGCACAATCGTGCATACGCTCGGCGGAGGCCGATCCGAAATCCTCGGAGGATTCAGCTACACCACCACGGCTGGTCAGCTCGCCCCCATGTTCATCACAGATCACTCTTCCGTATGGACGTTTTTTGGTGAAGTCTGCTTCAACGGCGACCCCTTCACGACACTGGTTGAAGAACGTCGCGGCGGACTGACAAAGACCATTGGCCGAGGTGATGGCGATACGACGCCATACTCCGGACAAATACTGTTGCAAGATGCTGCAACAAACCGTTAATGCAACGCTGTCCATGCAACATCGTGAAGTGTTTTTTGAGTGAAAACAGTTCTTTTCCTGGGGTGCGCCGTTTTCACGGCGACCCCTGGCTTTGTTGTGGAACCCCTGTCAGGGTTGGAAAACAGACATCGTCTGGTCAACAGAGATACCGCCATGTTTGCTGCCAGAAATGCTTCACAGCGTTGGCGTTTATGCCTGAGTACTTGAACACATTACCCTCACAGAGACGATTGATTCATCAGCATCTCGATGACGATCGAATCGATCAGCTCATCAATGTCCTTCTGTTCATTATGTGATTGAATATTGGTTGCGGTAACGCTCGCTGTCAGCCAGTGCTGCTCGCGACTATGAGGACTTGCTTCTGCAGAGCCTGATTTCCGTGTGGGCCTTGCCGCATTTGCGGAGACATCGAACGCCGCAGCTGCAGCATCCACACCTTGTTCATACACGAACGCACTGGCCGCCTGTGAGATCAGAGGTTTTCTCGTCTCCCGATCGGTCAGTTCATCAAAATGTCCCGACAACAGAGCCAGCGATGCATCCGCCGCATCGGTCTGATCCTGCGTTTGCGGAAGATCTGATGCTGCAACAGAAAAGTTCAGCGCGTTGCTCCATGGCCCATTTTCACTCAGATTGCTAACTGCCCGAATCCATGCTCGATACGTTGCACCGGAGACCAGTGGCGTTGTTGCGGTATGCTGACTGCCCGTCAGATTCGTCAGTCGAATTACTCCGGCCTGCGGGACATCAATGCGGTCAATCTGAAGTTCGTATCGAACTGCATCTCCAACCAAAGTCCACTGCAGGGTCGGCGTTGTCGAATACGTTCCCGATACGGTTGTAAACTGAGCTCGTCCCCCCACATAGAAGTCAACCGGAGCGGACCAGTTGCCGGCGATTCCATCCGATGCAATGCCGACTGCCCACCAGCGGTAGTTGGCGTCAATCAGATTTGCCGGCGCCGTCCAGGTGGTTGTCGTCAATCCCGTAATGCTGTAAACAGTCACTCCGGTATTCAGATTTCGCAGCATAAACGAGTAGTTGACTGCACCAGTGACGGGAGACCATGAAAACGTGGGAGTACGATCGAAGGTGGAGGTCAGCGGGCTCTGGAGAGTTGGCGCTGTGGCCACACGGAAGTTTACTGCGGCACTCCACTGTCCCCAGCGACCGCTGACGTCGATTGCCCGAACCCATAACCGATAGGCCGACATCGGCAGATCGACCGACGGAGTCCACTGAGTTCCTGTAACGTTGACGTCGCGAATTGCCTGACCCTGGCCTGTTGTCAGATTGCTGAGCCAGACATCGTAGCGGGCTGCCCCGACGAGCGGCTGCCACTGAATGACCGGACGATGACTGGGCTGCATCGGGTTCGGAGTCACGACACTGACAGGAGTTTCAACGAGGAATCGCTGAACTGCTGACCAGCCGAATCGAGTACCGTTCGGCATGACCGCGCGAACCCATACATCGAACAGTCCAATACCCAGATCCGCGGTGGGCACATAACTTGCCGAAACAGACGTTGCCTGCAGATACGGGTTTTGCTGAGTGGAAACATTGCTGATCCAGATTTCATAGCTGGAAGCACCGCCAATTGGAGTCCATGAGATGGCAGGACGCTGAGAAGCAGTTCTGGCCGATGGCGAATTGATCACAGGAACAGTCGCATCATTGTCTGAGTTTGTGAAGGTCAGACTCTTAGCAGACACTCCGCTGTATGAGGACGCTGACAGGGCAGTATTGACGGAGACCGTTACCGTGGCTGTTTTGTTTCCGTCGACAATCAAGTCATCCACACCGGTGACGATGATTGTCCGTGGAATATTCCAGTTGAGTGGCGTAAACGTCAGCGTTGACGGACTGACATTGACTTCACCGGTGTTTTGGGAGACGACGTTGAGCACAACGTTCTGCGGAGGGGCAGAAGTGAGCGACACATAGAGAGTGCGTGAAGTTCCACTTTCGCTGACGATGCGATCACCGGCCTCCCGGATGTGAACGTCGGCGGTCGACAGCCCCTCAAACCCGCCTGAAGTATCCAGCGGAGCATATAATCCTGTGGGTGCTGGATCGCGATTTACTGACTGCCAGAGCTGATCCATCCACGTCTGTCCGTCTTCATTGGTGACCAGGCCCAGTTCGCCGTGCCAGTTGCTGGAAAATGCATCGGTATCGGCGTCGTAGCCGGAAGACACAGCCAGATCCATCAGGAACTGATTGAGTGTCGGGGATGGATCGCGAATGACCGTCGGGCTGGCAACAACCGGGTTGGCGACGGATGGAATCACCGGCACAACATAAGTATTGAATCGCTTCACCCAGTCAAACAGTCGGTCTGCTCCCGTATTCGCAATCAGAACGTCAAAGCCACCTCCGCCAAACGCGAAGTCAGCATCGGCGTAAAGAGGCGAGTCGGGTGCATTATTCAATCCCGAATTGGTTTCGAGATTGTCGTCGGCGTTCAGAAGGTCATCGCCCATCCCCCCGAACATCCGGTCGTTCTGTGTGCCACCGACAAGCCAGTCGTGGCCTTCATCACCAAACAGACTGTCAGTGCCGTCATTAATTTTGACGTTGCCCGAGCCGAAAGCGTCAAAGTTTAGCGGGAAATTGCTGATTTTCGAAAGCGAGTCGGCGGGATTGTACGCTGCAAACATCCGGGTCGCCGAGTTGTAATTCAGCAATGATGCGTCTGACAGCGGTGTAACAAGAAACCATTGGGCAAGCGCTTCAGCACCCGACATGGCATCATCGCCAGCACCCCCGTGCATGAAGTCGTCACCAAGTCCGCCATACATAACGTCATGGCCGCCCAGCTGATAAGCAGCGAGGTCCACACTCTTCTTCAGACGCCCCGAAATGTTCATAACGGCGCCAATTAATGTACTTCCAAGATTGACAGTTGTCTGCACGGCTGGGGTTGTTACACCATGAAGAGTTTCAGTCATTCCGTTTCGGCTGGTCAGAACCCGACCATCATCTCCCAGGATGCCGTCTTCGCCAGTACCCCCAAAGATACGATCATTGCCGGCTCCGCCAATCAGGTCGTCATCCTGTCCATCTCCGAACAGGACATCATGTCCTGACATTCCGTGGATGATATCGTCGCCACTTTCACCATGAAGTTCATCGTTCAGCGAAGTGTCGTTGAGAGCACCGAAGGAGTAGTCAAGGTATTGTGTGGTCCGCGGAATGACGAACATCGTGCCATAGGTGTCATACGAGAACTGCAGGTAACTGCCGGTGCCGACTCCATTTATGCCGGTCACCCGGAAGATGTTTCCATTGTCACCGAGGATTACATCTGCATCCCGAGCATGTCCATTGATCGTTTCATCGCCAGCATCGTTCCGTGCTGCACGTGTCCCCGATCCACCGAATATCACATCTTTGCCATCCGGACGGTCTGTCGCGTTCGTCGTTCCAAACAAATTTGAACTGCCTCCGATCAGATCGTCCTGACCGAGGTTACCGAGAATCTTGTCATTGCCTCCTCCTCCTTCAATATAGTCGTCGCCATCGGTTCCGATTCCTCCAAGGTCGTCAGCAGACAGATGAGTCGACATGATGTCGTGTGTCAGGTTGCCCGCAAAATTCAGAACAGAACCGTCACCCTGAATCGCATCATCACCAAGCTGACCAAAGATCACATCGTCTCCGGATCCTCCTGCAATGATGTCGTTGCCGTACAATCCTGCAGCCGTTGTGCTGTTGTGATTCAAAAGAGAAATCGTGCGTTTCGGTCGGGCATCCGGATCAGTCTGAGCAGTGTTGGTAACGCTTCCGTTGCCATTGGTTTCCAGAAGCTGTGTGCCCGTGAGTGCCCTCCAGCGAATGTCGGTCAGCCGAGGTTCACGAAGGATCGTGGCGTTGTCGCCAGCGATCACGTCATGCCCGGATCCCCCATCGATTGTGTCATTGCCGTCTGATCCATCGCTTACGTTGTGCCCGCCGATAATGTCGTCGTCACCACTCTCTCCAAGGACGCGGTCATTTCCCTGTCCACCAAGTATGATGTCGTCACCTGCACCGGCACGAATCAGGTCATTGCTGTTGCTATAAGAAGCATCTGTGTCGACCGATCTGAAACTGAACAAATCCGTCAGAGAAACCAAAGGCAGCAGACTCGGATCAATGTCGCCAAGCAATTCACCATGGTCGCCAAAGATCAGATCATTTCCCGTTCCGGCTGTGATGGTGTCACTGCCAGTGCCTCCGAATACGAAACCGAGCCCATTTCCACTTGAAATGGTGTCGTCATCCCCCGTTACGCTTCCCCCGGCGAAGATCCGATCCAGGTCAGACTCGTCGTTGTCGCTCGTCACATAATCGATGATACCGTTGTCGCCAAGGATTATGTCATATCCGCTGCCTGTTGTTACCTGGTCGCGACCACCCCCTGCGACAACAACGTTGTCTCCTCCAGAGATCGTGATGATATCATTTCCGCCACTGGTTCCCGGTGTAACAGCCGTTCGCAGTTTGCCGGTCGTGCCAAAGGTCAGCGTGCCACTGTCACCGAGTACCAGATCATTTCCTGTACCGCTGGTGATCGTGTCGTTCCCATTGCCTGCCACAATGATGTTGTTGCCATTGCCGGCCGTGATGCGGTCGTTGCCGCCAGTGGTTTCTGCCACCACAATGCGGTCAATGAAGGACGAATTGCTGTCGTCGATGGTGTAGTCAATCGATCCTTCATCACCCAAAATCACGTCCGTTCCGCTGCCGGTCGCAATCGTGTCAGTTCCGGATCCGCCAATCACCACATTGTTTCCACCGGTGATGGTGATCGAGTCGTTCGCTCCCGTTGTGTTAGTGCCGCTGATCAGCAGTCGCTCACCGCCGGCACCAAAGGTCGCAAATCCGGCATCACCCAGCACGATGTCATCGGCAAGTCCGGATGTGACCGAGTCCTGACCGTTGCCGGCAATGATCCAGTTGCGGCCATTGCCCGCAATGATCGTGTCCGTACCGTCACCAGCCGCAACATCCGATCGCAGTTCATCAATGAATTCTTCGCTGGTGCCCGCGCCGGAGCCGACATAGTCAATCCGTCCGCTGTCACCCAGAATGATATCAATGCCGTCACCGACAGTGATTCGATCACTGCCGATGCCACCGATCACATGGCTATTACCTCCAGTAATGGTGATAATATCATTGCCACCGCTGGTGCCTGGTGTCACGGCTGTTCGCAGATTGCCGGTCGTGCCAAAGGTCAGCGTGCCACTGTCGCCCAGCACCAGATCCTGGCCTGTACCGCTGCTGACTGTGTCGTTTCCATTGCCCGCGACGATGATTTTGTTGCCGTTACCCGCCGTGATCGTATCATTGCCGCCGGTGGTTTCTGCCACCACAATACGGTCAATGAAGGACGAATTGCTGTCGTCGATGGTGTAGTCAATCGATCCTTCATCACCCAGAATCACGTCTCTTCCACTGCCGGTGGCGATGGAATCCGTTCCGGATCCTCCGATCACCACATTGTTCCCACCCGTGATTGTGATCGAATCATTCGATCCGGTCGTGTCTGTGCCGCTGACCAGCAGTCGTTCACCAACGGGACCAAAGGTCGCAAATCCGGCATCACCCAGCACGATATCGTCGGCAAGACCGGACGTCACCGAGTCCTGACCGTTGCCGGCAATGATCCAGTTGCGGCCATTGCCCGCAATGATTGTGTCTGTACCGTCACCGACAGCGACATCCGATCGCAGTTCATCAATGAATTCTTCGCTGGTGCCTGCACCGGAGCCGACATAGTCAATCCGTCCGCTGTCACCCAGAATGATATCAATGCCGTCACCGACGGTGATCTGATCACTGCCGATACCGCCAATCACATGGTTATTACCTCCAATGATCGTGATGACATCGTTGCCACCGCTGGTGCCCGGTGTCACGGCTGTTCGCAGATTGCCGGTCGTGCCAAAGATCAGCGTGCCGCTGTCGCCCAGCACCAGATCATGGCCTGTACCGCTGCTGATTGTGTCGTTTCCATTGCCCGCAATGATCCAGTTGCGGCCATTGCCTGCAATGATCGAGTCTGTGCCATCGCCGGCCGCGACATCCGATCGCAGTTCATCGATGAATTCTTCGCTGGTGCCTGCACCGGAGCCGACATAGTCAATCCGTCCGCTGTCACCCAGAATGATGTCGATGCCGTCACCAACGGTGATCTGATCACTGCCAATACCGCCGATCACATGGTTGTTACCTCCGGTGATCGTTATGACATCGTTGCCACCGCTGGTGCCCGGTGTCACAGCTGTTCGCAGATTACCGGTCGTGCCAAAGGTCAGTGTGCCGCTGTCGCCAAGCACCAGATCATGACCCGTGCCGCTGCTGATCGTGTCATTGCCGTTGCCCGCCACTATGATGTTGTTGCCATTACCTGCCGTGATGCTGTCGTTGCCGCCGGTGGTTTCCGCCACCACAATGCGGTCAATGAAGGACGAATTGCTGTCGTCGACGGTGTAGTCGATCGATCCTTCGTCACCCAGAATCACATCCGTTCCGATGCCGGTCGCAATCGAGTCAGTCCCCGATCCGCCGATCACCACATTGTTTCCACCGGTGATGGTAATTGAATCATTCGATCCGGTCGTATTGGTGCCGCTGATCAGAAGTCGTTCACCACCGGGACCAAAGGTCGCAAATCCGGCGTCTCCCAGCACGATGTCGTCGGCAAGACCAGATGTCACCGAGTCCTGGCCATTGCCTGCAATGATCCAGTTGCGGCCATTGCCCGCAATGATCGTGTCCGTACCGTCACCGGCCGCAACATCTGATCGCAGTTCATCAACAAATTCTTCGCTGGTGCCTGCTCCGGAGCCCACATAGTCAATCAGACCACTGTCACCCAGAATGATGTCGATGCCGTCGCCGACGGTGATCTGATCATTGCCAATACCGCCGATCACATGGTTGTTACCGCCGGTGATCGTGATGACGTCATTGCCGCCGCTGGTGCCCGGTGTTACAGCCGTTCTCAGATTACCGGTCGTGCCAAAGGTCAGCGTGCCACTGTCGCCCAGCACCAGATCATTCCCCGAGCCGCTGGTGATCGTGTCGTTGCCATTACCGGCCAAAACGATGTTGTTGCCATTGCCGGCTGAAATACTGTCGTTGCCACCGGTGGTTTCTGCCACCACAATGCGGTCAATGAAGGACGAATTGCTGTCGTCAATGGTGTAGTCGATCGATCCTTCGTCACCCAGAATCACATCCGTTCCGATGCCGGTGGCAATCGTGTCGGTTCCGGATCCGCCAATCACCACATTGCTTCCTCCAGTGATGGTGACTGAGTCGTTCGATCCCGTCGTATTTGTGCCGCTGATCAGCAGTCGTTCACCACCGGGACCAAAGGTCGCAAATCCGGCATCACCCAGCACGATGTCATCAGCAATGCCGGATGTGACCGAATCCTGACCATTGCCCGCAATGATCCAGTTGCGGCCATTGCCTGCAATGATCGTGTCTGTACCATCGCCGACCGCGACATCCGATCGCAGTTCATCAATGAATTCTTCGCTGGTTCCAGCACCGGAGCCGACATAGTCAATCAGACCGCTGTCACCCAGAATGATGTCGATGCCGTCACCGACGGTGATCTGATCATTGCCAATACCGCCGATCACATGGTTGTTACCGCCGGTGATCGTGATGACGTCATTGCCGCCGCTGGT